>JAXDTJ010000084.1:0-21377 GCA_034090015.1 Paludibacteraceae bacterium | reverse complement strand
ATCACGCGTGAGGTAAAACGCAACGCCAACCGTGATAATCAGTATGTTTTTAAAGTTGCCCAATAGAAATGCCTGAAGCGCAAGAACAGTACCTTACCTAATCACCGCAAGGATGACCTTTTGTGGTGGCATAATATCCCGAACAGGACAAGCATTCACGAACGCCCTGCGGAAGCCAATGGCAAACGCTTTGGAGACTGGGAGATGGATTTGATAGTGGATAGTCGTCAGCGTGTGATACTGACGTTGGTGGAACGAAGTACCAACTTCCTGATGATGGAGAAGATAAAGACCGGCAAGAAATCGGAGCCTATCGCCAAGACGGTTGTGAGGCTGCTCATGCCATATCGGAAGACTGTGAAAACCATCACCACGGATAATGGAAGTGAGTTCGCTTCACATCAACTGATTACCAAGGGATTGCGCATGAAAGACAAAGAAGATGTGATTGTCTATTTTGCGGATGCGTACTCCTCATGGCAGAAAGGATGTGTTGAAAACACCAACAAACTCATCCGACGCTACATACCGAAACATACCGATTTCAACCTTGTCTCCCCACAGAAAATAATGAACATTCAGAAGAAGTTAAACAACAGACCCAGAGAAAAATTGAACTTTGACACACCTAAATTTTGCTTCTTCAAAAACTTTGATTAACTTTGCACTCAAAATTGCATTTGCTGTTAGACAGTACAATTAGTGGCTACGAGATAAACAAAAGTTAAATATTCTGCATAAATTTGCATATATCAAACAAAAGCAGTACCTTTGCCCTTTGAAAACTAACTAAAACTCAATTTATTAAACTATAATCATGAGAAAAGTATCTTTTATTTTCGTCGCCTTGTGCACGGCAGCGACAGTGTTTGCACAGGCAGAGATGACGCCGGAGAGCGTGCTCCCGAAGCGTCAGAGTGTGTTCCGAACTCCTACTACTAATGCGCTCGATCAGCGTGTGATGGAGCGGCTGAACGCAGAAAAGGAGGATGCAACGGTGGCAATGAGCCCCGCCATGGCGCAAGGCGATACCATCAAAGAGGTCATTGAATTAGAGGCAGATTCTCGTTGGGAGATACTGCACCCCACGGAGAATAGATGGGGTGTGCAGTCCCATGCCGGCAATTATGACTTTGACCTTTCATGGATTTCCGAATCTTTGACCGGAACCTTCACCAAGGAAGATATGGTGGTGTCAAAACGAGGTTTTGCCAACTATGTGAAAGTGTGGAACGATGGTCGTTATTCTGCCATATATGAGTTTGAGGAAATCACTCTGAGAGTGCACTATACCCACCTTACGGGTGCTATTTTCCTGCTCAATATTGATGCCGATATTACCGGTAAAGACTCCAAGACGGGTAATGTGGCGTACTTCAAGATTCATGCCGACCGTGAGCAGGTCTTTCCAAAAGACACTGTGGAACTCAATGTTCCCAATGCCGATGTGTATGAGATACTGATGAAGGACAGCGCCTTTGTGATGCAAGGCAAGACGGCAGACGGCGTGAAGGTATCTGTTTCCCTGCTCACCACTACCTTTACCGGCGAGGGATACTATTTTGCGTATTTCAACCGTCCGCAGACCTTCGTAGAGTTCTACGAGAACGGCGACACCATCCGCTACGAAGCCATCAAAGATGACCAAGGATTGGCTGCCGATGCGGATAATGCCGACACCAAGCAGGTAGGTAAGGTCTTTGACCTCACAGCGCAGTTCCTTGCTGCCGACACCGTGCTCTATAAAGTGAAGATGCACCACGAGTTGCCCACCCCGAAAGATACCGTGGTGGTTGATATCAACAACATGCTGATAGATGCTTCGAACGCATCCGATGGCGGAGGCTACTACATAGACGGCTACAACGATGACTATGCCATTGAGTTGCTCACAGGTGCCATATCCGGCACCGTGGAGTCGCCTAATATGAATGTATCAATCAAACAACTCGCATACGCCAGTCAAAATAGCCTCATTGAGTTGTGGGGTAAGGTGGAGTTTACCTCGGTGAACGACTCTACCCATGTGAAGGCAGAGGTGATAGCCAACGACCATAAGCTTTATCAAATTTCTATGTGCTCGCGCGTAGATGCTATTCAAGATACGATAGTGGTGAATATGCCCGGGCACTGCGTTGTTATCTCTGACCAGAACGAAGGTTGGCAGTTCTATCAAGAGACCGATAGCATCGCGGCTGCTGTGGGATTCTATGCGCGCTCTATCCATCAAGAAGGCGACTACTTTGCGCGCTTCGGAGATATCCTTACCGAAGCCACCATGCTCTATGTTACGAAAGCCGGCGGAACGGTGGTACAAGAGCGCTTGGCAGATGTTTCTTGCAGCGTACGCCCCAACAAGACGCAAGACACTATCCGACTCACTACATGGATGACGACTTATGTCGGCAGGATGTATGAGATACACATGACTTACTATATTGCGCAGCCGAAAGATACCGTGGATGTGACTATCCACAACTGCAAGTTCTCTGATGGACGAGATACCAACAACTCTTGGTCTATGTACGGTATGTCGCAGCTGGAGGATAACAAACAGTATTTCGTGATGATTTCTCCGCGCGGCGACTCGTTGGTAGGACGATGGACAATGGATGGCATGTTCCGCAAGTTTGAGTTCGACTACAACTACCAAGCCTTCTATATCATTGAGGAGAAGGATGGCAAAACAACGCAGACGACAGAAGACTTTGTGGACGGATGGTTGCAGAGCCATATCGCCAACGGCACCATCTTCGCAGAAGCAGAACTTCTTGCTACGAACGATATCCTCTATCGCTTCCACCTTGCGGTAGATACGCGTTATCGTCTGCAATACGACTGCGATGATAAGAATCTGGACATAGACTGGACCTATACCGAAGCAGATAGGTGCTATGTATCGGATGTAGCCCATCAGTCAAGCAATATGCTCTATTGGGTAGGTAATAGTTTCCACGAGGGCGATCCGATTGCCTTGCTGACGCAAATCGTGTTCTTCTCAGATGAGAAAGACCCGCAAATCACCATTCCCGAGGGCATCTATCCTATTAACTGGTCGCAGGAATCGGGCACCGTATTGGCATCTTACGGCGTGCAAGATGGTGGAGCATATCCATCGCTCGCCGCTTATTTTGACTCCACGATGATAAAGAACGGAAATGTAACAGATCTATATAAACCCCTCTATTTCTTCTTCGGAGGTCAAGTAGTGGTGAAGAAAGTGGACGGCGGCAAGAAAATCAGCGTGGAGGTGAATGCACTGAACTCCTACGATGTACCCATCCATATCACCTACGAGGGCGTGCCCGTTACGAACTCTGCGTTGGCGATAGAAGATGTGGAGAACGATGCAATTACGCCTGCTACGAAGTTCATCAAGGACGGTATGCTCTATATCCAACGCGGCGAAGCGATATACAACGTATTGGGCGGCGTGGTAAGCAAATAAGCCTCGCTCAGACGAACAGATATAAAAAGAGGCTATCCAACACGGGTAGTCTCTTTTGTGTTTTGACCAATATTGCCAAAATTTAGGTTCTAAAAGGAAACGAAAACAGTTTTGCTTCAACATATAATTTCCGTGTGGTTAATCATTCATTCGCCCTGAAAATTATACGAATAATTACACGATCATTATATGTTAGAAACCTGTTATAACACCACGTGTTGAGCGTTGATGGGGGTGCGGAGGAAGAGGGATGCCGAGTCGGAGAACTTGTTCGCCTGCTCGGTGGTGAGGTAGGTGCAGGTAGTGCCTCGGGAGAGCGTGGCGGCGAGGTCGGTATGGCGGCGGAGATAGTCTCGCAGCGAGCGGGCTACTATCTCGCCCTGCGCCACTACATCCACCGCGTGGGCGGCGATGGCAGGGAGGGCGGTTTGAATCTTCGGCATCAAGAGCGGATAATGGGTGCAGCCGAGCACGAGGGTGTCTATCTGCGGGTCTTGGGCAAAGAGCAGGCGGAGGTACTTGTCCACAAAGTAGTCGGCACCCGTCTGGAGGTGCTCGCCGTTCTCTATCAGCGGCACCCACATCGGGCATGCCTGCTGCACGATACGGAGGTCAGCGCGCTGCTTCTGCAACTCGATGACATAACTGCCGCTCTGCACTGTCCCGGGTGTGCCGAGCACGCCTATATGCCCGTTGCGCGTGCGGACGGCTACCTCCTCCGCTGTGGGGCGGATGACGCCGAGCACATTCCGTATTTGACAATTGGACAATTTACTATTTGACGATTGTTGCCATTGGGGGAGGTCTTGCTGCTGGATGGTGCGCAGGGCTTTCGCGCTCGCCGTGTTGCAGGCAAGGATAACCAGCGAACAGTCAGCGCCGAAGAGGTACTGCACCGCCTGCCAGGTGTATTGGTGAATCACCTCAAACGAGTGGGTGCCATACGGTGCACGCGCATTGTCGCCCAAGTACAGGTAATCGTACTCCGGCAACTGCTTGCGAATCTGCTCCAAGATGGTCAGTCCGCCATATCCGCTATCGAATACACCAATTTTCACGCTGCAAAGATACTGCTTTTTTCTGAAATACGCAAATGAATACTACATATTGGGTTACAAAAACGGACAAAACCCAAGAAACATTGCCGAAAATAGTTAGCAGCATGTTTATTGGGCATCCTGTTTGCCTATGTTTGCGAGTTGGTTATGTTGCTCCGTCCGGTTTTCATCCGATTAGCCCCAAAGGTGCGGCGGTTCAGGTACAAGTATCGGTAAGGTCTCGGTAAGGTCTCGGTACAGCCTCGTGTCAGAACCGAGCAGAAACCGAGTAGAAACCGAGCAGGAACCGAGCAGAAACCGAGCACGACTGCTGATTAGCAGTTGGCAGGCTCGAGGAAGAAAAGGGAATCACGGCGCATAGTCTGACACGGGCTCCATGTTCGTTAAAAAGCCATTCAGACAAGAAAAGATAATCTGTAAGGGAAAATTTTTCTAAATAATTTGCGTAATTCGATTTTTTTTAGTATCTTTGCGGCGAATTTATAACCGATAATAACAGATAATAGCAAACCGATATGAAATTCAATGTATCCAGTACGCAACTGTTCGGTCAGTTGACCGCAGTGAGCCGTGTAATCGCAAACAAAAACAGTCTCCAGATATTGGAGGATGTGTTGTTCGACCTGAATGGAAATGTGCTTACCTTAACTGCTTCAGACGGCGAGACCACTATCCGCACCTCTTTGGATGTAGAGAACGCAGAGGGGGCCGGCAAGGTGGCGATAGGTGCCAAACTGCTGATAGAGACCCTGAAAGAGTATAGCGAGCAACCCCTGACCTTCACCATCGGCGAGGAGAACTTCGCGGTAACGATGGTGAGCCAGAACGGTACGTATTCGTTTGTGGGCGTGAACGGCAACGAGTATCCCGAGATGCCAGCCGAGGAGGACGGCTCGCATACCATCACGATGCCTGCCAAGGTGCTGCTCGACTCCATCAACAAGACCCTCTTCTGTACTGCGGATGACGAGTTGCGCCCCGTGATGAACGGTATTTTCTTCGATATCGCTACCGACAAGACCACGCTGGTGGCTACGGATGCACACCGCTTGGTGCGCCTTGTGAACACCTCTGTGAGCGCGGCAGAGCCAGTTAGTTTCATCCTGCCGAAGAAACCCGCCGGCTTGCTCAAGAACGTGCTGGCGAAAGTGGAAGGCGACGTGGTCATCACCTTCGGCGCGAAGAATGCGCGCTTTGCATTCGGCACGACCACCTTGGTTTGCCGTCAGATAGAGGGTCGCTTCCCCAACTACAATGCCGTGATTCCGCAGAACAACACCAACGTAGCGGTGATTGACAAGCAGACGCTTATTGCTGCCTGCAAGCGCGTGGCGGTGTTCGCGAACACCAGCACCTCGCTCTTGAAACTGTCGCTCAGCGAAAACCGTCTGAACATCTCCGCACAGGATATCGACTTCTCTACCAGCGCAGAGGAGACCATCGCTTGCGCTTACGAGGGCACGCCGCTGTCCATAGGCTTCAAGGCGCCTTTCCTGATTGACATCTTGGGCGTGATAGGCTCGCAGGATGTGAAACTGCAACTGGCAGACTCCGCCCGCGCAGGACTCATCCTTCCCACCGAGAACGAGGAGAACGAGGAACTGCTCATGCTCCTCATGCCTATGCTCCTCAATGACTAATGTCTATGTTTAATTAAGAATTAAGAATTATGAATTAAGAGGGCGTTGATAATTAAGAATTAAGAATTAAGAATTAAGAGGGTGTTGCCTGCCTGTTTTCAGAGCATGGGCACTCATAATTCGTAATTCATAATTCATAATTAAAAAAAGTATGAGCCCTCATAATTCTTAATTCTTAATTCATAATTCAAAAGAAACCATTTTGAACCTGCATTTGACCCGCCCGTTGGTATTCTTCGACTTGGAGGCAACGGGACTGAATATCGCTACGGACCGCATTGTAGAGATTAGTTATTACAAGGTCTTTCCCAACGGCAACACCGAGGGAAAGACCTTGCGCGTAAAGCCCACCGTGATTCGCCACAAGACGGACGCGTTTGGCAAGCCGTTTGTGGAGGAGACGGTGATGCATATTCCCGAGGAGAGTACGCAGATACACGGCATCACGGATGCCGATGTGGCAGATTGCCCCACCTTTCGCGAGATAGCGCAAGACCTGGCGGACATGCTGCAAGACAGCGACCTCGCAGGCTACAACAGCAACCATTTCGACATCCCGCTGCTCGCCGAGGAGTTCCTGCGCGTGGGCGTGAAGGTGAACCTGAAGCAGAAACACTGCGTGGATGCCTATCAAATCTTCGTGAAGAACGAGCAACGCAACCTCGCCTCGGCCTATCGCTTCTACTGCGGCAAGGAATTGGAGAACGCCCACTCAGCCAATGCCGACACCATGGCGACCTACGAGGTGTTGAAAGCCCAATTGGAGCGCTACGACCTGCCCGACACCATCGAGGCACTCGCCGAATACACTACGGGACCTGCCCGCTATGCCGACTTCGCAGGGCGCGTGGGCTACGATCAAGAGGGGCAGGAGATATTCCTTTTTGGCAAGTACAAGAACCAACGCGTGGCGGATGTCTATCGCCGCGACAAGGGCTACTACGGCTGGCTCATGGCAGGCGACTTCCCCGCCTACACCCGACAGGTCTTCACTCGTATCTATCTGAAAACCAAATAGTAATTAATTAAGAATTAAGAATTAAGAGGGCGCATGCTCTGAAACTTAGTTCCGACGCTCTCTTAATTCTTAATTCTAAATTCTAAATTCTCCTATTATGTTTAGAAACTTGACAGACATAGAGCAAGCGCAACTGATTGCGCAGGGTTGCTCGGCAAAGAACTGGCGCGAAGTGTGGGTGAAAGATGGCTTTGACGCCACTTTCGTGCGCGATGTGCAGTTCTCCGGCACGGTGAAGATGGGCGTGTTCAACCGCGAGTTTGCCCTCCCGGGCGGGCTGAGTGTGCATGCCGGCATACAGCATGCCATGCTCCACAACTGCGAGATAGGCGACAATGTGCACCTCTACAATATCCACAACTACATCGCTAACTACCGTATTGGCAACGACACCTGTATCGAGAATGTGAACTCCATCCTCGTGGACGGCAAGACCACTTTCGGCAACGGTGTGCGTGTGCCTGTGATGAACGAGGGCGGGGGCAGAGAGATTCCTATCTTTGACCGCCTGAGTGCGAGCCTCGCCTATGTGATGACGCTCTACCGCCACCGCCCCGTGCTTATAGAGACACTGGAGAAGATGGTGGACGATTATGCAGAGACGCAAGCCGACACGATGGGCTCGATAGGCAACAATGTTTGTATCCTCAACTGCGGCAGTATCAAGAATGTGCGCATTGGCGACAACGCACAGTTGGTGGGCGTGTCACGCCTGAAGAACGGCTCCGTCAATTCTAATGCTGCCGCACCCGTGAAGTTGGGCAGCGGCGTGAAATGCACCGATTTCATCATCTCCTCGGGTGTGGAGATAGGCGACTCGACGCTGGTGGACAAGTGCTTCGTCGGGCAAGGTTGTATCTTCGACAAGCACTACTCGGCAGGCGAATCGCTCTTCTTTAGCAACTGCCAAGGCATGCACGGCGAGGCATGCGCTATCTTTGCCGGTCCGTACACGGTAACGCACCACAAATCGACCTTGCTGATAGCGGGTATGTTCTCCTTCCTGAACGCCGGCTCGGGCAGCAACCAGTCGAACCACATGTACAAGTTAGGTCCTATCCACCAAGGTGTTGCAGAGCGCGGGGCGAAGACCACCTCCGACAGTTACCTGCTCTGGCCCTCGAAGATAGGTGCTTTCTCGCTCGTGATGGGGCGCCATACCCACCACGCGGACACCAGCGAACTGCCGTTCTCCTACCTGATAGAGAATCAATCGGAGTCGTACCTCGTGCCGGGCGCAAACCTTCGCACGGTAGGGACTATCCGCGACGCGCAGAAATGGCCCAAGCGCGACAACCGTAAAGACCCTGATAAGTTGGATTTTATCAACTTCAACCTGCTCTCGCCTTACACGGTGCAGAAGATGTGGCGCGGGCGCGAGGTGCTGAACGAGTTGCAGCAACTGAGTGGCGAGAATACCGAGGTCTATGGCTACAACAACTGCAAGATACGCAACTCCTCACTCGCGCACGGGCGCGAACTATATAGTATCGGTATTGCGAAGTTCTTGGGCAACTCGCTTATCTCGCGTATTGAGAAAGCAGACATCCACAGCCTTGAAGACCTGCATGCAGCATTGCAGCCCGATAGCGCCGTGGGCAAAGGCGACTGGGTGGACTTGGCAGGCTTGATAGCCCCTCGCTCGGAGGTAACTCGCCTGATGGACGACATAGTAGAGCAGGGCGGCATGACGCCGGAGCAGATACAAGAGCGTTTCCGCGAGATGCACGAGCAGTACTACTCCTACGAGTGGACTTGGGCAGCGGAGAAACTGGAGCAGATATGGGGCTGCACAGTGGCAGAAGTGAGTGTAGAGCAGGTGCTCAAGTCGATAGACGACTGGCAGAATGCCGTTGTTAGACTGGATAGAATGGTCTATGACGACGCGCGCAAGGAGTTCGACCTCAACAGCCGCACCGGCTTCGGTGTGGACGGCGACCGCTCGCAGCAGCAAGCCGACTTCGAGTCCGTGCGCGGTTCCTTCGAGAGCAACTCCTTTGTGAAAGCCGTGCTCGAGCATATCGACCGAAAGACCGCCCTCGGCGAAAGCGTAAAGGAAAAACTATTGGCAATTTCACAATTTCACAATTGACAATTTTACAATTGTCCGTGCGATGTATAATTGTCAAATAGTAAATTGTTAAATTGTCAAATAGTAAATTGTCAAATTGTCAAATAGTAAATTGTCAAATTGTCAAATTCCCCTATGTCCGATTGCAAACTGACCATATTAGGTTGCGGCAGTGCGAAGCCGACGATGACGAACTCGCCATCGGGGCAGATACTGGATTTGTGCGACAAGTCGTTTATGATTGACTGTGGCGAGGGTGTGCAGATTACCATGCAACGGCTCGGCACACGGACGGCGCGGCTGTACAATATCTTCATCTCGCACTTGCACGGCGACCACTGCTTCGGTTTGATAGGCTTGCTCTCTACCTTGGGCATGCTCCGTCGCACGCAGCCCATGCATATCTACGCCCACGCAGACTTAGAGGGGTTGTTGCGTCCGTGGTTGGACTACTATTGTAGCGACCTGCCTTACGAGGTGATTTTCCATGCCATCAATCCGCGCAAGCACGAGGTGATATTCGAAGACAGGACGGTATCGGTGGAGACGATTCCGCTCAAGCATTCCGTGCCCTGCTGCGGCTTTCTCTTTACGGAGCACCACCGTGACACCGAGCCCGTGAAACGCTATGCTTACTGCTCCGACACGATGTACAGCGAGAAGATACTGCCAATCATCGAGGGCGTGGAAACGCTCTACCACGAGGCAACTTTCCTTCAAGAGCAGGCAGACCGCTGTAAGGTGGTGATGCACTCCACGGCAGCCGAGGCGGCAACCATCGCGCAGAAAGCCCATGTGAAGCAACTGATTATCGGGCATTTCTCCGCTCGCGTACTCGACCAAAGCCTCTTCCTCGAAGAGGCAAAACCTATCTTCGAGAACACCCTCTTAGCCGAAGAGCGAAAAACCTACTCTCTGAATACTCTGAATAATCTGAGTACTCAGAATACTCAGAATACTCAGAATACTCTGACCAACTAACATCCTATGGCAAAGCCGAAGATCACATATATCTGTTCAAGCTGCGGGGCGAAGGCACCGCAGATGTTAGGTCGCTGCCCGGTATGTGGCGAATGGGGCACTTATGAGGAGGAAGTGGAAGATGCTTACACTGCGAGCGGTACAGGGAGTGGTTTGTTCGGCAGCGGCAGCAAAGGAATTCGCGCGCGGGGCAACAGCGTGCCGCAGAAGATACAGGAGATAGTGGCGTCGGAGGAGATGCGGATAGACATGCACAACGGCGAACTGAACCGTGTGCTGGGCGGGGGATTAGTGCCCGGGTCGCTGGTGTTGCTCGGCGGTGAGCCCGGGATAGGCAAATCGACATTGGCACTGCAAGTGCTCTTGCAGATGGGTGAGCGAAAGACCTTTTATGCCAGCGGCGAGGAGAGCGAGCGGCAACTGAAACTGCGGGCAGAGCGGCTGGCGGGCAAGGCAGATAACCTGTATATCATGAGCGAGACCAGCCTTGAACGCATATTAGGCTATGTGAAGGAGTTGCAGCCTGAGGTGGTGGTGATAGACTCCATACAAACTATCGGCAGCGAGGGCGTGGAGGCGAGCATCGGTAGCCTGAGCCAAGTGCGGGAGTGCGCAACACGCATCTTGCAGTTTGCCAAAGAGCAAAATATCCCCTTCTTCATCATCGGGCATATCAACAAAGAAGGTTCGCTGGCGGGTCCAAAAGTGCTGGAGCATATCGTGGACACGGTATTGCAGTTTGAGGGCGACCAACACTATATGTATCGTATGCTTCGCAGCCAGAAGAACCGCTTCGGCAGTACCTCGGAGTTGGGTATCTATGAGATGCGGCAAGACGGCTTGCGCGAGGTTACCAACCCGAGCGAGATGTTGCTCTCTACGGCGCGCGAGGGCTTGTCTGGGATTGCCATCGCGGCGGCAGTGGAGGGAGTGCGCCCCTTCCTGATAGAGGTGCAGGCGTTGGTATCGTCTGCCGCTTACGGCACGCCACAACGCTCTTGTACGGGCTTCGACAGCCGCAGGCTGAACATGCTCCTTGCCGTGTTGGAGAAGCGCGTGGGCTTTAAGTTGCTGCAGAAAGATGTGTTTCTGAATATCGCCGGCGGCTTGCGGGTGAACGACCCCGCGATAGACTTGGCAGTGCTGGCGGCAGTGCTGTCGTCGAACATGGATGTTGCGTTAGACGCCGACACCTGCCTGACGGGTGAGGTGGGCTTGGCAGGGGAGATTCGCCCCGTGAATCGCATAGAGCAACGCATACAGGAGGCGGAGAAATTGGGTTTCCGCCGTATCATCATCCCCGAGCAGCAGCAACAGGGCTTGTCCAAACGCTTCCGCATAGAGGTGGTCGCCGTCGGCAAAGTGGCAGACGCCTTCCGCCTGCTGATACAAAAATGACAGCGGTAGAGGCTTGTCAAGTAACAATCTGCTATTTGGTTAAAAAAGTTATGGTCGGCTTACAGTCCGCTAAACGACGGCTAAGAAGGCAAGTGTCATTTTGTCAAAAAGCGTGTAGCGCGTTAATTTTTGGTAAAAATGGCACTATTTTTTATTTTGTATGCAATATATTTGGAAATTCCGTAGTTTTTTTGTATCTTTGCACGCTCATTTTGGAGAATTGTAGGCATTGGATAAGAAGTTGCGAAATATCGTATTGTGGACGTGCGCCGCTTGGGCAATGAGCGTGAGCGCGCAGACGGAGCGGATGTATCGCTGTGAGTTGGGACTGCAAGGAGGCTGCGGATACTATGCGGGCGATGCGACGGAATACGTGTTTCAAGATGTGCGCGAGGCGTATGGTCTGCATTTCCGCTACAAGTTTGACCAGCGATGGGCACTGCAGGTGAAGGGATTGGCGCACCATATCAAGGGGCAATTTTCCGCGGGCGAGACACCCACGTCCTCGGTGGGTGTTAGCGCACCCGGACAATTTACCGCGGGCGAGACGCCCGCGTCCCCAGTGAACGTACCCGGACAACCTTGGGAAACGCAGATGGTGAATGTGGATGTCGTGGGGGAGTTCAATTTCTTTCGGTTTGGGGTGCGTCAGTACGATGAGCGGATAAAGCCGATAACGCCCTATATCGGAGTGGGAATAGGCATCGGGATGTGTATGGAGCCGAATTGGGCATGGCGAGGGTATAGCCCTGTGGTGCAAGTGTATGTGCCTTTTGTGGTGGGAGTGAAGTGGAAATTTGCAGATAGATGGCAGTTGCAAGCCGCATGGCAACATAACGTGTATTTTGCTGATAATCTGGAAGGTATAGATGAGTTGAACAATGCACATAACTTAAACGGCAGTAATTTTTTGAACAATGATGTTACCTCGCAACTCACGGTTGGCATAGTTTTTGAGTTTGCACAAGACAGGAAAATTTGTGTAATGTGCGAGTGAGGGGCGTTCTAATTATGAATTATGAATTATGAATTATGAGTGCCCATGCTCTGACCGCTGACCAATAACCACTAAGCACTTATAAGCCCCGACAGGTCGCGGGCGTACCCGGACAGCACTACTAACCACTGACTACTATATATGAACTATCAATCGCAAATAGACAAAGCGCGTATGCCGCGGCATGTGGCTATCATCATGGACGGCAACGGCAGGTGGGCAAAGAAACAAGGCTTGGCTCGTATGTACGGGCATAAGCAGGGTGTGGAGACTGTGCACCGCATCACGGAGACAGCGGCGGCGTTGGGTATTCAGTACTTGACCCTCTATACCTTCTCCACGGAGAACTGGAACCGCCCGAAAGAGGAGGTGGACGCGCTGATGACCTTGCTGGTGGATACCATTGCCAAAGAGACGCCGACGCTGATGAAGAACAATGTGCGGTTGCTGACCATAGGCGATACGGAGCGGCTGCCGGAAGGCGCAAAGCGCAAGTTCGAGCAGTGTATGGAGGAGACGAGCGGCAACACGGGGCTGCGACTGGTGATAGCCCTCAGTTATTCCGCGCGCTGGGAGATAACGAACGCCATGCAGATGGCGGTACGCAAGGCGCAGACGGGTGAACTGAAAGCGGAGGACGTGAACGAAGAATTGGTGTCGTCGCTGATGACCACGGCGGGTATGCCTGACCCCGACCTGCTGATACGCACGAGCGGAGAGTTGCGGATAAGCAACTTCCTCTTGTGGCAGTTGGCTTACTCGGAGTTGTACTTCACCGACTGCCTATGGCCCGAGTTTACGGAAGAAGAGTTCTGCAAGGCGATTGTCGATTACCAACATCGCGAGCGTCGATTCGGCAAGACGAGCGAGCAAGTATTAATTAAGAATTAAGAATTAAGAATTAAGAGGGGGCATTGCTAATAGCAAATGGCGTATAGTCGATATATATATATATTGTTGTTGTGCATGCTGATGGCAGGCGCTCTGCGGGCGCAGGTGGTGGCTGATTCGGTGGCAGACATAGTGGCGACGGATAGCACCGATGCGCCCCTGCCAGAGATAGAATACACCTATCAGCGCAAGACCTACGAGATAGCAGGGATAAGCGTTACGGGAGCGGACAGTTACGAGGACTTCGTGCTCATCGGCTTCTCCGGACTGGCAGTGGGAGACAAGATAGAGGTGCCCGGGGACCAGATAACCAAGGCAATAAAGCGTTTCTGGAAGCAAGGCCTCTTCTCGGATGTGAAGATAAAAGCCCAAAAGATTGAGGGACAGAAGATATGGCTGGAGATAGCGTTGAAGCAGCGTCCGAGAGTGTCTGAGGTGATATATAACGGACTGAAAAAGAGCGAGAAAGAAGATGTGGAGGTGAAAGTAGGTATCCGCAACGGCAGCCAGATGACTCCGAACCTCTCCGACCACGCAAAGACCGTGATAGAGAAGTATTTTGCTGAGAAAGGTTACCACAATGCGGAAGTACAGGTTTTGCAGCAGGCTGACCAAGACCACCCGGGCTATGTGAAAGTGGCTATCAATGTGAATAAGAAAGAGAAGACCAAAGTCGGGAAAATCTACATCACGGGCAACGAGGCACTGACGCATAACCAAATCAACAAGGCGATGAAGAAGACGAATGATAACAACATCATCAACCTCTTCCGAACCAAGAAATTCGTTGCCGAGGAGTATGAGAACGACAAGGCGGCAGTGATAGAGAAATACAACGAGATAGGCTACCGCGATGCGTACATAGTGGCAGACAGCGTGGTGCCGAACCCCGAAGACCCGACGCGTGTGGACGTGTATATGACCATCAGCGAGGGCGATAAATACTATATCCGCAGCGTCAACTGGGTGGGAAACACGGTGTATCCCTACGAGTTGCTGGACGCGACGCTGGGCGTGAAGAAAGGTGATGTCTATAACCTGAAGACCATCAACGACCGCCTGCTCAATGATGATGACGCGGTGTCGAAACTCTATACCGACCAAGGCTATCTGTTCTTCAATGTGGAGCCCGTGGAGGTGAATGTGGAGAACGACAGTATCGACTTCGAGATGCGTATGTACGAGGGCAAGCCTGCTACCATCAACGAAATCAATATAGTAGGTAACACGCGCGTATACGAGCATGTAGTGCGCCGCGAGTTGTACACCAAGCCCGGACAGTTGTATTCGCAGTCGGACATCATGCGCTCCTTGCGCGAGTTGGCGCAGATGGGACACTTCGACCAAGAGAAGTTAGTGCCTGATATCCAGCCTAATCCCGAGGAGGGGACGGTGGACATCACCTACCAGTTGGAGACCAAGTCGAGCGACCAGATAGAGTTCTCGTTAGGGTGGGGTGCCAGCGGTTTGGTAGGCTCTATCGGATTGAAATTCACCAACTTTGCGATACAGAACCTGTTTAACAAGAAAGCCTACCGCATCGTGCCGCAGGGCGAAGGACAGACCTTCTCCATCAACGCCCGCACCAATGGTGTTTACTACACTTCGGCGAGCCTCTCGTTCTTGGAGCCTTGGTTAGGCGGAAAGCGTCCTAACTCGCTGAGCGTCAATGTGTTCTTCGCTTCGCAGTCGGGCTATTCCAAGCGTTACCAAGAGGCGTATAACCAACTGGTGAACTCTTATTCGAGTTATTATTACGCCAACGGCTATTCCGACTACTACCAGCAGTTGGCAGAGACGGAGAGCGACAAGGATATCTACATGCGCACTTTCGGTGTGAGCGTGGGGTATGGTAAGCGTCTACGCTGGCCCGATGACTACTTCACCTTCTACGGCGATATCTCCTACCAGCTCTATATGATGAAAGATTGGCCCTACCTGCTGATTTCCAACGGTATGTGCCACAACCTCTCGCTGAACCTGCAACTCTCGCGCTCGAGCATAGACAACCCCATCTACACGCGCCGTGGCTCGCAGTTCACGCTCGGACTGAAGATTACGCCGCCGTGGTCGCTGATGAACGGGAAGAACTATGCCAACATGACCACCTCGGAACGCTACCACATGCTGGAGTACCACAAGTGGAAGTTCTCGGGCAAGGTGTTCACGCCGCTGACCCGCGACAGCAAGTTGGTGCTGATGACCCGCGCGGAGTTCGGCTACTTGGGGCATTACAACAAGTACGCGAAATCGCCGTTTGAGTCGTTTTACATGGGTGGCGACGGTATGTCGGGCTACTCCACATACTCGACCGACTATATCTCCATGCGTGGTTACCAATCGGGCTCGCTCACACCCTACGACCCGCAGACGGGACGCAACATGGGTTATGTATATAGCAAGTTCACCATGGAGTTGCGCTATCCTATCTCGCTGGAGCAGAACGCCACCATCTGGGCACTGGCGTTCATTGAGGCAGGAAACTGCTATGCGGATATCAAGGACTACAATCCGTTTGACCTGAAGCGCAGCGCCGGCGTGGGTGTGCGTATCTTCCTACCGATGTTCGGATTGATGGGTATCGACTGGGGCTACGGATTCGACGAAATCAACGGCTCGAAGCAGTACGGCGGCTCGCAGTTCCACTTCATCTTAGGACAAGAACTATAAGGAAGACCCCCTCTGACTCCCCCTACAACGGGGGAGAAAATAGATATGAAACGACTATTTATTATATTGTGTAGCGCAGTGATGGCAGTGGGTTGCTATGCTGCCAAAGAGCAGTCGATAGCGTATATCGATATGCAGTATATCTTGAAGAACCTGCCGCAGTATGAATCTGCAAATGAGCAACTGACGCTTATCTCCAAGCGTTGGCAGAAAGAGATAGATGCGCTCTCGCAGGAGGCACGGGTGCTGAGCAGCAACTATCAGACGGAGCAGATATTTCTCTCCGACGAAATGCGTAAGCGCCGCGAGGAGGAGATTGTGCAGAAAGAGCAGCAGGTGTTGGAACTCAAACGCAAGTACTTCGGTAAGGACGGCGAGCTATTTAAGAAACGTGAGGCACTGATAAAACCTATTCAGGACGATATCTATGCTGCCATACAGGAGTTGGCAAATGAGAAGAAGATTGATATTGTGCGCGATAGGTCAGCAGACCCTGCGCTGATATACATGTCAGGTAAGTTGGATATCAGCGACCAAGTGCTGGAGAAGTTGGGGGCAAAATAGATTCTTGGATCAAGGATATAGGACACAGGATTAAAGACTAAATAGTATTGACTCTGAAAAATCATAGATGAAGGTAATAAGTCTTTTATCTTTCATTCTTTATCTTTCATCTTAACTTAGCTCTTGCTACTTGGTTCTAACTAAACATTGTAAATTATAACTAAATACATATGAAAAAGATTATTTTAGCAATCGCGCTGGTGTTGCCGATGGCAGTAAGCGCACAGAAGTTTGGTCATGTGAACACACAGGAACTTTTTGCACAAATGCCGGAAGTGAATGCAGTACGTGCACAGATGGATACCGTCCAGTCGCAGTATGAGAGCCAGTTGGCAATGATGCAAGAAGAGTTCCAAAAGAAAGTGCAGGACTATCAAGCCCAAGAGGCTACTATGGCAGACGCCATCAAGCAGATTCGTCAGCAAGAGTTGCAGGAGATGCAACAGCGTATCCAACTCTTCTACCAAACGGCAGAGCAGGATATCCAGAAAAAGCAACAAGAGTTGCTGGCTCCCGTGCATGAGAAGATGTCGAAAGCCATCCAAGCAGTAGGACAGAAAGAGGGCTACACGTATATCTTCGACTCTGCGGTGATGGTCTATATCTCCGAGACCGCCTTGGACGCTATGCCCGCTGTGAAGAAAGAGTTGGGAATCAAGTAAGACCCAAGACCGCTACGCTGAAAGATAAAAGACCGCTCACTGCGTTCGCTGAAAGACTGAATTACTTTTGACTATGAGTGTTCAGAGACGAGTGTAATAAGTCCTTTATCTTTTATCCTTCATCCTTTATCCAATCATGGCAGACGGGTATTTAGAAAACCGCTATGCGGAGTATGAGAAGAAGAAAACCGCATGGCTGAAGCGGAAGAACAAGTTTGTTCCGCGCCCTAACCCTATGAAAGACGAAGCCTTATAATAATCAAGAACAAAGAACCAAGAGCCAGGAACCAAGACTGATTACATTTCACTATACAAGACTATTTTGTCTTTGTTCCTTGTTCTTTGTTCCTAATCCTTTAGAACAATGGTAGAAAAATTGCAAGCCACATTGCGTGATTCGGCTGTGGCACGTTGGACAGTATTAGTATTGGTGGCATCGATGATGTTCTTTGCCTATATGTTTGTGGATATCCTCTCGCCGTTGGCATCTCTGTTGGAGCAGACTCCCCACCTCGGCTGGGACCAAGGTGTCTTCGGCACGTATGCGGCGGGCGAGTATTTGCTCAACGTATTCGGATTTTTGATTATTGCCGGTGTCATCCTCGATAAGATGGGGGTGCGGTTCACCGGTCTGCTCTCCGCCTCGCTGATGGTGCTCGGAGCCGCTATCAAGTATGTAGGTATCTCCGAGTGGTTCGGAGCCAATGAAATGGTTTGGCTCAACTCATGGTGGACTTCTATGCCCGGCTCTGCGAAGATGGCGATGTTCGGCTTTATGATATTCGGCTGTGGTTGCGAGATGGCGGGTACTACCGTCAGCAAGATTCTTGCGAAGTGGTTCAAAGGCAAAGAGATGGCGCTGGCAATGGGATTGGAGATGTCTATTGCGCGTATCGGTGTCTTTGCAGCGATGTTCTTCTCGCCGCTTATCTCTGAGCATTTCGCGGTAAACGGCATGAACTCGGTGGTTGCACCGTTCTTGTTCTCGGCATTGCTGCTCGTGATAGGTCTGCTGAACTTCTTTGTCTTCACTATCATGGACACCAAGTTCGACAAGCAACTGGTGGCTATTGGCGAGGCAACTGCAGAGAAAGACCCCGAAGATGAGTTCCACTTCTCCGACCTCGGACAAATCTTCAAGTCTAAGATGTTCTGGATTATTGCACTCTTGTGTGTGCTCTACTACAGCGCCATCTTCCCCTTCCAACGTTTCGCGACCAACTTCCTCGAAGAGACCATCCCGGGTATGACCAATGCGGAGGCGGCAGGTCTGTTTAAGTGGTTCCCTATCTTGGCGATGATTCTCACACCCTTCCTCGGTTCGTTCATCGACAACAAGGGCAAAGGCGCTACGATGATGATGCTCGGCGCCGTGATAATGATTATCTGCCATAGTGTCTTTGCGTTTGTGTTGCCGCACTATCCGAGCAAAACCCTCGCGCTCATCACCATCCTTGTCTTGGGCGTTAGTTTCTCGCTTGTGCCGGCATCTATGTGGCCCAGTGTGCCGAAAATCATTAATGAGAAGGTGCTCGGTTCGGCATACTGCCTGATTTTCTGGGTGCAGAATATCGGACTCTGCCTTGTGCCGCTGCTGATTGGCAAACTGCGTGTGGCTACAGGCGGCTATCTCGTGCCGATGATAGTGTTCGCTTCGTTTGGCGTGCTCGCGTTTATCTTCTCCGTTGCTTTGAAAATAGAAGACAAGAAGAAAGGCTATGGATTGGAACTTCCTAACAAGAAATAAGCACTCGCTTTGTGTGAGTACCGACACACGCAACCTGCCTACGGGTTGCGTGTTCTTTGCGCTTAGGGGCGAGCGCTTCGATGCCAACCGGTTTGCCGCCCAAGCCTTGGAGCAGGGGGCGAGTATGGCTGTGGTATCCGATGAGGCTGTTTATCAAATGCTTTGCGAGCGTTTCGGTGCGGACCATGCCGTGTTGCCGGACCAAGAGGCAAGCGGGCGCGGCGGCATAGTCGGGTTGCAGCAGTTGGCGCGCGCTTGGCGGCGCGAGTTGGGGCTGCCCGTCATAGGTATCACCGGCACCAACGGCAAGACGACCACGAAGGAACTGACCGCCGCGGTATTGCGCACCAAGTATCGTATCCACTATACGCAGGGCAACCTGAACAATAGCATTGGCGTGCCGCTTACGCTCCTGCAACTCACGCGCGACCATGAGTTGGCTATCGTGGAGATGGGCGCGTCGCACCCTGGCGACATACGGGAGTTGGTGGAGGTGGCAGAGCCTGACTACGGGCTTATCACCAACGTTGGTAGGGCGCACCTGCAAGGCTTCGGCTCTTTTGAGGGCGTGCAGCAGACCAAGCGCGAACTATACGACTACCTCGTTGCCCACGGCGGCACCATCTTCCAAAACGCCGACAACCCCTACCTCCGAGATATGCTCACTGCTGCCGCAGGGGAGAAGGAGGTTTCGCTCATCCCTTACCATACCGGCACTATGCCCGAGGGTACGCATCTGGTGGGCAACTACAATGCAGAGAACGTGTCGGCGGCTCGCTGCGCGGGGGCGTTCTTTGGAATCTCAGACGAGGCGGCGCTGGACGCTATCCGCGCGTATGTCCCCACCAACAACCGTTCGCAGTTAATACATAGTAGCCGCGGCAACACGATTACTGCGGATGCCTACAACGCCAACCCCACCTCTATGCAGGCGGCTATCAATGCTTTCACGGGCGATACGTATATCCTTGGTGCTATGCGCGAGTTGGGCGAGTACAGCCACTTGGAGCACCAGAACATCGTGAACATGCTGGCGGAGCGCAAAGCCCCCACGGTATTGCTCGTGGGTGAAGAGTATGCCGCCACCACCTCGCCGTATCCCGTCTTCCCCGATGCAGATGCTTTGTGCGTCTACCTGCAAGAGCACCCTATCAGCGGAGCCACCATCCTGCTCAAAGGGTCCCGCAGCAACCAAATGGAAAAGGCACTACCGCTCTTGTAGGCAGTGAGAAACGGTGCGGGCTATAAAAAGACGGCGACTGACGTTGGTCAGCCGCTGTCTTTTGTTTACAAGAGGGATAGTGGAAGTGGTATTACCACCTATTGTAGCGGATATTGTCTTCGTTGAACTTCTCTTTCACGGCGGGAGACTCGGCGGGAATGCCTACGGGCACTACGCAGAGGGGGATGATATGCTCGGGCAGTTGGAGAATCGCCTGCAACTGCGCCACGCGGTCTGGGTCGGGATGGATACCCGTCCACACGGCGCCTAAACCCATCGCATGTGCGGCAAGCAACAGGTTCTCCGTGGCTGCCGACACATCGTTCACCCAGAAGTCGGGTTGGCTCTCTATCGCCTTGCTCAGGTCGCCGCAGGGCACGATGGCGCAGGCGGGGCGGTTCAGGCAACGCGTGTTCGGCATCTCGCTGCCGATGCGTGCCAGAAGGGTGGGGTCGGTTACTACGATGAATGCCCATGGCTGTTTGTTCATTGCCGACGGCGCTGCCATGGCGCAGCGCAGCAGGGTCTCTACCTGCGCCTGCGAAAGGCTGTCGCCCGTGAAAGTACGAATAGACTTGCGGGTAAGGATGTTTTCGATAACGGTCTTTTCTTTCATTGTCGTGTCCTCCTTTTGAGGTTTCGTGGTGCAGCCGATGAGTATCAGGCACATAACGGCTGCCATTAGGGTTAATTTACGCATATTATTGTGGTTTGTTTGTGGTGATACCATCAAAAATCACGCCAAATAGACTCGCTTCATCCTAAAAAATAAGCAAACTTCTTAAATTTGTCTGAAAAATCGGGTGGAGTCGGGAATGTAAATGTGATTTTTTATGTTATACAACATATTTTGGTAATCAATGTGTTATGAAGAAAATATAAAAATTTTGCATAAAGATTTGGTTATGTGAGAAAAAAGCAGTAATTTTGCACCCGCTTTCGGAAGGACGGGAGTGTGTGTTCTGTGAGATACTGAAAGAAGCGTGAATGACTGCTCAAAAAAAAGTGAG
>JAXDTJ010000083.1:0-11566 GCA_034090015.1 Paludibacteraceae bacterium | reverse complement strand
GTCAGTGGTCAGTGGTCAGTGGTCAGTGGAGGTGCGGTCTCCAGACCGCACCATAGTTGTCAGTTGTCAGTTGTCAGTATGGGGACACTAACCACTAACCACTTGCCACTGACCACTACTGTATCCGGCTTGGAGGTGCTGTCCGTCTCTGCCGATACGTTCCTCAATGTGGGGGAGCGGTGCAACGTGGCGGGCTCGCGCAAGTTCCTGCGGCTGATTTCCGAGGGGCAGTACGAAGAGGCGTTGCAGATTGCCCGCAAGCAGGTGGACGACGGCGCTATGGTGCTGGATATCAATATGGACGACGGTCTGCTCGATGCCCGCAAAGAGATGCGGCATTTCCTCAACCTGCTCGCGTCCGACCCTGAGGTGGCGCGCGTGCCGATAATGATTGACTCGTCTGATTTCCAAGTGATTACCGAGGGGCTGAAATGCCTGCAAGGCAAAGGTATCGTCAACTCGCTCTCGCTCAAGCAGGGCGAGGAGATGTTCTTGCGGCAGGCTCGGGAGGTCTATCGCTTGGGCGCGGCGGTCATCGTGATGTGCTTCGACGAGGACGGGCAAGCCACCGACTACGACCACCGTATCCGTATCTGCCAACGAGCATACGACCTGCTGACCGAGCAGGTGGGTTTTGCGCCCGAGGACATCATCTTCGACCCGAACATCCTCGCCGTGGGGACGGGTATCGCCGAGCATGCGCACTATGCGCTGGACTTCCTGCGCGCGACCGAATGGATACACTCGCACCTGCCCGCCTGCCGTATCTCCGGCGGCGTGAGCAACCTCTCGTTTGCTTTCCGCGGCAACAACTACCTCCGCGAAGCCATCCACGCCGTCTTCCTCTACCACGCTATCCAACGCGGTATGAACATGGCGATAATGAATCCCGCCGCGGCGGTGCAGTACGCCGACATACCCACCGACCTGCACGAAGCCATTGAAGACCTGCTCTTTGCGCGGCGCGAAGACGCCACAGAGCGACTGATAGAGCGGGCGGCTGTCGTGCAGCAGAGCGGGCAGACAGCGCAGCGGTCAGACAGTGCAGCGGTCGTCCAGCAAAGCGGTCATACCGAAGACAGCGCCACAGTCCTTATCTCCGCCTTGCAGAAAGGCGACGCCGCGCCGCTGCAAGTAGCCATAGAGGACTTGCTCAGCAGCGGCAAGACGGCGGTGGAGATTATCTCGGGACCACTCATGGAGGGCATGAACCGCGTGGGCGAACTGTTCGGCGAAGGCAAGATGTTCCTGCCGCAGGTGGTCAAGACCGCCCGCACGATGAAGCAGGCGGTGGACATCCTCACCCCCTACATGAGTCAGGGAAATGCTTCTGAATCCATCCACTACCGCGGCAAGATTCTGCTTGCCACCGTGAAAGGCGATGTGCACGACATCGGCAAAAACATCGTGCATATCATACTGACTTGCAACGGTTTCGAGGTGATAGACCTCGGGGTGATGGTACCTACAGAGAAGATTATCGAGACGGCTGTTCGCGAGCAGGTGGACATCGTCTGCCTGAGCGGACTGATTACGCCTTCGCTGGACGAGATGTGTCGCGTAGCTGAGGCGATGGAGCAAGAGGGCTTGCGTCTGCCGCTGTTTGTAGGCGGCGCCACGACCTCGCTGGTACACACCGCCGTTCGTATCGCGCCGCTCTATCGCGGGGGGGTCTTCCATATGTTGGATGCCTCGCAGGACCCCGTGGTGGCGCATGCGTTGCTCGACCCCAACCGCCGCGAGGAGACGCTCGCCGCCAACGTCCGACAGCAGCAAGAAGTGCGCGAGCGCTTTGCAGGCAAGCAAGAGTCCGACAGCGAAGCAGTCCGACAGCGAAGCGGTCAGTCAGCGAAGCGGTCAGACAGCGCAGCGGTCGTCCAGCGCAGCGGTCAGCGTCAAGACCTCCTCATCCGCGACTTGATTCCCCATATCGATTGGCTGTATTTCTATTGGGCGTGGCGCGTGAAAGAGGACTCCGATGAAGGCAGAAACCTGCTGCGCGATGCCATGGTGTGGCTGCGCAAAGAGAGCGACAATCCGCATTACGCCCTGCGTACCACTTGCACGTTTTTCCCCGCGCAAGGCACGCCCGAGGGCATACGGATGGCGGACGGCACTCGCCTCATCGGCTCGGAGAAGATGGCGCAGTTTGTGCTGCCGGAGAAGGACCAAATCGGTATCTTCGCCGCCACCATAAGCAAGCAGATGCTGCAAGACATAGAGCAACTGAAAGCCACGCACGACGATGATTATCAGGCACTTCTGCTGCAAACCATAGGCGACCGTCTCGCAGACGCTGCAAGCGCCTACATGCTTCTGCAGGCAGAGCAGGAACACGGCAAGAAAGGTATCATGCCCGCCGTGGGCTATCCCTCTTTGCCTGAGCAGCAACTCATTTTCCAACTGGCAGGATATATTGATTTCCAAGCACTTGGTATCACGCTTACGGAGAACGGCGCGATGTATCCCCAGTCCTCCGTGGCGGGTCTCTGTATCCTCAACCCCGATGCAAAATACATAGTCTAAAATAAGTGTAAACACAAAGAGACTGCCTAACCAATTAAGATAGGCAGTCTCTTTGTGTTATGAATATGTCTATTATCCCAGCATCGTCAGCAGTACACCGGCAGCTACGGCAGAGCCGATTACACCGGCTACGTTCGGACCCATGGCGTGCATGAGGAGGAAGTTGCTCGGATCGGCTTTCTGACCTTCCGCTTGGCTCACGCGGGCTGCCATCGGTACGGCACTCACGCCGGCAGAACCAATCAGCGGGTTAATCTTCTCTTTCAAGAACAAGTTCATAAACCTAGCCAGTAGCACACCACCGGCGCTACCCATACCAAAGGCGATAATACCCATGGCGAGGATAAGCAGGGTCTTCAAGTTCAAGAAAGTAGCACCTGTTGCCGTTGCACCTACCGACAAACCGAGGAAGATGACCACGATGTTCATCAACTCGTTTTGTGCAGTCTTGCTTAGGCGGTCCACCACGCCGCACTCCTTCATCAGGTTGCCCAACATCAAGCAGCCAATCAGCGGCGCTGCATCGGGCAATACCAATGCCACTACGGAAGTGATAATCACGGGGAAGACAATCTTCTCTGTCTTGCTCACCGAACGGAGTTGTTTCATCTTGATTTTGCGCTCTTTCTCAGTGGTCAGCGCACGCATGATAGGCGGCTGAATCACCGGTACCAATGCCATGTACGAGTATGCCGCAATGGCGATGGGACCGAGCAAGTGGGGAGCCAATTTCGAGGTCAAGAAGATACTCGTAGGACCATCTGCACCACCGATGATACCGATAGAACCTGCCTCTGCGGGGGTGAAGAACGCCGATGCGCAGAAGAAAGTGATGAAGATACCAATCTGGGCAGCCGCGCCGAGGATGAGCGATTTCGGGTTGGCAATCAGCGGACCAAAGTCGGTCATCGCACCTACACCGATGAATATCAAGCAGGGATAAACACCCGTCTTCACACCGATATAGAGCACGTCCAGCAGACCTGCTTCTTTCAAGATAGCACCGTAACTGTGGTATGCAGGGTCGTTCGCATCAAGGAAACGTGTCCACAACTCCGGGTGGTACATCTCTGCACCGGGCAAGTTCGTGAGCAACATTCCGAATGCGATAGGGAGCAATAGCAGTGGTTCATACTGCTTCTTAATCGCCAAGAAGAGCAGGAAGAATGATACAAACAGCATCACCAACTGACGCCAGTCCATATTCATAAATCCCATCTCTTGGAAGAAGCGTAACAAATCTTCAAGCATAATGTGTTTGAATTATGAATTATGAATTATGAATTATGAGTGTGCATTGTTTGCCAATGTTTCAGAGCATGAGCAACTCTTAATTCATAATTCTTAATTCTTAATTAAGTACCACCAGGAGGTCATCCTGCATTACGTTTTGTCCTGCGGTTACAGCGATTTTCGATACAGTACCATCGCACTCTGCCATGATAGCGTTCTCCATCTTCATGCTCTCTAACGTCAGCAAGGTATCGCCTTTCTTCACGGCTTGTCCTTCGCTTACCAGCACTTTGATAACCGAGCCGGGTAGGGGAGAGGTTACCTTTGTACCTCCGGCAGGAGCGGCAGCGGGAGCTGCCTTCGGAGCAGCCGGAGCAGGTGCCGGAGCTGCTTTGGGTGCTGCGGGAGCTGCCTTTGGAGCTTCTGCAGCGGGAGCAGGAGCCGCCGCTGCAGCCACCTCTATCTCTACCAGCTTGTCATCTTGCATCACGTTCTGCCCGGGCTGAACAAGCACGCTCTTCACTTTGCCCGTTACCTCCGAAGCAATCACGTTCTCCATCTTCATGCTCTCCATGGTGAGCAGGGTATCGCCTTTCTTAATGTCCTGACCGGCTTGTACCATCACCTTCACGATGCTACCCGGCAGCGGCGATTTCACCACCGTTGTGCCGGCGGAAGCGGGTGCGGCAGCGGGCTTAGCAGCGGGTGTAGCAGCACCCGTAGCAGCAGGACGCGGAGCCACAACAGGCTTCTTCTTGACGGTCTCTTGTTTCTCAATCTCTACTTGGAATACGGTACCATTCACCGTTACCTCGCATACATTGGGTTCTATCTCGTTGACGGTCGTATCGTAAGGCTGACCGGCAATCGTAAACTTAAATTTTTTCATTGTGGTTTATCTGTGTAAGTTATTCATGCCGTACATCTTGTTGTTCCATTGTGTACGGTGCGGTTGGATAGTAATCTTGGTATCTTCTTCATCGTGCACGCCGTTGTAATAGAGGTGCAGTGCGAGCGCAATAGCGGCGGTGGCATCACCTGTGAGGACGATGCGGTCCTCACGTTGTTTATGTACCACCGACTCGGTTTGCTCTTCATTCGTTACCTCTTTCTTCACAGCCTTCACGCGCGGGCGCATTATCTTACCCATCAGTTTCATCACATAGATGAACACAAAGAGCAAGAGAAGCACCATGCCGAAGCCGACACCCGTGATGAAAACGGTTTGACCGGTTATGCCCACTTGTTGGGTTACTTCGAGTAATAACATAGCTGAATGTACGAATTACGATTTACGAATTACGATTTACAGAGGAATGTTGGAGTGCTTCTTCAGCGGGTTCGTCAGGCGCTTGGTCTGCAGGTTCTCGAAGGCACGGATGATGCGCTTGCGCGTGTTGCGAGGCTCAATAATGTCGTCGATATATCCGCGGTTGGCTGCCTGATAGGGGCTGGCAAAGAGCTCTTTGTATTCCTCCTCTTTCTCCGCAATGAATTTCTTCTTCTCTTCGGGGTCTTCGATGGCTTTCAGTGCTTTGGCTTGCAGCACGCCTACTGCACCGCTTGCACCCATCACGGCAATCTCCGCGTTAGGCCATGCGTAGCATACATCGCCGCGCAACTGCTTGCAACTCATCACGATATGGCTTCCGCCGTACGACTTACGAATAGTAACCGTAACCTTGGGCACCGTAGCCTCGCCGAAAGCAAACATCAGTTTTGCTCCGTGGTCAATGATACCTGCGTACTCTTGACCCGTACCGCAGAGGAAGCCCGGAACGTCCACGAGGGTGAGAATCTGGATGTTGAACGCATCGCAGAAACGCACAAAGCGTGCCGCCTTGCGGCTCGCATCGCAGTCCAGCACACCGGCAATCCAGTTCGGTTGGTTGGCGATGATACCCGTGGAGCGACCGTTGAAGCGGGCAAAACCGCAGATGATGTTCTTCGCATAGTCTTTCTGCACCTCCATGAAATCGCCATTGTCCACGATGGTGTAGATGATATCCTTCATGTCGTAAGGCTTGTTGGGGTCTGCCGGTACTACCTCGTTCAGGCTCTCCTCCACGCGCATGGGGTCATCGGTGCACTTCATCAGCGGCGCCTCCTCCATGTTGTTCTGCGGGATGAACGAGATGAGGCGGCGCACTTCTGCCAATGCCTCTTCCTCGGTAGCGGCAACAAAATGGGTAACACCCGACTTGGTTGCGTGCACCTTTGCACCACCCAGTTGCTCCACCGTAACGTCCTCACCGGTAACGGATTTCACTACCTTCGGACCCGTGATGAACATGTACGAGTTCTGCTCGGTCATCATGATGAAGTCCGTCAGCGCGGGGCTATACACTGCACCACCGGCGCAGGGACCGAAGATAACGCTGATTTGGGGAACTACGCCCGAAGCCAAGATGTTACGCTCGAAAATCTCGGCATAACCTGCCAATGCGCAAGCACCTTCCTGAATACGTGCGCCGCCCGAGTCGTTCAAACCGATGATAGGAGCACCGAGTTTAACGGCTTGGTCCATCACGTTGCAAATCTTCTGTGCCATGGTCTCGCTCAGAGAGCCGCCGATGACGGTGGCGTCCTGTGCAAAGACGAAGACGAGACGACCATCAATAGTACCCGAACCTACGGCTACGCCGTCGCCGAGGAATACTTTCTTCTCCATACCGAAATCGTGGCAACGATGGGTAAGGAACATGTTCACTTCCTCAAACGAACCTTCGTCGAGGAGCATGTTGATACGCTCGCGGGCGGTGTAACTGCCCTTGGCGTGGTGTTTCTCTACTGCTGCTTCCCCGCCGCCGGCTGCTGCCTTCACGCGGTTGTCAATCAGTTTCTGCAATTTAGTCTGATCCATTTTCTATTTGACAATTTGACAATTTACAATTTGGCAATTATTTCGGCTGCTGGCAGAGTTCTGTCAGTACGCCCTTGGTGCTCTTGGGGTGGAGGAAGGCAATCATCAGGTTCTCTGCACCTTTGCGGGGAGCCTTGTCGATGAGTTGGATGCCTGCTGCTTCTGCCTCTTTCAGCGCCTCTTCCACGCTCTCTACGTTGAAGGCTACATGGTGTACGCCACCGCGACCGCCGTTTTTCTCAATGAACTTGGCGATGGTCGATTCGGGGCAGGTAGGCTCCAGAAGTTCAATCTTTGTCTGACCTACTTTGAAGAAAGCGGTCTTCACTTTTTGGTCGGCTACTTCCTCGATGGCGTAGCATTTCTCACCGGTTAAAAACTCGAAGAAGGGCATAGCCTCCTCCAGACTTGTTACTGCAATACCTAAATGCTCAATATGAGTCGGTTTCATAGTACGTAAAGTTTTATTATTGTTGTTATTTTGTTAGTTCGCGCAGTTCCAATGCAACCGTATCTTGAACAACCACTCTCACGCTTTGTAGTGGTCTGCAATGTCCGTTAATAGCATATCCCGTACAGCCTCAAGGCTGGTATAATCCGCCATATCTTCTTTGGTGAAAATGGGCATGCGTGTGTCTATATCAATAGTTATGTTCATAATAGAAAGTATGTTATCTCAAAATTCGCTGCAAAGTTACGAAGTTTTTTTGAGATACGCAAGCATTTTGCCAATTTTATTTCTTGCGGCGCATCCCCTATGGAAAAAGGGCTATTCCAAATAAATACAGACAACCCGAGAGGCTGTCTGTATATTGATTTTTAAGGTGGTAGGGGAGTGGGAAAGTTATTTCCCGAGTTTTACTATGAGAGCGGATAGCGGGGCAAGTTTGATATCCTCGCGCGAGAGGTCTGTCTCTTCGCCGCTGATGATGTCTTTGCCTACGGGATTGTACTTGCCGAGTATCTCTGCATAGTTTGCGGTCGGAATAGTCCGCTCTTCTTCGCTGGCATTGACGAATACAAACACTGCTTCGCTCTCATTATAGCGGAAGAACGCGTAGGTGTTATCGCGTCCGAGGAAGTGCATGGTGCGACCGGTATGAATCACGGGCTCACCCTTGCGCCATTGGAAGAGTCTGCTTTGGAAATCAAACATCTCCTGTTGCTCCGGCGTTACGTCTTTGCCTAACGGTAGCGGCATGCGCAGTGTAGAGTGTCCGATAGAGCGGTCGGCAGAGCGCATCGCATACTCATCGCCCGCGAACACTTGCGGGATACCGCGCATCGTGGCAAGCAGCACATAACCTAACTTCACGCGGCGCAGGTCATTGTCTTTCACGATGTCGGCAAAGCGGTCCATATCGTGGTTGCCGAGGAACATAAACAGTTTATTCACATCGGCATAGAGGTAGTCCTGCGCCACAGCGTCGTACACGCGTGTCAGTCCTGCACCCCATTCCTTGCCATCCGTCTCCAATGCCTGACGAATACTCTCCTCCACGGGGAAATCCATCACGGTGGGCAGGTTGCTGTCGAAGCCATTGTAGTTCTTCACGCCGGATTGCCAGTAGGCTACCGCACTCGCAGGACGCGTCCAGCACTCACCTACGATGTTGATGTTCGGGTACTCCTCGCGGATGGCTTTCAGCCACTGGCTGCCCGGCACGGGCTCAATGTAGGGGTAGGTATCCACGCGCAGACCATCCAAGTTAGCGTACTCAATCCACCAGATAGCCCATTGCTGGAAATACTTGAGCAGGTCAGGATTCTCCAGATTCATATCGGGCATCGGCTTGTCGAACCAGCCGCGGTTGCTCAACTGACGGTCGTATTCCGAGGCATTGATGTCGTAGTTGGCAGAGAAGACATTGCTGGTAGTGGTAAACTCATCGAACTGGTTAATCCAATCGTGGTAGGGCAGGTCCTTCATCCACCAGTGGGTACTGCCGCAGTGGTTGGGCACCATGTCCATCAGCACTTTGATTCCCTTTTGGTGTGCCTGCTCCACCATGTCGCAGTACAACTCATTGGAGCCGTAGCGCGGGTCAATATGGTAGTAGTCGGAGCATGCGTAGCCATGGTAACTCCATGCCGCTTCGTTGTCCTCCAAGAGCGGGGTCGGCCAGATGGCGGTAGCGCCCAAGCGGCTGATATGGTCCAGTTGGCTGACGATACCCGCAATGTCGCCGCCGAAGCGCCCATGGACATAGCTCTTGTCGGTTTTCTCTGCCATCTGCGGCAGGTTGTTGTTGCTCTCGTCGCCATCGACAAATCGGTCGGACATGATGAGATAGACCACATCTGCCGAGGTGAACGATTGCCGCATGCGGCTGTCTTCGCGACGGGGGTTGATGGTGTACGTCCAAGTGGCTTTCTTCTTGTTCTTGGTGAGGGTGATACGGTAGGTACCTGCCTGCTTCACGTCCATATCCACAAAGAGATAGTTGGGGCTCTCGGCGTTGTGTTGCGCCTTAGGTACAAGCCCTAAGCATTGTCCGCGCATCACTTTGTTGCCTACCACTTCCTGTACCGTTACTTGTGCATCCGCCAGGTCCTCGCCCTGAAAGAGCAGGGTGAGCGGCGTATTCATCTCTGTCCACCAACACAACGGTTCCACGCGCTGGATAACCGGTTTTGCATTCATTACCATACTCATGGCTAAAAGACTGATAATCAGTAAGAATTTGTTTTTCATACAATAGATTTATTTGTTTATTCGTTGATTTGTTTAATTTTGGAGTAATGAAATTAATGAATAATTACATGAAAATTATATGTTAAAGAAAAGATATTTGAACAATTTTTGAAAATATTTGTTGAAATAACAACATTCTTGTTGATTTTAGTAAGTATTTTTGTGCGTTTTTGTGTATCATACTTCCCGCACTTTTACTGCGTTGAGCGTGTTGTGCTCGGCTTTCAGTTGGCGGAACTTCTGCCAAAAGAGTTGCATCTCGGGGTTGGTTCCCTCAATAAACTCCTCGTTTCCCTGCATGTCTATGCGGTCGAAGACCATGCCGATGGTTATCTTGTGGGTATCCAAAGCGGGCTGGTAGGTGCGCTCTTCTTTACCTTCTACATACACCGCCCGCAGCAAGCCAGTCTCCTCCAGTCGGCTGAGCAGTTGGAGCACCAATCGGACGGGCAGGTGCTGGTCGGAGGCTATCTCGCGCGCCGTCAGCGGGGCTTCGTCTGCCTCAAAGCGGCGGATGATAAGGGAGAGCAGATAGAGCGTGATACAGTCTTTGTAGCGGCGCGACATGCGCTCAAGGTCGTGCTCGTACTCGAATTGCTCGTTGTTCTGTATGGCAAACGACATCTGCGCGCCAATCAAGATGAGCAGACATGTCCACTGCAACCATGTGAGTAGGATAGGAATCGTAGCAAATGCACCATACACTATGCTTGTACGAGACAGAAAGACAATGACATACATCGAAAGCATTTGCAAGAGCATGAAGAGCGTGCCCATCAGTACGCCTGGGATAAACCCGCTCCAAAAACGCACTTTCGTATTGGGAATGCTGATGTACATCCATGTGAACACTGCCCACATGATGGCAAACTGCAGGAAACGCACCATCCCCGTACGGATAGTGCTGAAGAAGGGGAGAGTGTCGAGGGACGAAGCCATCGAGTTGATAAACAGGCTCAAGCCTGAGGACGCCACCATGAGGATGGGAACCAGCACGAGAATAGCGACGTAGGTTACCAGTTGGTGGATGATAGAGCGCGACTGCTTCACATCCCATACCTCGTTGAATGCCGATTCTACATTGCGGAAGAAGGAATAGATAGCCCAAATCAATATCAGCAAACCCACGCCGAGGAACACTCCTCCCTGCGCTGTCTCCAAGTATCTATCCACCATACCCATGATGGTCGGCACAAGGTTTGTTTCACCAAGAAACGACTCATTGAGCAGGTTCTCAATCACTTCCGCCACGCCAAACCCCTTGGCAACAGCCACCACCATCGCCAAAATGGGGATAATAGCAAACACGAGCGAATAGGTCAAACTATTTGCTCTAACGTTCAGATTATTGTCGGTGAAACCTCTTACGACCAGCACAATCGTCCGCAACGCCTGATAGCCTAATCGTTTGCCACGGCTACCAAACTCCGTGCTTGTTCTGCGCCACATCCCGTAGCGAAGGAAGTCGATAATATCTCGGAATTTGCGTCTGATGGTGGTATGCAATGATTTTCGTTTGAAAAACAATAGCAAGTCTATAAGCCGGGTTCTGTGCCTTCGCAGGTGTTCATCATTAATCTCGAGGTCAACATTGCTGCCGCCTTCTCTCGCTTCCTACCCTCCGACTCGCGCGAGCAACGCTCAAACATCGGTTTACATGGAATTGCTGCCCATAGTATGCTCGTTTCACATCTCTCGTCTCTGTAGCAGTGACCAAACATTGCTGCCTGACGGCCATTAACCGCTATGGTGCTCTGTGCAGCCCGGACTTTCCTCGACGCTTGGGATTAAAACACGGATGTTTTTCTTCCGAAAACGCCGCGATGAACCGACTTGCTATTGTTGCTATACAAGAATAGCCCTTGCGGGCTATCTAATCTGACAATTCTACATCATCACTCAACTCTAAACTCTCAACTTTCAAGAGAGCGGCATAAGGGAGTCGAACCCTCCTCCTAAGCTTGGGAAGCTCATGCACTACCGATGTGCTAATGCCGCAGTACCGAATTGCGCTGCAAAGGTACAACTATTTTTTGATATATGCAAATAATTGTGTGTTTTTTTAGTAAATTTCCACAATCTCGCGTTTTACACGACGCGTGATTTGGTCTTTCTGCAATGGTTGCACCCCCTCCGTTTGCAGAGCTGTAACTCGCTGCGTGGCAAGTGCTTTAATGGGTATCTCCATTTGGCGGCTACCTATGATGGTCGCATCGCAGTCCATATTCTTTTCCAATATATAAATGTGT
>JAXDTJ010000076.1:0-14961 GCA_034090015.1 Paludibacteraceae bacterium | reverse complement strand
GATTTGAGTTATGGCTAAGGATATGCAAATACTATGTCAAAGAACAATGATTATTGTAAAAATTTATTTATAAATCAACCCATAGTGTCAACGATGTCCTGATACAAAAGTGTCAACGATGTCTTGATACATGGCAATTAGGAATTAAGAGACGAAGACTAAAACCACAAAAAACACATCATATATGGGTTATTTGAATTTTGACAAGACGGTGTTGACCAATCTGGAGCGGTCGCTCGGGAAAGAGATGATTCGCACGAATCGTGCGGGCGTCTATAACGCGACGACGCTGGTGGATTGCAATACCCGTAAGTATCACGGACAGTTGGTGATGCCCCTGCCGGAGTTGGGGCAAGACAACTACGTCCTGCTCAGTTCGCTGGATGAGACCGTCATCCAGCACGGCGCCGAGTTCAACCTCGGTTTGCACAAGTACGGTCCAACGACATACGCACCCAACGGGCACAAGTACATCCGTGAGTTCGACTGCGAGGTTATCTCGAAGACGACCTACCGCGTGGGTGGCGTAGTGCTGACGAAGGAGCGTATGCTGGTGAGTTTCGAGCCGCGCGTGCTGATTCGCTACACGCTGGTGGAAGCGCACTCCGCCACGACGCTGCGCTTCAAGCCGTTCTTGGCATTCCGTTCGGTGAACGAACTGACGCACGAGAACAGCCGCGCGAATGCGAACATGGATGAATGCGAGAACGGGCGTGTGAACCAGATGTACCGCGAGTTCCCGCAACTGTTCATGCAGTTCTCGAAGTCGGTGGAGTACAAGCACGACCCGCAATGGTACAAGGGCATTGAGTACCCGAAGGAGCAAGAGCGCGGCTTCGAGTTCAAGGAAGACCTGCTCGTGCCCGGTTACTTCGAGTTGCCGATGAAGAAAGGCGAGAGCGTGATTTTCGCCGCGGGTATCACGGAGGTGAAGACCCGCACGCTGAAAGCCACGTGGGAGAAAGAGATGACGCGCCGTATCGCCCGCGAGAACATGTTCGCCTGCCTGAAGAACTCCGCAGGGCAGTTCTACAAACGCGAGGGCGACAAGTGCTACCTGCTGAGCGGCTATCCGTGGTATCATGCCGAGGCACGCGCCACATTCTTCGCTACCCCCTCCTGCACGCTCGACATTGACCGCCCCGAATACTGGGAGGCGATTATCGACCAGACAGCGGTGGATGAGATACGCCATTTCCTCGCCGGACATACCGGCATGGTGAAGATGACGGGTATGGACGACCCCGACGCCCTCCTATGGGCTGTGCGCGCGTTCCAGAAATATGCCCATAAATACACCGTGCGCGAGGCGGCAGAGAAATACGCCGACCTGTGCGCCGACATCGTGGCTTTCTATCGCAAGCAGAACCACCCGCGTGCGTACCTGCACCAGAACGGTCTGCTGTGGGTGGACGGCACGCAGCGTCCCGCCACATGGATGAGTGCTGTGGAGAACGGGCGTCCCATCACCCCGCGTACCGGCTACGTGGTGGAGATTAACGCACTGTGGTACAACGCGTTGCGTTTCACGGCAGAGTTGCTCCGCGAGCAGGGCAAGCAGGAAGCCGCCGACTTGCTGGACTTCCAGGCAGAGATTACCCGCGGCGCATTCGTCAACACCTTCTGGAACGGGCTTTACCTATACGACTACGTGGTGGACAACTACCAAGACCGCGAGGTGCGTCCGAATCAGATTTGGGCAGCCGGTCTGCCTTACTCGCCGCTGGATAGGAAACAGCAGAAAGCAGTGGTGGATATATGCACGAAAGAGTTGCTGACCCCGCGCGGATTGCGCACGCTGTCGCCCAAGAGCGGCAACTTCCGCCCCGAGTATATCGGCGGGCAGTTGGAGCGCGACCGCAACTTCCACAACGGTCCCGTATGGCCCTGCACCATCGCCGCTTACGCACGTGCGTATATGAGCCTGTACAAACGCAGCGGACTGAGTTTCATGGAGCGTCTGCTGGTGGGCTACGAGCAAGAGATGAGCGAACTGTGCATCGGTACGCTGAACGAGTTATACGACGGCAACCCGCCCTATAAAGGACACGGCGGCATGAGTTTCGCGCCGAGCGTGGCAGCGGTATTGAGCGTGATAGATACGATTAAACGTTACGAAGCAGAGAGCGAGAAAGGAGGTGCCTTATGAAAGCGTTAATGTTCGGATGGGAGTTTCCCCCTCATATCTTAGGCGGTTTGGGTACGGCCAGTTACGGTCTGACGCGCGGCATGGCGCAGCAGACCGATATGCACATCACCTTCGTCATTCCGAAGCCATGGGGCGATGAAGACCAGTCGTTTCTGAAGATTATCGGCGCGAACAGTGTGCCCATCGTGTGGAAAGAGAACGACTACAACTACGTGAAACAACGCATGGAGGGCAAGATGTCGCCCGAAGAGTATTTCCACCTGCGCAACGGCATCCGCTACGACTACCGCCGTATCGGCACCGACGACCTCGGGTGCGTGGGCTTCTCGGGACGCTACCCCGACAACCTCATTGAGGAGATTGGTAACTACGAGGCAGTGGCATCCGTGCTGGCACACTCGCTGGACTTTGATATCATCCACTCGCACGACTGGCTGACCTACCCAGCAGGTGTGTTTGCTAAGCAGATCTCGGGCAAGCCGCTCGTGATACATGTGCATGCTACCGACTTCGACCGCTCGCGCGGAAATGTGAACCCGACGGTGTTCGCTATCGAGAAACGCGGTATGCAGGAGGCTGACCATATCATGTGCGTGTCGAACCTGACGCGGCGGACTGTGATAGAGAAATACGGTATCGACCCGCGCAAGGTATCCACTGTGCACAATGCCGTGGAGCCGCTGGCTAACCCCGAGGAGTTCCAGAAACATCCGCGCAAGGATAAATTAGTTACCTTCCTCGGACGTATCACCATGCAGAAAGGCCCCGAGTACTTCGTGGAGGCAGCCGCCCGCGTGCTGGCTAAGACCGATGGCGTGCGCTTCGTGATGGCAGGTAGCGGCGATATGATGGCGAAGATGATTGAGCTGGCAGCCCAGCGCGGTATAGCCGACAAGTTCCACTTCCCGGGCTTCATGCGCGGCAAGCAGGTGCAACAGGTATTGGCGGACTCCGATGTGTATATCATGCCGTCGGTGAGCGAGCCATTTGGTATCTCTCCATTAGAGGCGATGCAGGTGGGTTGCCCATCTATCATCAGCCATCAGTCGGGCTGCGCAGAGATTCTGACCCACTGTATCAAGACCGACTACTGGGATATAGACGCGATGGCAGACGCTATCTACGCCATCGTGAAGTACCCCGCGATGTACAAGAGCCTGCACGAACTCGGCATGGAGGAGGTGAATAACATCCGTTGGTACGATGCCGGACTGAAAGTGCGCAAGATATACGACGGCGTGATTAACCATACGCTGTAAGTTAATTAAGAATTATGAATTAAGAATTAAGAATTAAGAGAGCTACTGCTCTGAGGTTTGTAATTGATAAATTATGCGCATTATACGCCTCTGAAAGAATCTTTTTATTCTCGTGAGCGCAGCGAACAGGACATAAAGGCCCTTGCTTCGGGCTACGCCCTCGCAGAGAAAAAGAGGATTCTACGCAGAGGAAACTATTAAACATTACACAAACATTAAAACAATTCGCAATCATGAAAAATATCTGTTTTTGCTTTCAAATGCATGCACCCTATCGTCTGAAACGCTATCGTTTCTTTGAGATTGGGCAAGACCACTACTACTACGATGACCTGATGACCGAGGAGTACATCACCGGTCTGGTAAACACCTCTTATATGCCGCTGTGCCAAACGCTAAAAGCGATGGTGGAGCAGTCGAAGGGCAAGTTCCACTGCGCGCTCTCTGTATCGGGCACGATGATGGAACTCTTCGAGCAGTTTGCGCCGGAGATGATAGATGTGCTCAAGGAGTTGGCAGACAGCAAGTGCGTGGAGTTCCTCGCTACACCGTATGCCTACTCGTTTGCTGCTGAGTACGACACCAAGGAGTTTGAGAACCAACTCAAGAAACACGCTGATCTCCTCAAGGAGGTGCTGGGCGTGAAGACGCAGAGCGTATGGAACAGTGACCTGCTCTACTCCGATGAGATTGCTTATCGCCTCTATGAGATGGGTTATAAAACCGTGCTCACCGAGGGTGCCAAGCATGTGCTGAGTTGGAAATCGCCCAACTACATGTACGCCAGTGCTGCTGCGCCGAAGCAGAAAGTGCTGCTGCGCAACATGCCGTTGAGCGACGAACTGAGTTTCCACTTCTCCGACCCCGCATGGTACAACTACCCCATGGATGCCGTGAAGTATGCGAACATGCTGCAAGGGCTGCCCGAAGGCGAAGAAATCATTAATATCTGGGTAGGTGCCGAGACCTTCGGCTTCAACCAACCTGCCACCACGGGTGTGTTTGAGTTCTTGAAAGCGCTACCGTTCTACGTAGTAGAGCGCGGCATGGGCTTCTGCACCCCCGCCGAGGCAGCGAAAGCGATGGAGGCAAAGGACGTGGTGTCGGTACCGTATCCTATGACTTGGACGGGCGAAGCCAAAGACCTGAGCGTCTATAACGGCAACGACCTACAGCACGAGGCTTTGGAGAAACTCTACTCCGTGGCGGAGCGCGTGCGTCTATGTCAAGATAAATCGCTGAAGACCAGTTGGTTGCGTCTGCAAGACATCAACCATTTCCACTTCATGAACCATATCGACCAAGGCACCAGCCACTACGAGTCGGCTTACGACGCATTCATCAACTACATGAACGTGCTGTCGGATTTCATGCAGTGCGTAGAGGAGCAATACCCGACCTCGATTGGCAATGAGGAGTTGAACGAGTTGCTCAAGACCATCAATAACCAAGAGCAGGAGATTCAGCAACTGCAGAAAGAACTTGCTAAAGCCTCGAAGGCAACCAAAGCCGCTGCCAAAGAGGAGAAGGCAGAGAAGAAAGAGACCAAGAAAAGAGCGTGCAAAAAGTAAGACTACTGCTCATATTTCTTCTCGGAGCGGTGGCAGCCGCTGCCGCTCCGAAGAATAAAGTTGTCAAGACCGTGCTGCGGTCTTGGCAACTGCCGTCTGCAACGGGTATCGCCGACACCGTCTCGTTTCAAGATACCTTGATGCTCAACTATCCGATGCGCGACGTGGAGAATAACTACTCGCTCTCGTCCGCCTTCAACGGCAACTGTCTCGTCTCGCCGCTGCAGGCGCGTATCTATTTCGACCGTTTGGAGACCGTGGACGACCTTTTCGCCACCGCCTATCAGCCCTATGTGTATTCGCCGGCGGATGTGCGTTTCTTCAACACCACCACGCCCTATTCGGAGATAGCATACAAGAAAGGCTTCACCACCTACCGCGAGGAGAACGAAATCAACCTGCTCCTCACGGGCAACATCAACCGCCGCCTCAACCTCGGCATGCAGATGAACTACCTGAACGCCGTGGGGCACTACAACAACCAAGCCGGACAGGACTACAACGGCTCCGTATGGGGCTCCTACAACGGCAACCACTATTCCATGCAAGCCGCCTTCGCATGGTCGAAACTGTCGCATTACGACAACGGCGGACTGAGCAACACCGATGACTTAGACGGTCCTCTGGAGCCCGAAGACCTGCCCGTGCGGCTCAATGCCATGGTCGGCTACCGCTACCTCACGGGCTTCCTGAACCATTACTATAGTATCACCGTGGAGCGCGAGCGGCACGACTCCATTGAGGTGCGCAACGAAGAAGGCAAATGGGAGAAGAAAGACACGGTACGCATTGACTACATCCCCGTTACCACTTTCCGCCATGTCTTCGAGACCACCAACAGCAACCGCCGCTATATAGAGAAGACCGCACAGCAGCAGTTCTACGGCGTGAACGGCTTCGGCAACACCTACCTGCGCAACCCCAACCGCACCAACGACTCCACCGACGTGCTCACCATCCGCAACACGCTGTCGGTAACCTTCGAGGAAGAGTTCAACCGTATATTGAAGTTCGGCGCGACCGTATATGCCATCAACGAGTGCCAACGCCATCTGTTCAAGACGGGGGACTTTAATAGTGAGCAGTGGGCAGTGGTTAGTGGGCAGACAGCAGGCGGGGACGCCTGCGCACCCGGCTTCGTTTCCCATATTTCCTATCCCACCTCCGCCCAACTCCTGGGCGACACTACCTATCGCTACCAATGGACGAACAACACCTTCGTGGGGGGCGCGCTCTACAAGAACCGCGGCAAATGGGTGCACTACGGCTTCGACGGCGACGTGTGCGTGGCGGGGTATAAGTTGGGCGAGTTTCAGGTGAACGGGCACGTGGACGGCTACTTCCCTGTGGGGAAAGACACGATGTATATCAACGCCCGCACCTTCGTGAAGAACGAGACCCCCTCGCTCTATCTGAACCACTACGAGAGCAACCACTTCCGCTGGGAGAACGATTTTCAGAAGACCTATCGTTTCTACGTGGGTGGCGACATCGCTTACCCGACCAAGTGGGTGAAGCCGAAAGTGGAAATCGGCTTTGAGAACCTAACGCGCTATATCTATTTCGACGCCGCCGACGGGTTGCCCAAGCAACACGACGGCAATATACAGGTGCTGATGGCGAATGTGCAATGCCACCTGACTACGCCGTGGGTGAACCTTGAGAACCACGTGGTCTATCAGATGAGCACCTCGGAGTACCTGCCGTTGCCTACCATCACGCTGTATCACAACCTCTACTACCACGGCTCATGGGCGCGCAAAGCCATGGATGCGCAGATAGGCGTGGATATGCGTTTCTTCACGAAGTATGCCGCGCCGGTGTTCAACCCCGCCACCTCGCAGTTTGGCGTGCAGACGGGCGAGCAGAAAGTGCAAGTGGGCAACTACCCCGTACTGAACGTATATGCCAACTTCTACGTGCGCTCCATCCACCTGCGTTTCTTCGCGCAGTACACGCATTTCAACCACCTCTTCATGAAGTCCAAGCCCTACTACTACGCCATGCCATCTTACCCGATGAATCCCGATGTCTTCCGCGCAGGGCTGGCTTGGCATTTCTATAATTAGCCGCTATGAAACGTTTTCTTGACAGACATGCCCTTTGGCTGGCGATGGTGATTGGCGTGGCGGGCTATCCATTGTTCCGCCACCTGATGTTCCTCCTGCCGCCGATGATTTTCTTCATGCTGTTCTTCACCTTCTGCAAGGTGAATCCATTGGACTTGCGTTTGCATCGCTGGCATTGGATAGTGCTTTTCCTGCAACTTGCCATTGCCGTCGGGCTATACTATGGTATTATGGCATTCTACTCCCCCGCCCCGCTTGCGGGGAGGGGGCAAGGGGGTGGTGTACTCGACCGACAAGCCATTGCCCAAGGGCTGATGATATGCGTGCTGATGCCAACGGCGACGGCAGCGCCTATCATCGCAGGCAAGATGGGCGGCTCTATTCAGAACCTCACTACTTTCACCATGCTCAGCAATATCGCGACGGCGATTATCGTGCCCGCTTTCTTCCCTGTGGTCAATCCGATGGCAGACATGACCTTTTGGCATGCTGCGGCACTGATACTTGGCAAGGTTGGTCCGCTGTTGCTCGGACCGTTCTTTGCGGCATGGCTACTGCGGATTTGCTACGATGCCTACCAGCGCCACAAAGGCACCGACAAGCGTTTCGCGCTCACCAAGGCATGGGCATCGGTGCCATTCTACCTTTGGGCAGGCACCCTCATCATCCTTATGGCAGACATCACCCACACCATGCTCACTACTCGCTTCAATGGTTGGACGGTGATCATCTTGTTCAGCGGCGCACTGATTACCTGCGTCTTGCAGTTCTTTCTCGGCAAGGCGATAGGCTACCATTTCCCTGCGCCCTCCAAAGGCGAGGACTACCGCGCGGAGGTCATCCGTGAGGACTTGCCTACAGATATGCCCTCCGTGAGCAAAGTAACGGCAGGGCAAGCCTTTGGGCAGAAGAACACCACCCTCGGTGTATGGATGGCGCAGACCTACCTCTGCCCTCTCGCCGCCCTCGGTCCCGCTGCGTATATCATTTGGCAAAACATCTTCAATAGTATTCAACTGTTGGTATTGGGCAAGAAAACGACTTCCAAATGAGATATTGCGCATGGAGCAAAAAGCGGTAAATCAAACAAAAAGAGGGGAATTATTGTATATTTAAGAAAAAAGTAGTATCTTTGCGGCAAATTTTTATTAACTGACAAAATGCAACTTCTTACTCGACACGGCTTGCTGGGCTTGGAGAAGCCCGTTGTGATGGCGATACTGAATATCACGCCCGATAGTTTCGTGCCTTCTACGCGGTTGTTGGGTGCTTCTCTATCGGACGAGGAGCGGGTGCTCGCGCAGACGGAGCGGGCTTTGGAAGAGGGTGCAGCGATATTGGATGTCGGCGGCTACTCCACCCGCCCGGGTGCTGCGGAGGTGAGCGAAGAGGAAGAGTGGCGACGCGTGGCGATGGCGCTGGCGGCGATACGGCGGCGTTTTCCCGAGGCGGTGGTGTCGGTGGACACCTTTCGAGCGGAGGTGGCTCGCAGGGCGGTGGATGAGTATGAGGCAGACATCATCAACGACATCTCGGGCGGTTGCGAGGAGATGTACGAGGCGGTGGCAGAGCGGCATGTGCCGTATGTGTTGATGCATATGCGGGGGACGCCGAAGACCATGCAGCAGATGACTGATTATGAGGATATTATGAGCGAGATGATGGCGTACTTCCAAAGCCGTATAGACCGCTTGCACCGGATGGGCGTGGCGGACGTGATTGTGGACCCCGGGTTTGGTTTCGCCAAGACCGTGGCGCAGAACTACGAGGTGCTAAGGCGGATGCAGGAGTTTGAGGCTCTGGGTTGTCCGCTGCTGGCGGGGCTGTCGCGTAAGTCGATGTTCTACAAGCCGTTAGGTATCACGCCCGAAGAGGCGCTGAACGCGACGACGGCGGCGAACATGCTGGCACTGGAGCGAGGTGCGAACATCCTGCGAGTGCATGACGTGCGGGCGGCGGTGGAGACGAGGGAAGTGTATGTTAATTTGACAATTTGACAATTTACTATTTGACCATTGACCATGCGGTGCAATAATTGTCAGATTGTAAATTGTAAAATTGTCCAATGACACGATGATAGTTTCTTTCAAGGACATATTGGATATTTTGTGCGTGGCGTTGCTGCTGTATGGGGGGTATCGCCTATTGCGGAAGTCGGGTGCGGTGAACCTGTTCTGGGGCGTGCTGGCGTTTCTCGTGGTGTGGTTCTTGGTTACCTTTGTGATTCAATTGGACTTGACAGGGGCGATATTCGAGCGCGTGATAAGCGTGGGAGCGATAGCCATCATCGTGATATTTCAAGAGGAGATACGGTCGTTCTTCTATCAGTTGGGTTCGCGCTTCAGCGACTGGCGTATGCGGCGACTGCATGCGGACAAGTCCGCGCCCGACCAGTATGTGCAGCAGTTGGTGTTGGCATGCCGGCACCTGTCGCAGTCGAAGACGGGTGCGCTGATAGTGATAGCGGGCAAGCAGAGCCTGAGCGAGTATGCCGACACGGGGGAGAACCTGAACGCGACTATCTCCGCGCGGCTGGTGGAGAACATCTTCTTCAAGAACACCCCGCTGCACGACGGTGCACTCATCATCAAGAACGGGCGGATAGTGTCGGCAGCGTGTATCCTGCCTGTGTCGAAAAACCAAGACATCCCGAAGCATTACGGTCTTCGCCACCGCGCCGCGCTCGGGATAACGGAGAAGACCGACGCCGTGGCGATAGTGGTGTCGGAGGAGACGGGGAAGATTTCTGTGGCGAAAGGCGATAGTATCAGTTACGTTAGCGAGGAAACGTTGGTGAATTATATTGTATAGACTACACGACCGCGCTTCGCGCTGAAAGACAAAAGACCGCTCACTTCGTTCGCTGTCAGACTGATATAGTTATCGTATGTAAATCAGTCGTTCAGCGTAGCGGTCGGACAGCGTAGCGGTCGGGCAATGAAATGGTCAAATAGTCAAAATTGTCAAATAAAGATATGTTTAAGAGAACACTTGTAACATCTGCACTGCCGTATGCGAACGGGCCTGTGCATATCGGACACCTTGCGGGGGTGTATGTGCCCGCAGATATTTATGTGCGATACCTCCGTCTGAAAGGCGAGGAGGTGCTGTTTGTGGGCGGTAGCGATGAGCATGGCGTGCCCGTAACCATCCGCGCCCGCAAGGAGGGGATTACCACGCAAGAGGTAGTGGACAGATACCACGAGTTGATAAAATCATCCTTCGAGCAGTTCGGGATTTCGTTTGATGTCTATTCGCGCACGACAAGCAAGATACATCATCAGTTTGCGTCTGACTACTTCCGCAAGTTGTACGACGAGGGGAAGTTCATCGAGCAGACGACGGAGCAGTTCTACGACCCCGAGACGCAGGAGTTTCTGACCGACCGCAACATCCGCGGGGAGTGCCCGCGCTGCCATGCGCAGGGTGCTTACGGCGACCAGTGCGAGAAATGCGGCGCCACGCTGTCGCCCGATGAGTTGATAAACCCATACAATGCCATCAACGGCAACCCGCTGACGAAGAAAGCCACGACGCACTGGTATCTGCCACTGGACCAATATCAGCAGTGGTTAGAGCAGTGGATACTGCAAGAGCACAAAGAGTGGCGACCGAACGTGTACGGGCAGTGTAAGTCGTGGTTGGACGGCGGGCTGAAGCCGCGGGCGGTAACGCGCGACTTGGACTGGGGTATCCCCGTGCCCGTGGAAGGAGCCGAGGGCAAGGTGCTGTACGTGTGGTTCGACGCGCCGATAGGCTATATCTCCAACACGAAGGAGTTGTGCGACGCGCAACCGGAGAAATACGGCAAGTGGGAGACATGGTGGAAAGACCCCGAGACACGCCTGATTCACTTCATCGGCAAGGATAACATCGTCTTCCACTGTATCGTCTTCCCCTCGATGTTGAAAGCCGACGGGTCGTATATCCTGCCGGACAACGTGCCGTCGAACGAGTTCCTGAACCTCGAGGGCGACAAGATAAGCACCTCGCGCAACTGGGCGGTGTGGCTGAACGAGTACTTGGTGGATTTCCCCGGCAAGCAGGATGTGCTGCGCTATGTGCTGACCGCCAACGCACCCGAGACGAAGGATAACGACTTCACGTGGGCGGACTTCCAAGCGCGCAACAACAACGAGTTGGTGGCAATATACGGCAACTTCGTCAACCGCGCGCTGGTGCTGACGCAGAAGTACTTCGGAGGAATGGTCCCTGCCCGCGGCGTCTTGACCGACTACGACCAACAGACCATCGCCGAATTCCAAGGCGTGAAGGCGCAGGTGGAGGAGTTGCTGAACAACTTCCGCTTCCGCGATGCGCAGAAAGAGGCGATGAACCTCGCGCGTATCGGAAATAAGTACCTCGCGGACATGGAGCCTTGGAAACTGGCGAAGACCGATATGGCGCGCACGGCGACGGTGCTGAACCTTGCGTTGCAGATTGCGGCGAACCTCAGCATCGCCTTCGAGCCTTTCCTGCCTTTCTCCTCGGAGCGGCTGCGCGGTATGCTTCGTCTGCCCGCCTGCGACTGGAGCACGCTGGGCAGCATAGACCACCTGCCCGAAGGACACGAACTGGGCGAAGTGAGCCTGCTCTTTGAGAAGATAGAGGACTGCGCTATTCAGGCGCAACTCGACCGCCTCGCGCGGATTAAGCAGGAGAACGAGGATGCTGCTAAGGCGGAGGAACTGAAGAACTGGCACCCCGCGGAGGTGAAAGCCGCGACCACGATAGACGAGTTCGACAAGACGGACATCCGCGTGGCGACGGTGCTGGAGTGCAAGCCGGTGAAGAAGTCCGACCGCTTGCTGCAATTCACGCTGGACGACGGTATGGGTGGGCGCACCATCCTGTCGGGTATCGCACAGTCGTACCCCGACCCGAGCGTGCTCGTGGGCAAGCAAGTGCTGTTCATCGCTAACTTCCCGCCGCGCAAGATGATGGGCATAGAGTCGCAGGGGATGATACTCTCGGCGGTGGATGCCGACGGCAAGTTGGTGGTAACCACCGTGTCGGCGGAGGTGAAGAACGGCGCGCAGGTGGGGTAGATGACCCACCCCAACCCACCCGACGAAGGGTGGGAGAATGTCCGGGTGCGCAGGCGTCCCCGCCTGCTGAAAAAAAGTCCGGGTACACAGGCGTCCCCGACACACAATCCTTCTCAAACCACCAAACTCTCAACCGCTATGTATAATCATTTTCAAATTTTCAAATTTTCAAATTTTCAAATTTTACTTCTCCTGCTCCTTTTGTCGCCGTGTGTGCGGGGGGAGGATGTGGTGTATCTGACCACGGAGCAGTTCAAGGCGCGGGTGTTCGACTATTCGACGGAGCGCGAGTGGAAGTACAAGGGGGACAAGCCTTGCGTGATAGATTTCTACACCACATGGTGCGGACCATGCAAGCGTTTGGCACCCATCATGGAGGAGTTGAGTCAGACCTACTGCGACAAAGTGGTGTTCTACAAGGTGGACACCGAGCGGGAACGCGAGTTGGCGTATGCTTTTCAGATACAGAGCATTCCGCAGGTGCTGTACGTGCCCGTAGAAGGCAAGCCGATTCTACTCAAAGGACTTTATCCCAAGGAGAGTATTGTGCAGATAATAGAGGAACAGTTGTTGGATAAAAGATAAAGGATGAAGGATCAAAGACTAAATGGTATCGACTCTGAAAACTCACAGACGAATGTAATCAGTCTTTCATCCTATGTCCTTCATCCTTAATCCTAAATAGGAAATGCAAGTAGAACTTATTCTTCTTATATTATCGTTGCTCTTTTTCGCGAGTATCTTCACGGACAAGATTGGCTATCGGTTCGGCGTGCCGGCGCTGTTGCTATTCTTGGCTGTGGGTATGTTCTTCGGCGCAGACGGTATCGGACGTCTGTTCAACGAGGACGGGATGGGCTATATGTTCGATGTGGACACCGCGCAGGCTATCTCCACCGTGGCGCTGTGCGTCATCCTGTTCTCCGGCGGTATGGACACGAAGATAGTGGATATACGCCCCGTCATCGCCCCGGGTATCACGCTGGCAACGGTCGGGGTGCTGCTCACCGCCCTCATCACGGGCGTGATTATCTACTACGTCTTCGGCTGGCTTAACGCGGTAGCGACTATCACGCTGCCGATTGCTCTGCTCATGGCGGCGACGATGTCTTCTACGGACAGCGCATCGGTGTTCTCCATCATGCGCACGAGCGGAATTTCGTTCAAGCACAACCTGCGCCCGTTGCTCGAGTTGGAGTCGGGTGCTAACGACCCGATGGCGTATGTGCTGACCTCCACGCTGATAGGCGTGGCGACGGCTAAGATGGAGCCGACGGCGTTGCCTATCGTGCAGACCATCGTGGTGCAATTAGTGATGGGCGGCGTATTGGGTTTTGCGTTCGGGAAGGCGATAGTCATGCTCATGCGCAAGGTGCAACTGAACAACGACTCGCTCTACCCTATCATGGTGCTCACCGCTTGTATCTTCATCTTCTCCATCACCTATTATTTAGAAGGCAACCCGTATCTGGCGGTGTATGTGGGCGGGCTGATTATCGGCAACAGCAAGTTCACCAAGAAGCGGCAGACCAAGAGTTTCTTCGATGGGTTGACGTGGCTGAGCCAGTTGGTGATGTTCCTCATGCTGGGTCTGCTTGTTCGCCCGCATGAGTTCTTGCACTTGGAGGTGTGGCTGCCGTGCCTGATTATCAGTATCGTGATGGTGTTCATCTCGCGCCCGCTGTCGGTGTTCCTATGCATGGCGCCTTTCCGCAAGTATCATCTGCGCGACAAGGTGATGCTCAGTTGGGTCGGGCTCAAAGGGGCAGTGCCGATTATCTTCGCCATCATGTGTATGTCGGAGAACGTGCCGCACAGTAATCTTATCTTCAATGTCGTCTTCCTCTGCACGCTGGTGTCGCTACTGGTGCAGGGCACAACGCTCGCGGCGATGGCGAAGAAGTTGGATTTGGCGGAGCCGCCCATGCAGTTGCGCCGCTTGGAGCATTTCGACCTCGACCTGCCGGAGGAGATTGAGTCGTCTGCCACGGAGGTGGAGGTAACACATGAGATGTTGCTCAACGGCTCGCGCCTGCTCGACATCGGTATTCCTCGCCAGACGCTGGTGATTATGGTGCGCCGCGGAGAGGACTTCTTCGTGCCGACCGGTCAGTCGGAGTTGCAGGAGGGCGACCAACTGCTCGTGCTCACGGACAACGATGTGGAAGTGGCGAACAAATACAAGATGCAGGAGGCGGAGGAAGAAGCGCGCCACCTCAACATCTTCACCGACACGGTGGCATACCTGAAACTGAAATGGTATCGCCTGCAACGTTCGTACCGCCATCGAAATTTCAAAAAGAACTAATTTGCATAAAAAGTCCGGCTCATCAGTCAGACTTTTTTATGTACTCTTATGAACAATGCTGCTTATGACAGCAGTGCTTTCTGCACGGTGCTTATCTCCAAGTTGGTGCGGAGGTTCGTGTCGCCAGCGGGGTGCTGTAACTATTTTTCCTATCCCTATTTGCTAAGTCAGCCCCTCAAAAAAATGGAGGTTGACCGTCCTCTCGTCTCTCAGTCTTCTCTCTGTCTTCTCTCAGTGTTTACTGCCATCTTCACGCCCCCTGACACACCCGCTATTTACTCCCATCTGCTGCCTCCCTGCAAACTAGCAGCAACCCAAATGCCCCTCCCGCAAATCTTCCCCATAGGTATAAAAGTATAGTGTCTATTTAGAAACGCAATATTCCCCCTCCCCCTGTTAGCCCTGTGAAGGGTACTGAAACAGGGCTAACAGGGAGGGGTGAAAAAGACAAAATAGGGGTCTAAAGCAAATGCAATGAAAAAAAAACGGGAAAAGATTTGCTCCTTTCCCGGAAAATAGTTAATTTTGCATTTGCATATGGCTAAACAACTAAATTC
>JAXDTJ010000070.1:0-13068 GCA_034090015.1 Paludibacteraceae bacterium | reverse complement strand
TACAAACTCGCCTTTAGCGGCGGCGACCCCCATGGGGGTCTGAGTATTAGAGTATCTTAAAAAAATATAAATAGATTTTGTTTCTAAGGAAACCAAAAAGTGTCAACGATGTCTTGATACATGACACTTAATTCTTAATTCACTTAGTAGCATGCGCGGAGGATGGTCTCTACATCGTCGGCGGTGAGGGTTTTGTAGCCTCCGCCGAGGGTGGTAGAGTGTGCTATCTGCGGCAGCATCTCCTCTGTTGCACCTACCTCGCGCAGGGTGCTCGGTATGCCTAACTCGCGGAAGAACGCCTCCAAGCAGGCTATTCCCGCGAGGGCTATCTGCTCTTGGCTCTCCCGAGAAGTCGGGACAAGTTTGGCTCCTTGCTCTTTGCTCTCTCCTACTCCCCATACCTGTTGGGCGAAGCGGACGAAGCGCGGCAGACCGTAGCGGTAGATATGCCGATAGTACGCAGGGGAGATAATCGCCAGTCCTATGCCGTGGGCGCAGTCGGTGTAGGCACCCAACTGGTGCTCAATCATGTGTACCTCCCAGTCCTCCGTCTTGCTGAGCGAAAGCAACTTATTGAGTGCCACTGTGGCGCACCACATGATGTTGCTCCGTGCTTCGTAGTCCTGCGGGTGCTGCAACGCCTTGCGCGAGGCGGAGATGAGCGAACGCATGACGCCCTCTATCAGGTAGTCGGTCGTGCAGTCGTCCTCATCGGAGAAATACTGCTCCATCAGGTGCGAGAAGATATCCGCAATGCCGCTCACCATCTGGTATCGTGGCACGGTGTAGGTGAACTCCGGATTCAGGATAGAGAAGCGGGGTGCTACCTGCGCCAAAGGATATACGCGCCCTATCTTCAGCCGCTGCTCCTCGTTGGTGATGACCGAGCCCGAGTTCATCTCGCTGCCCGTGCCCGCCATCGTCAGGATGCTGCCCACGGGGATAATCGGGTTGTCCACTTTCTCCTGCCGCACGTAGTAGCGCTCCCACACATCGCCCTCCGCGTATGCCGCGCAGGAGATACCTTTCGCGCAGTCTATCACCGAGCCGCCACCAACCGCCAGAATCAAATCCACGCGGTGCTCTCGCGCCAAGCGTGCACCTTCCGCCAACTCGCTGTAGCGCGGGTTAGCACTCACGCCGCCCAGTTCCACCACCTCCTTGCCCGCTGCACGAAGCAACTGCAATACATGGTCGTACAGGCTCTGCCCCTCCGTGCCGCAGGGGATACGCTTGATAGACGACTTGCCATACACCAGCAGCACGCGCTCGCCGTACTGCGACAACTCCACCGGCAACTTCTCCATCGCCAACTTGCCAAAATGAATCCGCGTAGGATTCTGATAACTGAAATCTCGAATCATTTTTTTTAGATTAAGGATAAAGGATGAAGGATAAAAGACTGATTAGTATCGTCTGCTCTGACCACTGACAACTGACAACTCATTTCCCGATGCAAAGGTACACAAAAAAAATGATAGGACAAAATTTTGCCCTATCAAATCTGTAAATCGGGTACACCTTTTGGAAATAGAGGTAATACCTTGCGTAGAATTAGAATGCGTCAGGGAATCCACACTTTCTTCTTATTGAGGAGGTATAGACCTTGTTGAAGTTGGCGCAAGGCTTCTTCTCTGCTTACGCTTTGCATGATACAACGTCCGTCTATGGTATATACATTCACTTTGTTGTCGGACATATCGTTTAGCAGGGCTTCGATAGATGATGGTGTATCACTCTCCGAAGATACAAATGCTATTACCTTTTGGCATTTTGGGAGCAGTTGACTATCTATGCTCAGGTAGGTGTAGAAAGGTGCTATATCCATGGTAGTCGCCTGCGAAAATTCGCCGGTACCTTGCAGGGTCATGGCGTTCGTGATATTGAGCGCAGAAAGAGCTCCGCCAAAACTTAAAGTACCATTGATAGGCATGGCGGCTTGGCTACCTGCAGCATCTGCTTTGTATTCATACGGATAGATGCTTACCGTTTCTTCTATCACTCCGGCGTCAATGGAATCTCCATCCGACTGTACTACCGCGGTGCTTATGCTTTCTTGCAAGCGTGCAACAAAAGGTGCACCGGCAGCGGCTGTTTCCGTCTGCACAAACAGCACCTTCATCACTTCTTCGCCTTGTTTGTTTTGATATTGGAGTGCGATGCCCAATGGTTGGTACATTTCCGTAAAACACGTTGTATTAGCCTCTATATCCACTGCGAATGGCAGGCAGAAAGCAGCATATTGGTCGCCGATGGCAATCGTGCGGGTGTAGTCTAAGCCGTCAGGATACGTTCCTGCACGATATGCCGTTTGGGTATCGGATAGGTGAAGGCTCTGCTCCACAGACCCTGCAGAAAAGGCAGCCAAAGTAGGATAGGCATTGCCTTCGTCTATTGTCCATACATCCGTCATATCCCAACCGAGAAGGAGGTAGGTGATTTCCTGCTTCAAGTCGGCATCTGTTTGTGCAGCACCATTCAAGTTGTCATCGTATATCTTCTGGGCGATACTGTTGATAGAAACTGCCATGTCTTTCAAGGCATAGTTGTTCATTTCGGGGGTAGGTGCGTTGTTTTTGAGTCCGCCAATCACTCGAATAGCTGTACCCGTAGAGGATGAGACATCTATCTTTGCGTTCATGACGCAGCAATTTGCTACACTGGATAGTGTGCCGTCATTATAACCAACGAGTCCGCCTGCATGGTTCGTAGAAGTGAGGTTGCCGGTAGCATAGCAGTTGGTAACAGGAGCATAGTTGTAGCCTATCAAGCCGCCTGCATAGTCGTTGGCTTTGACGGTCGCAGTGCTGTAACAGTTGGTAACTTGACCATTACACAGATTGTTTCCTATCAGTCCGCCTACGATGGCACCGGTGCTCATGCTCGCTACCGTGCCGCTCGTGTAGCATTCCGATACAGCAGCACTATTTTCTCCTACCAATCCACCTGCTTTCGCGCTTGCAATAGCAGAAACGAGGTTACCATTGAAGAACGTGCGGCTGATGGTACCATAATCCATATTTCCTACTATTCCGCCTATCAGTGCACCCCCATTGACGGTGCCGGTCATCGAGCAATCGGTGATAGTGGTGCTACGTGCTTCGCCTATCAAACCACCTGTAGTGGCATTGCCTTTTACGGTACCCGACACGTGGCAGTTTTGTATGGTGCAGTCGATGGTCTTGGCGGCTAATGCGCCTACCAAGTCGCTACCCGAGACACCCGATTTAGCAAGCGTGATATGCAGATTCTGAATGGTCATTTTATTGAGTGCGGCGAAGAGACCCACTTGGCCTTGGGTAGAACTGATAGCCAAACCGGATATCGTATATCCTTGTCCATCGAATGAGCCGGAAAGCGTGCTGCCGGAAGCAATAGGAGTCCAGTTGGTGCAACCGGAGAGGTCTATATCATTCATCAGTTGGAAATAGCCCTTGCCGCTCATGTTCGATAGTTCTTCCATGGTGTAGATGCGGTAGGGGTCTGCTTGCGTACCGCTACCTAAGTAGGTAACCGTTAAGGACGTTGCGTAAGAGCGACTTTTGTCGGCGGCTTTTGCATAAACACGAACTTCGCTGCCTGCTACCAGTGCGGGGACAGTGAGTTGCCACTGGTTGCTGGTACAGGTCGCAGTGTAAGCCACTCCGCCGACAGAGATGTAGATAGTGGCTCCGTCTGTACCTTTTCCGGAGAGCGTGGTGCTGCCCGAATAGGCTGTGGCTTGGTCTATCGTGGGAGGAGCCGTCTGATATGTCAAGTAAGGGAAACTCTCCGTTTCCTGCATATCCCATACCGAACTAAAGTCCCATCCGATACTCTGATAAGACGCTTTGTATAGCAGCACGCTTTTGCCTGCGCTCTGACCGTGTTGCAAATCATCGCTTACGCTCTGCGCCACATTATTCACGATGAGTTGGGTAGTCGTTAGGGCTTTGTTGGTTTCCGAGGTACCAATGGTGCCGATATCTGAATATGAACTATCGATAGTTCCATAGATTCTTCCTACATTGGAGGTACCACTTACTATCTTATTAAGTGCTACATTCGACTTGATGTATGTAACAGAACCATACCCCACAATACCGCCTACCTCTGTTGTACCAATTACCTGCGCATTGGCATAGTTACGCAAAATATAGTTGTAGGATATATAATTATTACCAGTACTATTATTGTTATAGAAACCTTTCGCATATCCTACAACACCACCCACATATTGTTGGGCTTGGATGAGACCTACGGCATAGTTATCGGTTATATTAATTTTATAATCAGACTTACTATTGGAATAGCCTACAACTCCACCTACATAATTTCCTTTGGTGGAGATAGCACAAGTGGCGTGATTCTTAGATATAGTATTATAAGTATATCTAGTAGCGCAGTATCCTGCGATACCCCCGCAATAATTGGCGGTATTGGCTGTTTGAATGGTAGTGGTGGCTATACAGTTTTTGATAGTAGAAGATGTGAAGTATGATTCACAATATCCTGCGATACCCCCGCAATAATTGGTGGTATTGGCTGTCTGAATGGTAGTGGTGGCTATACAGTTTTGGATAGTATAAGAGGTGTTGTATGAACTACAATATCCAGCGATACCTCCTAAATAATCTGTACCAGTTAGGTTCACTTCTACCTCACAAAAAGAGATATTGCTTTCATCTGCATATCCTGCTATGCCTCCTAATTTATCTGTACCAGTTAGGTTCACTTCCACCTCACATAAAGAGATATTGCTTTCATCTGCATATCCTGCTATGCCCCCTACGTATTGTCCACCTTTTATGGATACTGCAATTACGGTCAAATCCTTAATGGTTGCTCCGCTAATGTAACCAAAGAAGCCGACATAGTCGGTGCTAACTCTGTTGATAGTTAAGCCTGAGATGGTCTTGCCATTGCCATCAAAGGTGCCTTGGAATTTCGCTGAAGAGTTACCAATCGGCAGCCAACCATCGGAAGGATAGTTGTCGGCAATAAACTCTGTCAGGTCAATGTCTGCCATCAGTTTGAAGCAAACCCCTGACTGTCCAAGGAAGTTGCGCACTTGGTCCAATTGGATGGGATTGAAGATTAGATACGGGTCGGAAGAAGTGCCGCTCCCTGAACCGCTGAACTGTGCAAAGGTGGCTCCCGAAATACACAGAGCACACACAAAAGTTAGAAACTTTTTCATACACTTGTTGTTAATTGGGTTAATACTATTGTTTATTTGATAGATAATCATATCCATTGTAGCACAAGCACATACAAAAAGCGCAGACCTCGAGTTGTTTATTCACAAATCGAGGCCTTCGCATTACCCACCAAGTCAAATAAACAACAGGAAAGCCTACGCTGATATGGTGGTATAGCACACCTACAAATGCAGATGCGATATGGTAAACACCATATCCGTAAGCATCCATTGCTCACTTTGATTCTGACTTGGTAATGAAAAAGTTGCGAAGTTTTTCGATTTGTCAAAACTCAAAGCGTCAATAAACGCTTTTATCAATATGTACATTGTTTGTCCTGCGTAATACAGGAACAAACAAAAAAGAACAAACGAAACCAATTACTCAGTTTCGTGGGCAAAGGTACAACAATTTTTTGAATTGTGCAAGGGTTTTTACTGAAAAAAAAGATGAACTGCTCGTTATTAGAGTTCGTAAAAAGTCTGTCGGAGAGTGATTGGACTGGGCAGGTGATTAGTTGGTCGGCAACCATCGGAAGGTAGATAGCCTATACACCCGCTTCTCTACATAGTATAGTGAAGCGCTAAGCGAGGTCTGTCAGTTCCAGCCAGCGGAGTTCGGCTTCGTCGAGGGCGCGCTGCACCTCCTCGTAGCGGGCGGAGGCTTCGGCTATCGCCTGCGGGTCGGTCAAGCCGCCGGAGAGTTGCTGCTCCAAAGCCGCTTTCTCCTGCTCCAACAGCGGCATCTGCTGCTCTAACTGCGCTAACTCGCGCTGCTCCTTATAAGACAGTTTGCGCGGACGAGACCCCGAGACCCCCGTACCCTCAAGACCCTCCGGACCCTCTAAATCTCCCTTAAAGGGAGACTTTGTAGCAGGCGGGGACGCCTGCGCACCCGGACAGGTTGTTTTCTCTGTGGTGCGGCCTGGAGACCGCACCTCCTTGATAGCCCCGACGGGTCGGGGCGCACCCGGGCAAGTTGCCTCGCGCCACTGCGTGTAGTTGCCGGGGAAGTCCTTGATGATGCCATCGCCGTGGAAGACAAACAGATGGTCCACCACGCGGTCCATGAAATAGCGGTCGTGGCTCACCACGATAAGGCAACCCTTGAAACCGCGCAGGTACTCCTCCAACACCTGCAGCGTGGGGATATCAAGGTCGTTGGTAGGCTCATCCAAAATCAGAAAATTAGGATTGCGCATCAGCACCGTACATAGGTGCAGACGCTGACGCTCGCCGCCCGACAGTTTGGAGACATAGTCGTACTGCTGCGACGGCGAGAAGAGGAAATGCTGCAAGAACTGGCTCGCCGTCAGGCGGGCGCCATTGCCAAGGTCGATGGTCTCGGCGATGTCGCGAACGATGTCTATCACTTTCTTACCCTCATCGAACACCAACCCCTGCTGGCGGTAGTAGCCGAAGCGGACGGTGCTGCCGATGTCGAAATGCCCGCTGTCGGGCGGCAACTCACCTAAGAGCAGACGCAGAAAAGTGGACTTGCCCGTGCCGTTATTGCCGATAATGCCCACTTTCTCGTAGCGCGCAAACACATACGAGAAGCCGCGCAGGATATGCAGGTCGCCAAAGCGCTTGCTCACCTCGTGCGCCTCGAAGATTTTGTTGCCGATATACGACGACTTCACCTGCAAGCGGATGTCCGTCTCTTGGATGCTCCGCTTGGCTTTCTTCTCTATCTCGTAGAAATTGTCGATGCGGTATTGCGCTTTGTGGGCGCGGGCTTGCGGCATGCGGCGCATCCAGTCCAACTCCGTGCGGTAGAGGTTGCGAAACTTATCCGTCTCGGCATTCTGCGCCTCGATACGCTCGGCACGCTTCTCAAGGTAGTAGGCGTAGTTGCCGTGGTAGGCGTAGAGTTGGTTCTGGTCGAGTTCGAGGATATCGGAGCAGACGCGGTCAAGGAAATAGCGGTCGTGGGTAACCAGCAGCAGCGTGATACGCGACTTGCGCAAGTACTCCTCCAGCCAGATAACCATGTCGAGGTCAAGGTGGTTGGTAGGCTCATCCAGCATGAGGAAGTCCGGCTCCTGCGCCAGCACCTGCGCCAGCGCGATACGCTTCTGCTGACCGCCCGAGCGCTGCTCGAAAGGCTTGCTGTCGATGTCGGTAATGCCGAGTTGGGTAAGGAGTTGGGTGTACTTCAAGGCAGTACGACCCTCTAAATCTCCCTTAAAGGGAGACTTTTCCGTCCGCGACACCGTTCCCGATTCGTCGGGAGCAAGAGCCTGCGGCAGGTAGCCTATCTTCAGGTCGTTGCGAAAAGTGATTTTGCCAGCGTCGTAGTCGGTCTTGCCGGCGATGATATCCAGCAAAGTAGATTTGCCTATTCCGTTGCGAGCAATCAGCGCAATACGCTGACCCTCATTCACAGCAAACGAGATGTCCTCAAACAAGACCTTCGACCCGACGGACTTGGTCAAGTGTTCTATGAGCAGGTAGGGAGTAGGCACGGCTTATTTGACTATTTGACAATTTACTATTTGACTATTTAGGATTTATGATTTGCGAAGGGATTGCAGGTCGTTTTGCAGAAGTTGCAAGTATTGGTCGTCCTGCTCATCGGCGTCTTGGCGTGCAATAGCCTTGCGGCGCTCCGCGAACTCTGCATAGATAGCAGATACGTGTTCTTCCATCTGTTTGTTGCTTATTGAACCGGCATTCTGCAAGATGTTTTTCTCTTGGAAACTGAGCATAGCATCTATCGTCTTGCGCCAATAGGCAATCGTTAAGTCCTTTCGCTCTTTGACACGCAGTTCCGCAGTATCCAAGAACATCGTGGTGAGACGGTTGAGCATGTCTATCTCTTCCTTTTGCAGATAGTTCTTTGCCGTGAAGATGTCCTGTTTGCGCACTATCGTTCCTTTCCAAGAGGTGAGTGCCATATTCGCTTTGGAGGCATCGGCACGGTGAACAATAATCTCTGCCGCAGTCTCTCCCGTTACTGCATATAGCAACTTGTTTTGCGTCTCTGCAAAGAACATCTGGGTACTTTTGTCCGTTTTGTCGTAGTCGCTACTGAGGGAGAGCAAGTCCCGCACCTTCTGATAAAACCGTTTCTCGGATGCCCGAATCTCCCGAATCCGCTCTAAGAGTTCGTCAAAATAGTCGGGTCTGCCATCCGGATTCTTCAAACGATCATCATCTATCGTAAAGCCTTTGATAAGGTACTCCTTGAGGTGCTGATTTGCCCAAATGCGGAATTGTGTACCCCGCTTGCTACGCACCCGAAAGCCGATTGCCAGAATCATATCCAGCGAGTAGAAGGCAACATTATACTGCTTGCCATCGGAGGCAGTAGTTAAGTAAAACTTAATAACTGAATCGGCGTCTAATTCCTTTTCATTCAGTATGTTAGATGTGTGCATACTGATGTTCGGTACAGAGGTGTCAAAAAGTTCTGCCAATTGGCTTTGATTCATCCAGACACTACCATCTTTGGCATATAAAGTTACGCTTGCCTTGCCGTCAAGTGTATTGTAAATGATGATGTTGCTTTCGTTAGGCATAAATTAGTGGTTAGTTGTCAGTAGTTTGTGGTCAGAGCATGCGCCCTCTTAATTCTTAATTCTTAATTCTTAATTCTTTATTAGCCTCGTCCAGTGGTAGTAGCCGTATATGCAGTTGGCGCACCAGAAGATGTATTGCACGGCGATGCAGTAGTCGCCCGCTTTCAGCCACATGAAGAACGCCAGCACATTCACCACCATCCACAGATGCCACTGCTCGAGATAGACCAGTATCATCAGTATCTGTGCGAAGAGGGCGGGCACCGTAGTGAAAGCGTCGAGGTAAGGCTGCGGGTCATCGGTGTAGCGGCTGAGCAACCAACCGCACAGCGCCGACAGCAGGACGCACACCAGCGACATCCAGATAAACGTGTTGCGGCGCAACTGGCGCGTCTGCACTTTGTTCTTCTCCTCGGTGCCGCTCTTGAGTTGGCGGCGCCATACAAACACGCCGTAAATCATCGTAACGAAATAGAATACGTTCATCGCTATCTCGGCATAGAAATGCTCCAAGACGCAGAGGTAGGTGTAGGTGATGACCTGCGCAAAGCCGAAGATATAGTAGAGGATATTCCCCTGCGCACAGAGCACCACCGAGCAGATACCACATAGCCCGCTTATGAGCGACCACGCGCCGCTCGGCGCAATGCAATAGGTGATGATTTGCACGAGCAACCCCGTGGCAAGAAACGCGTAATCGAAGAGTTTGGTTTTTTTTAACATATAACAGAATATCGCATACGCCGGCATATACCGAGTACGCCCGCGACCTTGTTTACCCTATTAACCTCAACAAGTTGAGGTTTGGAAAAAAAACACCACACTTCTTAGCAACTCTCGAACTGACGCAAGAAACGCACATCGTTCTCCGAGAACAGGCGCAGGTCCTTCACGCGGTATTTGAGGTTGGTGATACGCTCCACGCCGAGTCCGAAGGCATAGCCGCTATAGACCTTCGAGTCGATACCGCAAGCCTCCAGCACATTTGGGTCCACCATGCCGCAGCCGAGAATCTCCACCCAGCCCGTGCCTTTGCAGAACGAGCAGCCCTTGCCGCCGCAGAGGTCGCAGGAGATATCCATCTCCGCTGAAGGCTCCGTGAAGGGGAAGTACGATGGACGCAAGCGAATCTTGGTCTCGGGTCCGAACATCTCCTTGGCGAAATAGAGCAGCACCTCGCGCAGGTCGGCAAACGACACGTTCTTGTCCACATACAGTCCTTCCACTTGGTGGAAGAAGCAATGTGCGCGCGCCGAGATAGCCTCGTTGCGATAGACGCGCCCCGGGCAGAGCACGCGGATAGGCGGCTGCTGCGAGGTCATCACACGCGTCTGCACGCTGCTCGTATGGGAGCGCAGCAGCACGTCCGTGGGCTTCTGCACACCCGCCTCTTTCTCGATGAAGAAGGTGTCTTGCATGTCGCGGGCAGGATGCTCCGGCGGGAAGTTCAGCAGACCGTACACGTGCTTGTCGTCCTCCACCTCGGGACCTTCTGCCACCGTGAAACCGATACGGGAGAAGATGTCGATGATTTCTTCACGCACCAACGAGAGCGGATGGCGCGTGCCTAACTCTATGGTATCAGGCGTGCGCGTGAGGTCCTGCTTGTCTACAACCTGCGCACCGACGGCGGACAAGCGCTCGCGCATCTCGTTGATACGCCCCTCGGCTGCCTGACGCAACTGGTTGATCGCCTGACCCAACTCTTTTTTCTCCTCTTTCGGCACCTCGCGGAACTCGTTGAACAGTTCCGTGATGGCACCTTTCTTACTGAGGTACTTTATCCGCAGTGCCTCCACTTCCTCGGCATTCGCCGCCTTCATTTCCTCGACCTGACCAAGCAAGTCGGCAATCTTATCTTTCAACATGTCGGATGATAATTAGTTCATAACCAAGAAAAACGCCGCAAAGTTAGTACTTTTTTTTTAATTATGCAAGATTACGCCCTTATTTATTTGGTTTTTACATTACTTTTACGTAAGTTCGAAAACGTCTTCTTATAGCACACCATTTCGTGCAGACACATCACTTTTTCTTACTATAAAAAGCAAAAGGGACCGTCTAACTTTACTTGCTGACAGTCCCTTTGGGTATTTACAGGGGAAAAGCCCGAGTCAGTTTCACTTATAGTTCACCTTTAGATTCTATTGCTGATTCAGGTTGTTTGCGTTTCTTGTGCTCTTTTACTTTTTGCATAATGCTGATGGTGAGGAAAGGAACAAGGAACATTGCCAAGAATACAAGGGTTAGTATAACAATTGATAAGTCCATAGTTGTAGTGTTTAATTGGTTGATAACTGGGGACGCAGGCGTCTCGCCTGCGCTTGTTAGATGTTAGACCGCCTTCGCTGAAAGACTTACTCAGTAGCCGCAAAATCAGTCGGACAGCGCGAAGCGCGGTCAGTCAGCGTCAGCGGTCAGACAGCCGAAGGCGGTCGGACAGCGCACAGCGCGGTCATCTACCAGAAACTATGGAAGGGGAAAGGAATGTCGTATTTTTGTAGGTTTAGGGTATGACGCTCGCTATGGTCAATAGCGGAAGCGTACTGATGAGAAGTCAACTGCTGCGCCTTGTGGGAGACCCTCTCCGGCTCCCCCTTAAAGGGGGAGGGATTCGATACCGAGGAGCGGTTGCGGTTGGAGCGGGTGAGGTCGGCATAGCGGCGAGCGGAGACGCGGTAGGCAATGATGGCGTCGGTAAGGTCGTTCTGCGCCTTGAGGAGCGTGGTCTGCGCGGTGAGCAGGTCGGTAAGCGTCGCCATGCCGGCTTGGTAGTTCGCTTGCATGAGTTGGTAGTTCTGCTGCGCTTTCTGCAGCACCTGCTCCTGCTCCGAGACCATGAGGATAGCCTGCTGCAGTTGGTCGCATACCTGCTGCGTGCGGAGATCAAGCATCGCGGAGAGGTGCTCCTGCTCTATCCGCGCCTGCTCCACCGCCAGCGAGTGCTCCTTGAGTTTATGACCCGTGTCCCACCACTCAGTAAGCGGCACTTTCACACTCACGAACAGCAGTCCGTTGCCCGTCTCGCTACCGAAACCGTTGCGGAGAATGTCGGCTTGGAACTTGCCATAACTATAGTTCGCCCCTATCGCCACCTGCGGCAGAGCGTCCGCCAGCACCATGCGTTTCTGCAGTTGTGCCGCCTCCACTTGGAGGGCAAGCAGGTCGTGCTCGGGAAGACCCCCTCCAACTCCCCCTACAAAGGGGAGGGAAAGAGGACCCACCCCGTCCCTCCCTACAAGGGAGGGGGAAAGATTCGTATCTATAGACGAAGGTAATTCATCTACTCTCCCCCTTTGTTGGGGGAGTTGGAGGGGGTCCGTGGATAGGACGATGTCATCCTCTACTCCTATGGCTACGGCGAGGGCGCGTTTGGCGAGGCGGAGACCGCTCTCTAATTGGAGGCGGGTGCGGCGAATCTCGCTCTGCTTAATCTCAACCTGCAAGAGGTCGGAGGGCAGTGCTAATCCCGCATTGACGGCAGTCTGCACGGTATAGTGGAGTGTATCGAGCAGGGTAGCCACCGCCTCAACGGTCTGCTGCTTCTCCTGCAAGCCCACGATGAGCCAATAACTCTCCTCCACCTCTTCCAGCACATCGCGTTCCTGCACCTCACGCTGCAGTTCTGCCGCTTGAATACCCACCTTAGCAAGGCGGTTGCCTGCCACGACCTTACCCCCTACATAGACGGGCTGCACCGCCGTAACCCCCATCGTATAGCCATATTGGAAGAGGGCAAGGTGGTTTTGCAAGCCCAGCGATGCACCAAACTCCTCGTACAGCGCTTGCAGCAACTCGCGGGTGTTGGCATTGCCGATATCGGTCAGCCCGATGTCCACCAGCGGGTTCAGCGCATGGTAGCCCAACGCCGAGGCACTCACCTGCGGGAAGTAGTTGGTGAACGCTTGTTGCTTCACCTGCTTGGCTTTCTCCACCTCGAGAGCGGCTTTCCGCAGTTCGGGGTTGTTCTTGCGGGCAAGCGCAAGGCAGGAGTCGAGGGTGAGAGTAGAAGACCCACCCCTGCCCTCACAGGACCCCCTCCGGCTCCCCCTACAAAGGGGGAGAGTAGAGGACCCTCCCCGCCCCTCCCTACAAAGGGAGGGAGAGGACCCTCCCCGTCCCTCCCTACAAAGGGAGGGAGTAGAGGACCCACCCCTGCCCTCCCTACAAAGGGAGGGGGTAGATAGATTACCTTCGTCTGTAGAAACTACACTGTCGGGGTGGGTATTATTTGCCGATATAGGTAGGCAGCAAAGTAGGCAGAGGAGGATGGTTAGGAAATTTCCCTCTCCCCCTTTGTAGGGGGAGTGGGAGGGGGTCCTGTGAGGGTCGGGGTGGGTCCTCTCTCCCTCTCCCCCTTTGTAG
>JAXDTJ010000067.1:0-69610 GCA_034090015.1 Paludibacteraceae bacterium | reverse complement strand
ACATAAAAAAGCGTGGTGCTTGTTGCTTCTATTCGGGTCTTGAGGAATCTGCACTACCTTACACACCTAATATCCACGGACAAAGCCCACGCCACGCGTGAGCATTTCGGCTTGTCCCTTGGTGTGTAGTCTTAAAAGTGTGCAGTTTTCAAGACCCAAGTATTTAAGCTAAAACGCTATTTTATGTATGTTGCCTTTTAGTTGTTTTTCATCATAGGCAGTAATTGTTTATTTCTTTATTATTTCTGTATTAGTTCTCAATCAACTCCAAGCCTTCTTTACGATATGGTGGAAACTTGTTGTCGTCTGAAATAAGAGGCATCTGCATAGTGATAGCCTGAGCAATGATGACATGGTCGGACGGGTCATTGTGATAGAGGCTCATTTTTCCGTATGTATACATCACATCCGGTGTTAAGGGCAAAATCTGGAAACAGTATTTCTCCGTAATCTCCCTCAGCATCTGCTCTTTAGACGACCAAAACTTTCGAAGTAATGTCTTGTTATTATAATGCACTATCAACTCGCGCAATGATTCGTTGCTGATGTAAATAAGATTGTCGTAGTCAGTTAACAACGCAAAAACATCGCGGCTGAGTCTTTGCTGGTCAGTCGCATAATAGATGAAGATGTTGGTATCAGCAAGAAACCTCATAGCCTAAAGCTTTCTGCAAATCTCTTTTAACCGCATAGAAAGCCGGTGATAACCGCTTGCCTTGGCTGGTCATCTCTTGCTCAATAGAAAGCACGTAATCCAGATTTTCTTGTTTTCTTTTCTTGGTCATAGTTATGTTCTTTTGATGTGTTTATTACTAACTCGCTGCAACCATTGGGAGCAAAATTACATTTTTTTTTTGATATGTGCAAGTTTTAGAGCGTAATTCTGCCAAATTTATGCTTTTTTATTCGAAAAGGGACTACCCAATGGCAATATGATATCCAGCGTCTTAGTAGTTGTGAGGCTACCGCGAACTCGCGCGGCGTACTTATTCCTTGGGTTCTCCCCGAACAGTCCTGTGTACGCCTGTTACTCTTCAGACTTCGCTTTCGGAGCAAAATAGCACCCCAACGAGGCTGCCGAACTCTTCGCTGCTGCCCAAGAGTTGCTATATTTCTATAGTTTCTATAGCTTCTATAGTATACAACGAGCCGCTTGACAAATCATCAAGCGGCTCGTATGGGAATAGTTGCGATAGTTGCTTATTCTGCCTCAGTGGCTTCGGTATCGAAGTCTGCTGCGGGAGCGGCAGGAGCCATCTGCTCTGCGGCTTGCTGTACTTGCTCTTTGATAGCGCTCTCGCTCGGGTCAGCACCTTGGTTGCCTTTGCTGACCCACACTGCTACCACGCTACATACTACGATGATAGCAATCAGCGTCCAACTGGCTTTCTCCAAAAATTCAGCCGTCTTGGGAGCACCCATCACTTGGTTAGCACTTGCAAAACTCGAAGCCAAGCCGCCGCCTTTACTTTTTTGTGCCAATACAAGGAGCGTCAGCAGAATGGCTGCAATAACGATAAGGATAGTTAAGAAAATGTACATAATTCGACGATTTTACTATTTAATAAATCTGTATTTCCAAAAATTGGCGTGCAAAGGTACGTTTTTTTTTTGATATAACCAAATATAATTGCGTTTTTTCGTTAAATTTTGTGATTTTAGATGTATCATGCAAATGAATACTAAATGTTCATGTGGCAAATGTGGTATTTGTGGCATTGTGATGTGACACATGTAACATTTGCCACATTGGAATTTAGTATTGGTATAGGTCTCGGTTAGGTCTCGATAAAGACCTTATGATGCCACGTAACAAAAAAAATGGACTTCAAGTGGGTCTGAAAAGGGGGTAGTTTGGGCAAAAATAACCCTACTTTATGCTCAAAGTACCCCTACTTTTTAGTGAACAAATGTTAAAATTTGGGGGGTTGTGGGGTTACTCTAATTATATATTATACATATAATATATAATTTAATATATGGGTGTGGGGGTTACTCATTTTTTATGTGACAATTGTGTCAAATGTTACGTGATAAAAACTGCCTCTACCACTTGGCGACGGTGTCGTTGTAGATGTTTTCTGCGATTTCGGTAATCATGGTGTTGCAGAGTTCGTCTTGCACATCGGAGAGCATCTGCGAGGAGTCGAAGGTCTGGAAAGCAGTGTAGGTCTTGTCGAAACTCTCCTCGGGGTGGATGTTGTTGGTGAAGTGCACCTTAACGCGGATGGTGAGTTTGGTCTCCGAGGCGTAGGAGTCGGCAGAGATAGCCATGGCGGTGATGTCGTAGCCTACGATTTCGCCTTCCAGTTCAAGGTCACCTCCTTTGCGGAGCACTTGCAAGCGCGTCTGGCGCTGGAAGAGGTCGCGTATGCCTTCCGAGAGGTTGTTGCTCAATGAGGGGTTGACCATTGCCGCGTTGTTGGGGAAGTCGGCGACGGAGATACTCTTGGTGGTGGAGTAGTCGATATTGGCTCCGTTGAACTTGATACTCACTGCGCAGGAAGATAGGCTGAGCAGCAAGAGGGAAATCAAAGTCAATTTGAAAATCCCGATAGATCGGGACAAGTTCCGAAAATTTGTAAATTTGAAAATGGGCATGCGGAGGATGTTTGTCGAATCTTATAGGTTGTATTCTTTTATTTTGCGGTAGAGGGTGCGCTCGGAGATACCTAACTTCTCGGCAGCGAGTTTGCGGTTGCCGTTGCATTGAGCAAGGACACGGAGAATGGTCTCGCGCTGCGTCTCTTCGAGGTTGGGGGTGGAGAGTTGAGAGTTGAGAGTTGAGGGTTGAGGGTTGAGCGTTGCGGGTTGAGCGCCGTCTTGTATCTCCTCCACTTCCTGTATCTCCTCGGCATTGGAGTGGGAAGAGTGGGGGTGCGTGCTGAGGCTTACACCGAGGTTCGTTTCTGCATGGGATGCCTGCGGCAGAGAGGCGGCGGGAGAGGCTGTAGCCGTATGCAGTTGGGCTTTGAGGTCGGAGATTTCCTGCTGCAACTTAACGACCATATTGTAGAGCAGGCTTATCTCGTGGGCATAGTCTTTGCCGGCATTGGCGCTGCTGCCTGCGGAGGAGAGTACGAGCCCGCTTTGCCGCTCGTTATCAGGCAGATAGCGTTGGAGTGTGTCAGCGGATATATGGTGGTCCATCTCGATGACGGAGACCTGCTCGGCGATGTTCTTCAGTTGGCGGATGTTGCCGTTCCAATAGTATGCTTGGAGCAGGCGTGTGGCGTCCTCCGAGAGCATGAGCGGCGGCATCCGGTAGCGGTTGCAGAAGTCAGATGCGAACTTGCGGAAGAGTAGGGGGATATCTTCTTTGCGGTCGCGCAGCGCAGGCACCCGAATCTCCACGGTGTTGAGACGATAGTAGAGGTCTTCGCGGAAACGTCCTTCTTCGATGGCGCGTCGCATGTTGAGGTTGGTGGCGGCGACTACGCGGACATTGGTCTTCTGCACTTGGCTGGCCCCCATGCGGATGAACTCGCCCGTTTCCAACACGCGCAGTAATCTCACCTGCGTCTGTAAGGGCAGTTCACCCACCTCATCAAGGAAAAGGGTGCCGCCATCGGCTATCTCGAAGTAGCCTTTGCGCTCGGCTTTGGCATCGGTGAAGGCACCTTTCTCATGTCCGAAGAGCTCGGAGTCGATGGTGCCTTCCGGAATGGCACCGCAGTTGATGGCAAAATAAGGACCATGCTTGCGTGCGGAGAAAGCATGGATAATCTTTGGGAAATGCTCTTTGCCGACACCCGATTCGCCCGTTACAAGGACGCTGAGGTCGGTCTTTGCTACTTGCAGGGCAATCTCTATGCCGCGGTTGAGCAACGGGCTGTTGCCGATAATGCCGAAACGCTGTTTGATATTCTGTAAGTCGGATTGGGAAAGCATGGATTGAATTAAGAATTAAGAATTATGAATTATGAGGGCATTACGAATTATAATTAAGAATTTTGAATGCCCATGCGCTAATGATTGGAATAATCAGAGTGCTCGGAATAATCTGAGTAATCCCTACTCAAATCAAGGTCATATCGATTATATTATTCATTACTTATGTTTCAATTTCGAGTGCAAAGGTAGTGCTTTTTTTTGAAATAGGCAAATAAAGCACTTTTTTTAGATAAAAGTTTGGCTAATTAAAAAAAAAGTTGTACCTTTGCACGCTTTTCTAAAAACAAACCTTGAAATTATATGAAAGAAATCGGGCGATTAACATCCTTTTTGTTAACTATTTTTGCATTTGCAAGCTGTGTCACACAGAAGCAATTGACCTATTTCAGAGAGGTGGATAGCACCACCGCGGATTCCGTAAACAAAGTATTTGAGTCGCAGATAGACCCTGTCATCAAGGCGGGGGATGCTTTGACGATCACTGTATCGGCACTTGACCAAGAAGCGGTGGTACCCTACAACCTGCCTACGGTAGTGTTTGCTTCTCCGGGTACGGAGCAATTGACTACCGCGCAAAGCTTGCAATATTATATTGTGGATGCGGAGGGAAAGATAGAGTTCCCCGTTTTGGGTACCTTGCAGGTGCTGGGTATGAAGACTACGGAGGTGGCAAATTTGATTGGGGAAAAGTTGCGTGTGCAAGTGAAAGACCCGATGGTGCTGGTGCGGCTTATTAACGCCAAGGTAACTGTGATGGGCGAGGTGAACAAACCCGGGCAATATACCATGCCTAACGGGCGTATGACCTTATTGGATGCGTTAGGTGCAGCAGGCGATTTGTCGCCGTATGGTCAGCGGGATAACGTGCTAATCACACGCGAAACGAATGGGAAGTTGGAGTTCCAACGCTTGAATCTTAACTCTGATGAGTTGTTCACATCTCCGTTCTATTATCTACAACAGAACGATGTGGTTTACGTATCGCCGAACAAAGTGCGTGCTATTAATAGTACGAATGTTAGTTTGTGGTTGAGTGTAGTTTCCACCGTGGCGAGTGCTACAACAGTGATCGTAACGGTAGTGAATGCCGCTAAATAATTAGATAGAAGTAAGGACATATATATAATATCGTGAAACACATTCCGGAAGAATCGGATTAACTGAGATAAACATTATGGCACAAGAGATAAATAATAATCAAGAGATAGATTTGAGACGCGTGATTGGCATTTGCTTGAAGCATTGGTATTGGTTCGTGATAGGCGTAGTGCTCTGTTGCGCTTTCGGGGTGTTGTATTTCTTACGTACGACCCCTCAGTTCCAAACGCAAGCGGCTATCATGTTGCGACAAAAAGGAGATGCCTCTCTGGCAGGGGCAATAGGTGGCGGTGCTTTGGATATGCTCGGTATCGGGGTGAACGGAGAAGCATCTGATGAGGTAGAGGTACTGACTTCGCGCGATTTGATGTATCAGACTTTGGATGCATTGAATCTGTGGCAGACCCACCGATACAAAGATGGTCTGCGCTGGAAAGGCGAATATCCGACTACAACGTTCCATGTAGATACGGTGAGCCTAAATGAAGTATCTCGTAAGGCAGGTTTTGGCATAAAGATTACCCAAACACGCAATGGCGGGTATAAGGTAAAAGTGAAAGTGGGGCGTTTCAAGAGTTCGACCGCTAAAGTGGAGGATTTGTCGGCTCCTATTGAGACTTGCGCAGGTTCTATTCGTCTCTCGCTGAACAAGCCGTGGAACGAGAAAGCATCTGCTTATTCTATCCGATACCCGGGCAGCAAGGCGGCTATAGTGGATGCTTATCAGAAGAAAGTATCAATTGCATTGCGCAAGAAAGAGTCGAATATCATTGATTTGACTACCACGAGCGATATGCCCAGCCGAGACGAGGCGCTGCTGGCAAAGATAGTGGAGTTGTACAACCTCAACACCGTGGTGGACAAGAACATCATGGCAACCAACACGGCGGCGTTTATTGATGAACGTTTGGCGATTATTACTGCCGAATTGAGCGATGCGGAAAATGCCGTGGCAGACTATAAGAGCCAAAATAAACTGACAGACTTGTCGGCGGAGGCGCAGCTGTTCCTTGAAGCCAACACCGAGGAACAAAAAGAGTTGGCACGCGTGGAAACGCAGTTGAATCTCGTGAACTATATAGAAGAGTTTTTGCAAGACGATACGAAACGTCTCAGTTTGTTGCCGGCAAACTTGGGGGTTGAGGACCCATCGTTGACCTCTTTTATTACTGCGTACAACAATATGTTGCTGCAACGTATGCGAGTATTGCGTACTGCAACGGACCAGAACCCCGTTGTGGAGCAAATGAATGACCAGCTCGCGAGCATGCGACAGAATATCATTGCCAGCATCGGTTCGGTGCGTGAAAGCCTCACTATTACACGTCAGGGACTGCTGGAGCGTGGTGCGGAGTTCAACTCACGCATTATGACGGTGCCTGACCAAGAGCGGCAGTATGTGCAGATTAAGCGCCAGCAAGTGTTGAAAGAGGAAATTTATCTCTATCTTTATCAGAAGCGCGAAGAGAATGCCCTCATGTTGGCTACTACTTCCACTCCTGTGCGTATGATAGACCAGCCGAAGGTGAATAGCCTGACCGCGAAACCGAATCTGAAGATGATTATCTTGGTTTGCTTGGTACTCGGGTTGGCTATTCCTGCAGCGTTGCTCTATTTGATTGAACTGATGGATAATAAGTTGCATGACCCAAAGGATTATGAAAATAGAATAAATGCACCTTTCGTCGGACAGATTGTGGAAAACTCACGCGGTGTACAGATTGCTATACACGAGGGAGAGAAAACGGTGTCGGCGGAATTGTTCCGACAACTGCGTACCAATCTGCGGTTTGTGTTGCCGGCAGAGATAAAAAGTCCGGTGGTGTTGGTTACCTCCAGTATCAACGGTGAAGGAAAATCATATGTAGCATCCAATCTTGCATTGTCGTTTGCTATCTTGGGCAAGAAAGTGGTATTGGTGGGATTGGATATTCGCAAACCGACGCTGACGAAGTATTTCAATCTGAAAGAGAAAGGATGTTTGACTTCCTATTTGTCGGACGCATCTTATAGTATAGATGATACAATAGTTCCCTCGGGTGAGCACCAAAACTTGGATATTATCCCTTGCGGTGTAATTCCTCCGAACCCGAGTGAGTTGTTGCAGACCAGTCGCTTGGACGATTTGTTCGTGGAATTGCGCAAACGGTATGATTATATTATTGTGGATAGTTCTCCTATGGCTATGGTGAGCGATACTTACCTTTTGAACCGTTTTTGCGATTTGACAATTTTTGTCAGTCGTTCGGATTATACTCCCGTAGATATGGTTGGTTTCATCAATGGTATTATTGCAGATAAGAAGATGAAGAATGTAACTTGCCTGCTCAACGGCGTAAAGAATAATCGTGCCGGTTATGGTTATGGTTATGGCTATGGTTATGGCTATGGCTATGGGGGGGGCAAAAGAAGGGACGCTAAAATCCTTTGACAAGTCAAGATAGCCGGTTTGCGGCTTGAATGGGTTTTAATTGACATTTTGCCTCTTAAGAGCAAAGTTTGCTCATTATATCAATTTTTTTTGTATGATTGTTTGTGTTGCGGAGAAACCTTCCGTGGGACAATATATAGCTAAAGTTCTCGGCGCTAATCAGCGCCGAGACGGTTATTTTGAGGGGAATGGTTATTGCGTAACATGGACATTCGGGCATCTCTGTGCCTTGCTGGAGCCGCAAGAATACACGGACCAATGGAAGGGCTGGAACCTGAGCGCGCTACCGATGATCCCGCAGCGATTTAGTATCAAGGTGAGCGGCGATGATGGGGTGCATAAGCAGTTTAATGTGATTAAGTCGCTTATCGCGCAAGCCGACGAGGTGATTAACTGCGGTGATGCGGGGCAAGAAGGAGAGTTGATACAACGCTGGGTGTATCAGAAAGCGGGCTGCAAGGTGCCGGTGAAGCGGCTGTGGGTCAGTTCGCTAACGGAAGAGGCGATAGCAGAGGGCTTTCGGCAACTGAAAGACCAGTCGGAGTACCAACGTTTGTATGAGGCGGGGCTGATGCGCGCCATCGGCGATTGGCTCTTGGGGATGAACGCCACGCGTGCGTACACTATCCGTTACGCACGAGGAACGGGAAAAGACCGACAGGTGCTCTCCATAGGGCGAGTACAAACCCCTACGCTGGCGCTGGTGGTGAAACGGCAAGCGGAGATAGAGCGCTTTGTGCCGAAGACGTATTGGGAGTTGAAGACCTTGTACCGCGACACCTTGTTTAGTGCGCAGTTGCCTGTGGAGGAAGACGAATATGCCATTACTTCGTTGGAGCAGGGGGAAAAGTTGGTGGCGGCGATAAAGGATAATCCGCTCTGCATCACCTCCGTGGAGAAAAAGAAGGGCACGGAGTCCGCTCCGAAACTCTTTGATTTGACGAGTCTACAAGTGGAGTGCAACAAGAAGTTCTCGTTCTCTGCCGACCAAACGCTGAAACTTATTCAGTCGCTTTACGAGAAGCGCGTAACTACTTATCCCCGCGTGGATACTACGTATCTCCCCGATGATATCTATCCGAAAGTGCCCGCTACCTTGCAGGGTATCAAAGACTATTTCCCGCAGGCAGCACCGCTGCTTGGGCAGAAAGCCGATGGGGGCAAGGGAGAGGGCTCGCTGCGCAAGTCCAAGAAGGTGTTTGACAACAAGAAAGTAACCGACCACCATGCGATTATCCCTACCGGTCAGCGTCCTGATAACCTGACCAACGAGGAGCGTAAGGTGTTCGACCTTGTGGCATTGCGTTTTATCGCGGCGTTCTATCCCGACTGCGAGGTGAGCAACACCACGGTACTGGCGGAGGTAACTGGGGACGCGGGCGTCTCGCCGGCGGAGGACAACAATACGCAAAATGAAGAGAAATATATCTTCAAGGTTACCGGCAGGCAGGTGTTGAAAGCCGGTTGGCGGGAGGTGTTTGCCGGCGACAAGCAGACGGAGGATGCGGAGGCTTCTGAGAATAGCGAAGGTGAAGGTACCGGCAAGTCGTTGCCCGCTTTCGTGAAAGGGGAGAGTGGGGCACATGTGCCGCAGTTGCAGGAGAAGACGACCACGCCGCCGAAGTACTATACCGAAGCAACCCTATTGCGCGCTATGGAGACCGCCGGCAAGACGGTGGATGACGAGGAACTGCGCGATGCGATGAAAGAGAACGGTATAGGTCGCCCTTCCACGCGAGCCGCAATCATCGAGAAACTCTATCAAAGAAAGTATATCGTGAAGCAGGGCAAGTCGCTGCGCGCTACGGATGTGGGTGTGGAGTTGATACACACTATCATATCGCCGTTGCTGAAGTCTGCCGAATTGACGGGACGCTGGGAGAAGAAACTGCGCGAGATAGAGCGGGGCGAATATACGGCGCAGCAGTTCTTGGATGAACTGAAGCAGATGACCGGTGAGGTGGTGAAAGAGGTGAAGACCAATAAAGCCGGTATGCTTTGCCCGGTCTGCCGGAAAGGAGTGATTATCCGTGGACGCACGCGCTACGGCTGCTCCCGCTGGCGAGAGGGATGCATCTATGCGGAGGCGTTTTGAAAATAGGAGAAATAGGGGAACTAGATATTCTATAAAATATAGAAAAACTAGAAAATATAGCATGAAGCACAATTTCTTATCTGATAGGAAATTGTGCTATTTTTTTGTCAATTTTTCCACGCCAACACGCGTGAAAAGCCGTATCTTTGCACGCGGTTTGGAAGAGGGCAAACATTAACCTTGAAAACTAATAACATTAAAAACAAGATAATTTTCTATGAAACTTAATTCCAGCGTGTTTCGCTCGGTAGTGTTGTCGCTGCTGCTCTTGTGCGGAGTAGCGGTGTCAGCGCGTACTATCAGCGGAACGGTGACAGACCAGACGGGGGAGACGATTATCTCCGCTTCGGTTATGGTGAAAGGTACCACGATTGGTACGGTAACAGATTTTGACGGAAACTATGTACTGGATGTGCCGGATGATGCCAAGGTGCTGGTGTTCTCATACATCGGTTTGCAGACCGAGGAAGTGAACATCACGGGCAATGTGATTAACGTGGTGCTGAAAGAGAACTCCGAAGTATTGGAGGAAGTGGTGGTAACGGGTTACGGCACCACGAAGAAGCGCGACTTGGTTACCTCGGTAGCGAGTGTAGGTGCAGACCAGTTGAAGGATATTCCCGTTACCTCAGCAGCAGAAGCACTGCAAGGTAAATTGGCAGGTGTGAGCGTAACGACTACCGAGGGTAGCCCTGATGCGGATGTAAAGATTCGTGTCCGCGGCGGAACATCGTTGACGCAATCGAGTGAGCCATTGTACATTGTGGATGGTATGCCCGTGTCGAGCATTGCGGATATTCCCAATAGCGATATTGAGTCGATGGATGTCCTGAAAGACGCTGCAGCAACGGCGATTTACGGTGCGCAGGGTGCTAACGGCGTTATCATTATCACAACGAAAGATGTGAAGACCGATGGCGACAAGATGCAGATTAGCCTTGACTATACGGGCTATATGGGTTGGCGTACGGTGGCTAAGAAATACGATATGATGGACAACGAGGACTATCTCCGCATGCAGTACGAGTATGCTTACATGGCAAACCGCGGTAGCGATGAGAAGATGTTCAGTGAGTTCTATAAGTACTACGACCCGACCTCTAATACGGCGGACAAGACGCATGCTTGGACGCTGCCGCAGATTATTGATTATTGGAATGAGAAGGGGCAAGACAATTGGCAAGATGTTACTTTCGGTGGCAATCATCTAAACTCAAATCATAACATCTCGCTATCGGGCGGTATCAAGGCGGCTACGTTCAACTTCTCGTACAACCGTATTGACGACGAGAGCGTGATGTACGGGTCGAACTACAGCCGCAACAACTTGTCCTTAAAGACTAAGTTTCAACCCATCAAGGGACTGACTATCTCTGCTACCGTTCGATACTCGAACACCAATGTGCTGGGTGCGGGCACCAACCCCGCAGAAGACAGCGGTTCGAAGGGTGAGAGCCGTCTGCGTAACGCTACAAGTTTCGTACCGTTGCACGGTGTGGAAGTGCGTTTGGTAGATTTGGAAGACGATACCGATATGGGTAACTTGTACAACCCGATTATTGCGATAGACGATAACTGGAAAAAGAAGACAGATAACAAGTTGACGCTGGGTGGTTATGTGGAGTATAAGTTTCTGAAACACTTCAAGTTGCGTGCAGAATTGGGATATGAGAGTCGTAATGTTCTGCAAGACCGTTACTATGGTGCGACCACCTCGTTTGCTCGCAATGGAGATGGTAACGCCTTTGCCGGGTCACAAGGATTAGGGCATATCATGAGCACCAACCAATACAGTTCGCGATTGAAAGAGACGAACACGTTTGAGTATGCACAGAAGTTTGTAGATAATGCCCACGACTTCTCTCTGTTGATTGGTGAAGAGCAGACTATCAACAACGGTTTCCTTCGCACGACATACGGTTACGGCTTCGACCCCACTATGAGCGGTGAGGAGTGCGTGAATATGTTGGGTCTCGCAAAGACTTCCTCTATAAACAACTATGTGAATCCGACGGATAATATCTTGTCTTTCTTTGCGCGTGCGAACTACAACTATATGGGGCGCTACTATATCACCGGTACATTCCGTGCGGATGCTTCCACAAAGTTTGCTAAGGGCAATCAGTGGGGCTATTTCCCATCGGTGGCTATTGCATGGCGTATGATAGACGAGAGTTGGATGGAGCCGGCACAAGATGTGATGTCCAATTTCAAATTCCGTTTATCATATGGTACGGTGGGTAATAACAATGTGGATTTGGGCTATCTCTATTTCGACTATCGTGCCTCGCAGAATGTATACATGCAAGGTATGGGCAATATCTTGACGGATGGCGGTAGCAGTAAGATAGCAGCCAACAGCAATCTAAAGTGGGAGACTACTGTAACACGCGACTTTGGTATTGACTATGGTTTCTTTAACGAGCGTTTGTCTGGTGCGTTAGACCTCTATTGGAATACGACAAATGACTTGATTCTGCGGTATAGTTTGGCGGCAGGAGGATATGACTATCAGTTCCGTAACATCGGTTCGACGGATAACAAGGGTGTGGAGTTCTCTATCCGCGGCGTGATACTTGACCACAAGTCTAAGAATTTGAGTTACGGTTTGACGGTAGATGCCAATATCTCCTACAACCACAACACCGTAGTGGACTTGGGCGGTATGGATGAGTATTTGGTAAGCGGACAGTGCTTCTCGTCGTACTACTCGCAGGCGTACGAGTACAAACTGACCCCCGGGTCGATGATTGGTGATGTGTGGGGTTATAAGACAGACGGATGGTACACAGCCAGTGATTTTGCTTCGTTCAACAAGTCAGGCACTCCCACGAAGTATGGCTGGTACGATGAGAATGGAAATAAAATAAGCACCCCTCTTGGTGAGGCATATCCAGGTATGGTGAAGATTGTTGACACCAAGGATGACGGCGTGATTGATGCGAACGATATGGTGAAGATTGGCAATACGATGCCTGTAGTGAACGGCGGTTTCAATGTAGGTTTCCATATCGGTGGCGACAAATGGGGTAAAATGGACTTGGCAGCCAACTTCACCTACTCTATCGGCAATGATGTGGTAAACATGACGGCACTTGACTACACCATGGTATGTTCGTCAACCGACCACCGCAACTTGCTCGCAAGCAATGGATATGGACAACGCTATTCTATGTTTGATATGAATGGTAACTTCATCCCCAGTGACGGCTACACTTATAAGAGCAATGTGATAAGCGGTGATGAGTATTCGGCAATGGCTGCGGCATTGGATGCTATAAATGCCGATGCAACGGTAGCCAACCCGACAGTAACCAATACTGTGCTGACCGATAAGTTTGTAGAGGACGGTAGTTACTTGCGTCTCAGTTCGCTCACTGTAGGCTATAGCCTCTCGCAAAAGTGGATAAAGAAAGCGCATATTTCGAAATGCCGTATCTTCTTCTCGGCAAGCAACCTCTTCTGCGCTACCAAATACTCGGGCGCAGACCCTGAGGTGGATACCCGCTCTAAACTGAATCCGTTGGCAACAGGTATGGACTTTGCACCATTCCCCAAGAGCCGCACTTTCAACTTCGGTCTTAACTTATCGTTTGAGTAAAAAGTAACCTCTTAAAAACAGCAATAGTATTATGAAAGCAACAAAATATATTGGAATGGGATTGGTAGCAATGGCATTTGTTGGTTGCTCCGATTTCTTTGATACCAACTCTCCCTCTACATTGGATAAGAAAGCCGTTTTCTCTAACGAAGAGCGCACGAAGATGGCAATCTATGGCGTGTATGAGTTATTGGGAGAGAATGACTCATATCGTAACCGTATTGGTTGTGGCTTCGCCGGTCTGAATACGGATATAGAGTGGTCAACATTCTCTACCAGTTCGGATGTACAGAACCAGCAGGTAGTGTTGTATAGTATAACAACCGCCAACGGGAAAGTCGCCAACGGCAAAAAGTCCATTTGGTATTATCTCAACTCGATGGTGGAGCGCTGCAACAATATCATTGAGGGAATTGAAGAATATGGCGACCCTGCTAACAATGAGCAGATGCGTTACTTCTTGGGCGAGGCGTATTTCTTGCGCTCGTTCGCGTACCTTGAGCAAGTGAAGATGTGGGGCGATGTGCCTGCACGCTTCACTTCTTTGGCAAGCGATGACGAGGGTGTAAATACCCCCAAGACTGACCGCAACGTTATTTTTGAGCAACTGCGTATTGATTTGCTGAAAGCGGCTGAATATATGCCTTGGTCACCTGAGTGCCCAGGTAAAGCCAACGACAAAGTAAGTCGTGCCAACAAGGCGGCAGCATTGGCTCTCTTGGCACGTGCGGACTTGATGTACGCGGGCAAGGCAGTGCGTCCGACCACGCTGGAAGACCCCAACGGTTATTCCGTACGATTCAACATTGAGGATGCAGAACTACGCAAACAAGTGTATCAAGAGGCTTTGGAAGCCTGTGCGGAGATTATTAAGAATGAGGACTACAAATTAGCGGATGAATTTGCTAAACCTTTCCAACAAATATGCTCGGACAATACTTCGTATAAGGAGATGGAACATATTTGGGTGATGCCTTTTGCCGATGGAGCTCGCGGACAAATACTGAACTACAACTCACCGAAGATTTCAACGGACTTTATGGAAGCATCAAAAAAGAAGCAGGTGTTGCGTGGTTATGCGGGTGGTTCATCAGGAGGCAATGTTTGTGTGTCCCCGAAGTTGGTTTATGCATTTGACAAGAACGACAAACGCCGCGAGGTAACCTATTTCTTGGGACAATGGATGTATGATAACGGTAGCGGCGAGAGTAGCGATGATTCTACGCGTATGGCTATCTTTCCTGGGGTTGCTCCTAATGATAACCGTTTATATCAGAAACATACGCAAGCCAACAATTTCTATTTGGGCAAGTATCGCTTTGAATGGATGGCAGATGGGCGTACACACACGGGTACAGATGACGGCGTGGATTTCCCTGTGTTGCGTTATGCAGATGTATTGTTGATGTTTGCAGAGGCGGCTATTGGCGGTGTAGGGGGCGATGTTCCTGCCAACAATACCGGACTTGACCCGCTGGCACAATTCAACAAAGTACGCACGCGTGCGGGCGTAGAGCCGAAGGCTTCATTGGATATGGAGACGATTATGCAAGAGCGCGCATTTGAGTTGTGCGGCGAGTATGTGCGCAAGTACGACCTGATGCGTTGGGGTTGCTTGAAGGAAAAGATGGTAGAGGCTGAGAAATACATTCGCCAATTGGCAGTAGATGGCACACGCCACAATATGAATATCGGCGATACGATTTTCTACAAATATACCTTTGATGCTACACTCGGTCCTGAAGGTGGTTGGAAGATGGATAGTGTGTATGGGTTGGCAGTGGGTGAGACTACGCGTCCGGTATATGCCACAAAGGAAAATGGTTGGCAAGCAAAGGATATCTTCAACAGCGATTCCAAAGGATATGTATTGGGAGCGACCCAATATCCCCTCTATACTTCGGAGGAACAATTGGAGAGCCGTCAGTATTGGCCTATCTTTAAGGATGTAGTGGCAACCTCTAACGGTACACTTTGGAACAACTACGGTTATTGATGCATGGCAAGATGAAAGTTTTTAGAATGGGTATAGTATCTGCTTTGTTGGCATTGCTGACGGCTTGTGGCATCGGCGGGACGGAAGTGAACGAACCGCATACCGACAGCGAGTTGTCAGAAGCATGCCAATGGATACAGGGCGGCGGCAAGGGCACTACTGGCGGCAAGGGCGGCACGGTGTACGTTGTCTCCACTTTGGAAGATGCTATCAACCCTGAGGATAACAAACCCGAGTCCGGTACGCTTCGTGCCGCAGTAGAAGCCGGCGGAGCACGCACCATACTCTTTACGGTCTCAGGCACGATACACTTGCGAAAAGAGTTGGATATCCGCAACGGCAACCTGACGATTGCAGGGCAGTCAGCACCCGGGGAGGGGATTTGTATTGCCGGCTATCCCGTGTGCGTGAAGGGGGCAAGCAATGTGATTATCCGCTTCTTGCGTTTCCGCATGGGCGACGAGGCGAAAGTGGAAGGTGATGCCTTGTCGGTGTATGATGCACAGAAGGTGGTGATAGACCACTGCTCGTTTTCGTGGAGCACGGATGAGTGTGTGTCGTGCTACGGCAATACGGACTTCACGCTGCAATACTGCTTCATCACAGAGTCGCTGCGCAACTCCGTGCACGGCAAGGGCAGGCACGGCTACGGCGGGATATGGGGTGGCACCAATGCCACCTTCCACCACAACCTCTTGGCGCACCACGACTCGCGCAACCCGAGGTTCGACCACTACTATGTCGATTCGACTTGCTTCGGACCGATTGATTATGTGAACAACGTGGTGTACAACTGGGGCGGCAACTCCACCTACGGCGGTGAGGGCGTGAAGCAGGCACGGCAAATCAACATGGTGAACAACTACTACAAGCCCGGTCCTGCTACCTCAAAGACAGAACGCCTGCTTGACCCGACGGTGGGGTGCAGCAACTGCTCGCCATACGGTACGGTGGTGCCCGCGAAATTCTATCTGCAAGGGAACTATATGTATGGGTCGGAGCAGGTAACGGCTGACAACTGGCAGGGTAGCACTGTGCAGACTGACGCGGTGAAAGCCCTTGCCCGTTGGACGGAAGGGCTGACCATGCTGACCGCAGAGGAGAGCGCCGAGCAAGCCTTAGAGACCGTATTAACAAAGGCTGGGTGCTCTTTCCACCGCGATGCGATAGACATGCGCATTGCCGAGGAAGTGCGCCAGGGAACGGCTACTTGCATTGGGTCTAACGGCTCTACGGGCGGACTGATTGACACGCAGAAGGATGCCGGAGGGTGGCCTATGCTACGGACAGAAGAACCGCAAAAAGATACTGACCGAGATGGTATTCCCGACGCATGGGAAGAGGCGCACGGACTGAACCCAAAGTCCAATGCAGACGGGAAGATAGAGACCTTAGTGAGTGGGTATAGCAACTTGGAGGTTTATCTAAATGACATTGTGGAACACTTATATTGAAACTAAGATGAAAAACTTTCGGATTTGGGCGTTGGCCGTCTTGATGCTTTCTTTTATGGTTAGTCTATCTGCGGCATCGGATTATGCGCAGTACTATACCAATCTGCCTTTTGAGATGGAGCAGGTGCAGGCTGTAGTGATTCCTGATTATACCGTCGTATTGACAGATTTCGGGGGTGTAGGCGATGGGGAGACAATGTGCACAGAGGCGTTTGCGAATGCTATTAAGCACTTGCGGAAGCAGGGCGGTGGGCATCTGATAGTGCCCGAGGGCATTTGGCTGACGGGTCCTATTCAGTTGCGCAGCAACATTGACCTGCACCTAAATGCAGGGGCAGTGGTGCGTTTCTCGCCCAACCGTGAACTCTATGTGCAACCCTCTGACACGCTGCGCGATGGGAGCAAGAAATGTTATGCGCTGCTGCGTGCAAGCAAGTGCGAGAACATTGCGATTACGGGGCAAGGCACGCTGGATGGGCAGGGTATCTACTGGCGTCCTGTGAAGTCGGAGAAAGTGGATGAAGAGCAATGGAACGAGTTGTTGACGATGGGCGGCGTGGTAAAACCCAACGGCAAGACGAAGAATATCTGGTATCCGTTCAATCTTAACAAGGAGTTAGGGGTGCCGAATATAGCGTCCGACCCTATTACGCAAGAGAAGATGCGTCCGCACTTGGTGAACATCACCGACTCGAAGAATGTGCTGATAGAGGGTGTGCGGTTGCTCAACTCGCCGAAGTTCCACCTCGTGCCTACTCGCGTGCAGAACCTGATTATCGATGGCGTGAATATCCGTTGCCCGCATTGGGCGCAGAACGGCGATGCGATGGACCCGGGCAATGTGCAAGTGGCACTGATCGTGAACTGCAATATCGCCTGTGGTGATGACGGTATCTGCATGAAAGGCGGCGTGGGGCAGAAAGGAGTGGAAGCCGGTCCGCAGCGAGACTTCTTGATTATGAACGATACAGTGTATCATGCGCATGGCGGCTTCGTGATTGGTTCAGAGTTCTCGGGCGGTATGCAACGATTGGTGGTGCGCAACTGTATGTTTGACGGCACGGATATAGGTCTTCGTATGAAGTCGGCACCCGGGCGCGGAGGTTGGTGCGAGGATATCTATTGCAGCGACATCGTGATGAGGAACATCAAAGACGCGGCAATCTATTTCGAGAGCGGCTATGCCGATAGAGGTGCGGGTGTGAGCGCAACCGACAAAGACAACAAAGAGGCATTCTTCCCCGATTGGGGTCACTTCACCTTCAAGAATATCACCTGCGTGGGTGCGAAGACGGCGGTGGAGATCACGGGCTTGAAGGGTATGCCTGTGCATGACCTGCTGTTTGAGGATGTTACGATATTGAACGCAAAGAACGGGTTGGTGCTGAAGTTCGCAGAGAACCTGACTTTCAAGGGGTGCACTATCCGCGCAAGAAATGAAAACGAGACGGAGCGATGCAAAAACATCCTCTACAACGGCAAAGACCTGCTGGCGGAGGAATAATCCTGCACAGGCTCCAACAAACATGGAAATAGAACAAATACAATAAACTAAATACATTTACACTTATGAGAAAGATTTTCTTTTTGGCAGCCGCCATGTTGGCTGCGGTAACGGTTAGTGCACAGCGCATTGAGTTTACGGAAGTTATTGCTGCAGAAGCTTTCGGTACGAGCAAGACAATTAGCAATGGCGATGTAGAGTTGATTATTGATAATCGCGGAGGAAAAATGTCTGTTGATGGAAACAAGACAAAGTTTGGCACCTCGACGGCAGACATGTGGCAAAGTACCCATCGTTTGAAAACCGGCGGTATGTCTTCCGTTACTGAAGGTCAAGAGTTGGGTATGACATTGTATGTACCCAGTGCCGGTGTGGTCAAGGTTTATGCTCGCACCGGTTCTTCAGCCGCAACTCGCGCTATTGTATTGATTCAAGATGGCGTTGAGGTGCTGAACCACGCATTTACGGACACTGAGGCAGTTTCGGATGGAGATGTAAAGATATTCCCGATATTTACTTCGGAGAAAGTAGCCGAAGGCGAGATAGATATTCAGTTTGGCAAAGTGCCTGAAGGTGAGAGCGGCAATGGCGGAATGTTCATCTACGCTATTGAGTTTGTATCTGATGGGCAAGGTATTCAAGACGCTATGGTAGCTCCGAAAGCAAAGAAAGTGATGGAGAACGGACAGATGATTATCGTTCGCAACGGCGTGAAGTACAACGCACTGGGAACGGTAGTGGAATAAGAAAAGAGTTGAGATAATATCAACCATAGAAAAGAGAGGCTGTCTAATAAGTTAGGTTAGACAGTCTCTTGCCTTTTTATAGAGTAATCAAAGTAATCGGAGATAGTATAAACCAATTTTTGCGAAAATGGCTGATGGGTTTTTGTAAAAAAGCAGAAAAGGTTAGCGCATATACGAAAAAAGCAGAAAAGATTTGCGTATGTCAGAAAAAAGCCGTACCTTTGCAAACGATTTTAGAATCAGAGGATAAATTTGACTGCTTGCGACCTCTATAAAACAATGCTAAAACCTTGTGCCTCAAGCGAAAACAGTCGGCTTGAGGCTTTTTTATCCCTAAACAAAACAGATGAACTACTTATTTACAAGTGAGTCGGTGTCGGAAGGACACCCCGACAAAGTGGCAGACCAAATCAGCGATGCTATTCTTGACAATTTCTTGGCGCAAGACGCCGATGCGCATGTGGCGTGCGAGACGATGGTAACGACCGGTCAGGTGGTTGTTGCCGGTGAGGTTACGAGTGAGAAATATGTGGATGTGCAGCGTGTGGCGCGTGAGACGATAGCGCATATCGGATACACGAAAGCGGCGTATAAGTTCGAGGCTGAGAGTTGCGGTATCTTCACGGCGCTGCATGAGCAGAGCGCGGACATCGCGCGCGGCGTGGACGGGCAAGGCACGGAGAATATCGGTGAGCAGGGTGCGGGCGACCAAGGGATGATGTTCGGCTATGCAACGGCAGAGACGGAGAACTACATGCCGCTGACATTAGACTTGGCGCACACCTTAGTCTATACACTCGCGCGTATACGCAAGGAAGGCAAGGAGATGACCTACCTGCGTCCCGATGCGAAGAGCCAAGTAACCATCGAGTACACTGAGCAGGGAGAGCCGCTGCGGATAGACACGATAGTGGTATCGACGCAGCATGACCCCGAGGTGAGCCAAGAGCAGATACGCGAGGATGTGCGGCGTGTGCTGCTGCCGCGCGTGGCAACGCGCGACGCACGGTATGCTGCGTTGCTGGCAGGTGATTATAAGTTGTTGGTGAACCCGACTGGGATGTTCGTGATAGGCGGTCCTCACGGGGATACGGGCTTGACGGGACGCAAGATAATCGTAGATACCTACGGCGGCAGAGGCGCTCACGGCGGCGGTGCTTTCTCGGGAAAGGACCCGTCGAAAGTGGACAGGTCGGCGGCCTACGCGGCGCGATGGATAGCGAAGAACATGGTGGCAGCCGGTGTGGCGCGCGAGATGCTGGTGCAGGTGTCGTATGCGATAGGCGTGGCGCAGCCCGTGAGCCTGTTTGTGAATACCTTCGGGACGGCGCAACACGGGCTGACGGACGGGGATATCGTGAAGATGATTGAGCAACTGTTTGACTTGCGTCCTGCGGCGATAGTGCGCGACCTGAAACTGAAACAACCGATATACGAGGAGACGGCTCGGTATGGGCATATGGGACGCACGAATGAGTTGATTACCAAGACTTTCGTGGACGAGAACGGGCAGCCATTCAGCCGCGAAGTGGAGTTGTTTACGTGGGAGAAGTTGGATAAGGTGGAGGAGATACGGAAGTTAATTAAGAATTAAGAATTAAGAATTATGAGGGGGGAGACGAAACAGCGGATATTAGTGAGTGCGATTGTGGTTGTGGCGGTGGTGCTTGACCAGTTGCTGAAAGTGTATGTCAAGACACATTTCATGTTGGGCGAGGCGCGACCGATAACCACTTGGTTTTGGCTGTGCTTTGTGGAGAACAACGGCATGGCGTTTGGCATTGAGTGGTTCTCAAAGTTGGCGTTGACGCTCTTCCGCATTGTGGTGGTGGGGCTGATAGGCTGGTTTGTGCATGTGCTGATTAAGCGGCAGCAGGTGGGGATACCTGTGCGGACGGGGTATCTGGTTTGCCTCGCGTGCGTGATAGCCGGTGCGCTGGGGAACATCATTGACTGCGTGTTCTACGGCAAGATTTGGGGGTATGCAGGTTGGTTCTACGGCAAAGTGGTGGATATGTTCTACTTCCCGCTGATTCACAACTCGGCAGGCGAGGTGCTTTTCTTCCGCCCCGTGTTTAACTTAGCGGACTCGTTCATCACCTGCGCGGTAGCGGTGCTGCTGATATTCTACCATCGCGACTTGAATGATTCGCTGAACGGATTGGAGTGGCGACCGAAGAAAAGTGAGAAAGAGTAGGTTCATATGGTTTGCCTTTTTGCTGGGCGTGGTATGCTTGGCAGGCTGCCGCCCACGCGGGGTGTTGTCTTCACGGGAGATGCGCAGCGTGTTGCATGATTTGCACCGCGCGGATGCCATCTTGCAAGTGGCAGGCTACAACTACGGGCATGATGAGGCGCTGGCGAAATACTACCAGCAAGTGCTTGAAAAACACGGACTTACGCAGGCACAATTTGACTCGTCGCTGGTGTGGTACACCGACCATCCGCAGCGTTTTGACAAGATTTACCCGAAGGTGGTGGCGGACTTGGAGGCCGAGCGGACGGCATGGGAACTGGCGCACGAGGAGCAGACAAGGCGCTTGGAGACTTCGTTTGCAGGTCCTTCCAAAGAGGAGATAGAGGCGGCAGAGCGGCAGATGGAGGAGACGAAATGGCAGTTCGTGCACGGGTTGCGGGTACGGTATCTCATGGGCTCGGATCAGGACAGCATAGCGCCGGACAGCGTGCCTCTCTTGGGACCATTGGGCATGGAAAATCAAGCCCTTGACTCCACAAAACAGCAAGAAATGCCGGAAAATGCAAGAAAAATGCAAAAAAGTGCGCGAGACTCTTGCGTATTCAGAAAAAAAGTAGTACCTTTGCACGCTTTTTCGGGTTTACGCCCAAAAGATAACTAAATTTATTAACGCCAAGTTGGGCAGTTGCACGGATTCTAATTAAGAATTATGAATTAAGAATTAAGAGTGCGTAAAAAGGTCTGTCGGCTTGGTCTAACAAACAACAAATTAATGGATACTTTAAGTTACAAGACAGTGTCGGTAAACAAAGCGACCGCTCAGAAAGAGTGGGTTGTTATCGATGCTCAGGACCAGATTCTTGGTCGTATGTGCTCGAAGGTGGCAAAACTGCTGCGCGGTAAGTACAAACCTTCGTACACTCCGAACGTAGATTGCGGCGACAACGTAATCATCATCAACGCCGACAAGGTGCAGTTGACCGGCAACAAGTGGAACGACCGCGTGTATGTTCGCTATACGGGTTTCCCGGGCGGTCAGCGTGAGATGACTCCTGCACAGTTGATGGCGAAAGGTGCAGACCGCTTGATTATCAAAGTGGTAAAAGGTATGCTTCCGAAGAATCGCCTCGGCGCTCGCCAAATCACCAACCTGCACGTGTTCGCAGGTCCGGAGCACAACATGCAGGCTCAACAACCCAAAACAATTGATATCAACACCCTTAAATAATAGAAGCAATGGAAGTAATTAATGCATTAGGTCGTCGTAAATCGGCAGTAGCTCGCGTTTACGTTAGTGAAGGTGCAGGTAAGATAACGATTAACGGTCGTGATATCGAAACCTATTTCCCTTCTTCTATTCTTCGTTACATCGTGCTGCAACCGCTGAACAAGTTGGAGGTAGCCGAGAAGTACGATATCAAGGTGAACCTCGATGGCGGTGGTTTCAAAGGTCAGGCAGAGGCATTGCGTTTGGCAATCGCTCGTGCGCTGGTGAAAATCAACCCCGAGGACAAGGCTGCATTGAAGGCAGAAGGCTTTATGACTCGTGATGCTCGTGAGGTAGAGCGTAAGAAACCGGGTCAACCCAAAGCCCGCAAGCACTTCCAGTTCAGCAAGCGTTAATACGAACAACTCCAAATCGTGCAGATGTCTCTCGGGACCTACTGCACGATTCTTTTGCGTTGCCTAAAAGCAGTTCTCGCTTGTCAGAGGGAGGCTACGGTGGTATAGAAAAACTAAAAATTCTATGGAAAGTAGCGGTTTCTTTGATGTATGGCTGGCGCGGAAGCACGGAGAGAAAACAAATAAAACAAAACATTAAAAACTTACAGAAATGAGAACGAATTTTGACCAACTTCTCGAAGCAGGTTGCCACTTCGGGCACCTGAAACGCAAATGGAATCCTGCCATGGCTCCTTATATATATATGGAGCGCAACGGTATCCACATCATTGACCTGAACAAGACTGCTGTTAAGATTGACGAGGCAGCAGAGGCACTGAAAAACTTGGCTAAGTCCGGTCGCAAGGTGCTGTTCGTAGGAACGAAGAAACAAGCACAAGACGTGGTTGCCGCTCACGCACAAGAGGTGAGCATGCCTTACATCACGGAGCGTTGGGCAGGTGGTATGTTGACCAACTTCCCCACGATTCGCAAGGCTGTGAAGAAGATGGCGACCATTGACAAGATGACCACCGACGGCACTTTTGATAACATCTCGAAGCGCGAGAAACTGCAAATCACCCGTCAACGCGAGAAGTTGGAGAAGAACCTCGGCTCTATCGCTGACATGACCCGTCTGCCGAGCGCCGTGTTCGTAGTGGACGTGATGAAAGAGCACATTGCTGTGGCAGAGGCTAACCGTCTGGGTATTCCCGTATTCGGCATTGTAGATACCAACTCGAACCCGAACAACATTGACTTCGTTATCCCTGCAAACGATGATGCAACGAACTCTATTGACGTGATTCTGAGCGCCGTATGCGGTGCTATCCGCGAGGGCTTGGAGGAGCGCAAGGTAGAGAAAGCCGATGAGGAAGCAGCACAGGCACAGGCCAACACCGAGGCACCTGCTCCCAAGGAGCGTCGCCAGCGCGTTCGCAAAGCCGCTGCCGACAAGGCAGAGAAGCCTGCTGAGGCACCCGTAGAGGCAGCTCCCGCAGAGGAAGCACCGGCAGCAGAGGCTCCCGCCGCAGAGTAATTGGTTAAACATAGAAAATTGGAGAATAGAATATGGCTGTTTCATTAGCAGATATTAAGAAACTGCGCGACATCACCGGCGCAGGTATGATGGACGTCAAGAAGGCTCTGGAAGAGGCTAACGGCGACTTCGAGGTAGCCAAGGACCTGCTCCGCAAGCGCGGTCAGGCTATCGCTGCCAAGCGTAGCGACCGCGAGGCTTCGGAGGGTTGCGTATTGGCAAAGGCAGAGAACGGGTTTGGTGCTATCGTAGCCGTGAAGTGCGAGACCGACTTCGTGGCAAAGAACGCTGACTTCGTAGGATTGGTGAAACTGATTCTCGACGTAGCGATGAACCACAAGCCTGCTGACTTGGAGGCATTGAAGGCAATCAAGGTAGGCGACCTGACGGTGGCTGAGTTGGTAACCGAGCGTTCGGGTGTAACCGGTGAGAAGATGGAGTTGAGCGACTATGCTTTCCTGAGTGCTCCGAAGGTAGATGCTTACAACCACCTTGGCAACAAGTTGTCGTCGCTGGTGGCAGTAGCCAACGCAGACGCTGACCAAGAGACCGTTCACGGTATCTCGATGCAGGTGGCTGCTATGTCGCCCATCGCGCTGGATGCTGACCATGTAGCGCAAGAGGTGAAGGACAAAGAGTTGGCAGTGGCAGTGGAGAAGACCAAGCAAGACGAGGTCAACAAAGCCGTTGAGAACGCATTGCGCAAGGCAGGTATCAACCCTGCGCACGCAGACAGCGACGAGCATATCGACTCGAACACTGCTAAGGGTTGGCTCACCGAGGAGCAGGCTGCACAGGCTCGCGAGATTCGCGCTAACGTACCCGCAGAGGCAGAGCAGCAAATCAACATGAAGAAAGTGGAGATGATTGCGCAAGGTCGTCTCGGCAAGTTCTTGAAAGAGAACACTTTGGTAGAGCAAGCATACATCATGAGCGAGACCAAGGAGTTGGTAAAGGACGTGCTGAAGAAGAACAATGTGCAAGTAACCGACTTCCGTCGTGTTACCCTGAACGAAGAGTAACTTAAGCAGTTCATTTCTTTCAGAAGAGATTGTCTTTTGGACAATCTCTTCTTTTTTTGTTCTTTTTTCTACATTTTTTTGTGCAATTCAAAAAAAGTTTGTACCTTTGCAGCGCGAAACCCACGATGGGGGTCTGCGAGTGGTGGGCAGTTGTACGCTCCGCTGCGAACAAATCAATATCCGCGGATATATTTGAATACTGTTAAAACAATGCTTAAATAGTATTTGAATACATTTGCAGGTATAAACTCGGTGGGCAAGCAGACATGTTGAAAAAGGCGTTTGTTGAAGCGCTGTTCTGACTCTTGAATCTCGCAAGTTCAATGACGTTATATTCAGAACATACGCAACGATGGATGTCCTCGTGGTGTAAATTTCCGTATTCTTACCTTGGGTAGATTATATGCCTGTATAGGTGGTTGAAAGTGCATATATTACACAATATCTGTACTTGTGGTTATTTATATCGGCGTGGGCTTCGCGTTGTCGTTCTTAATATAACGGGCAATGCGAGAGCCTCAAGAGTGGGAACGACATCAAGAGAACTCCCACGCTTTTTTTGTACCTATGTCTCTCGTGTTGTCCCTTGTACGGACGCACCTAATTCCCTATCATTTTTACCCGCATAGCCGGAGTTCCTATGCAAATAAAACTTAAGTTTTATGTCAAATTCAAAGAAAAACGAGGAACTCCAATCTCGCCGTGAGTTCTTCAAACAGGCAGCCAAGGCGGCTTTGCCTGTAGTTGGTGCTGCCATTATGGCAAGTGTGCCCTTTGTTAAATCCGAGGCGGCAACAGATTGTGTAGGCATGTGTGCGAATAGTTGTCAAATAACCTGTTCGGGAACATGTGATATAACTTGTAAGGGTGATTGTAAAGGAACTTGTGAAACAGGATGTTATAATGGTTGCCGCAATACCTGCCATGGTACATGTTCAGGTGGTTGTGCTACGTCTGCCTATGCATAATCTTTAATTGAGAAGGCACATTCTTGAAGAACACCATGATTAAATCAAATTCAGGTTCTTGGCAGTCCGGTACTGCCAAGAACATCACTTTTATTGTAACGAAGGATTGCCAGTTGGCGTGTAAGTACTGCTATTTGGTAGGGAAGAATGAGAAGGAGCGGATGTCGTGGGAGGTGGCAAAGGCGGCTATCGACTATGTGCTTGACCGTGAGAACGACCCGAACTTCGCCTACGAGTCCGTTATTTGGGACTTTATCGGCGGGGAGCCGTTCTTGGAGATAGACCTGATAGACCAAATATGCGACTATATCAAGACCGAACTCTTTCGCCGTAATCACCATTGGTTCAACTCCTACCGTTTCTCATTCTCTACCAACGGTATCAACTACCACACGGAGAAGGTGCAACGGTTCATTGAGAAGAACAAGTCGCACCTGAGTATCGGTATCACTATTGACGGTACACGGCGCAAGCATGACCTCAATCGCGTGTATAAGCACTCGGAGAAAGGGTCGTATGACGATGTGGTGAAGAACATCCCGCTATGGCAGGAACAGTTCCCGTTTGAGGGCACGAAAGTAACTATCTCGTCGGCGGACATCCCCTATATCTGCGAGTCGGTGCTACACCTGTACGACTTGGGGATTCATCAAGTGAATATCAACTGTGTGTTCGAGGACGTATGGCAGGCTGGTGATGACGCGCGGTTCGAGGAGCAACTGATGCAGTTGGCAGACGCGATTATCGACCGCGGGTTGTACGAGGACTACGCCTGCTCGTTCTTCTCGGAGAACATGGGCAAGCCGTTAGACTGCACCTTGCAGAACCAGAACTGGTGCGGGGCAGGCAAGATGCTGTCGATAGACGCTGCGGGCAATTTCTACCCCTGCACGCGCTTTGCGCAGTACTCGTTGCGCGACAAAGAGGCGTGGATTATCGGCAATATCCGCGACGGTATCGACAACAACAAACTGCGTCCGTTCCTGACGCTCGACCGCTGCACGCAGTCGCAGCCCGAGTGCGTGGAGTGTGAGGTGGCAGAGGGTTGCGCGTGGTGTCAGGGTGAGAACTACGACGCGGCGGCTACCCACACGGTCTTCCAACGCGCCACGGCGATATGCCTCATGCACAAAGCACGCGTGCGGGCGAACAACTACTACTGGAACAAACTCTATCGTAAGTTGGAGATGGAAGGCAAGCGAGAGGAGTTTGAAAGCAAGCACACCATGTCTAACGATAAAACCTGCTAAACGATGAAACCTTATTTGCAATATCTTGTTATCTTATTAGACGATACGAGTGTGGCGTATTGCCATGCTCATAACCCGCTGAGGGAGAGGCGGTTAATGCCGCTTGAGGTACTGAAAGCGGGTATCCTGTTCGGCATGAAGCACAACCTGATGATACAGTTTGTCTATCCTGACTACGCGCTGCCTGCGGAGTATGAGGAGGCGATAGAGCGTATTGACCATGTGAAGATAGGGCGGGACATCGCGGTGGCGGACGGTGTGCCTGCGCGCTTGCCCGAGAGCGAGACGGTGGTGCTACGGCTGCGGGTCGAGGAGTTGGTGGCAAAGCAATACGAGGTCGCCGCGTTGCTGCCGTCCGTGAAGCGGCTGAACATCTGTCTGACGGACGTAGAGGCGTTTACCGACGAGCGGATACCCGCCTATCGGAGTGCGCTGAGGACACTGACGGAAGTACTTGCTAATCAATACAAAGCGGGCAAGGCGCCGCAAGTGAATATCCTGACCGACCGCTTGCAGTTGACCGAGCTGCACAACTGCGGCGCGGGTGTGAGCAACATCACGCTGGCACCCAACGGCAAGTTCTACCTCTGTCCTGCGTTCTACTACGATGAGCAGACGGGCGTGAGCAACTGCCTGAACCACAAGACGGGCGACGCCTCGCGGTCGGTGGGCGACTTGGAGAGCGGCATCGCGATACCTAACAAGCAGTTGCTGCAACTAGACCATGCGCCGCTGTGCCGGATATGCGACGCATACCATTGCCACCGCTGTATCTGGCTCAACCAACGGCTGACCTGGGATAACAACACGCCTTCGCGCCAGCAATGCCTGTTGGCGCACCTCGAGCGCAACGCCGCGCGGGAGTTGCAGCAAGCGCTGACGGACGCAGGCTTTGTCTTTGAGCGGACGATAAAAGAGGTAGATTACCTCGACCCGTTTGAGGTGAAGGAAGAGTGGTAAAACAAACTAACATATCAATAAATACTTTTTATCACTAGTGTCCACTAAAACTTTTGAAATTGTTCTTTGAGTTATTGAAAATTAGTTAGTTACGAGCGAATTTTGTGCGAACGGATTTGAATTAGTAAATTTGCAGTCAAAATGTTAACTGCTTATGAATCAAGACAAATACGTGTTTACACAAATCACCGAGTTCCTTAATCGGAGTAAGTTCAGTCGTATCGTAGCCAAGTACAACGGAGACCGCTATGTAAAGAGCTATTCCTGTTGGAATCAGTTACTTACGTTGATTTTTGGTCAGATAGGTCGTTGCTCCAGTTTGCGCGACTGTGTTATAGCGCTCCAAGCACATTACGCTAAATTATACCATTTAGGCATCGGGAAGGACCTATCTCGAAGCAATTTAGCCAAAGCAAACGAGCGGCGAGACTACCGCATCTTTGAGGATTTTGCCTACTATATGATAGCGGAAGCAAGACGTAAGCGAGCGACCAAAATGTTTGATTTGGAAGGCAAAGTTTATGCTTTTGACAGTACTACCATAGACCTCTGTATGTCGCTCTTTGAGTGGGCAAAGTTCCGTAAGAAGAAAGGAGGTATCAAGGTGCATACATTGTTTGATGTAGAGGCAGGTGTACCTACTTTCGCTTACATTACAGAGGCAAAAGTACATGACGTCAATGCGATGGATGCAATCCCCTATGAGGCAGGCTCGTATTATATCTTTGACCGTGGTTACAACGACTTCAAAAGGCTACATGCAATCCACACTATCGGTGCTACTTTTGTTGTGCGAGCCAAGAAAAACGTCAAATATAAGCGAGTGTCTTGGAAACGAAAATTACAACATAATGTATTGTCAGACAGTGTGATACGCTTTGCAGGGCATAATCAGCAAGAAGACTATCCGGAGACGTTACGCCTCGTCCGTTATTGGGATGAAGAGAACCAACGAGAATTTATCTTCTTAACCAACAACTTTGACCTATCTGCCTTGGAGGTAGCAGAGTTGTATCGCAATCGTTGGCAGATAGAACTCTTCTTCAAGTGGCTCAAACAGCATCTGAAGATAAAGCATTTTTACGGCACATCACGCAATGCAGTCAAGATACAAGTCTATGTTGCTATCATCACTTTTTGTCTTGTAGCAATAGTGCAGCATGACATGAAACTGACATTAACCACGTATGAGGTTTTGCAGATTTTGAGTGTGTCTCTGACTGCAAAAATGCACTTACGAGATTTACTCGACAAAACTAATTTTCAAAATGACAAAGACCATTCCGATTCAAGTGAACCGTTGTTATTTAACTTTTGATATTTAATAGTCCATTTTTAGTGGACAGTAGTGACTTTTTATGAAGAAAATTATAGGCAAAGTAAGCGTGGAAGAGAAAGACGCCATTCAGGCACTCTTCGAGCGCAAGAACGGACTGAGCGAGTTGGCAAAGATACTGACCGCCGACAACAGCGAGTTGTATGAGAAACTGGTGCGCGACATGGGCGAGACCAGCAGCAAATTCCAGCAGTGGTGGGACACGATGGCAGAGAAATACCACTGGGAAGGCAGCCAAGACGGGCACTGGGAGATTAACTTCGAGACCTGCGAGATTAGTCTCGTTACGCCGGTATGAGTGCGGTTGTTCTGTTAGCAGTGCTGAGCCTCATCTCAATCGGCTTGAGCCTGTGGCTGGCTGTGTGGCTATGGCGGCAAGGCGGCAGGCTCAACAAGATAGGCAGCGCGGCAGCCGTAGGCGTGGCTGTTTGCTTGGTCGCAGTGTGGATACTGGTCGGATATTTGTATTATTCATTACCCATAAACTACTGATAGTATGTTACTTATGATAGGAGCACCTGAGATAATCTTCATCGTGCTGATAGTGTTGCTGCTGTTTGGTGGCAAGAAAATTCCCGAACTGATGCGCGGTTTGGGCAAAGGAGTGAAGTCGTTCAAGCAAGGCATGAGCGAGATGGAGGAAGAGATTAAGAAACCGCTGGAGCAGGAGGAGAAGCGCCCTTCGCAGCCTACGGAGGAGCAGCATGGAGAACAAGCCTGAGGAACGGATGACCTTTTGGGAGCATGTGGAGGTGTTCCGAAAAGTTCTTTTCCGCTGTCTGGGGGTGTGGGCAGTATGTGCGATAGGAGCGTTCTGCTTCAAGGATACGCTGTTTGCCGTGCTGTTCGCGCCGTCGGAAGCGGACTTTGTGCTCTATCGGGGGCTTTGTCAGGTGGCAGAAAGGACGGGCTGGCAGGCGCTCTGCCCGAGGGATTTTCAGGCGCAGTTCATCAACACGGAGTTGGCTTCGCAGTTCATGGTGCACCTGCAAGTGGCACTCATCGTGGGCTGTATCGCGGCTTTTCCGTATCTGCTGATTCAGTTGTACGGGTTTGTCGCACCGGCACTCTACCGGCAGGAGAAGCGTTACTCTATGTTGCTGATTTTCTGCGGAGTAGTACTGTTCGCGCTGGGCGTGTTGCTCAACTACTTTGTGATTTTCCCGTTTGCTTTTCGCTTCCTGAGCACCTATCAGGTGCAGGAGGCGGTGGTCAATCAGATTGCGCTCAAGTCGTACATCTCCACGCTGCTGGTGCTGTCGCTGCTGATGGGCATATTGTTTGAGATACCGATAGTGGCGTATTTCTTGGCGAAGTTGGGGATAGTGGACAAGCCTATGATGACGCAATACCGCAAGCATGCGTTTGTGGTGCTGTGTATCTTGGCGGCGGTCATCACGCCCACGGCGGATATCTTCACGCTGCTGCTGGTTACCGTGCCGCTCTACTGCCTATACGAGGTGAGTATATGGGTGGTCGCGCGGACGGGGAAATCAATAAAAATTTGACCTATTTGTGCGTTTGATTTGTACAAGTAGATTATTTTTTGTACCTTTGCGCTCAAATTAGTTATTTTATTAGAATATGGATAAGATACCCAGTTTTCAGATTGACCATACCCGTCTTTTACCCGGGATATATGTGAGCCGGAGGGATAGCGTGGGTGGTGAGACCATTACCACGTTTGATATCCGCATGAAAGCGCCCAATCGTGAGCCCGCGCTGGGGCAGGGGGCGTTGCACACGATAGAGCATCTGGCTGCCACCTACCTGCGCAACGATGCGGAGTGGAAAGATCGCGTTATCTATTGGGGACCTATGGGTTGCCTTACGGGCAACTATTTGCTTCTCCGAGGCGACTTGGAGAGCGAAGACATTGTCTCGCTGATGCAGCGGACGTTTGCTTTTGTAGCAGACTATGAGGGCGAAGTGCCTGGTACAACGGCACGCGATTGCGGTAACTATCTGCTCCACGACCTCCCCATGGCGCGCTATGAAGCACGGCGCTACTTGGAAGTGTTGGAGCACCTAACCTCCGACCGCCTGCATTACCCGAGCTGAAATGCACGGCTCCCACATATAAGTTTGTAGAAAGACGAAAAAAGCCGCTCAACGATTTGTTGAACGGCTTTTCTTGTGCGCAGGATGAGACTCGAACTCACACGATCTTGCGACCACTACCCCCTCAAAGTAGCGTGTATACCAATTTCACCACCTGCGCCTTTTGAATTATGAATTATGAATTATGAATTATGAGTGCTTATGCTTTCACACTCAACCTTCAACTTTCAACACTCATCTAAATAAATAAAAGATCATCTTGGTGCCCAGAACAGGACTCGAACCTGCACGTCTCTCAACACTCGCACCTGAAACGAGCGCGTCTACCAATTCCGCCATCTGGGCTTTTTCAATTATGAATTAAGAATTAAGAATTATGAGTGCCCATGCTCTCTCATCGTGAGCACATCGCCCCATATCCCAAACTCTAACTCAGAACTGCGTGTTAATACTTCAAAGATTTTTTTTGCTAAAAAAAGCAGGAAACAATCCTGCTCTCTTCCTTGGAGCGGCAAACGAGACTCGAACTCGCGACCCCGACCTTGGCAAGGTCGTGCTCTACCAACTGAGCTATTGCCGCATTATGTGAAAGATCACTTGGGTGCTTCCTTCCCGAAAGCGAGTGCAAAGGTACTGCTTTTTTTTGATATGACCAAATTTTTTGAAGAAAAAATGCAAAAAAAGTGCATTTTCTTGTACTTACCCTATGGTATATGGCTTTTTTTTACTAATTTTGCAGCCGATTTTTGAGGATGAGAGATAAAGGATGAAGGATAAAAGACTTATTACCTTCGTCTATGAGTTTTTAGAGTTGAGACTATTTAGTCCTTCATCCTGTGTCCTTAATCATTTATCCAAATAGTAGTCCTTAATCCTTTATCCAAAGATGGAACTTACTGCTGAACAAATAGAGCAAAAGCGACTGCAAGCCAAGCTGACGAAACGTTTTCACAAGGCTTGCATGGAGTACGGACTGATAACCGACGGCGACCATATCCTGATTGGTCTGAGCGGCGGAAAAGACAGTCTTGCGCTGGTGGAGTTGCTGGGCAAGCGGGCGCAGATTTATGTGCCTCGTTTTCGGGTAACGGCGCTGCATGTGCGTGTGCGCGAGCGTGCATATAGCAGCGATACGCACGCATTGGAGGATTTCTGCAAGGCGTATGGGGTACCTCTGCTGGTGAAAGATACGGAGATTGGCGAGATGCCGCAGGATGGCAATAGCGGAAAACCGAAAGACCCCTGCTTCCTCTGCTCTTGGTATCGGCGCAAGGTGCTGTTCGATACCGCGCAAGAGATAGGCTGCAATAAGATAGCCCTGGGGCACCATAAGGACGACATCGTAGAGACGCTCGTGATGAACCTGATCTACCAAGGTGCTTTTGCTACGATGCCGCCGCTGTTGCAGATGGAGAAGATGCCGCTGCAGGTGATTCGCCCGCTGTGCCTAATAGAAGAAAAGGATGTGCGCCGCTATGCAGAACTATGCGGCTACCCCCGTCAGACCAAACTATGCCCCTTTGAGAAAGCGTCTTCACGGGCGGAGGTGAAGGAACTGCTGACTGCTTTGGAGCGGCTGAATCCGAATGTGCGGGACTCGCTGTGGGGGGCGATGGAGAATATCAAACCGAACTATCTGCCACACAAATAACCATAAAAACTGCCATCAAAAAGTACGATTTACGATTTTTAGAGCATATGCTCTTTATAAATCGTAAATCGTACTTTTTCGTAATTTGTAAATTACGATTCTCTGTTAATCTTCGTCAGCGTGTGCTGCTGCGTAAGCCTTCAAGAGTTGGTCTTGAACATCTGCGGGCACGAGTTCGTAAGACTTGAACGCCATGGTGAAGGTAGCGCGGCCGCCGGTGAGCGACGAGAGCGTGGTGGAGTAGTTGGACAACTCCTTGAGGGGCACGAGGGCTTTGAGGCGTGTGAACTGCTTCTCGCTCTCCATGCCGAGCACCATGCCGCGGCGACCGTTGATGTCGCTCATCACATCACCCATAATTTCCGTGGGCACGAGTACCTCTACATCGTAGATAGGCTCCAGCACCTTCGGGTTAGCGTTGCGGAACGCCTCGGCAAACGCATTGCGACCTGCCAAACGGAAGGAGATTTCGTTGGAGTCCACGGGGTGCATCTTGCCGTCGTACACGATGACGCGCACATCGCGTGCGTAGGAGCCTGTGAGCGGTCCTTGCTCCATGCGGTCCATCACACCTTTCAGGATGGCGGGGATGAAGCGTGCGTCGATGGCACCACCCACGATGGAGTTGATGAGCACCAACTTACCGCCCCACTCGAGCGAGATTTCCTGCGTGTCTTTGACGGAAACCTTGTACTCTTGGTTGCCGAACTTGTAGGATTCCTTCACGGGCATGCCCTCCTCGTAGGGCTCCACGATGAGGTGCACCTCGCCGAACTGACCCGAACCGCCGGACTGTTTCTTGTGGCGATAGTCGGCGCGAGCGGCTTTGGTAATGGTCTCACGATACGGAATCTTCGGCTCGTCGAACTCCACCATCATCTTATCGTTGTTCTCCAAACGCCATTTCAGCGTGCGGAGGTGGAACTCACCTTGTCCCCAGACGATGGTCTGGCGGAGTTCTTTCGACTGCTCTACAATCCACGTGGGGTCTTCCTCGTGCATGCGGGTGAGCAGTGCGGCGAGTTTCTCGTTGTCCGCCTCGTTAGCGGGACGGATAGCCCGACGGTAGCGCGGTTGCGGATAGACGATAGGTGCGTATTGGTAATCGCAATCCTTGGCGTTGAGCGTGTTGCCCGTGCGCGTGTCTTTCAGTTTGACCGTAGCGGCGATGTCGCCGGCGTGCACCTCCTCTACGGGGGTACGCATACTGCCTGCCACCGTGAAGAGTTGGGATATACGCTCTTTGCTGCCGCGCTCCATGTTCTGCAGGTCATCGCCCGGGCGAACCACACCCTGCATCACGCGGAAGTAACTCACCTCACCCACGTGCGGCTCCACGGAGGTCTTGAAGACATAGAGGCTGGTGGGCGCGTCGTCCACGGGGCGCACCGACTTGCCGTCCACGGTCTTGTACTCGAACTGGCGAGGCGCGGGTGCCATCACGTTGAGGAAGTCCATCAAGCGGCGGATACCCATGTCCTTGGCGGCACTGCAGCAGATGACGGGGTACATCGAGCCTTGTGCATAGACCGACTTCAAACCCTGCATGATTTCCTCGTCGTTCAGCCCCTCTTCCAAGAACTTATCCAGCAAGGTCTCGTCTGCCTCAGCCGCCTGCTCTTGCAGGGCTTGGCGCATTTCCTCTACCTTGGCTTGCTCGGCAGCGGGAATCTCTTTCTCCTCGGGAGCACCGCCGTCGGGTCCCCAAACGAGCATTTTGCCTTTCAGCACATCGATAACGGCATTGAAGCCCGTGCCGGCATTGATAGGATATTGCATGACGGTGCAACGATTGCCGAACGTCTCGCGCAACTCGTGAAGCACCTTCTCGAAATCTGCATACTCATGGTCGCACTTGTTTACGACGAATGCCAACGGTTTGTGGGCATTCTCCACAAGGCGGAAATTGTTTTGCGTACCTACGGTAACGCCCTCGTTAGCGGACAGCACCACCAACGCCGAACCCACCATCTGCAAAGCGGCAACGGTACCGCCGCAGAAGTCATCACTACCTGCGCAATCGATGATATTCAGTTTCTTACCCATGAACTCCACGTTGCAGACGGTGGAGAACACCGAGTAGCCGTACTCTTTTTCTACGGGGAAATAGTCGCAGACCGTCGATTGCGTCTCTATCGACCCGCGACGTTTAATCACACCCGACTCAAATAACATCGACTCCATGAGAGTCGTCTTTCCGGATCCGCTACCGCCCAACATGGCGATATTCTTGATCTCGTTTGCTTGATACACTTTTGCCATAGTTTTACATTTGTGTTTATCACGTTGTGTTGGTCAGTCCCTGTTGCTCAGTTCCTGTTTATCACGTTGTGGAGGTTAGTTTTTCGGTTAAAAACAGCGGCAAAGATACGACTTTTTTTTTGTAGTTGCAAGAAAAAAGTGTGTTTTATGTTGTACAACATATTCTAATGTGCTTCCAGCCAGTTGCTGCCCACGCCACAGTCTGCCACGAGGGGAACGCTGAGGCTGACTACGTGCTCCATCTCGCTGACTACCAGTTGGCGCACACGCTCCACTTCTTGCGTCGGTACATTGAAATTCAACTCATCGTGCACCTGCATAATCATCTGTGCACGCAAATGTTCTTCTTGAAGCCGGCGATGGATACTGACCATCGCCATCTTGATGATGTCGGCGGCGGTCCCCTGAATAGGTGCGTTCACGGCGTTGCGCTCCGCGAAAGAACGCACGGTGGCGTTATGCGACTGTATGTCCGGCAGGTAACGCTTGCGACCGAAGAGTGTAACTGAATAACCGTGTTGGCGGGCGAACTCCTTCTGCGTCTCGATATAGGTCTGCACTTGCGGGAAGGCGGCGAAATAATCGTCTATCAGTTGCTTCGCCTCCGTGCGCGGGCAGTCTAACTGTTGCGCCAGACCGAATGCGGAGATGCCGTAGATAATGCCGAAATTGGCGGTCTTGGCGCGGCGGCGTTGGTCTTTCGTTACGTCCTCAATGGGGCAATGGAAAATCTTTGCCGCGGTGGCACTGTGGATATCCTGCCCCTCGCGGAAGGCTTGCAGCAGGTGCTCGTCTTGCGAGAAGTGGGCGAGCAGACGCAACTCTATCTGCGAATAGTCGGCAGAGAGGAATCGGCATCCCGCATCGGGGATAACCGCCTCGCGGATGAAGCGTCCCCGCTCCGAGCGGATGGGCAGGTTCTGCAAGTTGGGGTTGGAGGACGAGAGCCTACCTGTGGCGGTAACGGTCTGGTTGTACGTAGTATGTATCTTGCCCGTGGTGGGGTTGATATAGGTCGGAAGGGCGGAGATATAGGTTGATATGAGTTTTTTCAGTTCGCGGTAGTCGAGTATCTGCGCCACGATAGGGTGCTTGTCTTTCAGGTTCTGCAACACTTCTTCCGAGGTGCTGTATTGTCCCCGCCCGGATTTCTTTGCTTTCGGGTCAAGCCGCAGGGTATCGAAAAGGATGTCGCCGACTTGCTTGGGGGAGTTGATATTGAACTGTGTGTCTGCCAGTCGGTATATCTCCGTCTCTAACTGTTGTAATTCTTGGGTGAGCAGGCGTTCTGCCTCTTGCAGTTTGGCTACATCTATGCGCACGCCGGCTTGTTCCATCTCGCGCAAGACTGGCACCAGAGGCAGTTCTACCTCATTATACAGCCGCCACAAAGCGGGGTCTTGTTGCAGTTTCGCAAGCAAGGTATCGAGCGGAATATGCGGGTTGTATGCCACCTCGGGATTGAGCAGATAAGACGCGATAGCACCCTCCGTGGAGGGGACGTTAGTCTCGTGGTTGGCATCGCCACTGGGGACGTGGGCGTCTCCCCCGCGGTAGTTTTCTTGTTCTTCATTATATGAGTTGCTTTCGCCGAAGAGGTCTAAGGTCTGCTCGGCAGGCTTGGTGTTTCGGCGGGCGGGGGTATCAAGGTGCTGCGGTCTCCCGGCAGCACCATCGGTCGTCTGCTTCTTGAGCAAGGAGTTGAACTCCAACTGCCGATATAGTTCCGTCAGTGCGGCGTTATCGGGTTGCTTGACAGTCAGTGCCTCCGCGTCCAATGTGATAGGTACATCGGTGCGTATGGTAGCAAGGAAGCGTGAGAAACGAATATCCTCTGCCTGCTCTTGGATGTTTTTCTGCAATGCGCCTTTCAGTTGGTCAGTGTGTTGGAGCAGGGTGTCTATGTCGCCGAATTGTTGCAAGAGTTGTACGGCTCTTTTTTCGCCAATGCCTTTGCAACCCGGGATGTTGTCGCTCGAATCGCCCATCAGTCCCAGCAGGTCAATCACTTGACGTTGGTGTCGAAGTCCATACTTGGCGCATACTTCCGCCGGTCCCATCTTCTCGAACCCGCCTGTATGGCGTGGACGATAGATGAATATATGCTCGTCCACAAGTTGCCCGTAGTCTTTGTCGGGTGTTGCCATATATACCTCAAAGTCGGCAGCTTGTCCCTGTTGCGCAAGGGTGCCAATCACGTCGTCTGCCTCAAAACCCGCCACCTCTATGGCAGGGATATTCTTCGCTGCAAGAATCTGCTTAATGATAGGTACTGCTCGCCGAATATCCTCCGGTGTCTCCTCGCGTTGGGCTTTATATTGCTCGAAAGCTTCGTGGCGGAATGTAGGACCATGCGGGTCAAATACTACTGCCAAATGCGTCGGCTGCATGCGCTTGATGAGGTCATCCAGCGTGATAAGAAAACCGAAGATAGCGGAGGTGTTCTCCCCCTTGGAGTTGATACGCGGCACGCGGATAAAGGCATAGTATGCCCGATATATCATCGCGTAGGCATCTATGAGTAGAAGAGTTTTCATGGAAGGTGTTTTTTGTCTTTTTTCATAGTTTTTCTAGAAATCCTAGATTTTCTAGAAATTCTAGGTTTTCTAGTCTCCTATCACCAGTCAATCGGTTGCAGTCCGTGTTGCACCAAATAGGCATTGGCTTTCGAGAAATGCCCGCAACCGTCAAATCCCCGATAGACCGACAGTGGCGAAGGATGCGAGGTCTCTAATACCAGATGTCGGCGCCGGTCAATGAACTGCCCCTTGCGCTGGGCGTAACTGCCCCAAAGCATGAATACAAGGTGCTCGCGCCGCTCGTTAAGGGCTTGGATGGCGGCATCGGTCAGTTCCTCCCAGCCTTTCCCCTGATGGCTGCCGGGACGATGAGCTTCCACGGTCAGCGTGGCGTTGAGCAATAGCACTCCTTGCGTTGCCCAGCGTTGCAGGTTGCCCGAGGTAGGAATAGGTTTGCCCAGATCGCGGTGAATCTCATGGTAGATATTCACTAACGAAGGAGGAATAGCGACCCCATCGTTCACCGAGAAACACAAACCGTGCGCCTGTCCCACATCGTGGTAAGGGTCTTGCCCGATAATCACTACGCGTACCTTATCAAACGGACACGAGTCGAATGCATTAAAAATCAGACGTGCAGGCGGAAAGCACTGACGCGTCTGATACTGTTGCCGTACAAAAGTAGTTAGCAACTCAAAATAGGGCTTGTCAAACTCCGGCTGCAACACCTGCCGCCAACTATCTTCAATACGTACATTCATAATAGTAATTTTTATTGGGGCTAATCCACGATTAGCATGGCATCTCCGTAGTCCCCGAAGCGGTAGCCTTCTTTCACTGCCTCGTTGTAGGCGTTCATCACCTCCTCGTAGCCGCCAAACGAAGCAACCATGAGCAGTTGGCTTGATTCGGGCATGTAGAGATTAACAAAGAAAGAGTTGGCTACAGTGAAGGTGTAGGGAGGATAGATAAACTTATTGGTCCATCCGTCAAACGCTTTTATCTGTCCCTCGGTGTTCACTACGTGCTCCAATGCCCGCATAATCTCCGTGCCCACGGCGCACACGCGCTTGTTACTATGGTGTGCCTTGTCAACGGCATCCACCAATGTTTGCGGGATGATGAAGTGCTCCGATTCACATTTTGCCTTGGTCAAATCTTCCACATCAATGGGCTTGAAGTTGCCCAACGACATATGAGATGTCATACATAAGTAATCAATCCCCTTTATCTCCATGCGTTTGAGCAATTGTTTGGAGAAGTGCATACATGCTGCGGGAGCCGCTACTGCACCTATTTTGCTGGCAAAGACGGATTGGTAGCGATCCAAATCCATTTCGCGCACAGGCTCGTCATGAAAGAGTTCCTCGTATGCTGCTTGCACTTCAGGAGACATAGGACGTCGAATATACTTGGGAAGTGGTGCATAGCCCAACGCGTATAGTTTGGGTACAAATTCATCTACGCTGTAGTCCGTTAAGAATCGGAATGTGCGCCCGCGTGAAGTGGTGTTGTCTATCACTTCTGCCACAATGGCATCATCCCCCTCAAAGTTCAGTTTGTTGCCGATACGTATTTTGCGGGCAGGGTCAACCAGTACATCCCAATACTTGCTCTCGTGGTTCAACTCGCGCAAAAGAAACACTTCAATGAGCGCCATCGTCTTCTCTTTGTGGGCAAACAGACGAGCCGGATAGACCTTGGTGTCGTTGAAAATAAATAAGTCTTTCTCATCGAAGTACTGTACGGTGTCAGACACTCGTTTGTGCTCTATTGCACCTGTTTTACGGTGTAAAACCAACAACCGCGCTTCATCGCGGTAGAGCGTAGGGAATTGTGCAATTTGTTCCTCAGGCAGTCGAAAATGGAACTGGCTGAGTTTCATATCATTGTATTTATACATAGCGTTTGGATTCTATATTAGCCGATGGATGTTGAACGATACGTGTCTTCTATCTTGCGCAGGAAATCATCTATCTGGTAGCAGTCTTCTACGTGTGTATTACCTACTCGGGTGCGGCGCAGGGCGGTCAGGTAGGCACCGCTGTTTAGTCGTTCGCCTATATCGCGCGCTAACGCGCGGATATACGTACCTTTGGAGCATACCACACGAATGGTGAGCAACATTTTTTCTGCATCAAACGATAGCACCTCTATCTCGTCTATTACCAATAGTTTGGCTTTTAACTCCACTTGCTCTCCTTTGCGTGCAATCTCATAAGCGCGTTTCCCGTTCACAGACACGGCAGAATACATCGGTGGCACTTGCCATTGCTCCCCCACGAATTGCGGAATCGTTAGGTCTATCAACTGCCTTGTGATATGAGCGGTAGGGTAGGTTTTGTCTACGGGGTGCTCCATGTCATAAGACGGCGTGGTAGCACCCAACTGCATCGTGGCAACGTACTCCTTGGTATCGTACTGCAATTGTTCAATCAACTTTGTCTTCTTGCCCGTACAAACAATCACTACCCCTGTCGCCAACGGGTCAAGCGTACCGCTGTGCCCGACCTTTAACTTCTTTTGTCCCAGACATCGACAGAGCGTGCGGCGCACCTTAGCTACCACATCAAAACTGGTCCAGTGCAGAGGTTTGTCAAATGCTAATATCTCCCCCTCAACAAAGTCCATAGATGATAGCAAATGCACCTACACAGAGACAGTAGATAGCGAAATAGATGAGTTTTTGTTTGCGAACAATGTTAATCATGAATCGGCAAGCGAAGCAGCCTGTAGCAAAAGCGGCAACAAAGCCAACCACCAACGGCAGCCAACCAATAGCCGTCGTCATTTCTCCTTGCAGCATGTCTAACAAATCAAGGAATGCCTCTCCTAAGATAGGAATCAGCACCATGAGGAAAGAAAACTGCGCGACCGCCTCTTTCTTCACTCCGCAAAGCAGTCCGGTAGCGATGGTGGTGCCGCTGCGGCTCAGTCCCGGCAGCACGGCAATAGCCTGCGCACAACCGATGATGATGGCATCGCGATAGGTAACCTCGTGTCCCTGTCGATTCATACGCTTGTTCAAGTACTCGCTCAGCCAAAGCAATAAAGCAGTGATCAGCAAGCATATACCCACCAAGAGCAGACCATGCCCGAAGAACGCCTCCACTTGGTCTTTGAAGAACATACCTACGACGAACACAGGAATCATCGAGACAAGAATCTTTGCCACATAATCTTTCTCTTGGTTCCACTTGAGGGTGGTGAAAGTCCCTTTGAAGAGTTGTGCCACCTCATGCCAAAGAATGACCAACGTAGAGAGCACGGTAGCGGCATGCACCACCACGGCAAACGTCAAATTCTCCTCACCGGCGGTCCCCAACAATGCCTGCCCTATCTCCAAATGACCGGACGATGAAACAGGCAAGAACTCCGTCAAACCTTGCACAATACCTAATATCAATGCTTCCCACCAACTCATTTCCTCTTTCCTTTCCAAAGAATAGATACCACCATACTCACAAACCCGAACAGTGCAATCATCGGTCCCACCGTGATACGACGGAAAGAGAAAATGTCGGGGTTATAAACCTCGCCGCTCGGTGCACCGGCCATCAAGGCAAACCCTAAAATAATAATCAAGAATGAAACGGCTATCAAGATGATATTCAGTTTCGGAAGACTTTGTCTCATAATGTTATATCTCGTACATTGTGTTAATATCCATGCGAATATACCGTTCGGTAGCAATCAAGGAAGAGAAGAATGTGATCAGAAAACCGGACAAGAAGATAACGCCTGCCACAAAAGCAATGTTTTGCCAAGTCAGTGGGAAGAGTACAATACCCATTCTTATCTGCACATAATAAACCACCCCGCCTACAGCAATCGTTGCTACCAGTGCCGTTACTATACCGAGCAACGTGTAGCGATAGACAAAGGGCGATTTGATAGTCCAAGGACTCGCCCCTACAAGGGTCATGGTGTTAATTAGAAATCGCTTGGAATAAACTTGCAAACGTATAGTATTGATTATTAACACACAGGCTATCAATAGCAATATGCCGGCAATAATCAACAGCACAATGGCAACTTGCGATACATTGCTGTTTAGTGCCTGCACCAAGTCTTTCTGATAAAGCACGTTATCAATATAGGGCAATGCCAGCAGTCTGCTTTCTATGACACAGATGCTGTCCGAATTGGCATACGCGACCGTAGGATGTATCTCGTAGGAGGCAGTGAGAGGATTATAACCTAAGAAAGTGGATGGGTCTTCGCCCAAAGTCCGAATGTGCTCGTCCAAGGCATCCTCGGCGGAGATATAGCGATAATTGCTGCAATAGTCTGCTGCGGACAGCATGTCTTCGAATCGCTTCCTCGATGCAGAATCCGCATCGCCTTTCAATAATGCTGTGATAGCAACATTCTCTTTTACATGCCTCATCAGTGTCCCCGCAGAGAGCAATAGCACGCATTCTAATCCTACCAAACACAACACCATCGTCACAGATACTGCGGCGGTGATGTACATGTTCCATAGATGATGACGGCGAGACATGGCAGTAGACTATATCAAACGAACACTACAAAGACGTAGCGCGCATTAGTATTCCCACAGGTCTTGCTCAAAAGTGAGTAACTCATTTTCTATGCGAGCCTGCTCTTTTTGAACATCCCCATCCACTACGGAGTACTCGGGAATGAAACGATTATACAGATTTCCTTCTCCTACGATATAAGAGGTATATAACCGTTTCTGAAAGAAATCGTCAAATGTCAAGCGCTTGGTCTCATTCTGAGAGGGAATAACAAATTGCTTTGCCAAATAGGGACGCAGCGCATCGAAAGGAACCCAAAACGTGATGGATTCTCGTAATGCGGTCATTACATTGTCCTGCGTACGAATCAAATCGGCATTGAGGGGAGCAATAGCCATAATCTTGCTGAATAAGCGGGAGTTGTGTTTATCAAAGAAAACAACCTCTTGAATCAAATACTTGATTTGATTCTTTGTTAACGCCTCAAAAGCATAGGTGTTCACCTCCATTGTGCCTTCTATGGAATCATAGTGGAGCAACATATCGCTGGATTCGGCAATATCAAAGTGCGTCTCGTCTTTCGTGTAGTCAGCAAGGGGATCTTCTATGAAATACGCCATAGGCACTTGCTCCTTTTCCATGGGTGGCGTAACCTTAAAGTCGTTGGGTCTGATGGTCTCGACATTTTTCTCGTAGATAGGCATACCGTCCACGATTGCGTCCGCGATTATCTTGAGCAGATTGCGATAGTTCGGATCATCAGGCTTGGTGGGAAAATACAACTGGAAGTTCTGCTTATAGCGCATATCTATCACGCGATACACCACTCGTGACCATATAACATCATCCATGCGATGCTCTACTGTAACAATGGTATCATGGGCACTGGAGTATTCAGTAGTCTGGATTTTTGCCATGCCCATTGCATCGAAGAATGAATTTACTTGATGTTGTGCATAGGTCGCAGTCATGCCTAATAGGAGACATACGATGATACTTAACTTCTTCATTATCAATGTGTATTAATTAGTTCAATGTGAGAGGAATCGGACTCAAACGCACCTCTTTGTCATTAGGTCCTTTTGCTCGAATATCGGTAATGACCACAATAGCTCCTTTTTTCAGTCTTCCTAAACGTTCAAGTTGTTCTTTGGAGAACTTATTGCTCTTTGTGTCGAAATAGGTACCGTTGATGTTTAATTTAAAGGCAGTAACCGTAAAAGGCAAGTCCAACAAACCATCCGGTCCATAACTTGCAATTATGGTTGCATTCGGATTCAATAATGCACTTCTTGAAATATTACCTTCTGGATACTCATTAGCACCGCTCTTAAAGAATGCTGCCGGTTTGGGAAGTTCTTTCACGCGGTATGATCTCTCACCCATATTGCGCATGACTCCTTCCATTTCCGCCATGACTTTAACTTTGATATTTTTTGCTTGGTCGTTGGGCTTAATAATCCATAGACCATTCTTTTGAGTTACGGATGCCCCGCCGGACACTTCTACGCGGAGCCTGTTGTTGCTTACGCCCGGCACAGATATCGAGAATGGGTTGTTGTATCCTCGGTACATAATGTTCAAGTCTGTGTTCGAAATCGTTACGCTCGGCTCTCCCACTACATATTCGCTTTGGAACGGCAGGTATTGCATAACGCCGGTTGCGGGATCGGGGAATGCAATTTGACCTTCGTATTTTTTCACTCCGAGACCCGTGGTAACCACCTCGTAGATGCCTTGGTCGTTAATGCGCTGTCCGTCAATGTAGTATTCCGGTTTCTGAGTCGAGTCAACGGCTGCAAGAATAATTTGTGCAGAATATTTCGCCCCTTGGATCACATAGTCCGATTTGGGTATAACATACGCACTCAACTTGTTCACACGCAAATCGCTGGCATCTGTCTGATCCATTAAGTACATAATCGCCTCACTCTCTGTGGTACGGACATCATTCTGCATCTTGGTAAGAACTGTGATACAAGCACATACAGGCATTTCGTCAAACAAGCCGACTTCCCACTCTACCGAATCTTTCTCGTGCTCATTCCACGTCTTCTCGCAAGCAAGGATGTTCTTAAACTCATTGGCTAACTCGGGCTTTTTCTCTGTCAATTCCACAATATAGTCGCGATACATGGCAATCATATCGCGCAACACAGCACCATTACCTTCCACGAGAGCATACTGACCCGTTACGTCCTTATTGTCTTTCCCCTCAATCTCCCGCGTCGGGTCAATCCCCTTTGCGATGCGTTCATTTACTTTCTTCTTTCCATCGGCGAGGATCGCGATCTGTGTCTTAAAATCTTGAATGTAATTGTACAAACTATCCGCCCTAAGATGCAATTCCTCGGCCCTATTGTACCAATCTTGCATTTTCTCGGGATTCTGTTGGGTGGCTTCTTCAAAGTCGCGATACAATTTGCTATTGCGACTGTTAGCCGCTTCTACAGAATTGTGCAGACTATCGTCCACCATCGTAAAACCATTCAAGATATCGGTACTGACATTCAGTGCTAACATGGCTGTCAACACCAAATACATCATAGCGATCATTTTTTGTCTCGGAGTTTCCGGACAATTTTTTGCTCCACTCATAGTTGTGTCCTTATGCTAATGCGTTGAGCATGTTTCCGTAAATAGAATTCAAATCTGCTACTTGTGTAGCAAGTGTCTTGCAGGCTTCTTTATACGCTTCCTGGCTTATCTGTGTTTCGGCAACAGAAGTCTCTAGTGCCTGTAGATTGCTCGACACTTTCCCCATAGTCGCTTGCTGTGCTTTCGCCAATTCCACTTGCTCTTGAAGGATACCGATTTGCAACTCATAGATAGAATTGATTGTGCTGAGTTGGGTATCCATGTTTTCCATATTGGCAGCAACAGCCTTAGTCGTATTGGCAACACCCTGTACGTGCGTTCCTGCCATCTTGTAAACGTTGTTCAACTGATTAGATGTAATCAACAATGTATTTTGGCTTGCAGCGAACTGCTCTGCTGCATTGCCTGCCAACTCCATCTTGCTTGTCAGTTGCGTGGTAGCCGTTGCTATTTGACCTAACTCGCTCAGTTGCTCTGCCGTTCTTGCCAATCTGGCGATTCCGTTCTGCAGCGACTCCAATTGCATATCGCTCAGTGTCGGCACTTTTTCTCCGGCAGTAGCCGAAGGAGTGCCCATAGGAGTCCCCATAGTTGGCATAGACATGTTTATTTCGGTACTCATTGTGGGTATCTCACCACCCTCTACGCCTGCTCCGAGCAATGTCGGACGAGCTTGGTGAGCCGTCTTTTCCAAAATGGCAGGATCGGTACCATGCTCCAATAATTGGGGGAATACATTTCCCCAGTTAAACTCCGGATGCGGCTTTTCCAAAACTCCGATAAAGAAGAGAAAAGATTCGGTAAACATACCGATCATCAACATTACCGATGCTCCAGGCCAGTGGAGTATCTTGAACAATGCGCCTACAATGACAATAGATGCACCTATGGAATATATTGCACCCACTGCACGCTTGCCTTGATAAGATTCATACCAATGTATGAATTTAGCCCACGCACTCATTTTTTTTGTTTCTTCTGTTGACTTGCCTGACATAGTCTTTTGTTTTTATAAATTAGTACCTTAAATCATAATTTATTTGCCGATGTACGAACGTACGCAACGGAAACCTATATACGAACGACTCTCGTACTGATACTCATAGGAGCGAACGCCGCATTGTATGAAATAACTGATGTCTTTCCAACTTCCGCCTTTCACCACTTTGCGTTTCAAAATATCAGGATCTTCCTTGCATGCCATGTAGGAGAAATCGGGATTTATATCGTTCACATTAGTGTTTGACGCAGTACTATATGCGCTGTTGGTCCATTCTGCCACGTTGCCTGCCATATCATATAATCCGAAGTCGTTGGGAGCAAACTGTGCCACCTTCATTGTGGTAATTCCCGTATCATCCTTATATCCACCATGATATGGTTTGAAGTTTGCGAGGAAACAACCCTCTGCATCGCGTGCATAATTATTGCCCCACGGATACATCGCCATTTTGCGTCCGCCGCGTGCGGCATATTCCCATTCTGCTTCTGTCGGTAATCGATAGGCTCTTGCTCGCGTGTCTGCGTTATCATAATGATATGTCCGCCAGTTGCAGAACGCATGCGCCTGCTCCCATGTTACGCCCACCACCGGGTAATCCAAGTAACCGGGGTGAGAGAAATACATGTGAAGCATCGGCTCGTTATATGAAAACTGAAACTCGCGCAGCCAAACCAACGTATCTGGATAAACACCGATAATCTTTGTGGTAAGTAAATCTTGCGGACCACTCAAAGGGTATCTGCGCTCAACGGTGCTATCTTGGATCAATCCGGTTTCTTCATCAATCCAAAAGGTGTCCAAACGGAACTTTGTATCTTGTGCATAAGTGCCGGTAACAATATCAAATTTATTTTTCAGCAATGCCGCATAGTCATATACATACCATTGGTAACGATAGTGCAGACTGGTGGTGCGCAACCCGCCTTTTTCATACAACATCGGCGCCAAAGCATCCGTGTATTCTTCGTCTTTGGTCGTCCAAATAGCAGAGCGCTTTTTCCAATTGAGTGTGTACTCGTCTTCGTCCGCATCTTCATCTGTAGGCAGGATGGCGAAGTCTTGAATACCTGCTTCTACGAGCCGTGTCATGGCGATGGAGTCGCGTACCCAGTTGATGAACAATTTATACTGACGGTTGGTAATCTCGGTCTCGTCCATCCAAAAACCATTCATTGTTACCGTTTTGAGATTGTCGGGTTGGTCAAAAATAGCAGGGGAATTTTGTCCCATCATAAACGACCCCGGCTTGATAAAAACCATGCCTTCCGGGGCTACCTCGCCAAAGGACTCCTCTTTCGTATCCCTAACCCAACCGTTTTTTGCACAACCGGCTAACACAACCATCAGTGTTGCCAAAAATAGCATTCGTCTTAGTTTCATATTCGTTTCCATATCCTATTTTGTCTATGTTAAGATGTTTATTTACAAATAGCGTACGCTTTTGTATTTATTTGTGTGCTTGGGCTTGAGTATATCAAAACTATATGCCAGATATATCTCGTGCGACCCATAACTCTCGCGGAGCAGCTTGCTTGTCGGCAGTTCGCAACTATATCCCAATTGCAGACCGGCTATGATATCAATGTTCACCAATATATTCACGCTGCCGGCTATTCGATAGCCCAATCCCCATCGGTACCTGTCTGCATACGAACACATCAGCGTGAGGTCTATATCCCATTCCCGAAAGTCGGTCATCAGCATCAGCGAGGGTTGCAACTGCCATTTTTTATGGTTCTTTAGACGAAAATGGTATCCGCCCGCCATATACATTGTCCCTCTTAGGTGAAACTCTGTCTCCGTCTGGTCAGCCCATATCACTTTCGGTTGGGTCAAATGGCTGTAACTGCCGCCTATCCACCATGTACCTGTTGTATAGTACACACCCGCCCCCATATCAAAGGTCATACCCGACTTGTCGCCGTTTGGTATTGCTTCGTCATTGCGGTCAAAATAGTCGGATTCGCTCAACAAGTCAAGATTCACACTATCCCCTTTGAACCCTACATTCACGAACCCCAAATCCACTCCAATACTCAAATACCCCTTGCCCAACTTTTGTCGATAAGCATACTGTGCATAAAAGGCTTGGTTGCTGAAAAGTCCAAATCGGTCGTTTAGGAAACGCACTCCTGCGCCATGGCTGGTTTTGCCTATTACAAATGGACTGCTAAATGAGAACCACGTGGTCATTGGCGCGTTGCTTATCCCCACATACTGCATCCGATGTGCGCCAAACACCTTCATCATATTGCCCTCGCCTGCCGCTGCAGGGTTGTACGATGCACCCATATACATATATTGTCCCATCTGGGGGTCGAACTGGGCGTGTACTCCCACCGCCAATGTGCTAAACAGCAAAAAGGTGATATGCCGTCTAAATCGTAGCAAAATGATATACGTGTATGCAATAGTATCTTTAGTATTCGTCTTCGTTGAAGAAGAAATCTTCATCATTGGTCGGGTAGTCAGGCCACAAGTCCAAAATACTATCGTATATCACTTCATCGTCATCTTCCAACTCCGACAAGTTCTCTATCACCTCCGCGGGTGCACCTATGCGGTTCGCATAATCCAATAACTCATCCTTCGTCGCAGGCCAAGGAGCGTCCTCTAATTTTGATGCCAATTCTAACGTCCAATACATATAGTTAAAAGTTTTAAGTTAATGTCTAACTGTTTTATAATCAGTTGAGTATAAAAACACCCATCCGTCGCGATACAACGACGAGCAGGATGTTTTTCAGTACCTATAAACCAAAATACCGCGCAAAATTAGTAAAAACTTTTGATATGTGCAAACTTTTGCGACTTTTTTTGTCTTTTTTCTACAATTGACCCTTTTTGGCATACCTTTTGTCTTATTGTCGCTTCCTGCCCATCATGTCGTACAAATTGTCGCCGCGGCGAATTAGTACTTCTCCTTTGATGATGACTTTTTCGCATATGCTTGTGCCGTTTTCCCAATCATTGACTTCTTGATTTTGAATAGACAAGGCAAAATCAAACGACTGCGGCACTTCAGGCAGTTTTACTGCCTTGCCCGTGAAGATACGCACCTCGCCGGCGTGCAGGCTCAGCGTCGTCCCGCCGGCTACGCTCGTTCCGCCCGCGTAGTAATCGTACCAGGTCCCCGCAGGCAACGTGGCGTCTTGCGCGGAAGTGGCGTGGAAGTTGGCTACCACAAACACGTCGTTGCCCCATTGTATCGTGCGAACAGCCTTCCCGCCGCTCACCGAAACAGCAGTCGGGTTGCCTGCAAACACCTCTGGCATCAAACGAGTGCGCAGTTGGCACGCCTGTGCTACTTTGGCATATTGTGTCATGCGGCGGGAGTCTTGGAAATATCCGCGATTCTCCGGACGAGGCTTCTTCGAGCAGCGGTCGTCGTTGGAGGTACCGTTCGGCTTATCCAAACTGCTGTTGATAGAGAAGTCAAAGCCTATCTCCTCGTATTGCCAAATCATGTGCGGACCATTCAGCAACACATTGAACACCACATTCTCTGCAATGCGACCTAAGCGCACGCTCTCGTCTGTCTTAATAGCCCCGTTGCCCCATTGCTTGCACTTGTACTGCATGCGCTCCTCATCGTGGCTCTCGCAGTAACTTACATAGCCGTCTTTGTTCGCATTGACAAAGCCATCGCCGTCTTTCAGCCAACCCATCGCCGTTTGGCAGTAGGCGTTGTTGGTGTTCTCCCAGCAGAGCATCCCCGCATTGACTAATTTCGGACGGTCGCTACCCATGTTCGAACCCCAGTGCTCCAAGATGAAATAAGCATCTTCTGCCACGGCTTTCACGCCCTTCTCATAGTAGTCCATGATGTGGCTCACCGCATTGTTCGTCGTGCCGCAGAGGCCATGGCTTAGGTCCATACGGTAGCCGTCCACTTTGTACTCGCGCAGCCAATATTGCAGCGCGCGCGTGAACATTGTCTTAGCAGGCACGAAGTCGTGGTTCCAGTCCTCATACACATTGTCCGAATGCGGAGGAGTAACATTAAACCACGGGTTTTCCTTCAACTCAGTCCCATAGGGATATAGTTTGTTCATCGGGTTCAAGCCCGTTGCGTGGTTGAACACCATATCTAATATCACAGCCATCCCGCGCTTGTGGCACTCGTCCACAAATGCTTTTAGCATATTAGGCGAGCCGTAGGCTTTGTCCAAAGCGAAGTAGTGGTTCGGCGAATAACCCCAGTTGTAGTTGCCGTCGAACTCGCACACGGGCATTAACTCTATCGCATTCACGCCCAGCGTCTCAAGGTAGTCCAGACGCTCTGCCAAAGCAGGAATAGAGCGGAACGGAGTATAGTCATACACCCATAACTCGTAGATTATCAGGTTGTTCTTGTCCGGACGCTTGAAGTTCAGCGTCGCGTCTGACCATGCGTACGGCGATTGCCCGGTCTGTATCACTGTGCAGTAGCCGTCTGCCGCTTGCGGATAGGGCTTTAGCGTGCTGTCCACCCTCAGCGGCTCATATTGGTCATCGGGATGTAGCACTTTCTCCGAGTACAAGTCCGAAATACGCTTCACAGCTCCATCTGCGCGCACCACCACATATTGATAAGCATACTCCTCTCTCGGCGTCAGCCCATCCAAGGTAATCCAGAAATACGCGCTGTCGTTCGCTTGCTTCAGTTGGTAGGCGTCGCTTATCGTCCAATCGTTGAAGTCGCCCACTACGAACACATGCTTCGCCGCGGTCGTCTTGCTTGCTGCGTAGGTACACAGCGTTACTTTCGTCTCGTCTGCCGAGTCGTAGTAGATACCGTTCAGCACGCCTGCAGGACGGTTCGCCCGTTGCGGATCAGCAGGCACACAGGTACTCAGCGTCTCCCTCGCCGTTTCCGTCTCAGTCGTGCCGATACACTCGAATACATAATCGCCCTCCTTACTCAGCGTGGTGGTGTAGGTTATCTCTTTCCCGTTGCCGCTCCTCACTTCTTCCCCGTTCAGCAGCAGACGCAGTTGGCATGCCTCGGTCGCCATTGCCGTAACGCTTACTTGCGCACCTTTCTCTGAAATCTCAGGAATCTCAGAGGTGAACGCTACGGTAAACCCTGCCTCCACAAGGTCCACAAATATATCCCCGCCGCTTGCGGTCTTTCCTTCCTTGTTGCCGTTGGGACCATCGTTGAACACAAAGCACAGTTGGGTCACTTGCGTCGTGTCGCTCACGCCGTAGTAGGCGAAGATACTCGGTGTAATCTTCAACTCCCAGTTGCCTGCGGCGTTCTTGGTCATTTTGTATTTGGCTTCGCCCCCGCGCCAGGTCGGAGCCTGCTGCCATTGTTTCCCGTTGTAGGTGATACCTGTGTGTGCATAGCATGCCGTCGCACCCACCATCCCCTTGTTTCCCTCATTCGGGTTGAAGATAATGGTTACTTCGCCCTCGTATCCTTGTTGGATAATCGCAGGCTGCGTACTCACTTGCGCAAAAACCGAGGCAGACAATGCCAATACTGCGAATGCAGTTAAAAGAATGCTTTTTCTCATGGTATATTATAAGGCTATATGTTCTCTTTTTAGGTGTTGCGAATAGCAAACCGTTTCAGCCTGCAAAGGTACAAAAAATAATGGATATATGCAAATATAATCTGAAAAAAGAACAAAGGAACATATCTTCCAGGTCCCAAAGCGGCGGCGCCCTGAAAAAAACGGTGCGGATGAAGAAAAAATCCGGCAAAGAAAATCTAAGAATCATAGTTAGCGATTAGTTAGTGATTAGTTAGTGATTAGTTAGTGATTAGTTAGTGATTGCCGAGAGTATCTCGAACCCATACCGTGCCTTCCCTATACCTCCCCGTAAACAAAAGAGGCTGTCTAACAAGTCAAGTTAGACAGCCTCTTTGCGTATAAGAAAAACATTTGGTATGCTTTGCCACTCCCCCGCCTCCCTCTTAGAGGGGGGAGGGGGTACGGGGGCGGGAGGAGTACTCGGCATTCAGCCGCATTATGACCTTCTTTTTTTTTAGCCCCGACCAATCGGGGCATACCATGTGGCTGCGCATAATAGACTTGTTAGACAGCCTTCCGTTCCGATTGCACAAATACGGCTTATCGTAAATACTTGTGTGCGTTTTGTATCACAACGCCCTGATAATCAGCCCCTACCACTTGCCCGAGTACGTTGTACATCGGCAGCGAGAGGTCCAGCGCAGGCGTGTCGTCCTCTTTCGCCTGCCCGATGCCCATCGGAGCGGTGCAGTCGGGCACCAGCACTTCCGCGCCGTTGGCCCACGTGTAGCACACATCCTCGTCCGTCCACAGGTCTGCCGTCTGGTCGCTACCGTTGTTGAAGATGAAGTTCACCTCCTTAACCTCCGCGTCAAACTGATGGTAGTAGTACCCTTCGCCGTTCTGCACTGTCATCTGTGTACCGGGCCAGCCGCCGCACAACTCTGTCGTCTTGCTGCCGTCTTTCAACCACGCATACAGGTTCACTTTGCTCCACGAAGCAGGCTTGTAGAACGCCACGATGATAGGAGTCGTCTGCGGTGCCTTATAGGTATAGACGCACTGCTGTACCTCCGTCTGGGTGTTTGCCGTGGTGGCATAGGCGGTCAGCGTTACTGTCCCCGTGATAGTCAGCGGGGTAGAGTAGGTCAGTCGGGTGGTCGAGGTGCGAGGGTCTGTACCGTCTAATGTGTAGTATATCGTCGCCGTCTCCGTGCCGCCCACGGTGCGCATGCTCACGCTCAGCGTCTCGCTCTTGTACGTGCAGGTGCCTTGGCTGATGATGAGTTGTGGTGCCACGGGATGGGTCAACTGCGTCCAAATCACATACCCCGTGCCCGAAGCAGCCTTCGTGTAACCGTCCTTCGACGAAGACACGCGGTTGCCGAACTCGGCTATCAGTGTACCGTTCTTGCCCGTCACCGTAGCACGATAGCCGGAAGCGTCGCCCTCATCTTGTACCGCGCTCTCCGAGTGCACACCCACTGCTTTACGAGCCAATATCATCGGACCTATCTCGCTCTTCCAGGTCTTCCAGTGCGGGTAGAACACGCACGGAACGCCCGGCATGGAGAGGATGAACGCATTGGCTTGGATGGTCTTGGCCTTGTTGGAGGCATTCATCGAGTTACCCTTCCCGCAGAACTCGTTTCCGTCGCGGTTGTGTGTATCGTGGTTGTCCACGAAGGTAACGGCATACTTCCCTTTCCCTTTGCCCAACAAACCGCAGCCCTTGAAACCGGCAAACGAACCGTTCGCCAAGTTGTTGTTGAATGCCGTGTATTTGGTCGCGAAGTCGAAGGTCAGCGTGTTCCAACCCGCATCGTTCAAACGGCTGATGAGCACATCGGCATTCCCGTCCCAGTACTCCATCACTGAGAAATAGGTCTGCGCCGCACTGTTGTAGTCGCTGATATGCGAGTTGTGGAAACCCTTGCAGTAGTCGTAGCGGAAGCCATCGTACTTCATCTCTCCCTTCATCCATTTTGCATACGCACGGAACATCTCACGCACTTTATCGCTCTGGTGGTCCCAGTCGCGGGCTGCGCCGTAATTGGCTTCGCCCCCGTAGCCATCATCGCTCGCACCCGTCGCTTTCCCCTTGCAACTGCCCGCACCGGAGTCGCTGTTCACCTCATCCGTCTTGCATATCCACGACGCATCGGGGTTGAACTTGCCGTATGCACCGAAGTCCTCCGCATAGAAATCGCACCACGACGACTTGTTAGCGGCATGGTTAATCACGATGTCTGCCACTACTTTTGTCCCTGCAGCATGGAAGGAGGCAATCAGTTGCTCCAATTCTGCGCGGCTTCCCCATGCCGAGTTCTGGTTGCAGTACTGCGCAGGGTGATAGCCCACGCCGCCCGACGACTTTGCCGAAGGCGGCAGCCACACCATATCGAAGTAGGCGTTTATCTCCGAAGTCTGCCCTTGCAGTGTGCTCCATTTGGTATCGCCGAAGGTGCCGCCCCCGTTCGAGTCCCAGTAGAACGCTTGCAACATCACGTCTCCGCACTGGCTCGGCACTGCCGAGGCACAATCCTGCGGCAGGTCGGGTGTCGCGGGCTCGTAAGGTTGGTCGGGGTCGGGCTCATCAGGATTCGGCTCATCAGGGTTCGGCTCATCAGGATTGGGCTCATCGGGATTAGGCTCATCGGGGTTCGGCTCGTCGGGATTCACGGCAGGCGTGTAGGTGCTCCATGTGCCCTCGCACGGCGCCCCGAGACCGTTGCCCCAACTCGTGATGGTGAATAGGTTCTCCTCGCCTAACACCAAGTCAATCGTCTTGTTCCAGATATCCGAATCGGTCCAAGAGGGAGCGGTAGCCGTACTGGAGAAGCGCAGGAAGATAATGCGGTTGCTACTGTCGGACACCTCGCCGCTGTAGTAGCCGGAGGTGGTGTCTTTGTCAAAGAACGTGCTGAACTGACCTTCGCCGCCGCCGTCTGTCCAGTGCCATGCGGCAAACTGTGCGTCGCCCTGCTCCCAGAAGTCGCTCCCGCCCGGGTTAAGATACACCACACGGGCGTGGGAGGAAAAGACCGACGCTACCAAACAAAAGAGAATGGATAAGGAAAGTTTCTTCATGGTAGATAAGTCTTAAATTATACGATAAATTACACGGTAATTACATATTTCAAGTCTCAACGAGCGTTTTGCACGTTTCGTAGAGAAAACGCCCGCAAAGGTACACATATTATTTAATATATGCAAGTGTTTTCTTATAAATCTGCTGTTTTCTCCACTTCCTCCACCTGTACGACGCTATCTTCCACCCGAAAGTGCACGCGCACGCCCCCGAACTCCATTTTGTACACCCGTTGCGGGTCGTGCTGGTAGGCGGGGCGCGGGTCTTGCGCCAGTATCTCTTCTAATGCCTGTTGCAGCGAAGCAGGCAGCACGATGCCCTCTCCCCATACCACCGCCAGCCGATAGTCTTTCGTCGCCTCGGCAAACCCGTCTCGTGCGTCGGGGTGCGAGTCGGCATACGCCAGATAGGGTTTGATGTCGTATATCGGCGTGCCGTCCATGAGGTCTGCTCCTGCCACCACGAGCACCGCTCCCTCTTTCGCTGTCTCCTCCACTCGCACCAACTGCACACTGCTTAGCCCTATCGGATTAGGACGAAAAGGTGAACGCGTGGCAAACACGCCCATCCGTTTGTTCCCGCCCAAACGCGGCGGACGCACCGTAGGCGACCATCCTAAAGAGGTGCGGTCGGAAGTGTTATCCCGACAAGTCGGGAGCCGCACCAAAAAGCCCAAGGAGGTGCGGTCTCCAGGCCGCACCAAAGAATTCATGTTCTCCGAGAAGCCCCAGATGAGCCACAAATGAGAAAACCCCTCTATACCGCGCAATGCCTCGCGCACACGATACTTCGGCGTAAATACAATCCGAGTCTCTATATGCGAGAGCGACTGCGCTTGACGAGGAATACCGAACTTGTCGCTGAAACCGTTGTGCGCATAGGCGATGATATCCAATTCCGCTCCTTTCATGCTGCAAAGATACTGCTTTTTAGGCACACAAACAAAGAAAATACACTTTTTTTGCATTTTTCTTGAGAAAAATTTGGTTATGTCAAAAAAAAGCAGTACCTTTGCACTCGCTTTTCGCCGATAACCCTTTGCGGGTGTGGATAAGAGAAGCGTCAAGGTGCCATAGCTCAGTTGGTAGAGCAAAGGACTGAAAATCCTTGTGTCACTGGTTCGATTCCCGTTGGCACCACCGAGAGAATTTGTTTCGTAGATTGCTTGACTGCCCTCAAGCAATCTTTTTTTTGTGCCGTTCTCTTTGCATCCTATCTCTGCACAAAGAGTTTTCAAAAAGGAAACCTCATAGTAGCCAACCAAAGCACTACTATGAGGTTTCTGCTGCGATGGTAAATCAAGCAATGGCTGTTATTCGATTACTTGTCCCATCATGTTGTAGGTAACGCCCTCGCGAACAATCACCACTTGCCCGTTATGGATACGCTTAGCAGGTGCACTCTCTACTTCATCGTTAGAGATAGCGGTGGGATCAGAAGGAGCGGGATAAGTTACACTCAACTTGTCGCCATTATACGTCCAAGTAAAGGTATAATTGCCGGTTGTATCTGCGGTGATTTGTGCATTGTTTGTCTCACTTTTGAAAGTCCAACCTGTGCTGTTTCCTCGTGTCATCGTACCGTTATTGCCAAGCCAACTTGGACTTGCATTTTTTATTATCTTGAACGCATAAGTTTTGTTAGCAGTTAATGCGATGGTGATGGCTGCACTCTTCTGATCTTTTGCTGTAGTGAGTTCTCCTCTTGCATCCCAATTTTCAAAGAAGTCACCTGCGACTTGGATAACGGGTAATGTTTTTAATTCATCAAACGTTTTCCACGTATCATAATAATAATAACTGCGGCTTGTCCATGTGAGATCACCCGTTTTTCCTTCATTAGTTGTATTATTAAACTGACAATTTTCATAGGGCTTTGAGACATAGTAATATACATCACATCCTTGGAGTGGGTAATCTGCTTTTTTCATCAACTCGCCGGGCCAAGTTGCATTGTTGTCAGTATCGGTCCAAGCATAGCAATGAACGTTCTCCCAATTATTGGTATTCACGTAGAAGATGGTATCATTGGGATAGGTAACAGACAATACCTTGGTGGCAAAGGTATAGGTGAAAACATACTCGCCCTCTATATCTGTGGTCAGTTTGTTATTACCATTACCGCTCGTATTGAAATCCACGGTGTTGCTTTCTCGTTTGAGAGTGATGCCATTCGATATGTAAGAGTCAGGTCTGCCAATACGGACCCCAAACTCATAAACAGAATCTCCCTCTAATGTCAAAGCAAGCGTAGCCGTAGCGTTATCCTGCGAGGGAGTAAATACTAAAGTTTTCCAGTTCTTATTGGTGCAATTACTATGGAGAGCAAAATAAGGATTCTTATATATAACCCATTTAGCATCCGACCAATTATTCTCTTTCTCTTCTATAATATAGCAGTTTTTATCACCGGCATCGGCTAATAGCAAGTTGCCTGTTTGAGTCCATTTAGCATCCCAGTTGTTTTCTGTCTTTGAAGGGTTCATACGGCAAAAAATAATAGTATTGTATGAGGACTCATCAATAGTTGCTTGATATACTCCGGTAGTGCCCTCTACAGCAGTCATATCTACCCACGTTTCTACTTTACTCTTCTCTGTCTGGGTGAATGCATAAACGGCAAAACGCGCATTGTCACTTAACCAACAGGAGTTTGGAATAAGATAGATAGTTTTCGCGCTGAGCGATGCTGCGTAGACTAATGCGCAGACAAAAGTAAATAATTTTTTCATGATAATTAAGTTTTTGTTAGTTAGTTTATTTTGGTTGTTGAGAAAACTTGGGTTGTAGAAATGGCTTTGGTTGGATTCGCTTTTTGTATCGTGTGTATCAACTTAAACGGTCGTCTAAACTGATACACTATAAGACGGAAGACAAGCGGGTAAATAGACAGCAAAAATGCGTCAGTTTAGACGACCGTCCAAACTGATACAGTTTATAGGTAACAAATTTTCGGAAAAGCACCGCAAAAGTACTACATTATTTTCATATATGCAAGAAAAATGATATTTATTTTGCTTTTTTCGGGAGCTGAAATAACAAATTGTCTTGTTTTTATGTTGTAAAACATAGTTTTCTTAATTAAGCAATCTTTGCAGGCTCTCGTTTACCCCTTGTTAGATCCCTATTAGATCCTTATATACCCCTTACTTTTTTCTATCTTCTGTTTCGCATCTCGCACTTCGATAGTCTCCTCTCGGCATAACCAAAAATCCCGTTTGGCAGTTGTCAAACGGGATTTCATCTCTTGTGTTGCGGAGGATGGGATCGAACCACCGACCTTCAGGTTATGAGCCTGACGAGCTGCCACTGCTCTACTCCGCGCCATAATATCTCCGACCTCGCCTGTTCGCAACCCTACTCATCATCAGCGCTCTCTCAACATCGCGGTCAGTCATTAGGCTTTTGGCTCTCTTCTAAACCGCTCTGCCAGTCCTCCTATAAGTAATGTTGTGGAGGCTACTTCGGAAATCGAGTGCAAAGGTACTGCTTTTTTTTGATATATGCAAATAAAATCGTAAAAAAATGCGTTTTTTATGAAAATAGGACGAGTTTTAACGTATAATGAACTTGTAAGACTCTTTTTTAACGTGTAATGAACTTGTAGGACTCTTTTTTTAACATATAATTATCGTGTAATTAACCATTAATTTTGGCAATGATATACAGGTTGCCTCAGATTATTTGTCAAACGATAGCCCCATCGGGGCGACATAAACAAGCGTAGGGACTTGTCCCTACGTAAAAATAGCACCCTCTAAAGCAAGCCCCGAAGGGGCGATATAACTAAATTTTGAATCATTGGATCAACATATATCATTGCCTTATTTTTTTTCGTTGAGGATACTATGCAAATTATATGAATAATTACACGACAATTATATGTTAAAGAAAAAAGGGAAACGATAATTATATGTTAGAAAAAAACAATTAGCCCACGCTACCTTCCAGCGACACTTGCAGCAGTTTCTGTGCCTCCACGGCGAACTCCATCGGCAGTTTGTCCATCACCTCTTTGGCATAGCCGTTCACGATGAGGCCCACGGCGTCCTCCATGCCGATACCGCGCTGCTGGCAGTAGAAGAGTTGGTCTTCGTTGATTTTGCTGGTCGTCGCCTCGTGCTCGATGGTGGCGGTGGGGTTGGCTATCTGCATGTCGGGGAAAGTGTGTGCTCCGCATTTATCGCCCAAGAGCAGCGAGTCGCACTGGCTGTAGTTGCGTGCGTTGGTGGCGTTCGCCGCCACTTTTACGAGTCCGCGGTAGGCATTCTGACTATGCCCCGCGCTGATACCCTTGCTCACGATACGCGAGCGGGTGTTCTTGCCAAGGTGAATCATCTTCGTGCCCGTGTCCGCCTGCTGGTAGTTGTTGGTTACCGCCACGGAGTAGAACTCCGCCGATGAGTTGTCGCCGCGGAGGATACAACTGGGGTACTTCCATGTGATGGCGCTGCCGGTCTCTACCTGCGTCCAACTCAGGCGCGCGTTCTCGTAGGTGATACCGCGCTTGGTAACGAAGTTATAGATTCCACCCTTGCCGTCTTTGTCGCCCGGGTACCAGTTCTGCACGGTGGAGTACTTGACCTCGGCGTCCTTGCGCACCACTATCTCCACGATGGCGGCGTGGAGTTGGTTCTCGTCTCGCATAGGGGCGGTGCAGCCCTCGAGGTAACTGAGGTAGGCGCCCTCGTCGGCAATGAGGAGCGTACGCTCAAACTGCCCAGTATTGCCCGCGTTGATACGGAAATAGGTACTCAGCTCCATGGGGCAGCGTACGCCCTTCGGCACATACACAAACGAGCCGTCGGAGAACACCGCGGAGTTGAGCGCGGCGTAGAAATTGTCGGTGTAGGGCACCACGGAGCCCAAGTATTCGCGCACCAGTTCGGGGTACTCGCGCACCGCCTCGGAGATGGAGCAGAAGATAATGCCTTTCTCCGCGAGTGTCTCTCGGAAGGTGGTCTTGACCGAGACCGAGTCCATCACGGCGTCTATCGCCATGTTGCCCGCCAGCGCGGCGCGCTCCTCCAAGGGGATACCCAACTTGTCGAAGGTCTTCATAATCTCGGGGTCTATCTCTTTCTTCTCCTCGTTGGTGTGGGTCTTGGGCGCGGCGTAGTAGGAGATGGCTTGGAAGTCAATCTCGGGGATGTTGAGGTGCGCCCACGTGGGCACCTGCATGGTGCACCACTTGCGGTAGGCTTTCAGGCGGAAGTCCAGCAGCCATGCCGGCTCCTGCTTCTTCGCGGAGATAGTGCGGATGACCTCCTCGTTCAAGCCGTGGGCGAGGATGTCGGTCTCTACATCGGTGGTGAAACCGTACTTGTAGTCTTGTTGGGTGATATCGTTTAAGATTTCGTTGGGCATAGGAGAGATTATTTTTTTAAGATTTCTAGTTTCCCTAGAATTTCTAGTTTTTCTAGAATTTCTAGTTCTACAAAAAAAACAAAACTCCGACTTTCTGTCGGAGTTCTTGGGAGGTCGGTAGCAGATTCGAACCGCTGTCCCCGGTTTTGCAGACCGGTCCCTAACCACTCGGGCAACCGACCATTATCGTAAAGCGGGTGCAAAGGTACGGCTTTTTTTTGATATACGCAAATTTTTTGCGGAAAAAAGTGCATTTGCGGGCAAAAAACTTGCTTTTCTCCCAAAAAAGTACTACCTTTGCAAAACTTTCCTTCAAGGAGGTGCGGTCTCCAGGCCGCACCCAAAAACAAAACGAACGAATATGCAAAAACTACTGTTATTAGCTGAAGAAGGCGAGCGAAAGTTAATCCAAGAGGTGGGTGAGCGTCTGGGCATAGAGCGCCTGCTGGCGGAGTACGAGGTACGGATAACGGGCGTGGGGGCGCTGAACGTGCTGCGTGCCCTGCGCGATGTGCCGCGCGACACTGAGTTGCTGAATATCGGCTACGCCGGCAGCGCGAACTTCGAGGTCGGCTCGCTAGTGGAGGTAACCGATGTATGCCTCAACCACCCCAATGTAACCTACCCCGAGCCGGAGTTGCGCTTGCAGACGGGCGGCGAACTCATCCCCGCAGCGTCTTATCGGTCGGAAGACGGTCAAGAGCCGGCGCGCCTGCTGCAAGCTCGCTGCTACACCAACACCGACTTCGTGCTCCAATCCGACTACCGCGATTGTGTCTTCGACATGGAGTTGGCGTTCATCGCCGGCATGGGCTTCACCCGCCTCCGCGCCATCAAGCACGTCAGCGACAACCTCTCCCTCCACGCCTACCACGAGATAACCAACGGAGTGGAGTAATTATCTATAAAGTGCTATGAGTTTATGAGTCAAAAACAATCTATACAATTATTTCAAGACAATAAAGTTCGTACTATTTGGGACGAAGAGCAGGAAATATGGTATTTCTCTGTGGTGGATGTGGTAAGAATCTTGACAGATAGTGCTGATTTTCAGACTGCAAGAAACTATTGGAAAGTATTGAAACATAGGTTGCTCAAAGAAGGAAATGAAACGGTTACAAATTGTAACCGATTGAAATTGCTCGCTCCTGATGGCAAAATGCGCATGACGGATGTAATACAAGAACCGATAAAATGGAAGAAACAAATCTAACAGAAGAATAATGAATACGATTATACTTAAATCGAAGAAAGAGGAGTCGCTCCATCGTTTGCACCCTTGGGTGTTCTCGGGCGCGATTGCTAAGATAGTGCTGGAAAAGACTTACCCATTCGAATCGCCCCGCGAGGGCGAGTTGGTGCGTGTGCAGAGTGCGCAGGGCGAGGTGTTGGGCGTGGGGCACTACCAAGTGGGCAGTATTGCCGTGCGCATACTGCTGTTTGGCGCGGAGAGCCTACCTGCGGACTTTTGGCAGTCGCGTATTGCTGCCGCCTACCGTCTGCGCGAGGCAATAGGCTTGGTGCGCCCTGCGGCGGTCGGCAACCAGCCTGCGAACAACACCTTCCGCCTCGTCCACGGCGAGGGTGATTTCCTGCCCGGGCTGATAGTGGATGTGTATGCCGACACGGCGGTGGTGCAGGCGCACTCGGTGGGCATGCACCTCGTGCGGAAAGAGATAGCCGAGGCGATAGTCGCCGAGGTGCCGCAGGTGAAGAAAGTCTATTACAAGTCCGACGACACCCTGCCGTTCAAAGCCCCCATCGAAGGGGAGAAGACCGGCTACCTCGTGGGCGAAGGCGCGGAGGAGGAGTTCTGGTCGCAGGAGAACGGACTGGACTTTCGTATTGACTGGCTGCGCGGGCAGAAGACGGGGTTCTTCATCGACCAGCGCGAGAACCGTGCCCTCGTGGAGCGTTATGCCCACGGCAAGGACGTGCTGAACATGTTCTGCTACACGGGCGGTTTCTCGCTCTACGCCCTACGCGGCGGGGCGCGGACGGTGGACTCGGTGGATGTTTCGGAGAAAGCCATCGCGCTGGTGAATGCCAACGTGGCGCGTAACTTCCCTCAATGCATTAACCACCATGCCTACGCCGAGGAGGCGTTTGCTTTCCTCGATGAGAAATGCAAAGCGGCGAAGTCTGCGCAAGGCGAACGCCCCTACGACCTCATCATCCTTGACCCACCCGCCTTTGCCAAGCACCGCGATGCCATCCGAAACGCCCTGCGCGGCTACCAGCGTATCAACGCGAAGGCGATAGAGCAGATACGCCACGGCGGTATCCTCTTCACTTTCTCCTGCTCGCAGGCGATAGACAAAGAGATGTTCCGCTTGGCAGTCTTCTCCGCTGCGGCGCAGGTCGGGCGGCGAGTGCGTATCCTCCATCAACTGCACCAACCCCAAGACCATCCCATCAACATCTACCACCCCGAAGGCGAGTACCTAAAAGGTCTGGTGCTGTATGTAGAGTAAGGGAATGCCCATATATTCAGAGCACACAAGATTTCGACTTTTTTGAAAAGCCCATAAATCTAAAAAGATATTGATATGCATACTCCCAACGAAATAGCCGTCAAATACAACCTTCCTGATAATTGGAATAAGGAAACAAACTTTTCTTTTACCCACTTATCTGAAGTTGTAATCAATTTGCATAAGTCTTCTTATGCTGCTTCTATCAAGGCAGTCAATAGGTTTGCTACCGTCAGAAATTACATTATCGGATACTATATTGTAGAGTACGAGCAAAATGGTAATGATAGGGCTAAATATGGAGAAAAACTACTTCATAAACTCGTGAAGCAAGTCAATACGAAAGGCATAAATATCACTCTCCTCAAAAACTGCAGACGATTTTATTCCCTTTATCCGAATATACAAAAGTTCCTTGAAGGAAATGGTCCGACGTCGTCGGACTTTTCTCCGCAAATAAGTCCTACAACATCGGACTCGTTGGTTACTTCTCCCGAAAAACTCATCTCACAACTCTCATTCTCTCACCTTGTCGAGATTATGACTATTGAAGACCCGTTAGCGCGTTTCTTCTATGAAACAGAGGCTATACGTTGCTGTTGGAGTGTGAAAGAACTAAGAAGGCAAATTTCTACAAATCTTTATTTTCGGGCAGGGATATCTAAAAATCCCGAAGCACTATTGCAAACGACTCCGCATCATATCTCGCCGGCGTTGTCCATTAAGGACCCCTTTACGTTTGAGTTCCTTAATCTTAGACCGGAGAACTTTACCGAAAACGATTTGGAAAATGCACTTATTGACCATCTGCAAGAGTTCCTCCTTGAGATGGGCAAAGGATTCTGCTTTGAAGCAAGGCAAAAACGCATGATTATAGATGACGAATACTATTTTGCAGACCTCGTATTCTACAATAGAATTTTGCATTGTAATGTGATTATAGAACTAAAAGATGATGAGTTTAAGCATTCTGACCTTAGTCAACTCAATGCTTATGTATCCTATTTCAAAGAGAACGAAATGAATGAAGGAGATAATCCGCCGGTCGGAATCTTGCTTTGTACGCGGAAGGGCGAAAAAATGGTGGAGTACGCATTGGCTGGCATGGATAATCATCTTTTTGTTTCTACTTATATGCTTTCTTTACCTAATAAAACAGTATTGCAAGATTTCCTCTTGCGAGAAATAGACTCATAGATATTCCCACAATTCTTCCCAATGAAACCTTATCTCGTATGTTTTGATACCGAGACGACGGGTCTCGATGTGCAGCGCGACTGGATTATCCAGTTGTCGCTGGTGAAAGTGGATGCCCTGACCTTCGAGGAGGTGGGCGCGTGCGATTGGTATATCAAGCCTTCGGGTGCCTACACGATAGCACCCGAGGCGCAGGCGGTGCACCATATCACGCGCGAGGTGTTGGAGCGCGAGGGCGTGGCACTCAAGGAAATCTATCCGCAGATGATGGCATTCCTGCAAGACTGCGACATCCTCTCCTACAACGGCAACGGCTTCGATGCGCGTATCCTCTACTACAACCTGCAGCGCGAGGGGCTGGCGATAGACTACGACAACTACCGCTTCTACGATGCGTACCTCATAGAGATGGCGCGTACCTCCCGCCGCCTGACGGATGTCTATCGTCGCTACTACGGCAAGGAGTTTGACGATGCCCACAACTCGCTGGCAGACGTGCGCGCCACGATAGCGGTCTTCAAGGCGCAGCAAGAGACCTCCGAAGACCCGCAGGAGTTCAACCGACCGGACTTCGACTTCATCTCCGTGGACGGGTTCCTTGCGATACGAGATGGGAAGAAAGTGTTTGCGCAGGGTAAATACAAAGGGAAGACGATAGAGCAGGTGCAGCAGGCGGAGCCCGGCTATCTCGACTGGGTGCTGAAGAACTGCGCCGAGCCCACGCGCCAACTCATTGAACAAGCGCGCCACCCGAAGCCACAACCAAAAACCACAGAAAAAGATAAAGGTACGGCCGGGAGACCGCACCTCCATGATACTCCGCCGACCAAACGACCTGCCGGAGCACAGATGACATTGGAGTTTTGAAACTAATTGAGAATTTTGAATTAAGAATTAAGATGGCATTGATAATTAAGAATTATGAATTAAGAATTAAGAGGGCATTGTATGCCAATAATTCAGAGCATGGGCACTCTTAATTCTTAATTCATAATTCTTAATTATACACAACGTACCCTGCGATGCCTGCTAAGACGATGAGCAGGATAGGGTGGGAGAGCGAGGAGAGCAGTTTCTGCACTCCTCTGTTTTTTATCCCTTTGGTCAGTTCGGGGAGGATGGTGAAGAGGAAGACCACGGCGAAGAAGAGCCAACTCTTCCAGTCGATGAAGGAGTCGGGGGTGATGAGGAGCAGGGCGGCAGCGGCAATCAGTCCGATGACCGCGAAGCGGAGCATGCGGAGGGTGTTTTGGAAATAAGGATTGGTGCGGAAGCGTGTGCTGAGGAAGAAATAGAGGCGGCAGATGGAGAGCATGATGATAAGGCTCGGGAGGATGATGGCGAAGGTGGCGAGCAGACTGCCCCAGACGCTGCCCGTAGCGGTATAGCCCACGTAGGTGGCGCAGTTGATACCGATAGGTCCGGGCGTTACCTGACTGATAGCCACTATATCCACGAACTCCGACTGCGACATCCACGCATTCGTCTCCACCTCGTGCTGGATAAGCGACAAGATAGCCAAGCCCCCGCCGAAGCCGAAGAGCCCGATTTTGAAGAAACTTAGAAAGAGTTGAAGGTAAAGCATCGTTTTTATGACCATTTCATTGTCCGACCGCGTTGCTGTCCGACCGCGTTGCTGAACGACTGATTTACTGGGGACGCAGGCGTCTCGCCTGCGGACAAGGCCTCCGCCTTGGGTGAAACGGCTATGCTTGATGCCTCGGTTCGTTCCGAACCGTCCGCAGGCGAGACGCCTGCGCCCCCAGTTAGACGGTCTTTCAGCGCGTAGCGCGGTCTTTAGTGTATGTATATACCAATGTCGCCACGATGGTGATGAAGATGACCCATACGGGGCTGAGTCCGGCGAGCCAGATAAGCAGCGCGGCAGCGATGGGGATGAGGGCGGTGAGCCACGTGATCTTCGCTGTGCGTGCCATCTTCAGCAGCGGTGCGGCGATGAGCGCCACCACGGCAGGGCGGATGCCTTTGAACACGGCTTCCACGGCGGGGTAGTCCTTATAGTCTTGGAAGAGCATGGCAATCGCCAAGATAATCAGGAACGAGGGCAAGACGGCTCCCGACACTGCCCCCAATACGCCTCTCCATCCTCCGCAACGCCACCCGATGAAGATGGCGGAGTTGACGGCGATAATCCCTGGCGCAGCTTGGGCGAGGGCAATCATGTTGAGGAACTCCTCCTCGTCTATCCAATGCTTGCGCTCCACTATCTCCCGTTGGATAAGTGGTATCATGGCATACCCTCCGCCGAGGGTGAACGTGCCAATCTTGAGAAAGACCCAAAAGAGTTGAAGGAACATAAGGAACCAATTTGTAAATTTGTAAATTTGAAAATTTGAAAATGACCATGCGGGTCTAATAATTTTCAAATTTACACATTTTCAAATTTTCAAATTGACTATCTACTTGTCTGCGAGTTGCTGTTTGATAAACTTGACGAGCATGTTGATGGCGGCGTTGTTGTGTCCGCCTTGGGGGATGATGACATCGGCGTAGCGTTTGCAGGGCTCGATGAACTGCTCGTGCATGGGTTTGAGCACGCGCTCGTAGCGTTCCATGACGGCGGCGACGGTGCGTCCGCGCTCCACGATGTCGCGCTGTATGACGCGGATAAGACGGTCGTCGGCATCGGCATCGACAAAGATTTTCAGGTCCATCTGCTGGCGCAGTTTCTTGTCGCTGAGCGCCATGATACCCTCGATGACGATGATCTCGCGCGGCTCTATGTGGATGGTCTCGCGCTGGCGGGTGCAGGTGAGGTAGTCGTAGATAGGTTGCTCTATCGCCTCGCCGTCTTTGAGTTGGGCTATCTGCTTGGTGAGCAGGTGCCAGTCGAAGGCGTCGGGGTGGTCGAAGTTGATGTTCTGCCGTTCTTCCACGGGCACATGGCTGGAGTCTTTGTAGTAAGAATCCTGCGGGATAACCACTACCTCGCCTTTCGGCAAGCGTTCAATGAGTTTCTTTACCACCGTTGTTTTACCCGAGCCGGTGCCGCCCGCAATACCGATGATGAACATGGCTTCTAATTAAGAATTATGAATTATGAATTAAGAGGGCATTGACAATGAAGAATTTATAATTAAGAATTAAGAAACAATGGAATTAAGTTTCAGAGCATGGGCACTCATAATTCTTAATTCTTAATTCATAATTACCTATACGCTTCCACTATTTGTTTCACGAGGGGGTGTCTGACGATGTCTTTCTGGTTGAACTCCACGATGGCGATGCCGCGAATGTCTTGCAACCGTTCGATGGCATCGCGCAGTCCTGACTTCTGCGCGGCGGGGAGGTCTATCTGCGTGAGGTCGCCCGTGATAATCATCTTGCCGTTGATACCGAGTCGCGTGAGGAACATCTTGAGTTGCGCCGTGGTGGTGTTCTGCGCTTCGTCAAGGATGACGATGGCATCTGCGAGGGTGCGTCCGCGCATGAAGGCGAGCGGCGCAATCTGTATGGTGCCGCGGTCGAGATACTCGTTGAGTTTGGCGGGCGGCAGCATGTCTTGCAGCGCGTCGTAGAGCGGCTGCAGATAGGGGTCAATCTTCTCTTTCATGTCGCCCGGGAGGAAACCGAGTTTCTCGCCGGCTTCCACGGCGGGGCGCGAGAGGATGATTTTCTTTATCTCTCGGTTTTTCAGTGCGCGTACGGCGAGGGCGATGGCGGTGTATGTCTTCCCGCTGCCGGCGGGTCCGATGGCGAAAAGCAGGTCGTTGTCCTCATACGCCTCCACCAGCCGCTGCTGGTTGGCGCTGCGGGCAACTATCGACTTGCCGTTTACGCCATGGAGGATGAGATGGTCGTGGAGCAGCTCCTGCGGCTGCTCGCCGTGGAGGAGTTGCAGGATGATTTCCTCGGACAGCGTGTTGTTCTTGATACAGAACTGCTCGCAGCGACGCAGGCTATGCTCGAACCGCGCGATGGCATCCTCTGCGCCGGTTACCTTCACTTGGTAGCCGCGCGCCACCACCCGCACGTTGGGGTGCTGGTTCTTCAGACAGAGGATATTCTGATTGTTGACGCCGTAGAAGGTGGCGGTGTCGAGTACATCGTTGAGGGTTATAACTGACTCCATTGGGGGATATAGGTTAGAAATTGAGGTTTCACGACCGCTTCGCTGTCCGACCGCGTTGCTGTCCGATGCTTGCATCCCGATTTATCGGGAACACTTTGTTGTCCGACAGATTGACTATCCGATACTATATCAGTCTGACAGCGCAAAGCGCGGTCGTTCAGCGTTAGCGGTCTGACAGTCGCAAGACGGTCTTGCAGTCGTAAGACGGTCTGACAGTCCTTCAACCTCACCACTATCGTCTCGGGTCCGTTGTGGAGGAAGAGGTAGGGGACTCGGAGTTGGCGGTTGTAGGTGATGGCTTGGTCGAGGGTGCGTTGCGTGAGGGCTACATGCTCTGCCTTACATTCGATGAGCACCAGCGGCTGCAACTGCTCGTCATACACCACGGCATCGCAGCGTTTCTTCGCCTCTCCCACGGCGATAGCGACCTCCACGCCGATACGCCCTGCGGGGTAGTGATAGTCGTCCACCAGCCGATGCAAAAACTGCTGCCTGACCCACTCTTCGGGGGTCAGCCGCACCCATCTCTGCCGCCATGCGCAGAAGACGTACTCTTTGCCGTTGATATCTTTTGTATTGAGCCTACTCACGACCCTTTCGCATTATCGCCGACAAAGGTACTGCTTTTTTTTCAGATATGCAAGATAAATGAAGAATTTCCTTTCATCCTTCATCCTTTATCCTGCGTCCTTTATCTTTTATCCATGCTGATGGCGAAGCCTCCGCCGGATGCCATGTGGATGGTGAGGCGGTCGGTTGGTCGGCAATGGCAGGTATCAATGGTAATGTCATAGGGATTGCTCTGCCAGTCGGCTTGCTCTCCGTCGCGCCAGAGGGTCATGGTGTAGTCTCCCTCGGGCAGGAACGACCAGTCGATGGTTACCTCACGCGGGGTGTCGTTGTTCACCGCGCCGATATACCACTTGCCTCCCCCTCGCTCCTGTCGCGCCATCACGGCGTACTCCCCTATCTCGCCGCTGAGCAGGCGCGACTGCTCCCAGTCGCAGGGCACGCGGCGGATGAACTCGAAGGCATCGGGATAGCGCAGGTAGTTCTCCGGCAGGTCGCATGCCATCTGCAAAGGCGAGTAGAGCACCACGAAGAGCCCCAACTGATTGGCCAGCGTGGCATGCACGCGCGTGGCGGGGTGGACGGGGTTCTCGAAGTTGAAGACCCCCGGCGTGTAGTCGGCGGGACCCGCCAGCATACGCGTGAACGGTAGGATGGTAACATGCGAGGCAGGGCTGCCGCCGTCGGTAGCCCATGCGTTCCACTCCTGTCCGCGCACGCCCTCCTGCGTCATCAGGTTGGGGTAGGTGCGCTGCAAACCCGTAGGCATGACGGGCTCGTGGTTGTCGATGGCTACCTTGTGCGCCGCCGCTTTCTCTATCACGCGACGATAATGCTGCACGCCCGCCTGCGAACGGTTGTATTGCTTTCCCTCGGCATACCGCACGTAGGGAGCCACATAGCCCGTCTTCACGGCGTGCATGCCATGCTGCTCAATATAGCGGTAGGCAGTGTCGAGTTGCGACTCGTAGTTGGCGGCATCGCCCGCCGTCTCGTGGTGGAAGATAATCTGCACGCCGCGTTGATGTGCATAGCGCGTCAGCCACTCTATGTCGTAGTCCGGATAGGGCGTAACGAAGGAGAACTGCTCGTCGGGGTGCGGTCCGTCCCACGAACCCCAACCTACGTTCCAGCCTTCCGCCAGCACGCCGCCGAAGCCGTTGTCAGCAGCAAAGTCGATATACTGCTTCATGCGCTGCGTGGTGGCGCCGTGTTGCGGACCGTTCCACCATGTCATGGTCTTCAAGTGCATGCCCCACCATATCCCGATGAATTTCATAGGCTTAATCCACGAGGTGTCCTCTATGCGACAGGGCTCGTTCAGGTTGAGCATGATACGCGACGCCACCAGTCCCCGCAGGTCGTCGGCAAGCACCATAAACCGCCAAGGAGAAACCCAATAGGAGGTGCGGTCTCCTGCAAACTCCCCCGCCCCGCTTGCGGGGAGGGGGTAGGGGGCGGGGCTGCTCAAGGAGGTGCGGTCTCCATGCCGCACCATGGTATCGCAAATGCTCTTTGGGTGC
>JAXDTJ010000066.1:0-41388 GCA_034090015.1 Paludibacteraceae bacterium | reverse complement strand
GGCATAACATCGGAAAATCTAATCCATAATCTTACTAAAAATCTTTTCTAAAAATAGGATGAGCGATTGTTTGTTGTTTCGCTACGCTCAGAAATCATAAGAAAATCTATACTAAAAATTTTATATCGAACTCACGTTAATTTGCTTGCATTCCATAAGCCGTATACACCTTCCCCTCCACGATAATAAGCAGTTGCCCGTTGCGGAGCACTTTCTGCGGTCGGATACGAGAGTCGCTGTCGTCCACCATATCTATCGCTGTCGCATGGCAAGTGGTCAAATACTCCGTGTAAACGGTTTCCGCTCCGCCCAAACGGATGGTAATTGCGGCTACGCCCGGACCGTTCTTATCTGTACTGGTGTTGCTGCTGAAACGGATTGCGCCGCTACCCATCCACGAAGCCTCGTCGCGCAACAAAGTATAGTCTTTCAGAGTCTTACTGCTTGCTTCGAGCGAGCCGAGCGTCTGTCCAGCGCAGGTGATATCCACCGTGTTGTACGAAGTGCCGCCGTAGGTGCGCATATTCACCACAATAGACTCCACGGTGCTCACCTCCACCGCAGGCGACTCGATATAGGCGTTCTGCGTGAGTACCCAATAGTTGGTCTGTGTGTTCGTACCGCTAATCGTCCAGCCGGCTGTTTCCTCTTTGGTCAGCATTATCTCTCCGGCAGCCACGTTAGAAGGAGCCTCTTCGGTAGTGCTTGCTTTCGCAAACACGGCGTGGAAGGTCATGTCCGATGTTATCTCCGGTGCAGAAGCCACATCCGTGAACAGCACCTCGGGGGCTACATCGGTAGTGCCCGCTATGAGTTCCGTGGTCCATCCCATGAAGACCGTGCTCGTCTCGCTGCACGAAGTAGGCTCCACAGGAAGCACCTCTATGCCCTCTCCTTCCACCACTTTCGTTGTCGGGTTGCCCTCGGTGTAGTCCTCGCCGTCCACTTGCCATGTTATCTGCCAAGTCTCCTCGGGGTCAGGCACCGTGCCGCCGCCCGAGCCGTCGTAGCCGTTGCTCACACCCGGGACGAAAGCCGCATCGGACGAGCAGACAAGCAGCGACATATCCACCGTCTCGCCCGCGTGCGAACCCCATATATACTCTGCCAGATACGGGTAGTCGATGAACGGATTGCGGTTGCCCTGCGTGGCTTGAATACCGTTGTTGCGGTCTATCTCTTTCTGCGATACAGGGTCTTCGCGGTGCCATTTCATCAGCAGCGCAATACCATAGTTAGTGAGTCCGAACTTGCCCGTAGCCGTATAGTTTCCGCTGAAAATCTTGCTGCCGTCGCCATCAGTAAACGCCTGATGATCACCTGCCCACCTAAGCAATGCGCCCATGTATCCGCGCGCGAAATCACCTTTGTATTGGTCTTGCGGCTCAAACACCGTCCCCGAGCACGACACCGTTGTCCCCTCATTGCCGGCAAGCGTGTTGCCGCCCGTGATGGTGATAGACGTGGCAGAACCCAATTGGCTGCCTTCATACGTATAGGTCGCGTTGCTCACCTCGCCGAAAGCATGGTTGCTGCGCATGCCGTTCACCTTGCCGTCGGTAGGCACTAAGTGGAAGATGTCGCAGCCGGGACCGCTCTTCGTCCCTCCGTACCACGACTTGGGAATACTATGCTCGCGATTCCAGCAGTCGCACTCTTTCTTATAGTTGCCGCAGCGGTCTTTGTCCAAATCGAACTCACAGTTAGAGTACATATCCCATAGTTTCCCGTTTTCCTTCATGTCCGTCTCGGGATAAGCACCAAACAACCCATCATATCCCAGAGACGAATACCCCACTTTGACTATCGCGTGCACTTCATCAAACAGCGACTTCGACGACTTACCGTTCATCGCTGCATAGTAAGTCGGTAACTGCTCCGAAGCAGTTACGTTTTTGGCAAACAAAGGAATACTGACAAGAGGGAAAAAAGCAACGAAAATACTGAAAATATATCGTTTCATAATAGTCTTCAGGTCTATTTTTCTCAAAAAGTCCACAAAGTTACTGCTTTTTTCCGATATGTGCAAGCAAGAAACAGCCTATTTGCTAAAAACATGCTGTAAAACATAAATTTGAACAATTATGTACGAGTTGACCCAAGAAGTTTATCCAATGCAAGCCCTGTAAGGGCGACATAACTACAATTTTGAATGGATGGGTCAACATGTATATCTTTGCCAATTTATATGTAGCAGTTAAGTATATATGATGCTATTGAGTTATATCGCCCCTTCGGGGCTTTGTGGTGAGGGGGCATTTTTCGTAGGGTTTTACCCTACGCTAATCTATATCGCCCTTTCGGGGCTTGCATTTAATAAAGAATTTGTATATCATTACCCAAAAACAAAAGACTGCTCGATACACCGAGCAGCCTTTTGCCATAAAAACAACAACAATATTTTTTTATACCTTAAACAATACTTGAGTTCAATATGAACGAACACTTTCTACAAATATGAGATAAATTGGAGGTTGTTCGTTTTTAGAGAACAAATATTTTCAAATAATGGACAAATATTTTTACAAATAGCATATGATTAAATAGTATTTGAACAATCTTTGAAAATATTTGTCGGAATAAAAAGAATCGTGGTCTTTTTCGCGTTTTAGTACCTTATTTCAAGTTCACGTTGATTAGTGGATGAACAGCATCTCGCGGTACTTCGGCAGCGTCCAGAGTTCATCGTCCACCACCATCTCCAAGTCGTCCACATGTTTGCGGATGTCCTCCATCAGTGGCACTACCTCGTCGTGGAAGGTGATGGCGCGCTCGCGCTGATTATCAATATGGTTGGCTTTGGCACGCAGTTTGTTCATCTGCTCCACACCTGCGATGATAGCGCTCGCGTGGTCTTCTATGCGGCGGATGATGATATAGTCCTGCTCGTTGAGCGATGCCACTTCTGCCTCGGGGAACACCTGTTTCACATGGAGCACGTTCTCCAGCAACATCGTCTGGTAGCGTTTGGCAGCGGGCAGCACGTGATTAATCACCAAGTCGCCGAGCACACGGCTCTCAATCTGCAACTTCATTGAGTAGTTCTCCCATTTCACCTCGCAGCGCGACAGCAACTCCGCCTTGCTCAGCACATTCGTTGCACCGAACATCTTCACCGACTCCTCTGACAAGTAACTGTCAATCATCTTCGGTGCGCTGGTCTCGCAGTCCAGTCCGCGCTTCTTCGCCTCCTCTTTCCATTCGTCGGAATAGCCGTTGCCATCGAAGCGTATTGCGCGGCAAGCGTTCAGGCATTTCTTGATAACCTTGAAGAGTGCGCGCTCTTTGGCTTCTCCGGCGGCGATCAGGGCATCCACCTCGGCGCGGAAGTCGTTCAGCTGCTCTGCCACCGCTGCGTTCAGCGCCAGCATGGCGGCTGCACAGTTCGCACTTGAGCCTACGGCACGGAACTCGAAACGGTTACCCGTGAAGGCGAAGGGCGAAGTACGGTTGCGGTCGGTGTTGTCCAGCAGAATCTCGGGGATGGTGCCCACGCCGAGTTTCATCTCTTTCTTCGCGTTGATGATGATACCCTTGTCCAAGTCGGCATTCTCAATCTCGTTCAGTGCCTCGGTCAGTTGCGAACCGAGGAAGACGGAGATGATGGCAGGAGGTGCTTCGTTGGCACCCAAGCGGTGCGCATTCGTGGCAGAGATAATCGAGGCTTTGAGCAGTCCGTTATGGCGCTGAACAGCCATCAGCACGTTCACAAGGAAGGTAACGAACTCCAAGTTCTGATAGGGGTTGCGCCCGGGTGCCAAGAGGTTCACGCCCGTGTTGGTGCCGAGCGACCAGTTGCAGTGCTTGCCGCTGCCGTTCACGCCGCCGAAGGGCTTCTCGTGGAGCAACACGCGGAAGTGATGACGGCGTGCCACCTGCTCCATGAGCGACATCACCAACTGGTTGTGGTCGGAACCCAAGTTGCACTCCTCGTAGATTGGCGCCAACTCAAACTGGTTGGGAGCCACCTCGTTGTGGCGCGTCTTCACGGGGATACCCAGCCGCTGCGACTCTATCTCCAACTCCTTCATGAACTCCAGCACGCGCTCGGGGATGATACCGAAATAGTGGTCATCCAACTGCTGGCTCTTGCTCGAGTAGTGCCCGATGAGCGTGCGACCGGTCATCACGAGGTCGGGGCGAGCAGCGAATAGCGCCTCATCCACCAAGAAATACTCCTGCTCCCAGCCCAAGTAACTAAACACGCGCTTCACGTTCTTGTCGAAGTAGTTGGCTACCGCCACCGCCGCCTTGTTCACTGCGGTGATGGAGCGCAGGAGCGGGGTCTTGTAGTCCAGCGCCTCGCCCGTGAATGCCACGAAGATGGTCGGGATACACAGACGGTCGCCAATCACGAACGCGGGCGACGAGGGGTCCCATGCCGAGTAACCGCGTGCCTCGAAGGTGTTGCGCAAGCCGCCAGAGGGGAACGAACTGGCGTCAGGCTCCTGCTGATAGAGCACCGAGCCGGAGAACTTCTCCATCGGTGCACCGTCGTCGCCGAAGTCAAGGAACGCATCGTGCTTCTCTGCCGTGCCGCCGGTCAGCGGTTGGAACCAGTGGGTGTAGTGGGTCGCGCCCTGCTCCATCGCCCATTTCTTCATGCCGATAGCCACGCTGTTGGCAATGTCGCGCGTCAGCGTTTTCTCGTTGTCCATCAGGTCGAAGAGTTGCTCCAGCACGTTGCTGGCGATATACTCCTTCATCTTCTCGCGCGTGAACACTTTTTCTGCGAACAGCACGCTGGCGCGGCAGCCTGTGGGATGTACTTGCACCGGCTCATGACCCCATGCGGTCTTCAAAGCCTCAAAACGAATGTTACTCATATTGTTATATATAGTTGTTAGTGGTCAGTGGTTAGTGGTTAGTGGTTTTCTAAGGTATCCCGATAACGGGACTCTCTATCATTTTCAAATTTTCAAATTTACAAATTTTCAAATTCTAAAAATGAAAGCACCCGATTGATTTCTCAAATCGGGTGCAAAAGTACGCATAATTTTTGAAATAACCAAATAAAATTGAAAAAATCTTGTATTTTTCTGTATTTTTCTTTGTTTAATTTGATTTTTTCACACAAATAGAGTAGATTAGATGGTCATTTACCGTTTCTATCTGATAATCTTCACCTATATGCGTTGGGGTGAGTACAGAATGCAAATCGTCTATGATGCCGGTACCTTTGCATTTCAGTACCGCCTCTTTACGCGTCCAAAGTGCCGTGAACATATTGTCCGGCGATTCAGCAGCGGCTATCTGATGCCTTTCTTGCTCGTTCATCGTCTTCTCAATGAGCGATTCGGAGGGATGGCGCAGGGTCTCAATGTCTATGCCGATGGGGGTATCTGCTACCGCCACAGCGATGGCTTGCTTGCAGTGGGAAATTGAGAAGTAGGGTTTTAGTTTGTCATCTATCCTATTCGCAGCATTTGTATATAAATCAGGTTTTCCGTATTCGTTATAAGTAAAGAGCAAATCGCCCTCTATGCCATAGTGTTCACGGAGCAGGTCCTGCAACATCAGGTACGATTTCAAGCAAGCATACTGTCCGAAGGCATGTTTAAACTGCAAGGCCTGTGCCCGCCGCTGCTCCGACACCCGCGGCAACATCTCTTGGACTGCCTCCGATGTAATGAGAGAAGGAATTGAAACAATTTGAATGTGATAAAATTCTTTGTTATAAGACTTCATAAGATCTCACTTCGTATGAAAAACTATGTGTTGGAAACTTCGTGTTGGAAACTTCGTGTATATGAGCCCCGAAGGGGCGGCATAACATAGCGTAGGGTGAAACCCTACGTAATGGGGCTACTCTTCACCCATTGAAAGCCCCAACGGGGCGACATAACTTAATATGGTAACTTCTGGTCATGCCATTATCTTTGGTTTGGTGGGAAACACCAAGTGCACATATAGTTTACATGAGAGTGATTTATTGTAGTTATGTCGCCCCTTCGGGGCTTTTTGGTTAGTGGGGCATCTTCTTCGTAGGGGCAAGCCCCTACACTGCTCTATATCGCCCCTTCGGGGCTATCGTAGTAATAGCCATATTGTAGTTATTTCGCCCCGTTGGGGCTTGCATGGAGAGGACGCATCGTATTCGTAGGGTTTCACCCTACGCTGATTTATATCGCCCCTTCGGGGCTATTCGAGATAGATTTCGGCTTGTATTGGTATTTCACGCCATCACATATGTTCATATTCCTTATTGAATAATGCTAAGCGGCGGTCGAGTTCCTCGTATTGGTCTTCGCGGATGGCACTTGCGCAGCCGCGCATTCCCTCGCGCCGTGCACCCGTGCTACTGAGTGTGATAGCGGATACACCATAATAAATGAGTTTGTTGAGCAACTGCTCTCCCGTCCAGTCGCGGTAGCCGAAGGTGAAGAAGAAACCATCGCCCACTGGCTGTCCGTCAGCATCCTTATCATATACGATACGGAAACCGTTCTTCTCCATGATTTCCTTGATACGGCGTGCGCGACGTGCGTACTCGCGGGTGTTCTCCACAAACCGTAACTTGCCTTGGCACGCTGCCTTGAACATTGCCGCCATGGCATACTGGACAGAGTGAGTAACGCCCGAGGAGAGGCTATAGAGCACGATATAGACAAAGTTGCGCAGGAACTCGCCGTCGTTATGATACCGCTCCGCCAATGCCGGATAGGGTCGGTGTGCAAGGTAGGGATTCATCGCTACGATGGCGGCGCGCTGCCCTGCGTAGGAGAACATCTTGGAGCAGGAAATCATGTGCACGCAGTTGTTGGTGTAGCGTCCGACGGAAGGCTGGAAAGGCGGCTCGTATGGGGTGCCTCGCTGCTCGCGAAAGTCCATGTTGAGGTATGCCAAGTCCTCTATCACCATCACATTGTAGCGTGTGGCGAGGCGTCCGAGGATTTCCAACTCATGTTCGGTCAGACACATCCACGAGGGGTTGTTCGGGTTGCTGAAGAGTACGGCTGCGATACGCCCTGTTTGGAAATGGCGCTCGAGTTCTTCTCCAAAGGCTTCTCCACGGAAGTCCGCCACATCGAAAGCCTCCACGCGTACGCCAATGACCGCGCACTGCTGTTTCTGCACAGGGAAACAGGGGTCGATGAAGAGCACCGTGTCGCGCTCTTTGTCGAACTGAGAGATGGTCAGGTTGAGCGCGAACGCCGCCTGCATGGAGCCTACCGTGGGCACGATACAATCGGGCGGGATGTCCAGTCCGATGAATGCTCGCACGAACTCGCTGCCCCAGTGCTTCACCTCGGGAATACCCGTGATAAGCGGATAGTGGGCACCGCAGCCTTCTTTCAGCGCTTTGTGCTCCGCAGCGATACCCACCGCCTCGGCGGGCAACCCCGGCTCGCCCAACTCCATGTGGATAAACTCCTCGCCCGTAGCACGCTCAATGTCCTTCACTACACCCACCAACTGGCGAATGCTTGCATTGCCCAACTCATGGGCATTGCGCAGACCAAAGTCGATACATGTCTGGTCAACTAATCGTTTATCTAAGGGAAACATTGCTTCGCAAATTAACAATTAACAATTAATAATTAACATGCGTTGAGATACAGAGCAGTGGCATGTTAATTGTTAATTTTTAATTGGTTATACCCTGCCTCAACGGCTTTCACATTGGTAGCAACGATGGCTTCACCTTTGCGGGCAAAGACACGCTTGACGCCGGCAATCATCTTGTCGTGCTCAATGCCGAGCATGGGGATAGCGGCACCGAGCAGTACCATGTTCGCCGCCTGTGCGGGTGCGCCCACGCTCTTCGCCAGCACCTCTACATCGAGCAGCACATGGTTGGGGAACGCCTTGATATGCGCCAACACCTCTTCTAATTCGGGATAGTTAGGGATATTCACAAACGGCACTGAGGAGGTTACTATCCATCCGTCGGGTTTCAGGTACTCCACATAGCGCAGTGCCTCCATCGGCTCCAGCGAGATGACCAAGTCGGCACCCCCGCGGGGTATCAAATCCGAATGGATAGGCTCGGTGGAGATACGCAGGTTCGACTGCACATCGCCGCCGCGCTGCGACATGCCGTGCACCTCGGCTTGCTTTAAGTATAGTCCTTCGGCGAGTGCCGCCTCGCCTATTACCGTGGCGATAGAGAGGATACCTTGTCCTCCTACGCCGGCTAATATGATATCGCGTTTCATTTTGGATGAAAGATTAAGGATTAAGGATAAAAGATAAATAGTTAATTGTTCGTCGCTTTCTGCTTCAAGTGTCGTTTCAGGGTTTGGATACACTCGCGGCGGGCGATGACGACGGAGGTGCCTGCGTAGTTGATTTCCTCGCGTAGCACTTGCTTTATCTCGTCCATGTTCTTCGGTAGGGGCACCACCACGCGTACATGCTCAGGCGCTACGCCTAAGCCCGTGCAGATTTGCTCTAATCGTCCTGTGCCCGCGGAGTCTTGTCCGCCGGTCATGCCTGTGGTCAAGTTGTCGGAGATGAGCACTACTACATTCGCGTTTGAGTTGACGCAGTCGAGCAGTCCTGTCATGCCGCTGTGGGTGAAGGTGGAGTCGCCAATGACGGCGATGGAGGGGTGTTGCCCTGCGTCGGCAGCGCCTTTCGCCATCGTTACCGATGCCCCCATCTCTACGCAGGCGTGGATAGCATGGAAGGGCGAAAGTGCGCCGAGGGTGTAGCAACCTATGTCGCCGAAGATACGGGGAGAGGGGTATTCGCGTGCCACTTCGTTGAGCGCGGCATACATGTCGCGGTGTCCGCAGCCCTGGCAAAGCGCGGGCGGGCGGCTGACCACTAAGTTATCGGCTTCTCGCACGGGCAGGGGCTCCATGCCCAGTGCTTTGCGCACGGCGTCGGGGGTCAGTTCACCCATGCGCGGCAGGTCGCTCGTGAGGCGTCCTTTCACCGCCACTGTCGAGGGCACCATGCCGCGGAGCAGTTCTTCCACTACGGGTTGCCCCTCTTCCATCACCAGCACTTCCTCTGCGCCGTCTGCCACCATCTGCTCAATGAGGCGCGCGGGCAAGGGGTATTGCGCTATCTTGAGCACCGTGCAGTCGGGCTCGCCTTGCTCCATGAGGTAGTTGTAGGCAATGCCCGTTGCCACGATGGCACGCTTCGGGTTGTTGCCGCGCGTGTAGGTGTTGTAGGGCGACTCCTCGCTCTTGGCGGTGAAGACAGGCTGTGCCGCTACCAGTTCGGCGTAGTTCTTCTTCGCGAAAGCAGGCAGGAGGATGAAGTGTTGCACATTCTCCGGCAGCGAGAGTCGGTTCTGCCGCGGCAGTTCATCGGTGGTCTCCACCACGGCACGGGAATGCGCCATGCGGGTGGTAACGCGCAGGAGGATAGGTGTGCGCAGTTCCTCGCTCAGCGCGAAAGCGTGGCGCGTCATCTCGTAAGCCTCCTGTTGGTTAGAGGGCTCGAAGCAGGGAATCATGGCGAACTTCGCATAGAAACGCGAGTCCTGTTCGTTTTGGGAAGAGTGCATGCTCGGGTCGTCGGCTGCAAGGACTACCAGTCCGCCGTTCACGCCCGTGATAGCCGCGTTCATAAACGCGTCGGCGCACACGTTCATGCCTACATGTTTCATGCAGACCAGTGCGCGTTTGCCCATGTAGGACATGCCGAGCGCGCCTTCCATGGCGGTCTTCTCGTTGGTTGCCCAGCGGCAGAAGATGGGCTCGGTGGTGGTACGCTTCGCTTCATGGAGTTGGATGTACTCGGTAACCTCCGTTGAGGGAGTGCCGGGGTAGGCATACACGCCGCTCAGTCCGGCATCAATAGCGCCCTGAGCAATCGCTTCATCGCCTAAAAGTAAGTGTTTCATGGTTTTATGGATTAAGGATAATGAATTAAGGATTAAAGACGAATTAGTGTTGTGATTATAAATAATCGGTCATTAATGGAGGCATTTGCCCCATTATATCAGCCCCGCGGATAGTTCCTGCCATATCCGCTCGTCGGGGATGGGAGCGGTGATGGTTATCGGCTGTTTGCTCACGGGGTGGACGAACGCCACTTGCCGCGCGTGGAGCGAGATGCCGCCATCGGGGTTGCTGCGCTTGGCGCCGTATTTCAAGTCGCCTTTTATCGGGCAACCTATCGCCGCCAGTTGGCAGCGTATCTGGTGGTGGCGTCCTGTCTCCAACTGCACCTCCACCAGCGTGTAGCGCTCTCCTCGCGCGAGCGTGCGGTAACTCAGCCGCGCCTCTTTGGCGTCGCGGGCACCCTCCTTCGCCACGAACGACTTGTTCAACTTCTCGTTGCGCACCAGCTTATGCACCAGCCGTCCCTCGGCGGGCACGGGCGCGTGCTCCACGATTGCCCAGTAGGTCTTCTGTATCTGCTCGTGGCTCTTGAACATCTCGTTCAGCCGCGTGAGGGCTTTGCTCGTGCGGGCAAAGAGCACCACGCCGCTGGTGGGACGGTCGAGCCGATGGGTAACACCGAGAAAGACCTCGCCGGGCTTGTGGTATTTCTCTTTGATATACGCCTTCACCACCTCGCTCAGCGGGGTGTCGCCCGTCTTGTCGCCCTGCACTATCTCGCGGCAGGTCTTGTTGACGGCAATGATGTGATTATCTTCGTACAGTACGGTCATGGGGGTGGAGAGTTGAGGGTTGAGGATTGGGCGTTTTGTTAGCAATCCGCAGGCAAAGGTACGAAAACTTTTTTGTATGCGCAAGCAATTTGACAAAAAAAACGTACTGCCCCAAAAAAACATCGGCTGACGTTTACGCGTCAGCCGATGTTCGTTAGTTACCTATTGCCGGATTATTGTACCAGCAGTTTGGTTTGGAATACTTGTCCGTTGTTCACTACACGTACTACATAGTAGCCCGAAACGGGGATGCCCGGGATAAGGCTTTCTGCCGTATGCGTGGAGTAAACTACTTGTCCGAGAGCATCATGTACGGTCAGCACATAATCGTCTGCCGGACGGAAGGTATTCATCAATCGTATATCCGTACCTGCGAGAACAGGGTTCGGCACTACCGTCAGGCTACCCAACTCTACGTTGCTGATACCCATCTCCTCGTCCTTGATATATACGTTGAGCGTAATGGTACCGCAGTCTGCTTTCACATCGTGCTTGTACACATTGCCCTTCTGTGCTGCACCATTGAGGATGGTGTCGCCATCGTAGATATAAGGCAGGTCTTCTACTTCGATGGTGTCGTAAACGTTCATGCTTGCGTCAGCCACGAGCAGGTGGAGCGTAACGATAGAGTCGCATCCGAAGTGTGTGGTTACGGTATCAACGTAGGTGCCCGTCTCGGTGAGGTCAGTGAAGACTTCATCAGAGAAGGAGCTACCGGCGCAGATAGCCGTACGCCACTCAGTCTCATAACTTGCTTCGGGCGAGATACGCAGGAAGATACGTGAGATACTGTCGCAACCAGTTGCCGATACAAGGGTATCCATCAGCGTCTGGTTGGAATAGTAGGTTGTACCATTGAGCGTGTACTCGGAGCAAGCATAGATAGTGGTGTCCGAATATACGGAAGGCAATACCTCCACATAAACGGTAACCATGCTATCACAGCCGTTAGACGAAGTGGTACGCATGCTGAGCATGGTCGATTGGAGCACTTCCTCGTCAAAGCCGTTTGCCGTGTAGCGATAGCCTTGGCAGATAGTGTCGTAAATTACCGTCTGCACAGCGGGATAAACGGTCAGCGAGAGGGTGTACAAGGTATCCGGCGCATTCTCCTGACCATTGCGACGTGTAGTGTACTCCGTGGTACCGATTACCAGCGAATCGTACGGGATGGTGAAGAACTCATCGTGGTAGTCAGCCGAGTTGCACTGCGCAGCCGCGTAGTTCACTCCGACAAGACCCTTGATGGTAATGTCATCCACGTAAAGGTAGTTATCACCTTGACTGGACTCGGTGCAACCCGCATAGAGTGCCACACGAATCACCTTGCCCTGATACTTCGCAAGGTCAATCTGGTACGTTCTACCTACCACAGGGATATCATTGTACACATACGTACCCTTGCCAGCGTTGTCCCAAAGCGTCATGTTGCTCTGCTTCCACGTAGCGCCATCGTCTTCGGAAATCACCACAGCGAAGCGGTGCGATTGCTGCTTTGCAAGATCTACTGCCGCATGACCGGAGTATGTGGACAAGGCTGCCGTTAAGGAAAGTTCCACAGATGCCGTTTCATCCAACTCAGGAATAATGATAGACGGTGAAATCAACCATTCCTTCTGCGTATTAGTGTAAACATTCATGTAAGCAGAAGTATCATGGATATTCACCTCCGTTCCATCTGTCTTCAGACCAATATTCCATGAGGAAGTAGTCTTGGTAAATTCATTGCCGGCAAAGGCTTCCTCCAAGCTTACACCACCAGCCTCTGTCCAACGCTCCATAGCCTCTTGGCCGAAAGGCTCGAAGTACGGGATTGAAACAGGAGCATACGGTGTGATGAAGGTCTTCTGCGCCGCTCTGCTACCGCAGATTTGCTGTACCGTGAGCGTGTAGGTCGTGTGCCAAGCTAGGTTCGATTGAACGAGGGTGGTGTCGGTGGTGGTAGCCGAATAAACGGTATTGCCCGCCTCATCTGCCAACTGAACCATTACCGAATCATTGCCCTTCGCCTGCCAAGAAGCATACATCGTGTTAGCTATTACGCTATCAATCTGCAACTTCACGCCCATGCAAGACAGATCTAAGTTATCAATAGTGAAGTTATCTACATACAAGTAGTTATCACCATTTTCAACCAAAGACTCAGCATAAAGACCGATACGAACCGCTTTGCCTTTGTATTTGTTGAGATCTACATAATAGGTCTCACCCTCTACCGGAATGGCTTCGAAAGAATGCGCAGAAGTAGCCGCCGTATCCCAACGGGTTACGTTGTCTGCCGTCCACGTATTTCCGCCATCTTCCGAAATAACTACTGCAAAGACATCATCCGGCTGTTCGCCCGGAGTAACCGCCGCATGCCCAGAAGAAGTCGATAGGGCAAGCGTCATACTGAGTTGGAGATTCATCGTCGAATCCACCGTGGTCAAGTCAAGAACCGGCGAGAGCAACCAATCGTAAGTTTGAGTGGTACTATAACTACCGATATAACTATATACCTTGATATATGCCGACTTGCCTTCGATATTCGCCTCAGCGGCTGTTGCCTTGCTGTCGCAATACCACCTGGAAGTTTTCAAGAAATCGCCACCTGCCAAGATATCGCTCAGCAATCCCTTACCACGCTCCCAACCTGCGAGGTCGGAAACAGACGTTGCTTCGAACTCTTGCAAGTAAGGTACAACAACATTGGTTCTAAAGAGTGCGGTTACAGGAGTATTACCGCAAAGCTGTTGAACAGAAAGTGAATAAACGGTATTGGGCTGCAAGTTGGTGCAACGGAACACACTATCAGCAGTAACGGTGGATAGCATTATCTGTTGCGAGAGCGTATCGATCAGTTCAATCTGTACAGAATCACTGCCAATACACTTCCACGAGATATCCGCATACGTACTACTCGGCGTAATCTGCAAGTTGCGAACACCCATGCAACGGATATCTATATAGTTAATCTCGATATCATCCACATATAGATAGTTATCACCGCCATCAACTGTAGATTCCGCATATAGGGCTATTTGTACCGTTTTGCCGATATACTTATCCATTAGGATAGCATATTCTTGACCGGCAACAGGAATAGCATCGTAAATATAATCTGCAGAACCGGAGTTGTCCCAACGGGTTACGTTACCCTCCGTCCAAGTAGCGCCACCATCTTCCGATACAAGCACCGCGAATATATCATCAGCCTGCGCGCCGGAAGCTACCTGCGTATGATCATAATAATCCGATAGTGCTACCTTCATGGTCATACCTATGTGTTGGGCTGTATCTACCTCCGTGAGGTCAATCACAGGCGATAAGTACCAATCCTTCTTCGAGGTACCATAGACATTGAGTCTAACTGCCTTATTCGTAAGGTTCTCCTCTGCAGCAGTAACCGTGGTTGTACTCCACGAACCCGATCCGAGAACGGGAGCAGCTCCGGCTAACGCCTCAGAAAGCAATCCTTTTGCATTAGTCCAATCAATGTTCTCACCTTCGAAGTCCTGTGTATAAGGGAATCCAAGCGCTGTGGTAAAGGTCAAGGCAGATGTCCATTCGCTATAAACAGCATCGCCACAATGGTTCTGCAACGAAACTTTATAAGTCGTAGCTGCACTCAAGCTATCCAGCAACAGAGTGTCACCATTGAGCATGGTATCGAGCAATACGGTGCCGGTAGCACTGAGGAGACAAGCTGCAACAGAGTCAGCACTATTCTCCCAATGAACCATAGCCTTGGTAGAAGACAGCACCTCTACTGTATCATGGGTCGGTTCCAAGCAATCCGGCAACTTCTCCAGCGCAATATCATCTATCGTGAAGTAGTTGCTGCCCGTGCTACGGAAGGCAATATACTTGCCGGTAGCATTCTTCAACGCCACTTTGTACTTACGGAAGTACTCCGTGCCTTCGGGATCTGCATCGGGGTAATCAGACGATGTAAGCGGCTCTGCCGTGATGGTCTTGATCAGGCGGAAGGTGCTTGCATCGTTCGGGTCGGTCATAGTACCTACCTCAATCTTACGTCCGTATAAAGACGAAGCACTATTCATATAGGTACGAGGAGAAGAACTATAATCATCTTTACCATACGCATAACCCGGACGACCCCAGAATACCAATTGCATAGTATCCAAATCAACATTGAACTCGGGCATCACAGCTATCGCTGTATAGCTTCCGGAAGAAACCAAGAACAAGGCTGATGAAGCGTTACGTCCATATTCATACGCATAATAATAGGAGCCATAGTCATAGTCATAATCATAATCCGAATACGACTCCTTGACTTGCGCCATATACGATGTCGAACCATAGATGGACTTCCAGCAGTTCTCCATATAGTATGAACTATAATAGGAGGAGCTCAATACATATCGATTATTCTCATCATCGAAATCGTACGATACCGGCAGGTCAACCAAGCAACTTGTAGTGAATGACATCGGTCCTACCCATGCGGAGGTATCTCCCTCGCCGCAGATGCTACGTACATAGACATCGTACTCGGTAGAGTGACTCAGCGAATCGAGCACAGCAACGGTGGTATCCAGCGTAACGGCTGCATCGGGATTCAAGGTAGCGCCTTGCGCGCACAATACATACTGCCATTGGGTAGCCAAACTATCCACCGCGGGCGTGATTTGCAATGTTGCCTTCGAGGAAGTAATACCTACGATGCTTACCTGCTGTACCTTGCGGCACGTTGGTGCTAAATCCAGAGAGATATTATCCACGTGGAGACGGTTATCGTTAGCAGAAGCATAAGCTCCAAATGCTATCTGAACAAGACCACCTACATACTTGGAACAATCTATCGTGTACGTTTCGCCAGCCCCGTTCGGAATGCTTGCCAACTTATATTGCGCAGAGTCTGATGCCGCATCGCTCCACAGCGTCATATCCTCTTTGCTCCATGTATTACCGCCATCCGACGAAATCAGCACATAGAAACGTTGAGAGGACGTAGCAGTAGGTGCAGATGAAGAATTCCAATAAGTAAGCGCTGCATCGAAGGTTAACTCTACGGCAGTATTCTCAGCCACAGAGGTCAAATCCAATACAGGCGATACCAACCAACTATTAGAGTAGGAATAATACAGCTCTACACCTACATGGTTGGCATCCTCCAACGCATTCGCATTGTATGATGAACTATATCCCCAGCCGGAGGTAGTAGTGGTTGCCGTAGCAAACGAAGCCGTACCATTGAATAAGTTAGCAGCCGAAATTTCACTATACCTCTTCCAATCCTCTGGGAAAGCAGAAGATATGTCATCAAAACTCTCGGAGAAGGGGAAGCTGTACAACTTCAGCGTGGTGAACGACTTCGGTCCTACCCACTCGGAGGTGTCGCCTTCAGCACAGATGCTGCGTACATACACATCGTAGCCGGTATTCATCTGCAAGCCGGTAAGGTCAAACATCGTGGTGTCGATGTTAACTGCCGTAGCCGGATTCATGAGTGAATCATGCAAGCAAACGACGTATTGCCACTGTGCAACCACACTATCAGCCGACGTGAAGTTCACCTTCGCACTATAACCGCCAATCTCCGATACAGTGATGTTCTGTACCTTGCGACATGTAGGCGGTACTTGGATAGCAATGTTGTCCAAGTGGAGGTCATTGTCGTTGTCAGTAGCCGCCACGCCGAATGCCACTTGCACTTGCTTGCCGATATACGGGGTGAAATCAATCGTATAGTTTGTTCCTGCACCGGTCGGAATACTTGCCATGGTGTACTGTGCCGAGTCGGCAGCCGCATCGCTCCACAGCGTAGCATTCTGCTTGCTCCATGTAGCTCCACCGTCTTCCGATACCAACACGTAAAACTTCTGAGTAGCTGTACCCGTAGGTGCAGTAGTTTTATTATACTTCGTATATGCTGCATCAAACGAGAGCATAATAGCAGCATCCGCTACCTCCGACAAATCTACCACCGGCGATACCAACCAATACGGAGAACGATATACATTTATCATCACATGGTTTGCATCTTCCAGCGCATTTGCGTTGCCTGCTTTCCAGCCGGAGGTGGTCTTCGTTGCCGTAGCAAAGGATTTCGAGCCGGCAAACAAGCTGTCAGCCACTACTCCACTATAGCGATTCCATCCGACGGGGAAGCCTTTCGATATATTATCAAAGGTCTCCTCAAAGGGATATTCAAACGCCGTCATAGCCGAGTAGGGACCTGCCCAGCGCGAGGTGTCTCCTGCACCGCAGATAGCGCGCACATAGACATCATACGTAGTGCCTCCCGCCAATCCGCCGATAGCAAAGGTAGAGTCTGCCGTAGCAGCCATCGCCATCTCGGTTACATCCGTACCCGCTACGCCATAAGCATACTGATATGCGGTGGGGTTTGTATCCTCTGCAGGCGTTATCACACCCGCAATGCTGTCCTTAGATATCGCTGTCAGCACACAACCGCTAACCGGCGAACATGCCACAGGCACTTCCAACATAATGTTATCCAAGTGCAAGTCATTATCCGGACTATAACTTGTAGCATACCCACAGAACGCTATCTGAATCTGCTTACCGACATGCTTCGAGAAGTCCAAGGTGTATGTCGTGCCTGTAGCAGGAATCGCTTTCATTGAGTATTGCGCCGAATCGGCAGCTTCATCGCTCCATACAAAGGCATTCTCTTTCTTCCACGTAGCACCACCGTCATCAGAAGCCAATACATAGAACTTCTGACCGGTAGTGCTGCTCGGAGCAGAACTACTTGCATTTTTAGTGTATGCCAAATCAAAGGACATACGCAAAGCCGTAGCCGATACGCCCGAAGCATCAATCACCGGCGAAACAATCCAACGCTTATACGAATTGTAGATATTGACTCTCGCGTGCGAATTACCATCAAAAGCATACGATGTAGAGATTGACCAACCACTCGACGCAGGAGAAGTAAAGGCCGCCGTACCGGCAAACAAGTCATCGGGCAGAATGGAACTATAGATATTCCAATCGCCTAACGAAGACGCAAATTGCTCTTCGAAGGGCAAGCCATATAACGTTCTGAATGTGCTATATACCGCCGTAGCAGTATCCGTGCCACAAACAGGAGCCACCGATACGGTGTATTGTTTGCCCGGCTGCAAGTCCGACAGAGTCCTTACCGAATCGGTACTGCTATATTGTACAGACGATGCGCCGCTTGCAAGCGTGATAACAAACTGTTCTGCCTCAGACTGCCAATGCAACTTAGCAGAAGTTGGTTTAACAGCATCAACCCAAGCGTTCTCTACCAAAGCACAGCCTTGTTTCACTACCTCCACATCATCAATCGTTACGTAGTTCGACTTCGTACCACCCAACTGACGGAAGGCAATATACTTGCCCGTTGCTCCTTGCAGCGATACGGCATACTGACGCCAGAACTGCATAGGATCGGAAGCGGGATCACCCGATACAGGCAGAATCTCCACCGTCTTAATCCGTTGGAAAGTTGCCGTGTCGGCAGGGTTGGTCATCGTACCGATTTCCACGCTATGCAGATAGGAATTGTCAGAAGAGGACATGGAGGAAGAACCGGCATATCCCGCTCTTGCCCAGAAAGTGAGCATTAGAGTATCCATATCCGATGTCATCTCCGGTAAAATAGCATAGCCATAGTAGGACTTCGGACTACCACTGGTCATATTTAAATACAATGCCGAGTTGCCGCTACGAGAGTAAGTATAAGATGAACTATTGTCCTTCACTTGCGGAGAATACGAATAGGAACTATATAAACTCTCCCAGCAGTTTTCCATGTAACATGTACTATACGAAGAAGTATAGAATACATAGCGGCTATCGGTATCATCGAAGTTAAATGCGAAGGGTGCCGTGAGCAAGCACTTGGTGTCCGCATATACCGGTCCGAACCATGCGGAGGTATCGCCTGCCGCGCAGAGGGTGCGCGCATAGATAGCATAGGTACTACCCGGCGTCAGCCCATGCAAAACAGCCTCATTGTTGGCATCCGCACGATATCCGGTTGCGGTCAGCACGTTGACAGAATCTTTGCCATACACATACTCTACCACATCGGTTGCATTGGTTGCCTTGAAGCGCAAGGCTATGGAGTCAACTCCGGTAGAAAGGGTCTTGCAATTCAAGACACCATCGCAAGAAGGAACATAGGACTCCACCGATACGCTATCCAAATAGAAGTAGGTATCAGGACTTGATTCAACAGACTCCGTATAGAAACCTAAGCGAACTGATTGACCCGCATATTTGGTAATATCCACATTGCAACGCAGCGCGGTCAAGTTGATGGTATTATAATCGAAGTCGCCCGTACCATCCGAAGCCCAAATAGTGCTGTTGGAACGCGTCCAAGTTTCGCCATCATCGGTAGAAACAATGAGCGAGAACTTGTCATCGGTAGAGGTTACCTCGGAAGGATTTCCAGAATAGGAATACGAACCTTTTGCAACCTTGAACGATACCCGTATCGGTTCTGCGTTTTCTGCCAAAGAAGGCAAGCTGATAGCAGGAGAAACCAACAACGCATTGTAGTAACCTGAGCCAAACACCTCCACGCGGGCAGCGGTACCCGCCATCCCCTTGATGGAAGCAGGCAGAGAGGTCATGTACCAAGAAGTGGTACTACTTGCCTCCGACAGGTTCTTCATCAAAAGCGTATCGTTTGCGCCGAAGATACCTTTGTAACCTGCCCAATCCTCAGATAGCGAGGTAGAGGTGAAGTTCTCGTAATACGGTACGCCGCAAGCGGTCTTGAAGATCGTATGTCCCGACCAGCGCGCGGTATCACCCTCGCCGCAGATGGCGCGGATATACGCATAGTAGGTCGTTTGCGGCGACAAGCCCGTTACCTCCACTTGCTTCTCCGTCAGGTTGTGCGCTTCGAATACAGCGTTCTGCAAGGTGTCGGGGCTGCACATTTGGTCAGATACCACCACCTCATACGATGCCGCATTGCCCGTCCATTGGAGCGTTGCCGAGGCATTCGTTACAACAGCAACTTCCATGTCATTCACTTGGTGGCAACCCGACAGGGGCTCCAGATAGATATTGTCTATCAAGACCACATCCGAGTGGTTCGATGCCGCCGATGCCAAGAAGATGATATACTTACCGTGATTGCCGAGGTAGTCGCCCTCATAGTCGTCAAATGCCAGCGTGTAACTACGCATGTGGAGCGAGTCGGCAGCATACTGCAAGGGAATCGTATCGGTGATAACATACTGGTTGGGCTGCAACGGATTGCTCAGCACACCCACATAGAGTTTCGCCTCGTTGGCGGTATCGTTGTCGTTGGTGGCTGCCGAGAGCACTACCTGATAATGCTTGATGGAGTCGATATCCAGCGCAGGCATGATGGCATAGTAGTTGTTGCCATAGTTGTAATAGGAAGTAGTCTTCGGCTTCTTCATTTGCAGTACCTTGCCAAACTTGCCAAGAGTGGTAACATTCGGCTTGGTCAACGAGGTACTACCTACGCCCACCGTATCGCCTACACCTACCGTCCAGCAGAGGATATCTGTTGCACCATTGCTGAAGGTGATAGTGCCCAAGTCAGCCAACGCGTACGCACCGCATTGGGTACGGAACGAGGTGGTAAGCGTATCACCCGCAGGGTTGCAGGTCTGGTAAGCCTTCACTACGTAAGGCGTATTGCCTGTAAGACCGGTCAAAGTGTATGGATTGTCCGTGATATCACCCTCAAAGAAGTTAGAAGTCTCTCCCTCTTCGGATACCATCAGGTGGATACTTTGCGTGCCGCCTGCTGCCCAAGTAACGGTAGCCTGCGAGTCGCTCGTAGCAACTGCCTGCAACTTCGTTACACCCAAGCAGTTGGCATCCACGGTCTTCACCTGAATGTTATCTATCACGATATAGTTATCTGCATTGCCTACCGTACTCTCCGCATAGAAAGCAATACGGATTTTCTGCCCGATATATGCCGACAAATCGATATTCACCTTTTGGAAAGAGTTCATCGGGATATCGTTATACACATAGTCGGTGGTAGAATCAGCTTTGTTGTTCCAAATAGTAGCGTTTTGCTCGCTCCATGTAGCTCCTCCATCCGTGCTGATGATGACCATAAACTGGTCATCCACACCGGATAAGCGAGAAGACTCAGAATAAGGAGTTAGCGCCAAATCAAAAGTCAGCGCAACCGCCGCATTGGCATCGGCTTCGATTACCAACTCCGGCATTATTGCCCAGTGTTGCGGTGAAGTGCCATAGTTGTTGATTATTAAATAAGAGCCTTCCGTTGTCAAATACTTACTTACAGTAGTATTCGTTTTTGACACACTCCACGAAGACCCCGTAGAGAACGTACCTCCTGCAAATATACTACTTGCTAAACCTTTTTTCTGTTCCCAGCCGGTGGGTAAAGAAGTACTCGTACCAAAATCCTGCTTGTAAGGTACACCTAACGAGGTGGTAAACGAACCCATATCAGCAGTCTCTACCGCCAGCGTATCCGTACCGCAGATGGTATGCACAGCGTAATAGTAAGTCGTGCCCGGGGTCAAGCCCGTCAGCAGGATGCTGTCTTGTGCCACCACATGCTCTTGCAGCGTATCGGTAGCCGTGCTGTTGCCATATAGGCGTACAAGCCACTGAGTCATACCCGCGGCATCCCAACGGATAACAGCCTTGCTCGCATCGGCTTCTGCACGCAGATTGGATGCATCGCGGCAGGTGGATACCTTATGCAGAGACAAGTTGTCAATCGCATTGGCACTACCGCCATACGAAGTGGTTGCCACCGACGGTGCCAACGCACGCAGCGCTACATAGTGACCATTACCCGTGTAAGACGAGAAGTCGCAGATAATCTTTGCATACTTCGAGCCGGAAACGGCATCATACTCTGCCACCTTCACAAACGTGCTCAAGTCGTATGGGTCGGTCATCACGCCCACAGCCAACTTGCCTTGATAATCAGAGTCGTAAGAAGCGTAGCGGAACGTGAGTTCCAAGGTATCCAGACCGCCTTCCACGTAGGGCAACACGCAGTAGTTGCCGATACCGTTCAGGTTCAGGTGCGCACCATCATATTTCGGAGCCACCGTACTGACAGCAGGATACATGTTGGTGAACGAAGTCAGCGGGAAATACAAATCTTCGCAGGCTTTCGTAGAGGAAGTATAGTGTATCTCGTTGTTGAGCGAGCTCAATGCCACCTCAGCATACGTACCCGTATTGAAGGTCATGTCTATCGGGAGAGTAGCACGCTTGGGCACGCGGATGGTTACGGGGAACGACCAGTCGGATGCCACGCCGTTCTTCACAGCCTGTACATACACCGTAACCGTCTTGCCTGCCAATACGGCATCTTCCTCTGCAATCGTATGGTTAGCCGCCGTCAAGCCGGACAAGTTCACCAAACATTGCTCCGCCGTCAGGTTAGCCGCGTTGCGCACATACGCCGAAGCCACTTTCAGGTTCCATGTTGCCCCGGCCGGCAGCGAGGGAACTACCTCGAAGCCCGAAGGCAAAGTATTCTTCACCGCCAGCGAAGGAGTTGCCACTGCCGGCTTGTAAATTGACACATTATCTATGAAGAACACATTCTGCTTCGTTGCATTGTGCGAAACAAACGCTACGTACTTACCATTGCCTGTGTAGGAAGCAAGCGATACAGCAAACTTCTTGAATAGATATGCCGATTCGATATGCACCGTCTCAATAGGCGTGAAGGTAGCATAGTCCGAGGGGTCGGTCATAACGCCCACGGTGAGTTCTGCGGCATAGTCGGTCAGTCCGTTATAGACCTTGTCGTTTACCGTACCCCAGAACGACACTTCGCACTGCGACAGGTTGTCGTGCACCTCCGGCGTAGCCGCATAGGCATACTTGCCGGCAGGCAGCGCATTGAAACTGGTCGATTGCGAGCCTGCAAACGCCATATATGCCGTACTATCAACGGAATAAGGGGTCTTATAAGTAGCCGAAGCACCTTTGTACACAAACGGCACCGCAGTTGTGGTATCCGTCTTGAGTGTCCAGCCGTGCGGGGTACCGAAGTTGCCCGTACCCGCTACGTTGTTGAAGTTCTCAGTGTAAGGAAGTTCTACGCGTACGGGGGTGGTGAAGGTAGTACTTGCCCAATCGGTGTAGCCCGATTCGTTGTCCTCACAGTTGGTGCGGATATATACGAAATACCTCGTATCCGGCGTCAGCCCGGTGAGGCTCACAAAGTTGTCTATTGCAGCTGTCACCGAGAATACAACAAGCGAGTCGATGGGGGAAGCCGGGTTGGCTTGTGCAACCTTCGAAACCACTACATCGAATAGGTCAGAAGTGCTACCATAACCGGTACTACCTACGTTAAACTCCAGATAAGCGGACTCGGAAGTCGTCGAGATGATACCAAACGAAGGTGCTTCGCAGTTGGATGGTTGGATGACACAAATGTCATCAAGCACCACGCCATATCCGTTGTTGTCGGAAACCTCAAAGGCAATCTGGTACGCCGAACCCGAAATGAAGCCCGGCAAAGGAATTGCTTCTGTGGTCCAAGCGGTCATGGCACTCGTGTACTCTGCCATCAACGTCCAGTCAGCCGTTGCATTGACACGATAATACACGCGCAAGGTATCGAACTGTCCGTACGATGCCGCTTGCGCATGGGAGAAACGCAGTTCCGGATTGTTCAACTGCGTTGTGTTGAATGATGGAGAAATCAGTCGGGTAGCATACTTCGATCCTGTCCCTTGCGGACGTCGAATAGCCAAGCGATAGTCGCCGCTCTTCGCGCCTACAGGGTTAGACAAGGTAACACCCGTTCCACCCTCCACAGCCCACGACACCGAACCGGTCAGGTTCTCCTGCGTCCAACCTGTGGGGATGGCTCCATCTTCAAACCCGATGGGAGCGATGCCATAGGTCACCGCAGCATTCATCGGCATAGCGGTACACCATACCGCCATGATGAGCATGTAGAAATACTTTCTCATGTTGAATAAATGAATTGGTTAATAAATTTAGTTAAACACATCTGATCTTGTACCAAGATGTTTTATTTGTATTATTTGGATAATTATCGGTTATGTCGCCCTTTCGGGGCTTTTTTGTGCTTACACGTTATTTATGCTTATGATGTTTTTTTGCTTGGCGGGGGTGGAAATCTAAGTCCGAAGAGCAGAGACAGGGGCGTTTAACCTTTCCGACTTGTATCAATGTCGTCCACTTGATACCCACCACGATATGCGAAAAGGCACTCTGCTGCAACTCGCTATATAATGGTGAGTTGAATATAATGTTTTGGCGAATGGTATTTTGCATTGTTTGCTGCTCGGCTTCGCTATACATGTAATTTACCACACCTGTACAACATACTTCTTTTCCCGCGTCCGCGAAATCAACAATCGGGACGTTGTTCACCTTGTCTTGGTTCCATCCCAACTGCAAGGCGTAGCCCGCATAGATGCCCAAGCGCATCTGTACTCGTTTGGTCAGTTGAAAGCGCGCACCAATCTCCAAGGCAGGCGTGAGCGTCCATTGGTTTACATTTTTGACGGCACCGCTGTACGCATAGTGTTCCATGCTGAAAGCACCATGGGTAGGGAGGTCGTAGAAACGTCCTGCTTCGGAACCAATAAACGGCAGCAAGGTCAATTCATTCTTTAAGTCCGCTGCGGTCTTATGCCGGGCGATGCAGGTATATCCTGCTACTGCTCCGACATGGAAATACATATATTGCCCCATCTCCATACCGAAATATACGGGCACGGCACATTCCAAGACCTGCAAGCGGTCGTCATACATAGCGAAACAGTAGTTGTACTTCGCTTCCAATGCCAAAGCCTCTCTCGCGGCATACGGTCTGCCAAAAGCGATCTCCATGGTATCGAGAGTGGTTCGGAGTTGGTAGAAATTTGCTCGTACTCCAAATCCGAAGATGAATCGCTTCTTGCGCAATTCGTAGCCCAAGTCGAAGAGTGCGTTGGCGCCGGTCTTGTGGTTGAGAGGCGATGCCGCACGATATGGTGTGAATAGGTCCACCGTTCCATCGGGATGGATATACTCATAATAAGGGGAAGCATCCTGCCAGAGGAAATCCTTGGTTTCTCCCATAGAGAGCGCAATACCGCCGCCCAAACCGAAAGAGATACGATGCTCTACTCCATCGGTGGAATAGTTTGTCTTTGCATTACGAGCAGCCCATCCGGAAATATGACCTGCGAAGAGGAACAAACCCATCAAAAATAGATATTTCCCAAAATTATTCATGTGTACGATGCGCATTTTCAACAAATATGTTCAAAAATTGTCCAAATACCTTTTCATTAATTATTCATCGGAGCGTTTGGTTATCGCAGCAAGATTTTTTTTGTGTTACCGTTGTTAACGGGAGATAGCGGGTTGCTGTTTACTTGTACTCTAATGTAGAGTCCGCTTTGTGTGGGTTCCTGTATGGGGCGTCCTAAGAGGTCATACCAGCGATATTCCGGCTCTTGCTCTATATTCTCAACCGCCATACCGGCATCGTAGATAATAGGACAGGAAGCAATCACCACGCCGTCTTCACGGGTCAAGACACAATAGTAGGAGTTGCCCACATCCTCGGTAGTAAGCATGAGATAGGACATGTTTGCTCCTTCAATAGGTTGTCCGTTGCAGTACCATTGGTATTCTGTCCATTCGTAACCTCCGTTGTACTTGCTATTATAAAGCGCAAGCAATCCTGCCATAGACTCCATAACGGTATTGGCATATTGCACAGCCACCACTATGCGGGAGGGGTTGAGGGGAGCACATTCGGCATCGAAAACAATCTCGGCAGGATAGTAACCCGCTCTCAAGGAATCCTCCATAGGGATTTGCAGCACCTCGTTGGGAATGCAGTTGTAGGCAGCCTCAAATCCCGCCTGTATGCCCAAGGTGTCGAACGAAAGGAGCGCCTGATTGCCCATGGTACCTTTCAGCACCTCGTAGGGGATGTCAAGATAAGGATTGTCGGCACAGACGAAGATAGTGTCGGGCACTTCTACATCCAATCTATCCGTCACGGAGAGGTCAAGCACTCGGAGACTATCGCAGCCATACACAGAGACATAGCGCATGGTGTAGGTGCCGGCTTTGCTAAACTCTTTTCCTTCGAACGGATAGACCTCTCCTTCGCAAATGGTCTGGCGTGTGGTGTCTTCGGTGCTGGTGAAGAAATGTAGTTTCATTTGGTTGTCAACGAAACATCCGTATTTGTTGGTGGTCAACCAATGGTATGTGGTATCGTTATACACTCTGCCTCCTCCGTTAGGCAGTTCATATCCTGCTTCGGCGCACGCTTCGACCAGAGTGTCCACTCGCTGTGCGTGGGTTACGTCGGGCAGTTCGAGCAGGAAGTCCACAGTATCTTGGCAGATGCCGTTGCTCATGGAAGCCACTTGTCGTACACGGAAGGAGCCGCCCGTAGCAGGGAAGGCATGGAAAATCGTAGCATCGCGGCTCTCAATCTCGCCCGTACCATCTCCGAAATCCCAATACACGGCATCCAACGGTTCATCGGAGATGGTCTCTGCGTAGGTTTCACGATTGATGTAACTGACGTTGGCGAGGTTGCGGAAGATGACGTTGTTGGTGCAATTGGTATGGGTGATTTCCTCTACCTGCAACTCGGCATGGGCATAGCGGGGATTCGGATTGGCGGTCAGGGAGTAGTAGCACCCCGCTTTGACAGGCGATATGACATCCACTACGTAGATCGCCGTATCTTTGGTATCAATATGTAGTTCGCGCTCTGTTCCCACTATCGTAGAAGGGTCGGAAGCCTTGTACCATTCATAGTTGAATCCTTCGGGGGCGGTGAAATGGTCGGTGGAGAAATCGCCGCAGGCAATACCCTCCAAGCTACCGTTGCGGCAACCGATGGTGAAGTAGGCATAGGCATAGTGGGTATCGTAGGAGCAGCGGGTGGAGGTCAGACGGATGGTCAGGGTTTGTCCCACATATTGTCGCAGGGAGACTGTTACCGTGGACCAGTCGCACCAATAGGTGGTGCCATCGTTGTGCCAGCTTTGGGTATCCCCAAATCCGGGCATGAAATCCAAGTGGGCACAGGTGGAAGCCAATGGCACTCCTCTTCCGTCCAACACATCGAGCCTGAAGGTAGGTTGCATGTCCGGGTCTGAGAGAGAAGAACCATGTCCTCCGGACTCCATGACCACCGCATAGCGCAAGTCGAGCAAGTCAGACATTCCTTGCTGCACCGCGTATTTATACTCTATCCGCGCTGACTGTCCGGAACCGGTGTAGGCTCCCAAGCGTACAGAGGCGATCTCACCATCGGGTATGGTTTTGAATCCACCATCGATATGGCGGGTGTTGGCATCGTATTCGCCCTGCGTGGTATGCAGGGTATGCATACTGGTAGCCGCATCCGAACCATCGTCCACCTTGCCTAAGATACCCTGCTGACTATGTTTAATGAAAGTGTCAAAATCTCCTACATAGCATACACCTGTATTGGTGTTGGATGCCCCTATATCCATATACTCCACACAGCGTTTGCCCGGGATGTAAATGAAAGCAGTAGTGGTTGCCCACGGTGTGTATCCGCCATCATTGCACAAAGCCTTGACATAGATGATATAGTATCCTTCGTCTTGGATAATCGGTGTCCACGAATTGGAGTTGAGCGTATCGGTAGGCAAGAAGTCGCCGGTGAGCGTATTGTATGCCGTAACGACATATTGCGTTGCGTTTCCCTGCCACGTAACCTGTCCTTTAGCAAAATTGACACTACAGGGACTGACCGTACAGAGGTCTCCGTTGAAGATAACAATGTTGTCAATACAAGCGGAGGGAGGATTGGGGATACCCTCTTGGCTCTCCCATACCACCACCAATCGTCCTTGCGTATTGAGGTTGGTGATATTGAGCGAGCATGCCTCCGATTGCCATGTAGGATTGTTGTACTTCACAAAACCTAAGCGCACTCCTCCATCGCCTGTCCAATCGGGCGCCATATTTTTGCCGGAAGAAGAGATTTGTAGCGACCGTGGCAGCCACCAGATGCTGAGACGCGCACCAGTACCTCCCGCGATGCGGTAGTCATACATCACGGTATATTGCCCTTGTGCAAGGGTTAAATCCCGATAAGCAAGGACGAACATCTGCTTGGTAGCCACGTAGGTAGCTCTTGCCGAGTCGGCGTCAGAAGAGATGTACAATCCGTTGCTGCCTTCGGCACTAAACTGTCCGGGAGCACCGATATACCACTTGTTTTCCAACGAAGCAGGTTTCTTCATATAGTTACGCACCCATTGAGTACATTCGGTGGAGTCTTCGAAATCGCAGAAATAGGCTTGTGCTGACATCCGCGCGGGAAAAAGCACCGCCGTTGCCGTCAAGAATAGATAAATATACCAATAACGTTTCATATATTGCTTACAAACATGTAGTTTTTGGTTTCAACAAATATGTTCAAAACTTATTCAAATATTTTTTCGCAAATTTAGTTATGTCGCACCTCCGTGGCTGGCACCTATTATTCGGCTAAGGGAGCGGCGGAGCCATCGACAGGTGTATCGGCAGAGGAAGCAGCGGGGAGTTCAGCGGGTTGTTCTTCCAATACGGACACCTCTACACGACGGTTGTTTTGACGACCGGCTTCGGTAAGGTTGGTGTCAATCGGTTCACTCTCACCCTTTCCGTTGGTCTCTATGCGTTCGGGGTCTATACCACGCTCTACCAAGGCGTTCTTGACGCTGGCGGCACGTCCTTCGGAGAGACGTTGGTTGTAAATCTCGGCACCGCTGGAGTCGGTGTGTCCCGTTATCAAGATGCGCTTGTCAGGATGGTCTGTCAAGAAGGTATAGAGCGTCAAGAGGTCATCCTCGGAAGTAGAGAGAATCTCGGTGCGGTCGTAAGCAAAGTAGAAATGCTTGAAAATCATCTTCTCTACGACCTTGGGCAGCGGTCTGAGCGCAAGCCGCAGGGTGTCGGTAAGGCGAACAACCTCCACAGAGTCGAAAAAATAGCCTTCGGCAGAAGCTATCGCTTGGAAACAATCACCATAAGTAAGGCTTATCACGCCCGCGCCAAGCGTGTCAGTAGTGAGGAGAGCATCGTTGTTTTGGTTGGTGCGGCTCAAGAAATGGATGTTGGCAAGGAGCGGTTTGTCGGTCTCTGCATCCGTAACGTAGCATACCAATCTGGGGTTAGGTATGAGTGTGAAATGAACCGTATCCATATCCTTGGTATGCTCGAACAAGAGTGTATCTCCCGCATAGTTGCTGGGGAGGTATCCGTTCGCAGTAGCGACCATCCAGTATTCTGCTTCTTTGAATCGTTTGGTCTGTGTGCCGGCAGCCTTTCCGCTGGTTTTGGTTCGCACCACCTTGGGTTTTGCCTTGGGTGCTGCCGCAATATCTTTGAGCATGATAGTAGCCGAAGACTTGGTAGGCATGGACAAGGTATCGGTTACCCAGAAGACAATTCGGGGGTTCGGTTGCTTGGGCTTGGTGAGTTGGAGGACAGCGGTGAACTTAACGCCAACGAGCAAGGAACTGAGTTTCCTGTTGGCATAGGTGGAGGAGTGCATTGACTGCGTAGCGATATAACCGGGTTCGTTGGCTCCAAACAACTGGTTGATGGGCTCCACGGCGGCAATATCGGTAGGCACCTCGGGCTGTGCAGCACGAAGCATGGGAATACCATAGTCAAGGAAGGCAGCCGCGCGCATGTGCCACGGATGGGCTTTCTTTTTGTTCTCGGCGTTCCAATCATAACTCAAGAAGGCGTTGATATTGATGCCCACTTCGGCAGAAATAGTGGCATCGAGTCCCCATTGGTTGGAACCTCTTGCCGTACCGTTGTAGAGCGCATGTTCGGTGAGTTTGTCAGCCGTGAGGAGTTGGTGGGACAAGATGTCATTCCAGTCTTCCACCGCCATATCCTCGGTTACGGAGGTGGTGAGTCCTCCGCGTTGCTTCCACGGGCTGATGAGTGTGTAGCCCACTTTGGCACCGGCGAGGAAATAGACCTTATCAAAGGAGCCACCGAACATGACAGGGAGCATGATTTGTCCCATGGTTTGAATCTCTCGGAAGTCGTTGAAAGTATAGTGCTGGGTCATGCTGGCATAGTCGTCGCGCACGACATCCGTCTGATAGAGCATATTGCTACGAGAAGTGAAGAGCCGGAACTCCGGACCGATAGCAAAGATGAAGCGTTTGTGCCACAACTCGTAGTTCACGCCCAAGATGCCGCCACCGCCGCCGATGAACTTATCATCGAAACTGCTGACAGCCCGCCCTGCTTGGGGCACGAAAGTTTGTGCTCCGTACTTTCCGACCAGTCCGGAATAGCCGCCACCTGTGTAGAAAGAGACGCTGTGAATGTCATTGGTTTTGGTGAACCAGCCTTTTTGCGAGGACTTACGATTGTTGTTCTTCTTTTTCTGCTGTGGAGCCGCCAAGACGGAAATCGCCATCAGCAGACAGCAACAAAGAGCGGTTGCCCGACGGAGCAACGAAGTGAATGAGGTATGGGAATGGGAGTAAATATATGCCATAGGGTTGAGAGTTGAGGGTTGAGAGTTGAGAGTTTATTTGACTTGTAAACGGATGGGGAGGTCGGCATCTCGTGTGGTGATACGCAAGATATAGGTACCAGCCTCCAAGTTAATCTTCACGTTATTTTCTCCTTCGTTCAGTTGCTCCGTCATGAGCCTTATCCCCATGGTGTTGTAGCAGTTGAGCAAAGCTTCAGCGGGTACAATCACCTTGATAGAAGCGCCGGAGTTGAGCATAGTGGGGGCAACAGAGATATTGGTCTCAGCGTTGACTTGTTCAATCGCCGTCCAAGTGCAGGTCTTGCTCCACGTGCTATCCTCCAGCAGCACCTCGCAATAATATCCTGCTCCTATCTCCAGTCCATCGGGTGCATAGTAATAGGACTTGGTGGCATCTTGTATCTGCACATCGTCTTTGTACCACTGGTATGCCAAGAACTTCATACCACCGTTATACTCATCGTTCTTGAGGGAGACGACATCGTTCCATCGCTGGAACACTATATCGCGCAAGCACGGGGGTATGATGGTGGTAGTGAGCGAGTGGACACAACCATAGTCGTTGTAGAAATCGAAGACATAGTCCATAGGCTCATCGGTCTTGATGCTGTCCGCAGTTTGGGGGTTATTGAGATCACCATTTATAATATAATAGGTGTATCCCGTACCGCCGAAGCGAATAGTAGCCTCATAGACGGAGTCGGACATCTGCTCGACCTGCATGGTGGGTGCAACGGGGTCTGCATAGTGCACATTCACAATGATTATGCTGTCGCAACCGTATTGGTTCGGGAAGACAGGTCGGAAAATTCCGTCCTTGCGTGAGTCGTAGTATTGGTCACCAATCCAGAGCGTGTCGTAGTCGCACAAGACAGTATCGGGGAGGACTATTTCCTGCTTGGGATGGACGGTGAGGTCAGTTTTGAAATGTATATCACAACCTGCGAAGTCGAGCGAATCGAAGGTGTAAACACCCGATTCGGTAAGCATTCTGCCATGGAAATGGTAGATTTCGCCTGCGCAGACCTCCACGGCATCGGTGATGGTAGTGTCTCGCAGGGTAGGCAACTCTACATGGAAGACAGTATCTTGGAAGCAATCGCCCGTGCCATCGCCCAGCCATGCGGAGAGGGTAACATTGAAAGTACCTCCCTCGGTGGGGAATGTGTGTGTAACCACCTCTTGTGAAGACTGTGCGCCATCGCCAAAGTCCCATAGGATGCCCCCTAAGGGTTCGTCGTAATGGTCTTGTGGGATGCTATCTTCGTAGGTACGGATAAAACTCCGGCTTCGGAAACGCACGATGTTCTTGCAGTCTTGGGGTTCGTGTGTCCAAAGTCCATCCGCGATGGGGAATTTTGGCAAAGCCTTCACGCGCAGTTCGAATGCGCATTCCGGCACTTCTTTATTGCTTAGTTGGCAGGTATATTCCTCGGCGTTGATAACCACGATGTCGGCATCCTGCTCTCGGCTAACCACGTTTCCTTGGGTGTCTGTCCAGAGGTAGTTGAATCCATCGGGGGCGCTGACGTGCATGTGCGTGTCGTCGCCACAACTGGTGGAAGAGATGGTGGCACCGGCGCAGTCGAGCGTGAAATATGCATATCCGTAGTGTCCTGCCCACGAGCAGTCGTATGTAGCCAATCGTACTTGTACGACCTGCCCGACATAGTTAGAGAGGTTCAATCCGATGGTTGACCAATCTTTCCAAACGACTCTGTCATAGGTATTATCTCCCGTTACATGCCATCCGGGGCGCGAGAAATCGGCTTCGAAATTAACATATCCACAAGTGGGGTCAATGGTGTTGCCTTGTTCGTCGGCAATCTCCAAGGTAAAACGCGGCTGCGACTCATCGGGATGGTCAGGGTCTTCCAAGACGATGGCATACTGCATCAGTAGTATGGAATACGCCGAATCAACCGTAATAGAATAGGTGATACCCTCGCACTCTGCACCGGTATTCCAGTTGCCCAATCGGACGGATGCCATTGCGTTGCTCGGGATCAGTTTAAGTTGGTTGCCCGTGCGGGGGTCGGTAGCGGTTTTGTCCCAGTTAACGGTATGGCGGCTTTTGACGGACTCGGCGCCGAAGTCCACGATCCCCACATTGTTGAAAGCGGCAGACAATTGCTCATTCTCAAAGTCTCCCGTAGTGCAAACGACATTCGGTCCTTCCAGATTGAAGTACGACAAGCAATGCCTATCCTCGCAATAGACCAGATACTCTTCTTCTGCATAGGTATAGGCACTATATAGGGTGTTGTTATTGGTATCGTAGCTAACGCCTCGCACACGGAACATGTATGAGCCTTCCGCCAATCCCTCGATGATGGCTTTGTTGGGGGTGGTATCGTCGTAGGTAGCGTTCATCCATGTGTTGGTGCCCACCTTTCTATACTGGACGGTATAACTATCCGCCACACCTGACCACGAGAGTTCAACGGTGTCGCAAGCGATAGAGCGCACCAAAATGTTAGAGGGTCGGGGTGCACGGGCATCCACGATCTGGATATTATCTATACACCCGCCGATGGTCTCTCCGGCACCGAGAACATTACCTTTGTTAGACCACGCAACGTACACGCGGTAAACATTTGTGGTATTGGCAGATACGTTGATATTCTTGGTGAACGTGTAGGACTGCCATGTGTTTTGTCCGTACAAAGGACCGGAACAGTTGTTGTTAGTGAGGACGGCAGGCATAGCGCCGGAGTTAGCATTCGCCGTTACGTAGGTATAAGCGCCCATCGGTTGGGAGGGGTTATACGACACAAATCCAACGTACATGGGCGCATTTGCTCCTGCGGCATTGAGCCAGTCGAAGGTTAGGACATAGGAGCCAGCGGGAAAACGGAAGTCACGGTAGGCGAACTGGAGGTTCGCGGCTGTTCCGTAAGTAGGGTTGAGGGTGGTGTCGCTCACGATATAAAGCGATTGTCGTCCGTCGCTACGCACGGCAGTACCCACCATCCATTGGTCTTGACAGTTTGGTGCCTGCGTTCCTGCATTGATCACCCAAAGGGTGTCTGCCAACTCAATCGAGTCGTTACCTGTAGCCTCGAACCCCATAGAGTAAGGGATGGAGACCATCAGATTCGTCTGCGCAGACAAATGGAATAGGAAAAGCAAACAAACATAAAAAACTGTAAATCTTTTCATTACGTACCTATTTTAGTTACTAATACCGTTTCAACAACGCTTTCTTTTCTCAGAAAAAGAACGAAAAACGCTGCAAAGGTACAAAAATTATTTCATATACGCAAGTATTTGTCAATAAAAATTTGATTTTGCATACAAATTGCTATTTTTTGAGAATTAGATTTGTCGGTTTGACAATCGGAATAAGCGGGCACATTTTTGTCATACGCATACGAATAAACAAGTTTTTGTATCAATAAAAAATTCCAAAAATAGTCCTGATACTATACAAAATCAGGAAGAATTACAAAAAAAGGACATTGAATAAGACAGAAGCCGAGAGGTTGCCACTCGTTTGCCCTTCTGACACGTCGGAAATCGGCAAGACCGAGAAATAGAAGGATGAGCACTGAGTGGGAGGTGGAAGGAGGGGCGATGGAAAGTGTTTGGCTTTTTTTACAGGCGCAGTAGATGTGTGTTTATTGGAAAATATTAACAAAAATGCAAATAAAATTTGTGTATATCAGAAATAATTCGTACCTTTGCACGTCATTTTATTCAATTGTGTATGAAAAAGCAAATTTTCCTTTTTACATTGACAGGCGCAGTCTTGTTGCATCTATTATCAAGTTGTAAGGCAGATGTGGACTTATCCAACATCAATACGCAAGCCGACATGGCGATTGGTGTCGCTTTGCCGGTAGGTTCTATGCGCGTTACGTTGGGAGATTTTTTAGGCGATGTAGAGACGCCGGTAGGAACGGAACAGGCCGCCACTTTGTATTACGATGAGAATGGCATATTGAATTTGCATTCGGCTTATGATTATGCACGAACTTTCAATCCCGTAGACTTGGGGCAAGCCGCGAAAGCCGATGCCAAACTGAAGGTATATACCCCCATTATGAACAAGATAGAAGAATTGGGACTTCCTATTATGGGTAATACCATTCCGTCCTTGCCATTCAGTATCACCATGCCGTTGGATTACAATACGGAATTGGTGTTAGATGCCATCAACTCCAATACGGACGATGCCCGTTTGGACAGCGCGATCATCACCAAGGCACACTTGGCGGCAAGTCTTTCGAAGATAGATTTGCCTTTCCAATGGAGTTGGATAGATACCGTATTGTTGGTTTTTGATAAGGAGTTTCGCCTTAATGGGTCTCAAGAATATCTGTTGTATGCCAAAGAGCGGGATTTTGGTACAGTGAACGACTTCGGCTACGAGATGCCCATAGACCTTCAGTCCTTTGTGCTTGATCTTGTAGCAAACGACTCGCAGCCTGCCGGTGCGGACAACGTGACAAACAAGACATTGGTAGGCGTACATATCGTGGTTAATATACCGGAGGGGAATGACCCGATTGATTTGGTGGAGAGCGCAGCCATTGGTTTCGCGATGGAAGCCCGTTTGATAGAATATGACGCTGTATGGGGTATGTTTCAGCCGACGGATGACCTTAACGTGGAAGATGAGTTTGACCTAAGCGAGATGTTGGCGGGTCTGGATATGTTAGGCAGTTTCAACGTGCCTTTCGCAAAGCCGGTGATAGAGATGGACATGACAACCAATATCGGCGGTGCTTTGTATCTGAAAGGAAACATATGGGCAGTGGACGACCTTGGAAATAAACAATACGCTACCTTCGGCAGTCCGAACAACACTACCGTTATCCTTCCAACCGATTTACGTGAGAACAAGAACTATCTATTGGTAGATGCTCCCATGGACGCAACGCACACTATTCAAGGAATACGCTTTGACTACACCGAGGAGAACGGCAACATAGACCAATTGTTTGCCAGCATGCCTACTGCAATAGGCTATAAGTTTGCAGCGGGCTTTGACAGCGAGGAATGCAATCAGATACGTGTTACGAACAGCACGCAAATAGAAGTACACGCCGGCTTTAACATTCCGTTTACATTCCATCAAGGACTGGCTATCAGTTATGCCGATACGATGCAGAACTTCACGCTCGGTAAGACAATATATGATGCGACGCAGAGCGATAACGGGTTTATAGACAGCATTCGCAGTGGTGAATTGAAGTTGCTGTTGCATATTCGTAACGAGATACCGATGCAGTTACAAGGCGTTTTGCGTTGTTTGGATGCAAACGGGGAAGTGGTTACCCGTGAGGACGGTACACCCTACACTATCTCTGAGAATGACACGATTACGTTCACAGCCCCAACTTTCCAAAAAACGGGAGACCAATGGCAAGTGGCAGCAGCAGGGGAAAGCGATGAATGGATATCCATATCAGAAAGCGATTTAGGGCTATTAGCCAAAGCTGAGAGCCTATATATTGAGTTTTTGCTCAATGACCAATGTGAGTCTTTGCAAACCTTATTTGAACAGAATGACGATTTTGAAATCTCGCTTGATAAGAACGCAGCCCTGACCATACAGTTAGGTATTTCGGGAAAGGCGGATGCTGTTTTTGATTTTGGTAAACTATTTTAATAAGGAGGACGAAAAATGAAAAAGTTATCTCTATCCATTTGCATGTGTGTCCTCTTGTTGGGCATTGCAAGCTTACAAGCACAGCAGGTAAGCACGCTGTATTTTTTGGAAAACGCGCCTATGCGCCATCTTGTAAACCCCGCATTGCAGCCAGTGAGCAATGGTTATCTAAACTTTACCCCATTAGGCTATACCAGTTTATGGTTAGGCAACGATGCGTTGAGCATGAGTGATCTAATCTACAAAGACCCGGTTAGCGGCGAAACCATCACTCCATTGCACCCCAATGCCGACAAGCAAGCGTTTCTGAAAAACATCGGTACGATGATGCTGATAGACGGAGACGTGGCATTGGACTTGCTTAGTTTCGGCTTCCGTATCAAGGAGAACGGCTATTTTCATTTCAACGTGATGGAGCGTATAGACATGGGTGTGGGTGTCTCGCGGGGTGTGTTTGACCTATTGATGGGCGGCGTAGTACCCAACGAGACCGGCGTTACTACCCTAAGTCTCTCTAACATGGGTGCCAATGCCAATATATATACAGAGATAGGCTTAGGCTACTCACACCGTATCAACGAGCAATGGACAGTGGGTGGAAAACTAAAACTCCTTCTCGGTACAGCTCACGTGGGGCTGACAATGAAAGACATGACGATAGATGCCTCTATGGATGAATGGCACCTGCACGGGAACATGGGCATTAACATGGCCGCACCGCTCAACTATGATGCACTCCCTACCCGATTTGACCAAGAAACGTTGCAGCAAACCAATTGGCAAGAGGTATTGGATTACAGCAATATGTCCGCCCTACTCTCCCCCAGCGGCTACGGAGGAGCCATCGATTTGGGCTTTACCTACAAACCAATCCAACAACTGCAAATTAGCGCGGCTGTTACAGACCTCGGGTTTATCAGTTGGTCAAAAAATGCCAGTCGGATAATGACCGGCAGTATAGATACTACCTACACCGGCGTGGGTGAGATGAACTACAGCGACTATGTGGTGGACGGACAATTTCGGACAGACAGCCTGTTTTCTGATGTCAAGAACACCCTTACGGGGCTGTTAGGTGCGACTCAAATCTCGCCGATGGGCGCAGGTTTCACGAATATGATTACCGCTAAGTTGAATGTGGGAATCGATGCTAATTTCTGGAACAACCGCATTGGTATCGGTGTGTTATCAAAAACACGTTTGTATAACTCGCGTCTATATGAGGAGTTAACCATCGGCGCGGCACTCCGACCATGCAATTGGTTTAACTTGGCAGTAAGTTATTCCTTGCTGGAGAATGCGAAATACAGCAGTATTGGTGCCGGACTGAGCTTTATGCCATACGATGGTGTCAATCTGACGTTGGCTGCCGACTATATCCCCACCGTGTATGCATATTATAAAGACAATACTCCTTTGCCTTATCACCTCAAAGGCGTAAATTTGGCACTTGGATTTAGCGTGGTATGGGGCACCAACAGCCACAAACGCGACAGAGATAGAGACGGCGTTTACGATCCGTTTGATATGTGTCCGAACACGCCCAAGAATGTGAAAGTGGATGCGTTAGGCTGCCCGATTGACAGTGATGGTGACGGTATTCCCGACTATTTGGATAAGTGTCCGTTCACCTCGGAGAAGGCTTACGGCTTGATAGACAGTGTCGGCTGCCCGATTGACAACGATGGCGATGGTGTGTATGATTACGAAGACGAGTGTCCGAATACACCCAAAGAGGCGTTTGGGCTCGTGGATGAGAAAGGCTGTGAATTGGATACCGATGGTGATGGCGTGCCCGATTGGCGCGATGACTGCCCCGAGACTCCGCTGGAAGCCAAAGGATACATTGATGCACGCGGTTGCTTACTGGATACCGACAAAGACGGTGTGCCCGACTATTTAGACGAATGTCCAAACACACCTGCGGAAGCCATCGGATTGGTGGATGAGAAGGGCTGTGAGTTAGATAGCGATGGCGATGGTGTGCCCGATTGGAAAGACCTATGCCCCAACACGCCGGCAGAGGCAGCGGGCTTGGTAGATGCCAATGGTTGCGAATTGGATACAGACGGCGATGGCGTGCCTGATTGGAAAGACAAGTGTCCGACCGTAGCAGGTCCTGCTATCAACAAGGGTTGTCCGGAAGTGAAGCGCGAAGTGCGCACGCTGTTGCAGAAGGCGATGAAGGGTATTGCTTTTGAGACCGGCAAAGCCACCATCAAGAAGAGTTCATATCCTCTGCTTGACCAGATAGCGCAAACGTTTATAGATAATCCAAACTTTATCATTGAGGTACAAGGACATACCGACAACGTAGGTAAAGCAAAACTCAATAAGGAGTTGAGCGAGAAACGTGCTAACGCCGTGATGAACTATCTCATCGGTAAAGGCGTTCCCGCAGAGCGCATGACCGCGAAAGGCTACGGAGATGAGATGCCGATAGCAGATAACAAGACGAAAGCAGGACGCGAGAAGAACCGCCGTGTGGAGTTTAATATCACCTTTGAGGAAGTAACGATAGAGACTGTGTTGGAACATGCTGACACTACCCTCCTGCGTTTGATGGAAGATAGCATCAAGGCAAGCCAACTACCTATCGACTCAGTGGCAAAAGACACCATGCAACTACAATAAATTTATTAACTAAAAATACAAGGTACATATTATGGGACGCGCATTTGAATATCGCAAAGCGACCAAACTGAAACGCTGGGGTCATATGGCCCGTACATTCACCAAACTCGGTAAAGAAATCACTATAGCAGCCCGCGACGGCGGACCCGACCCTGATTCCAACCCCCGTCTCCGTACATTGATTCAGCAATGTAAGAAGGAAAACATGCCGAAGGAGAACATCGACCGCGCCATCAAGAAAGCGACTGACAAGTCTTCGGAAGGCTACAAAGAGATTAACTACGAAGGATATGGTCCGCATGGTATCGCTATCTTCGTGGAGACAGCTACTGACAACAACATGCGTACCGTTGCCAACATCCGTTCTTACTTCACCAAGCACGGCGGCACGCTCGGCACACAAGGTTCGCTGCAGTTCCTCTTCGACCGCAAGGCATGCTTCACCATTGGCATGAAAGAGGGCATTGACTTGGATGAACTGGAACTGGAACTCATCGACTTCGGCGTAGAGGAGTTGGGTGTGGACGAAGAGGAGAACACCATCGTTATCTACTCGGATTTCAACGAGGCGGTGAACATGCAGAAGTATCTGGAAGACAACGGTTTTGAGGTGCAGAGTTGCGAGTTTGTCCGTATTCCGAACGACACAAAGAAACTGACCGATGAGCAACGCGAGTCGGTGCAGAAACTCATTGACCGTATCGAGGAGGATGAGGATGTGCAGAATGTATTTACCAACATGGCAGACTAAACGGTAATCTCTTATCCACAATGATTATCTCCGATTATTTTCAACTAACCGACCATCAAGAGCAGCAGTTTGCTGCTCTTGATGTACTATACCGCGATTGGAACAGCAAGATAAATGTCATTTCCCGCAAGGATATAGACAACCTCTATGAGCACCACGTGCTTCATTCGCTCGCCATTGCCAAGGTGCTGCCTTTCCAGCCCCATACGGAAATACTGGATGTAGGTACTGGCGGCGGCTTCCCCGGGATTCCGCTGGCGATACTCTTTCCCGAATGTCGCTTCACGCTGATTGACTCCATCGGGAAGAAGATAAAGGTAGCACAAGAAGTGGCAAACGCGTTGGAGCTGTTGAATGTGGAGTGTATCCAAGAGCGTGCTGAAGAGGAGAAACGGAAGTTTGACTTTGTAGTGAGCAGAGCCGTTATGCCCCTACCCGACCTTGTCAGGCTGGTGCAGAAAAATGTAAGCAATCAACAACGCAACGCAGTACCCAACGGGTTGGTGGTGCTGAAAGGCGGCGACCTAAGAGAAGAACTGCGTCCGTTCCAAAAACACGCAGAAATAACCGAGATTAGTACCCTCTTCCGCGGGGAGTGGTTCGATACCAAACGCGTGATTTACTTGCCGTTATGATACAACTTAAAACTTTTTATTTCAATCCCTACCGCGAATGCACCTATGTGTTGTGGGAAGCAGGGAAACAAGAGTGCGTGCTGATAGACGCCGGTATGTACGGCGAGCGGGAGGAGGAACGATTAAGAACATTCCTAATTTCAGAAAAACTTGTCCCCATTGCGTTGCTCATCACCCATACTCATACCGACCATGTGTGTGGCATAGATTTTGTACAGCAAGCGTATGGGATAAGTCCTATTGTGTTCCCCACGGAAGGAGAACTGGAAGCAGGCGGTATGCGTTTTCAGGTGTTGCGCACACCCGGGCATAAGGAGGACTCGGTATGTTACTACTTGCCCGAAGAGAATTGGCTATTCACGGGCGACACCCTATTTCAAGAGTCTATCGGGCGCACCGACTTGCCCGGAGGCGACATGAGTATGCTGATTCGGTCGCTGAAGAAACTGACCACCCTACCCGACGACACAGTGGTCTATCCCGGGCACGGCTACTCCACTACCATCGGACACGAGAAAGAGTATAACCCGTATCTGTGAAACGAAATAAATATGAATGTGAGAAATTCTATATAATATAGATATTCTAAGAATAAAAGACTTTAACTATGAAAATCAATAAGGTTTTCTCTATTTACCTACTGTGTACAGGCGTGGCATACGCAGCAGATTATCAAGGGCGTGTGGTTGATATAGACGGCAGAGGTATCGGTTACGCCACCGTCTATCCCGAGGAAGACCCCGTGGCGGGCGCCGCGACCAACGACCAAGGTTTTTTCCATTTTAGTACAGACCTGCCCGAGACAAGTACCGTGGTCGTCTCCTTCATCGGCTACGAGAAGCAGGTGTTGCCTCTGCGAGTGTTCACGCCGTGCGATTCAGCTGTGGTCGTGCTGCGCGAACAACCTATCGCACTTGAGGAGACAGTGGTGGCAGCGAAAGCCAACAAGCAAAGGAATAAGCGCAAGCAGATGGCGGCACTGCTCCATCAAGTGTATGTCCGTATGCAAGAGGATTTTAGCGATGAGCCGAGCAAGTACCATGTGGTGAGCGACGCGCGCTTGGACTCGGAGGGCGAAGCATGGGGCATGGAACAGATGATAGCCTCTGTGGTGGTGCTGCCAGAAGCACGGAAGAACAACAAAGACTCTGTGCAGTTCGCAGGCGAGTATTGCAAGCGATTCTTCGACCCTACTATTCGGAAGCGCGTGGACACTGTGTTCGCTACCCGGACATTGGAGAAATATGACCCGCGTATGCGCATGGCAGCCAATAGCGTGGACTCCGGTGTGGTGGTACATCGTATGTTGTTCGACATGGGAAATATCAAGTACGACTTCGAGCATTTCGTGGACGATATTCGCAATTGGACAGTCAGCAACGAAAACGAGGGCGAGACCGTGCTCACTCATGTGGAGAAGAAGAACTACTTCGGTATCGTGAGATACGCCATCACGCGCCATTACATCCTCGATTCCAAAACGCTGTCCGTACGCCGTTTCTCGGAGCATAGCGACCTCTATTTGAATGTGCCGTTTGGTAAGAAACTGGATGCGGACATGCTAAAGATACTGAATATCTTCAACATGGGTGATGAGCAGATAGAGCGATTCCGCCTGCGCAAGATGAATGCACACATTGACTTCAACACCATCTACCAATGGCGAGGTGGACACATTTATAT
>JAXDTJ010000055.1:0-29049 GCA_034090015.1 Paludibacteraceae bacterium | reverse complement strand
TACATTTGTGAGTTGTATTTTACAAAACCAATTCTCAAAATAACGAAGACCGTTTCGATTAAAGTGAACTATATAGTTTTAGTCTTAATATCTTATCAACTATTTTTTAGTGGACAGTAGTGATATAATATATAATAATTAGAATAACCCCTATATCCCCCAAATTTTAATCTTTCTTAACCAAAAAAAAGGGTACTTTGATCGAAAAGTACCCCGTTTTTGACCCACCTTAGGTCTCGGTAAGGACTCGGTAAAGCCTTATAGGATGAAAAGCATAAAAAGTTAATGTGGCAAAAGTGTCAAATGTTACAGTGTGTCATATCACAGATGCCACAAATGCCACAATTGCCACATAAAAATTTAGTATTCATTTGCATATTTCGAAAAAAAGCAGAACCTTATGTGTCAGGGGACAACCTCCGCTAATCACCGTTAATTATCCATTAATTTCTCGTTTATTTCTCCATTAAAGTCCATTAAAAGAACCATTAAAACTTTGCTTTTTAATGGACCTTTAACGGGCTTTAATGGAGGCGGAAAACGAACGTCTAAACTTACACACCTATGCGTCAAATTTGGATAGCGATATTAGTCGTATTTCTTGCTGGATGCAGTGCGAGAAAAGCACCTACTTTGTATGGTGTTTCCACGGAGGGTACGCCGTTTGATTTGAAGGAGCGTTTTTGCAAAATGAGAGTTTGCAAAATGAAGATTTTGTTTGTCCGTTTCGGGAAAAAGTAGTACCTTTGCAGCCGTTTTCCAGTGGTGCAACCCAGAAGCCACACCTCCATGATTTTAATGTGGTGCGGCCTGGAGACCGCACCTCCATGATTTGAGTGAATGTATAGGTGCATGGAGATGACTTCTGCTTTATTGAAGTTAACCCCTGAAAGGACAAAAGACCGCCTATCGGCTGAACGACCGCTCACTTCGTTCGCTGAAAGACCGCTGATGCTGAAAGACTGATATACTATCAGAGATAATCAGTCGGACAGCAAAGCGGTCGGACAATGGAATGGTCAGACAGCGTAGCGGTCGGTTAGTCATCCAAAGGTGGGGTAGTCGTAATGAACATGTACAGAGCCTATTTGTCTGAATGATGAATAGGCTCTTTTTGTGTGAGAGTTGATTTTCAACAAACAATGGGAAATGAGTGGCAGTCATTTTTTTTAGAACAAATATTTTCAAATATTGGACAAATATTTTTTCAAATAGTAAATCATCAACTAATATTTGAACAATATTTGAAAATATTTGTTGAAATAAGAAACATTCTTTTTGGTCAAGATTATTGATTGTTTTTTGTATAAGTAAACTTATTAGTCTATCTAAAATGAGAAAGATTCATTTGTATGTAGCCCTGTTGGGGGCGGCGGTTGGTTTGGCGGGATGCCATTCCACGACCTTTAAGTCCCGACTTGACGGGACGCACCCGGACAACGAAGCGGCAGGGAGTGCCGTGGCGAAAGAAGCATTGCTGACCATCACGCGGCAGGATGTCGCCATCGAAGAGAGTTATTCCGCGGCTATTCGCGGCAGGCAGGACATTGCCATCATGCCGCAGGTGAGCGGTACGCTGACGGAACTGCGTGTGGTGGAGGGAGAGCGCGTGAAGAAAGGACAGGTGCTGTTTGTGGTTGACCAAGTGCCTTTCCGTGCGCAGGTAGAGACCTCGGAAGCCAATGTAAAAGTAGCAGAAGCCGGTGTGGCAACGGCGCGGCTGGTCTATGAGTCGAAACAACAGTTGTACGCCGAGGAGGTCATCCCGATTTATCGGGACGGCGGAGAACAGTTACCTGAGTGCGCAGGCTGGGCTGGCGCAAGCCCAAGCGGCATTGGTGATTGCCCGCAACAACCTCAACTACACGGAGGTGAAGAGTCCGAGCGACGGCGTGGTGGGCACGCTGCCTTTCCGACAGGGGGCATTGGTATCGCCCGGGATGCCGCAACCCTTGACCACGGTGAGCGATAATGCCGTGATGTACGTCTATTTCTCTATGACGGAGAACCAATGGCTCTCCCTCGTGCGCCGTTACGGCTCGAAGGAGGAGGCGTTGCGGCAGATGCCTGCTGTGGGGCTGCTGCTCAACGACGGTTCGCGCTACGAGCGTGAGGGCAGGATAGAGACCGTGAGCGGCGTGATAGACCCGCAGACGGGCACCGTGAGCGTGCGTGCGGCATTCCCTAATCCCGACGGGTTGCTGACGGCGGGCGGCGCAGGCAACGTGGTGCTCACGCGCACGCAGGCGAACGCTATCTCTATTCCCCGCACCGCCACCTTCGAGATACAAGACAAGGTGTTTGTTTATCGGGCTGTGGACGGGCATGCTGTGGCGACGCAGGTGGCGGTTACAAGGCTGAACGGCGGCAAGAGTTATGTGGTAGAGCGCGGGCTGCAAGAGGGGGATGTGATTATCACGGAAGTGTGGCTATGCTCAAAGACGGAGAGGAGATTTGATAATTAAGAATTTAGAATTAAGAATTAAGAGGGCATTGTTTTCCTGGGGACGCAGGCGTCTCGCCTGCGGTCAAGGCGTCAGCCTTGGTGGGGTATACATTGTAAAAATCAGTAGTTCGTACCGAACTATCCGCAGGCGAGACGCCTGCGTCCCCAGTTGTAAATCATAAATTCGTAAATCGTACATACAGTTATGGGAATAAAAACATTTGTAGAGCGTCCGGTGCTATCTACCGTCATCTCGGTGGTGATAGCGTTGCTGGGCATTATCGGACTGGCAACCCTGCCTATTGAGCAATATCCCGACATCCCGACTTGTCGGGACGGTGATGGTGATGACGCAGTATTACGGCGCATCGGCGGAGAGCGTGCAGAAGTCGGTGGTGGCGCCGCTGGAAGAAGCCATCAACGGCGTGGAGAACATGACCTACATGACCTCCAACGCCACCAACACGGGTATGGCGGAGATATACGTCTATTTCAAACAAGGTACCGACCCCGATATGGCGGCGGTGAATGTGCAGAACAAGATTTCTACCGCTACGGCACAGTTGCCCACCGAGGTGAAAGTGGTGGGCGTGCAGGCCATCAAGCGGCAGACGAGTATGCTGCAAATCTTCACCGTCTCATCGCCGGACGACACCTTCGACGAGCAGTTCCTTGCCAACTATATCAACATCCATATCAAGCCCGAGTTGCTTCGTATCTCGGGTGTGGGACAGTTGGTGGTGCTGGGCGGTACGTACTCCATACGCGTGTGGATGCAGCCCGACAAGATGGCGCAGTACGACTTGGTGCCGAGCGGCGTGTTCTATCGCCAGTTCGGTCTGACGATGGCGGTGGCGGTGGGTATCTCCACGGTGAATGCGCTGACGCTCTGCCCTGCGTTGTGCGCGCTGTGGCTGCGACCGAAAGAGCAGCGTGCGCTGACCCCCGAGGTGGTGAATGCGCTGCGTTGGGACAAGCGTTGGCAGTATAAGTTCAGCCGAGCGTGGAACAACGGCTTCGCATGGCTCACGCGCCACTATCAGCGACTGGCGGCGTGGTTCATCCGCTGCCCGTGGCTGTGCTTCGGTACGGCGGTGGCAGGTATCGCGCTCATGGTGGTCATCATGCGCTATACCAAGACCGCACTCGTGCCGCAGGAAGACCTCGGGACGGTGATGATAAATATCGACACGCCCCCGGGCAGTTCGCTCGCTACCACCGACTCTATCCTGCGCCTCGTGGAGACGAGGCTGCGGGCGATACCCGAAGTGCAGGAGGCGAACGCCGTGGCGGGCTACGGACTTATCTCCGGACAGTCGTCGGCGGCAGCGAACATGATTCTGAAACTCAAGCCGTGGGACGACCGGCGGGGCAAGGCACACGCCGTGGGTGCGGTGATAGAGCAGGTGTATGCCCGCACGGCGGATATCAAAGACGCGAAGGTGTTCGCGATGGCGCCCGCGCAGATTTCCGGTTACGGAACGGGTAACGCGCTTGATATCAACCTGCAAGACAAGTTAGGCGGCGATATGCAGCAGTTCTACGACTATGCGCAGCAGTTCCTCATCGCCCTCAACCAACGCAAGGAGATTGCTATGGCATTCACCTCTTTCCGTCTGAACTCGCCGCAGTGGGAGGTGAGCGTGGATGCGGCGAAATGCCAACGCTCGGGCGTGAGTGCCAACGAGGTGCTCAACTGCCTTGCGGGCTACTATGGCGGGCAGTACGTGAGCGACTTCAACCGCTTCGGAAAGGTGTATAAGGTGCAGATAATGGGCGACCCTTCTGCTCGAACGGAGGAGCGGTCGCTGGATAACACCTTTGTGCGCCTGCACAACGGCGAGATGGCGCCGCTGAGCCAGTTCGTAACGCTGACAAAGGTATATGGTACGGACAAACTGACGCGTTTCAACCTCTACAACTCCATCGCGGTGAGCGCGATGCCTGCGGACGGCTACTCGTCGGGCGACGCTATCCGGGCAGTGCGCGAGGTGGCGGCGGCAACGCTGCCGAGCCGGTACGGCGTGGACTTCGGCGGTATCACCCGCGAGGAGAGCCAAACGAGCAACACGGGGACGATGATGATTTTCTTGATTTGTATCGTGCTGATTTACTTGATATTGTCGGCTCTGTACGAGTCTTTCCGCCTGCCGTTGGCGGTGATTGTGGCGGTGCCTGTAGGCTTGATGGGCTCGTTCTTGTTTACGAAGATAGCGGGCTTGGAGAACAATATCTACTTGCAGACGGGTGTTATCATGCTGATAGGTCTGCTGTCGAAGACCGCCATCCTCATCACGGAGTATGCAGCGCAACGTCGCCGCGAGGGGAAGACCATCGAGGACGCTGCGACGGAGGCGGCAGGTGCGCGTCTGCGGCCTATCTTGATGACAGTGCTGACGCTTATCTTCGGTATGTTGCCGATGGTGGCAGCCACGGGTGTCGGTGCCAATGGCAATCGTAGTTTGGGTACAGGTGTGGTCGGCGGTAGTATCCTCGGCACACTTGGTTTGTTGCTATTGGTACCGGCATTCTTCGTGGTCTTCCAGCGGTTGGACGAGAGACGCAGGCGGACCCCCTCTAACTTCCCCTACAGAGGAGGGGGAGGACTAATGGTCTTGCTGGTATTGGTAGTTGCTTTATCCTCCTGCGGTATCTATGGGAAGTATAAGCCGATAGAGACCTTGGAACAAGACCCACCCCGTCCCTCCCTACAAAGGGAGGGGGAAAGATTAGTATCTATAGACGAAGGTAATTCTTCTCTCTCCCCCTTTGTAGGGGGAGATGGAGGGGGTCTCCTCCTCCCATGGGACTCTCTCTTCACCGACCCTTATTTGCGGGCTTTGATAGACACGGCGTTGGTGCATAACCTCGACCTGCGTGTGGCGCACGAGCATGTGCAGCAGGCGGAGGCGGCATTGCGCGGTGCGCAGTTGGCGTATGTGCCGTCTGTGTCGCTCTCGCCCTCGGCGGGCTTCTCCCCGCAGGGCGGAATCCGCAATGGCACCTACGACCTGATAGCCGCCGCCTCGTGGGAGTTTGACATCTTCGGTCGGACGCTCAACAGCCTGCGCGGCGCGAAAGCCGCCAAGGCGCAGATGCTGGACTATGAGCAGGCATCGCGCTGTGGGCTGATAGCCGGCGTGGCGAATACTTACTATACCCTGCTCATGCTCGATGCGCAACTATCTACCGCGCAGGAGACGGAGCGCACGTGGGCGGAGACCGTTAGCACTATGCGCAAACTGAAAGCAGCAGGTATGGTGGACGAAGCGGCGGTAACACAGATGGAAGCCACCTACTACGCTATCCAAACCACCGTCCTTGACCTCCGCCAGCAGATATACGAGACGGAGAACGCTATGCGGCTGATGGTGTGGGGGGAAGGCATGGAACAAGGAGCAAGGAACCAAGAACAAAGACTTGATAGTGCTGACCTCAAGGAGGTGCGGTCTCCAGGCCGCACCAATAATAATAGTGCTGACCTCAAGGAGGTGCGGTCGGAAGTTTATCCCGTTTTCGGAAGCCGCACCAATAATTCCCGTCAGTCCTTCATTCAGAGAGGCTCCCTTTTCGAGCAGTCTTTGGTTTTGAAACCCGGAGCTTCGATTCCTGCGGACATGCTTCTGCGTCGTCCCGATGTGCGGGCGGCGGAGCAGAATATGGCACGCGCGTTCTATGCCGTCAACTACGCCCGCAGCAGTTTCTTCCCCTCGCTGACTTTGAGCGGTAGCCTCGGGTGGACGAACCATAGTTATGCCACGCTTATTGACCCCATGACCTTCATTTCCTCGCTGGCAGCGTCGCTCTTCGTGCCGCTCTTTCAGTTGGGTCGAAACGTGCAGCAACTGAAGATGGCGAAGTCGCAACAGCGCGAGGCACTGCTGACGTTCTCGCAGACGGTGCTCACGGCGGGCAATGAGGTGAACAACGCCCTGCATAACTACCAGACGCTCACCGACAAACAGTCGCTCTACGACAATCAGGTGGAGGCATTGCAACGCGCAGCGAGGGCTACCAAACTCAAGATGCAGTACGGCAGCACCACCTACTTGGAGGTGCTCACCGCGCAGAACAACCTCTTGCAGGCGCAGTTCACGCAGATAGCCAACCGCATGCAGACCCTCCAAGCCGTGGTAACCCTCTACCGCGCCCTCGGCGGCGGCAGCGAGTACGAAGAGTAAACAAAAACAGGGCAGATCTGCAAAGGTCTGTCCTGTTTGATTTCTATGTATTTATTACTACTTCGCGCGGATGAAGAGTTGCACGGGCGTGCCGTTGAAGTCCCACCACTCGCGCAACTTGTTCTCCAAAAAACGGCGGTACGGCTCTTTCACATACTGCGGCAGGTTGGCGAAGAACACAAACGTCGGTACCTGCGTGTTCGGCAACTGTGTGCAGTACTTTATCTTGATGTACTTGCCCTTCGTGGCAGGCGGCGGATAGTTCTCTATCAGCGGCAGGAACTTATCATTTAGTTGCGCCGTTGGCACCTTGCGGAACTTGTTCTCATACACGTGCAGCGCCGTCTCCATCACCTTGAAGATACGCTGCTTGGTCAGCGCGGAGGCAAAGATTATCGGGAAGTCCGTGAACGGCGCAATACGTTCGCGGATAGCCCTCTCGAAAGCCTTGATGTCGGCATTCGTCTTGCTCTCCACCAAGTCCCATTTGTTGATACATACCACCAACCCTTTCTTGTTTTTCTGAATCAGCGAGTAGATATTCAGGTCTTGTGCCTCAATGCCCCGCGTGGCATCTATCATTAGGATACACACGTCCGAGTTCTCTATCGCGCGAATGGAGCGCACCACCGAGTAGTACTCCAAGTCCTCGTTCACCTTCGCCTTCTTGCGGATACCCGCTGTGTCCACGAGGTAGAATTCCTTACCGAATTTGTTGTAGCGCGTGTAGATACTGTCGCGCGTCGTACCCGGGATGTCGGTAACTATAGTGCGCTCCTCGCCGATAAAAGCATTCAGGATAGATGACTTCCCCGCGTTCGGACGCCCTACGATAGCGAAACGCGGCAGGTCGTCTATCTCCTCACCCGTCTCGTCTTTCTTGAAGCGTGAGCATATCTCGTCTAACAAATCACCCGTGCCGAGACCGTTCTCCGCGCTGAGGATAAAGGGCTCGCCTAAGCCCAATTTGTAGAACTCCGGCGCGCCGTATTGCATCTCAAAGGTATCCACTTTGTTCACACCCAGCACCGTGGGTTTCTTCGCCTGACGCAGCAGGTGCGCCACCTCCATGTCAAACTGCGTAACGCCTTCGTTCACATCCACCACCAGCAACACCACGTCTGCCTCTCGTATAGCGAGGTTCACCTGTCGGTTTATTTCGCTCTCGAAAGTGTCGTCCGAGTTCACTACCCAGCCGCCGGTGTCTATCACCGAGAACTCCTTGCCGCACCATTCCGCCTTGCCGTACTGACGGTCGCGGGTGGTGCCCGCCGTGTTATTCACTATCGCCCGCCGTGTGCCCGTCAGGCGATTGAAAAGGGTCGATTTCCCGACATTGGGACGACCCACTATCGCTAAGATATTTGCCATAGTATATAAAATGTTGTGTAAGAAACTCCGTGTAAGAAACTCCGTGTATGTAACTACGTGTTAGCCCCGAAGGGGCGAAATAGATTAGCGTAGGGGCTCGCCCCTACGTAAAGGATAACCCCAAAAATGCAAGCCCCAACGGGGCGACATAACTACAAAAAGATAACATTTTGTGCAAATCGGCTGCAAAGGTACTATTTTTTCATGAAATATGCAAATAATGTTGTGTATTCAGGATTTTTTTCGTAATTTTGCGACCGCTTTCTTTGGATGAAGGATTAAGGACACAGGATAAAAGACTTATTACCTTCGTCTATAAGTTTTCAGAGTCAATACTATTTAGTCTTTCATCCTTTATCCTTTATCCTTTATCCAAATATGATTCAGAGAATTCAATCCTTGTATTTATTGGCAGTAGTAGTGCTGGGTGTGCTGCTTTGCTGCTTTGCTCCCGTGCAGTTCTTGCCTGCGGAGGGAGTGGATTATGTATCGCTTATGCCATTCAGCAAATGGCCGCTGGCGGTGATTAGTGTCGCTATCCCATTGGTAGCGTTGGTGGACATCTTCCTTTTTAAGCACCGCCTTGTGCAGGCGCGTCTGAATATCGTCAACGTGGTGCTTTGCTTGGGCTACTACGCATTGTTGGCACTCTATATCGCTTTTGTGGTGAAGGGTTATGAGCCGATAGACGGCATGGCGCTGACCGATGCCGCGTGGTATCTCAACGTATGGGCAGGGCTGCCGTTGGTATGCATCGTGCTGAGCATGATGGCAACACGCCGTATCCTCAAAGACGAAGCACTCGTCCGCGCCGCTGACAGAATACGATAACCTTTGTAGTTCCTATAAAATAAACAAGGAGGTGCGCTCGCCAAGCCGCACCTCCTTGTTTATTCAACCCTCATCTCTCAACTCTCAACTCTCAACTCCTGCTCGGTAGAACGTAACAAAATAGACCCCCGAAAAGACGAACAGGATGGCTGCGGCTTGCGTCCAACCGAAGGTGGAAAGCCCCATTGCTACGGAAACCAATGCGGCTACGATAGGTTGAAAGTAGTTGTATATCGCCACCTGCGTAGGGCGAAGCTCTTTCTGCGCCCACGTCATCAGCAGGTAAGCCAAATAAGTGCCGAACAGCACCACGAACCCTGCTTCCAAGTACGATACCGCGGGAATAGTCTTCCACGGCAGCGCCACTACGTGCGGCAGCGTGAATGGTGCGATACAGAGCGTGGCGGAGAGCATCATCCACTTCATGCACGTTACGATGCTATAGCGCTTAATCAACTTTCCGAACAGCACTAAATATAGTGCAAACGAGCATTGCGCCAGCACGCACATGCCTGCTCCGAGTGCGGAGCGCCCGCCGTTGCCGTACGCGTCCGACACGCTGCTTGTGGCTTGTGCGCCGGAGAGGATAATCGTCAGCGCACCGGTCAGCGCCAACACTATCCCCAGCACTTTGTACCACCGCACAGGCTCCTTGAGCAGCAACGCCGAGAGAATCAGCGAGATAATAGGCAGCATGGTGGTCATCAGGCTGGCATTGACGGGCGAGGTGTAACTGATACCCACCGTGTAGAGACACTGGTTGCAGGTGATGCTGCACAGCGACGCCAGGAAGAACAGACCGATGTCTCGGAGTGGCACTTCCTGCTGTTCGTGCCCGCATAGGGTCAGCACCAGCGAGGTGAGCCAAAAACATAATGCTCCGCCTGCCACGCGGAAAGTAACCATGTCTAATCCGCTGAAGTCCACGCGCATAGCGTCTTTGGCAAGGGGCGCCATCAGTCCCCAAATCAGGCAGGCGCTCCCCATCGCCACATGCCGCAACCATGTGCTTTCTTGTACCTTATTCATCATGTCGAATGTCCCCGATTCATCGGGGGAGGTCGTAGTTCATTTACGATTTACTATGATTTTGTCATTTTTGATTGGTTTTCACAAGCAACATGCTGTGTTTCCCTTGCAGGCGGAGTGAGTCGCTGCCGCAGGAGGTAACCGTGAGCACGCTGTCCATCGCCTGCGCCAAGAGTTGCTCATTGCGGGCGATTTCTTCTTCGGGGCAAAGCATTAGCGTTTGGCAGAGTTTGTCGGAGAAAGTGAGCAAGGCGGGAGCGGCTGCCTCTGCGCTTGCGGGAGCCGCATAGTTGTATTCGCCGGATAAGGTGTTGCAACCCGCAGTGGCATTCACTCGTCCCTCCTCGCGAAACTCCATCACGGGATAGGACACTATGCTATCCGATAGCGCGAGCGTATCTATCTGACGCACTGTCCAAGTGCCGACGATATGCTCCGGCGCAACGAATATGGTAGATGAAGCCCCGACCTGTTGGGGCGCACCCGGACAATCTGTTTTTGACTCGGAGGAAGACTGTACAGCGCACGCTGTTGCCAACACAGCAATGCTGCAAAGGAGGATAGAAGGAAGTTTGTTCATAATTTGACTATTTAGTTATTTCAATATCAATGCTATTCGGATAGCCCGATTAGCGTCTAAAAAGAGACTATCTAACCACAAGGTTAAATAGTCTCTTTCTCTCAAGCGGCGGTCGGTTTACTTCACGCGGCGCTCTTGGATACGTGCTTTCTTACCTGTGAGTTTACGCAGATAGTAGATTTTGGAGCGACGTACCTTACCGTACTTGTTCACGGTAATGCTCTCGATGAAGGGGCTGTCCATAGGGAAGATACGCTCTACACCCACGTTGCCCGACATCTTGCGAACGGTGAAGCGCTTCTTGTCCTCGCTACCGTGGATGCAGATTACATCTCCGCGGAACTCTTGAACACGCTCTTTGTTACCCTCTTTAATACGATAAGCAACCGTGATTTGGTCACCTGCCTTGAATGCCGGGAACTCTTTCTTCTCGCCGGCGAATGCCTGTTCGGCAATCTTAATCAAATCCATTTCTGTAATGGTGTTTTTAACAGTTACGCGCAGAGTATTCACTACTATTCGGACACCGATCCATATCGTTTCCTACCTAAATCGCCAGAGACTCGGCGCAAAATCGGGCACAAAGGTACTGCTTTTTTTTGAGATATGCAAATTTTCTGCGGTTATTTTTGCAATTTTCCCACTTCCGGTAATCAAAAAGGCTATTTATTTGCAGTTTGTACAATCTTTTTATAGAAAAAATGCTATATCCTCTTGCACAATCCGAAAAAAAGCCGTACCTTTGCAGTCGCATTTGGAAAAGGGAAGCAGGTGCGAGTCCTGCACAGTCCCGCTGCTGTAATTCGTATTCGCGTTTCTAAATCTTTAAGTCACTGACCTGCAGAGGGTTGGGAAGGCTGAAACGAGTGAGCGATAAGTCAGAAGACCTTGCTGAGTGCTGCCCGAGAGTGGGTGGTTAAGTTGTTCCCGAGGGATGGAACGATTCAACAATGAAGCGTCTTTTTTCTATATGGCTTTTGGCACTCGTGTGCGTCTTCGCGTGGGGAATGACCAACGCGGAGCGTGATTCTGTGTCGCGCGAGTTCAGCATCGATGAGGTTACCATCACGGCGCGCTCGCGTGAGACGGCTGTGATGCCTGTGCAGACCCTCTCCGGCGCCCAGTTGCAGGAGCTGAGCACACAGTCGGTGGCAGATGCGCTGCGCTATTTCTCCGGCGTGCAGGTGAAGGACTACGGCGGCGTGGGCGGCTTGAAGACCGTGGATATCCGCTCCATGGGGACGCACCATCTCGGCGTGTTCTACGACGGCATAGAGATAGGCAATGCCCAGAACGGAACGGTCGATTTGGGCAAGTTCTCGCTCGACAACATTGAGGAGATTGCCCTCTACAACGGGCAGAAAGCCGAAATCTTCCAGTCGGCGAAGGACTACGGCAGCGCGGGTACCTTATATATACGCGCGCGGAGACCCCGCTTTGCCAATGGCGAAACCTACCACCTCGTTGCCACGATGAAAGCAGGCACCTTCGGCTTGGCAAACCCCTCGTTGCTCTACGAGCAGAAACTGACCGACCATTTATCTCTCTCGTTATCAGCCGAATACCTATACGCCACGGGACGCTACCATTTCCGTTACCATAAGTTGAACCCCGACCTTACGGTGGCGTGGGATACGGTGGGCATACGCCAGAACGGCGATGTGCAGGCAGTGCGCGCCGAAGCAGGCTTATACGGCTTCCTACCGCAGGGGAAATGGCAAGTGAAGGGCTATTTCTACGACTCCGAGCGCGGTATCCCCCAAGCCATCGTCCGCAATGTGTGGACATGCGCACAGCGGCAATGGGATAGAAACGCTTTCGTCCAAGGGCAGATAGAGCACTCGTTCTTCGACCGCTGGGATGTGCAACTCTCGGCGAAATACAGCAACGACTACATGCGCTATCTTAATCCCGACACCACGCGCATGTACATTGACAATCAGTTTTGGCAGCAGGAGGTGTATCTCTCGCTGGTGAATCGCGTGAAGTTATTCCCGTGGTGGGATGTGGCGGTGAGTGTTGATTACCAATGGAATACGCTCGATGCGACTCTTGCAAACTTTGCCTATCCCGAGCGGCATACGGGGATGTTGGCTTTCGCTACGGCGTTTCATTATCGGAGGATTCGGCTGCAAGCCAGCGTGTTAGGGACGTTTGTAGAGGATAAGGCGCGCGAGGGGGCACTCCGCACACAGACGAGCCGCTGGACACCCGCCGTCTTCCTGAGTGCGCAGCCGCTCTTGCAGGAGCAATGGTTCATCCGCGTGTTCTACAAAGACATCTTCCGCTTGCCGACTTTCAACGACCTCTACTACACCGATGTGGGCAATATCCATCTCGAGCCGGAGTATGCAAGGCAGTACGATGCCGGCATGGAATATACCAAGTCCCTAAACGCTAAACACTCAACTCTCAACCTCAAACTGAAAGCCGATGCCTACTTCAATCAGATAATGAACAAGATAGTCGCCGTCCCCAAAGGCAACAGCCAATACCGTTGGATGATGATGAACATCGGCTATGTGGAGATAGTGGGCACGGATGTGAATGCGGGGCTTACCATGCTGCTACCGCACGAGGTGGAGTGGGGGATTAACCTCTCCTACACCTATCAGCAGGCACGCGACCTCACTGACCCCACCGACACCCTCTGCTACGGCGGACAGATAAGTTATATCCCGTGGCACTCGGGCAGCGTCATCGGGCACTTGGCATGGAAAGGCTGGGGACTGAACTACAGTTTCATCTACGTAGGCGAACGCTACCACAACAGCGCGAACATCCTCGCCAACTACGAGCAACCATGGTACACCCACGACCTCGCTCTCTCTAAGATTTGGAAAATACGACCTAAGTCGAAAGTATCAAGTGCCAAGTCTTATGTTTCAGACCTCAGGCTCCATACCACCGTGGAAATCAACAACTTCCTCAATCAGCAATACGACATAGTCCACAACTATCCCATGCCCGGCATCAACGGAAAACTAATACTAAAACTCGAAATATAATCGCCTGCCAACTACGAAAACTACGTGAAACGATGATAAAAACGCATTGCCACATGCTTCAATTCTTAACACATATTTTCCATACTCTCCCTCCCTTTAAGGGGGGGCAGGGGAGGGTCTTTCTCCCTCCCTTGCGGGGTCCCCGAAAAATCTTTGATTTTTTGGGTGCGCTCGTAGGAAGGGGCGGGGTGGGTCCTGTAGGGCAGGGGTGGGTCTTCCTCTTCCTCCTCTCCTGCCGCGGACCCGAGATTATCCTCCCTTCCGAGGAGGAGCAGAGAGGCGACACGATGCACACCGAGGTGCAGGGATTCTACCTCCTCAACGAAGGCAACATGGGCTCCAACAAAGCCACGCTCGACTACTACGACTACACCACGGCGACCTACAAACGCAATATCTTCGCCGAAGCCAATCCCGACATCACGCAAGGGCTCGGCGATGTGGGCAACGACCTGCGTATCTACGGCAATCGCCTATATGCTGTCATCAACTGCTCCAACCTCATCGAGGTGATGGACGCACGCTCGGCGAAACATATCGGGCAACTCAATATCCCCAACTGCCGTTACCTCGCTTTTGCCGATGGCTACGGCTACTGCACCTCCTACGCGGGACCCGTGCAGATAGGCAACACCCAAATCGGCTATGTAGCCAAGTTCGATACCGCCACCCTCCGGATCGTCGATACCTGCCATGTCGGCTTTCAGCCGGACGGTCTGGAGGTGGTTGGTAATCGACTCTATGTCGCCAACTCCGGCGGCTACCTCGCCCCAGACTACGACAGCACCCTCTCTGTCATCGACCTTGCTTCGTTCAAGCAAGTAGCGACCATCCCCGTAGCCCCCAACCTCCATCGCGTCCAAGCCGACCACCTTGGGCAACTATGGGTCAGTTCCCGCGGCGACTATTTCGACACCCCCTCCCGCCTCTTCTGCTTATCGCTCAATACTACAAACTCCCTCGATACCCTCAGCATCCCCGTCAGCAACTTCACCATCCTCGGCGACTCGCTCTATTATATTAGTACGGAGTATAGTTATGAGACCTACGAAGATGTGATAAGCTACGGCATAGTAGACATTCGCACCCACCAACTCCTCACAACCTATCTTATCACCGATGGTACCACCCTCGTGAAACCCTATGGCATTGCCGTCCATCCCACCACGCGGGAGATATACATCACCGATGCGGGCAACTATGTTACCCCGGGCATGCTCTATTGCTTCTCGCCGCAAGGCAGCCTCCAATGGTCTGTCCGCACAGGCGACATCCCCTCTGCCATCTGCTTCCTGTGGAGCCAAGAACAAGGAACCAAGAACCAAGAACCATGAACCAAGAGCCAAGACTAAAATGCTCCGATAATTCCGAAAACTCCGAAAACTCCGATTAGTCCGATTACTCAGAAAACTCCGAAAACTCCAACCAACAATATGAAAAAGCCCATCCTACTTATCCTCCTCACCGCGGCAGCCCCGCTGTTGCATGCCAACACCCCCTACATCACCCGCGTCTATGAATACTCCCCCGCCCCCGGGCAGTTTATCAATGTGCTGCCGATGTACGAAGAAGGAGATACCGAAGCCGATATGCTTGAGAAAGTCTCGGAGCAGTTGGTGGGCAGAACGGATGGCTTGATTTGCCTCGGTGCATGGGGAGGATATATCATCTTCGGCTTTGACCACCCCGTGGTAAATGTGCAGGGCGAGTATGACTTGCTGGTGTACGGCAACAGCATTATCAACCAAGCGGAGCAACCCGACGGCTACACCTTAGGTAGTCCCGAGCCGGGTGTCGTGTATGTCAGTTGCGATGAAAACAACGATGGCATGCCTAACGATACATGGTATGAGTTAGCCGGTAGCGAAGCAGCACAAGCCAATAGAGGCTACGAGGTAACCTATCAAAATGCCGGTCGTGCTCCTATTCCTTGGACGGACAACAAGGGGGATTCTGGTTTCGTTTTGCGAAATCAGTTCCATACGCAAGCCAGTTATTATCCTCAGTGGATAGAGGATGAGTCTTATACATTGAAAGGAACGCGCTTGCCGGACAATGTCTATTCAGACAATAATAACTATATGTTCGACTTTGGGTATGTGGATAACTGGCCCAATACGGATGAGCGGGCTAAACTGAACTTGGACAATGCCATAGATGCCGAGGGTAAGAAAGTGGCATTGACGCATGTGGACTTTATTCGTGTGCAGACCGGCACGATGACCAGCGGTTCGCTTACGGGGGAAGCCAGCACCGAGGTGGCTGGAGCAGAAGACTTGCATCCGAATGCGCCTCTCCAAACAAATCTGAGTTTGCCCACAGAAGAGCAGTTGCGAGCAAGAAAGGTCTATATAAATGGCGCGCTATACATAGAGCAGAATGGGCAGCTGTTTACCATTACAGGACAAGTAATCAACCAACATAATTAATCTCTAAAAATTACTACAATGAAAAAGTTTTATTTACTTCTTTCGATGTTTGCCGCACTCAGTTTGTCGGCAACCAATCAAATCAATCTGCATCTCGTAGGTTGTACTGGTAATGAGGGTAATCCCACTGAATTTGCAGCAGAAGATTCCTATGTAGAAATGTATTTTACGCCTGATGCCGGATACACGATGGTCGGGGCTGATGTGAGTGTCTTCCATGGAGAAACAGAAATTCCTCTTAACGATTGGGAAAGCGAGATAGGGTATGCATATTTTGACGCATCATACAACTATTTGTTTTTTGGCTGGTATGGTGATGTAACCGCTGATTTTGAGGTCTATATTACCTGTAAGGAAGATAATGGCATTAGTGTTGTTCTACCCGACACATTCAGCGCCGCCACTTTCGAGGAGTTTGAATTAGCAGCCAACAGCGTTTATCGTCCCGATTCGTTTCAGGTGGGCAACAACTGGCTGCTGAGCGGTGCTGTTGCTTTCAATTCCACGGTAGCCGATTGGGGAGAATACGGATTGGGATATTCCGGCACGCAATTGGTGAATTATACAAAAGGCTATGTGGAAGCAAACTATAGCGATGCCTATCTGCCTTCGGCTTCAGGGGCAGCACAAGGGGCAAACTACGCTACGGTAAACATCATGGCGCTGTTTGAGCAAATCCACTTCACCAAAACGACACTTTCCGGCATGGCAATTACCAATACGCAGAAGGTTGTGGACGCTATTGTCAAGGGAGATGGTATGAGTGTGGAGGATGCAGGCACAGGGTTGCCTTTCCACCAAGATGACTATTTCAAATTGACAATTACCGGATTGGTAGGAGATTCCGTCACGGCTTCTGTTGATTTCTACCTTGCTGATTTCCGTACAAAGGGCGACTGGAAATATGCCGAAAACTGGCAGTGGGTGGAGTTGAACACACTCGGCGAGATCGACGGTTTGCAGTTTGCTTTGGAGACCACGAAAAAGAATAGTTATGGTGCTACTACTCCTTCTTATTTCTGTATTGACAACATCGGCGGGTCGAAAGAGGCTTGCACATTAGGCGAGATGAGTAAGGTAGAAGAGCCTGTAGAATCTCTCCGCCAAACCGATGTTGACCAGCCGAAGGCTACCAAGCGCCTCATCAACGGTCAACTCTACATTGAGCAAAACAACCGTCTCTATACCGTCACAGGCGTGGCACTGTAAAGTATTGCCTGCATAGCAGGTAGCAGCAACCAATTTTCATAGCAGCAAAAGGTCAAATTGCACTGACCTTTTGCTGTTTTTATGCTCTACAACATAACGGGAATATAGATTTTGGACAATCTTTTAGAAAAAATAACTAAACCCTTGCATAATCAAAAAAAAAGTAGTACCTTTGCAGTCCAATCTTGGAACCATGGACAAAGACCAACAATTCATAGAACGACTGACCGCCCTCGGCAAGCAGATTCTGCCGCCGGACGCGTCTTTGTGGCTCTATGGCTCTCGCGCAAGGGGCACTGCAAACGAAGACTCCGATTGGGACTTGCTTATCCTGCTCAACAAAGACCAACGCGAGGCGGAGGATTTTAGTAAATATGGTGCTCCGTTTACGGAGTTGGCATTGGATGAAGGCGAATATAGTATCCCGCAAATCTATACTCGTAAAGATTGGAAGCACTTTTCTTTTTCGCCTTTTGTGAAAAATGTAGAACAAGATAAAATAGTATTGGTATGAGTTTGACGGATGAAGAACGCCAAGTAATGGTGGATGTAGAAATCGAAAGAGCAGAAAAGATATTGTCCCAAGTGGAAACGCTTCGCGCGAATGAATTGTGGGATACACTGGCAAATCGCTTGTACTATGCTTTGTATCACGCAGTTATATCTTTGTTGATTAAGAATAGAATACAAGTGGGTACTCACAAGGGAGCAGTCGTTATGTTTAGTAGAGAGTTTGTGAAGACAGGTATTTTTTCTACTGAAGAAGGACGAGTATTTTCCTCTTTGGAGCAACTACGTGAAAGCGGTGATTATAACTGTTTAATAGAAACTACTGAAACGGAAATAGTACCATATATTCCGAAAGTTACAGCCCTTATCAAAAAGATAAAAACACTTTTGTAAATAATCATTTATCATAACAACAACAAACAATGGACAACAAAAAACGAGTTTACACCTTCGGTAACGGAAAGGCTGAAGGTAATGCCCAGATGCGTGAAGTGTTGGGCGGAAAGGGTGCTAACTGCGCCGAGATGAACTTGGTGGGTGTGCCCGTTCCTCCGGGATTCACCATCACTACCGACACCTGCAACGAGTATTATCAGGTAGGGCAGGAGAAGATTATGGAGCTCCTGAACGATGAGGTGCTGGCTGCTGTAAAACACGTAGAGGACTTGATGAACTGCAAGTTCGGAGACCCTGCCAACCCGCTGCTCGTCAGCGTGCGCTCGGGTGCGCGTGCTTCCATGCCCGGTATGATGGATACCATCTTGAACCTCGGTCTGAACGACACCGTAGCAGAGGGTATGACCAAGAAGACCAACAACCCCCATTTCGTTTACGACTCCTACCGCCGTTTCGTACAGATGTACGGCGACGTAGTGCTCGGCATGAAGCCCGTGAACAAAGAGGATATCGACCCCTTCGAGGCTATCATCGAGGAGGTGAAGGAGATTCGTGGTATCAAGTTGGATAAGGACTTGAACGTGGACGAGTTGAAACTCCTCGTTGCTCGCTTCAAGACCGCAATCAAAGAGCAGACGGGCAAGGACTTCCCGACCGACCCGATGGAGCAACTCTGGGGTGCTATCTGCGCTGTGTTCCGCAGCTGGATGAACGAGCGCGCTATCCTCTATCGTAAGATGGAAGGCATACCTGACGAGTGGGGTACCGCCGTTTCGGTGATGGCGATGGTATTCGGCAACATGGGCGATACCTCGGCTACGGGTGTTTGCTTCAGCCGTGATGCCGCTACCGGCGAGAACATCTTCAACGGTGAGTATCTGGTAAATGCACAAGGTGAAGACGTGGTGGCAGGTATCCGCACCCCGCAACAGATTACCCTCGAAGGCAGCCGCCGCTGGGCAGCGCTCCAAGGTATCTGCGAGGAGGAGCGTGCCAGCAAGTATCCCTCTATGGAGGAGGCAATGCCTGAGTTGTACAAGGAACTCAACACCATCCAACAGAAGTTGGAAGACCACTACCGCGACATGCAGGATATGGAGTTCACCGTACAAGAAGGCAAACTCTGGTTCTTGCAGACTCGTAACGGTAAGCGTACCGGTACCGCGATGGTGAAGATTGCGATGGATTTGGTACGCGAAGGCGTTATCAGCGAGAAAGAGGCTATTCTTCGCTGTGAACCGCAGAAACTCGATGAGTTGCTGCACCCCGTATTCGACAAGGCCGCATTGAAGAAAGCCAAAGTCATCACCCAAGGTCTGCCCGCCAGCCCGGGTGCCGCTTGCGGTCAGATTGTGTTCCACGCTGACGACGCACAAGAGTGGCACAAAGACGGTCATAAAGTGGTGATGGTTCGTATCGAGACTTCGCCTGAGGACTTGGCAGGTATGTCGGCAGCAGAGGGTATCTTGACTGCTCGTGGTGGTATGACCAGCCACGCTGCTGTGGTGGCTCGCGGTATGGGTAAGTGCTGCGTCTCGGGTGCAGGTGCCATCATCGTGGACTACAAGGCAAAGACCCTGACTATTGAGGGTGTTACCTACCACGAGGGCGACTATATCTCGCTCAACGGCTCCACAGGTCAAGTATATGCAGGCGAGATTCCGACCCGCGCTGCCGAACTCTCCGGCGACTTCAAGGCCCTCATGGACCTCTGCGACAAATATACCCACTTGCAGGTTCGTACCAACGCCGACACGCCGCACGATGCACAGGTGGCTCGCGACTTTGGCGCAAAGGGTATCGGTCTGACCCGTACCGAGCACATGTTCTTCGAGGACAAGAAGATTGTCGCTATGCGTGAGATGATTCTTGCGAAGGACACCGAAGGACGCGAGAAAGCATTGGCTAAACTGTTGCCCTACCAGAAGGCTGACTTCAAGGGTATCTTGGAGGCGATGGACGGCTTCCCCGTCAACATCCGTCTGCTCGACCCACCGTTGCATGAGTTCGTTCCCCACGATTTGGCAGGTCAGCAGACCATGGCAGAGGAGATGGGTGTATCGGTAGAGGAAATCCAACAGCGTGTGGCTTCCTTGGCAGAGAACAACCCGATGTTGGGTCACCGTGGTTGCCGTTTGGGTATCACGTTCCCTGAGATTACGGCTATGCAGACCCGCGCTATCCTCTCCGCTGCTTGCGAACTCAAGAAAGAGGGTAAGAACCCGATGCCCGAAATCATGGTGCCGCTGATTGGTATCCTCTACGAGTTCAAGCAGCAGAAAGAGATTATCCAACGCGTTGCCAAGGAGGTATTCGCTGAGTATGGCGTTGAGGTTGAGTTCGAGATTGGTACGATGATTGAGATTCCTCGTGCTGCCTTGACCGCAGACCGTATCGCTACCGAGGCACAGTACTTCTCCTTCGGTACCAACGACTTGACGCAGATGACCTTCGGCTATAGCCGCGACGATATCGCTTCCTTCTTGCCGGTATATCTCGAGAAGAAGATTCTGCAAGTGGATCCCTTCCAAGTGCTTGACCAGAATGGTGTAGGTCAACTCATCAAGATGGCGGTAGAGAAAGGCCGTGCCGTTCGTCCGGGATTGCGCACCGGTATCTGCGGTGAGCACGGCGGCGAGCCGTCGTCTGTGAAGTTCTGCGCCCGCGTGGGTATGAACTACGCTTCCTGCTCGCCTTTCCGCGTACCTATCGCTCGCCTCGCCGCTGCCCAAGCAGCCGTAGAGGACGATAAGTAAGCCACTTGCGTTTTGGTTTGAAGAGACTGTCTGACGAAAATGTCAGGCAGTCTTTTTTTTGTAGGTAATGGTGCGGTCTTTGGTAAACTACGATGGGTGAGTCTTGAATAGATAGCAAAATAGAAGAAGTGTGTTCAAATGAGCGGATATTAAGCATAAAATGGATAAATATACATGTTTTTGAACAAAAATGATACTTTTTGGCATTTTTCCTTGCATAAAATTTGCACATGTAAAATAAAAGCAGTACCTTTGTGGCACTTTTGGGTCAATAAAAGCAGAATGTTATTCATTTTGGATATAGAGACACAAAATGATATACAACAATAAATAATATTTTACTAATTAACAAACAAAAAAGGTATGAAAAAGATTTTCTCTCTTTTCTGCGCTACAATGTTTATGTTGAGCGCAAGTGCAGTTGACTTTAAGTTGATGCATGACCCATTGCAACACAGTGACAAGGTTGTTCGTGAGTTGGCAGTTCCGGCATCTCTGATGCAGAAGAAAGCTGCCGAGTCATCGGTTAACTATGCTATTACGGTTAGCAATGTAACAGCTACCTCAGCAACCGTAACGGTTACTCCCGCGTCTGCAACGGATACTTATTATTGGGATTTGTTGGAGGTAAATACGTATGATAGTCTGGCTAATGGTTTATATGCTGATACGTATGGCTACGCTGACGTTTTCTCTTATTGTAAAGACTATTTAGACTATGTAATTGAGTTTTATGCTGCTTATGGTTATTCTCTTACCTATGCAGATCTTATCTATTCCGGTGTAGATGCTTATGATTTTACCGGTTTGGATTCGGATGCTGAGTACGTAGTTTTTGCATTCCACATGGGTACGGATGGTGTAGGCGTTGCGCCGATTGATACCGTTCACTTCACTACAACAGAAGTGGTAGCCTCCTCGAATGTGATTACTCTTTCTGCAAAAGACGGCGTGGTTAGCATCGCTACCACCAACAATGATCCCTATTTCTTCTGGATGGAGAGTCTTGCTGATTATCAAGAATACCAGTCGGACTTCTCTGAGGCTTCTTTGTTAGATGAGATTGATTTATGGATATATTCAATGGAATCTTATGACATAAATCCTCTGTATGCAGTATTGTCCGGCAATGATACCTATAGTCTTGAGGAGTTCTTTGCAACTTGGTTTGACGATGTTCCGGAAACCGGCGACTATGTAGCTCTTGCGGCTCCTTATGATGGTGTAATAAACGGTACACCGGCTTATGTGCAATTCCATTATGACGGTGCCGGTCAGGCTATTGAGCAGGTTAATGGTGCTGCTGTGAAGGCTGTGAAGACCATCCGCGAAGGACAAGTGGTAATCGAGCGAAATGGTGTAGAATACAACGTGCTGGGTACGCAAGTAAAGTAAATCTTGTAACTGTTTTGGTATAAGTTACGAAACGTAGCAAAAAAAGACAGCCCAATGCAAAACGCGTTGGGTTGTCCTTTTTTTGTGATATAAATTGACTTTTAGTTCTGCTTACACAACATCAGCAACCAAAGGAAAAAGATGATGGCGGGGGTGGCGAGGAGGATGGAGTCGAAGCGGTCGAGCACGCCACCATGCCCGGGCATGAACTTACCCGAGTCCTTCACGCCGATTGTGCGCTTGAGCAGGCTCTCCATCAGGTCGCCCAGCGTGCCGAAGATGACCACTATCAGGCTGAAAATAACAGGGGATACAAAGCGGCAGCCGCACAAGGCAGGCAGGGCGTTGAACCAACCGAAGCAAGTCAGCAGGCAGCCTGCGGCAACGGCTACTACGGCGCCGCCGATGAGCCCTTCCCATGACTTGTTGGGACTCACGCGCGGGAACATCTTGTGGTTGCCGCCCTTGCGCTTGCTCAGCAGCGAGCCCACGCAATAGGCGCCGCTGTCGTTGAGCCAAATCAAGACAAAGAGCGCGAGCAGTAGCCACGGACTGAGCATCATCACGCCGTTCATCAGGGCAAACGGCAGGGCAATCATCACCTGACTGAGCAGGAAATCCCCCCAGTTCTTGACGGGGTCTGCTGACTTGCGAAACAACTCGGAGATAAGCGTTACCCCCACCGTAAGCACATAGAATACGAGTAATAGGGGCATCAGCCACGGGATGTCCCATTCGCCGAAAGCCACCCACCACGCCATGGCGAATAGCAATGCCGTCGCCGTCATAGAGGCGATTCGCAAGAAACAGTCTGCGCTGCGCAGGCGCATATACTCCCGCGCCGCGAGCATAGACACTACGAGAAAGAGAATGCCGAAAAAGAGCGGGTGCACCAAGATACCGGCAACGACAAGTGCCACATAGACGGCTCCGGAAAGGGTGCGTTGAATGAGATTATTCATTTTTTCTTCTATTTTTACTTAAATTTATTTGCAAAGGTACGAAAAATGTAGTATCTTTGCAAATTATTTGATGATTATTTTGATTTTTCACCTCAAATAGTGTTATTTATATGGCAAACGGAATGGAAATGAACCTCTTGGAGCCGGAAGAGCAGAAAGAGATTGCGTTTATCTGGAACCTGATTCCCGCGGAGGATAAGCAGGGCATCACGGAAGAAGATGTGCTGCTGGTGCTGGACGCGATGGACGATTTCTTGGAGGAAGTGGGACTGCTGCATGTGGATGAGGAGACCGGCGAAGTGGAATACGAAGACGGCGAAGTAGATGAGACGGCGCAGATAGAGTATGTGGCGCAAGCCGCCAAAGAGCAACACAGCCCGCTGACGATGGTGCAGATACAACTCATCATGGACGGCGAGTTCCAATATGGGTTGCAAGAAGGGTGGTACGAGGAGTAGGGGGTTAATTATGAATTATGAATTATGAATTATGAGGGCGCATGCTCTGAAAAATCGGAGTAGTCGGAGTAGTTTAAGGATTAGTTATGTCGCCCTTACAGGGCTTGGAGTATGAGGGAGGTAACCTCTACGTAGGGTTTCACCCTACGCTGATTTATGTCGCCCCTTCCCGACAAGTCGGGATAAATCTCGGCTCGCACTAAACTCTCAACACTAAACTCTCAACACGAAACTCTCAACACTCAACTCTCAACTCTCAACACTCAACTTTCAACTCTCAACCCAATCTTGGCAGTTTTTTTGAAGATACTCAGTAGGATTCCGTTGCGGTGGCTGTATGCTTTCGCTTCGGGGGTGCTGTACCCCATGATGTACTATGTGGTGCGGTATCGGCGGGCTGTGGTGGAGAAGAACCTGCGGCGGTCTTTTCCCGACAAAACGGAGGCGGAGCGGCAGCAGATAGCCAAGCAGTTCTATCGGTCGTTTGCCGACGTGATAGTGGAGATAGTGCACGGCTACACGGCTTCGGCAGCGGAGATGCGGCGGCGCGTGGTGTTCGAGAACGAGGAGCAGGTGAAGCAACTGATAGCCGAACACGGGGCGGTCATCGTGATGTTGGCGCACATGGGCAACTGGGAATGGATGGCGGACTTTCACCAACATCTGGCGCCCTCGGGCATGATGCAGGCGAATATCTATCGGCGGCTGAAGAACCGGCGCATGGACCGCCTGATGAACGATATCCGTAGCCAGCGCGGCGGGGTGCTGATAGAGAAACAGCAGGTGCTTCGGCAGATGTTGATGTTGCGCAAGGAGGGGAAGCAGGTGTTGTACGGCTTTATCTGCGACCAGAAGCCGCGCCCGCAGGTAACACGTTGTTGGACGACATTTCTGCACCAAGACACAGGTTTCTTGGACGGTAGCGAGGTGCTGGCGAAGAAGTTCGGCTATCCCGTGCTCTACCTGCACATCATCCGCCCCGAACGCGGCTACTACCGCACGCGCTTTGACTTGATAACCGACCGGCCCGCGGAAGAGCCGGAGAATGGTATCACCCTTCGCTATGCCGAGATGTTGGAGCAGAATATCTTGGAACAACCTGAGTTGTGGCTCTGGACACACAACCGATGGAAGTGGGGGCGTTGTTAATTAAGAATTTAGAATTAAGAATTAAGAGGGCGCATGTTCTGAGTATTCTGAGAACTCCGAGAACTCTGAGAACTCTGAGGATTCCGATAATGGTCAAATAGTAAATTGTCAAATAGTCAAGTAAGAGGTGCTTTGTTCTGTTGTCATATTGAATTGGAACGGTGAGGCGATGCTTCGGCGGTATCTGCCTTCCGTGGTGGCGTTCACGCCTGCGGCGGAGGCGGAGATAGTGGTGGCGGATAACGGCTCCACGGATGGGTCTGTGGCACTGTTGCAGAGGGAGTTTCCGTCTGTCCGAGTGCTGACGCTGGATAAGAACTACGGGTTTGCGGAGGGCTACAACCGCGCGTTGCAGCAGGTGGAGAGCCGATATACCGTCCTTCTCAATTCGGATGTTGCGGTTACGGAGGGTTGGCTCACGCCGCTCCTAACCTACATAGAGCAGCATGCGGAGGTGGCGGCGGTGCAGCCGAAGATACTGTCGGACTTGCAGAAAGACCACTTCGAGCACGCGGGCGCAGCAGGAGGCTATTTAGACATCCTCGGCTATCCCTTCTGCCGCGGGCGTATCGTGGGCTATGCGGCGAAAGACGAAGGGCAGTACGACAGCGAGGCGGATGTGCTGTGGACCTCTGGCGCGTGTATGTGCGTGCGCACGAAACTATATAAAGAGGCAGGGGGCTTGGACGGCGATTTCTTTGCTCACATGGAGGAGATAGACCTCTGCTGGCGGCTGTGCTGCCGCGGGTATCGGTTGGTCTGCCTACCGCAGTCGCACGTGTACCACTTGGGCGGCGGGGCGCTCCACTACGAGTCGCCGCGCAAGACCTACCTCAACTTCCGCAACAACCTGCTCATGCTCTACAAGAACCTCCCTGCTTCGCGCCTGTGGTGGGTGATGGTGCTGCGCTGGGGGCTAGACTATGTGGCGGCGCTGCAACTGCTCTTGACGGGCAAGCCGAAGAACGCTTGGGCGGCGCTGCAAGCGAGACGGGACTACCATCGGATGAAGCCGGGTATGCGCGCGAGACGCGAAGAAAACATGCGTCTGGCGACCGTGCCGTACCCTGCTACTATTTGCCGCAGGAGCGTTATTTGGGACTACTACATACGCCAAAAACGCCAATAAACAGGTCTCCACTGGGGACGCGGGCGTCTCGCCCGCGGTTATTATTGAGTACTCAGTCTGACTAAATCGTAAGCCAAAAGCGAAGATAAAATAGTCCATACCTGCTATTTTCAACACATTTGTTTGGAGAAATAGATTATTTTCTGTACCTTTGCATCCGAATTAACATATTAACAATAATTATTAAAAACTGTTGGATTAGAGTATGAAACATCACTATTTGCATTACCTGCAAGAGGTAATGAAACATCAGTGGGGTGATACGGCAGTGTCGGATTATGGGGAGAAGCAGGCGTACACCTTTGGGCAGATGGCGGAGGAAGTGGAGCGATTGCATGTGCTGTTTGAGAAGATGGGTATTCAGGCGGGCGACAAGATTGCGATTGCGAGTAGGAACTGTGCAAACTGGGTGGTAGCCTATTTGGCTATTGCGACCTATAAGGCAGTGGTTGTCAGCATCTTGCAAGACTTCAAGGCTGAGGATATAGCGAACCTGTTGCGCCATTCGGACTCGAAAATGCTGTTTGTGGGTCCTTATGTATGGAAGGACCTGCAGAACCAAGACCTGTCGCAACTGACTGCTGTGCTTTCGATGGAGGACTTTGCTTTTCTGCGGGCGCAGGAAACGCTCACTCTTCCGACCCATGAAGAGGTATCCGTTGCGTTCAAAGCGAAGTTCCCGAGAGGCATGCAACCGGCTGATTTCCACTATGATATCGACCCCGAGGCGCTGGCGCTTATCAATTATACCAGCGGCTCCACCGGCTCTCCCAAGGGCGTGATGATTAGCGGCAAGTCGCTGTCGAACAATGTGGAGAACGGTCTGCATATCCTGCCGGTAGAGCCCGGTCAGCGAGTGGTGTCGATGTTGCCGCTGGCGCATATGTTCGGGCAGTTGTCGGACTTCCTTTATCCGCTTTGCGCGGGTGCACATATCTACTATCTGACCAAGTCGCCGACACCTACGCTGGTGCTGAAAGCCATGTCGGATGTGCACCCTTACATGGTGGCGGCAGTGCCCTTGGTGATAGAGAAAATTCACAAGAAGAAATTAGACCCGCTGTTGTCGAAGCCTGTGATGAAGTTCTTCTGGTACACGCCTATCGTGATGAATATCATCCGCAATCATGTGAAGAACGCGCTCAACAAAGCCTTTGGCGGACAGATACGCTACTTCCTTTGCGGTGGCGCAGCGATGAACCCGCTGGTGGAGAAATGTTTGCTGGATGTGCATTTCCCGCTCACTATCGGCTTTGGTATGACCGAATGCGGACCGCTTATCTCCGGTACCCCGCCGAAGTACTTCAAGCGCCGCAGTTGCGGTTCTCCTGTGCCCAACATGGAGGCGAAGATAGGCAACCCCGACCCGCAGAGCGGCGAGGGCGAGATACTGGTGCGCGGCGAGAACGTGATGATGGGCTACTACAAGAACGAGGAAGCGACCCGCGCGGTGTTCACCGAAGATGGCTGGATGCGCACCGGCGACCTCGGCTATATCGACAAGCACCAAAATATCTTCATCCGCGGGCGTATCAAGTCGATGATTTTAGGTGCATCGGGGCAGAACATCTACCCCGAGGAGATAGAGGACAAACTGAATAACCAAGCGGGAGTAGGGGAGTCTATCGTGGTAGAGCGCGAGGGCAAACTGATTGGTTTGGTCTTCCCCGACGAGGAGACGAGCAAGCGAATGTCGCTCGAGGAGTTGCAGGCGCTGATGAAAGAGAACTTGCAGAAACTGAACAAACTCATCCCGGGCTATTCGCAAGTGGCTGACATCGAAATCAAGAATGAACCCTTCGAGAAGACCCCGAAGAAGAGTATCAAACGGTTCCTGTACAAGTAAGGAATGATGGTTTGAGAAAAGCATTACGCGGTAATTGTGGACACAATTACCGCGTAATACGTTTGTATGGTTTAAGAAATTGTAATCTCTTGGAGCGGAATGCGAACAAAGTCGCGCTCCTGTATGTGAGGGTGGGGAAGGGTGAGTAGGGGAGAGTCAATAACCATTTCTTCCCCTTTGTGGTCGAAGTACTGTAGCAGGTCGATATCTATGGTGCGATCATGGTATATGGGAGTTCCGTTTTCAGTATTCACGCAAGTCTTTGTGAGACGACCTAATTCACGTTCTATTATTTGTGTTTCTGCAAGCACTTGGTCGGGGGACTGGTCGGTTTGAAAAGAGGCGCAGAGGTTGCAGAAAGCATGTTCCGAACGGAATCCCCACGGCTCGGAATAATAGAATGAGGAGCAACGCAGTAGAGTCCCTACTCGTTGCTCCATACGGTGTATGGCTTCCATAAGCGTTTGCTCACGGTTGCCTAAATTAGCACCTAATGAGAAATAGACAGTATTCAATTTGACTATTTGACTATTTACTATTTACTATTTTTTAGCCCCCGACTTCTCCGTTAATTACGTTTAATCCTGCTCGCTACGCTCGCGAGAAATTGAGGATTTTAACAGAGCATAATTACCTATTACTTATTACCTATTACCTATTACTTATTACCTACTACCTATTACTTATTACCTATTACTTATTACCTATTAATGACCGAGTCGGCTACGTTGGGGATAAAGCGAATAATCTGGTTGGCAGTCTCCACAAACGGACGATAGAGTGTGGAGGTTTTTACCACCTCGCTATTGTCCAAGAAATGGAAATAGGAATCCAGCATGTGGATGCAAAATACTGCAACCAAGACCACTGCAAGCCATTTAAGCGTACCGAATACCCCACCGAGCAGGCGATTGATAAATCCTAACTGAATAGCCCGTAGCAGTTTGGAGAGCAAGCGTCCTATAATATTGAGCACGATGGCTATCGCCAGAAATAATAGCGCGTAGGCTACTACGTTGCACACAGCCTCCGGCCATGCGAATTGCAAGAGAAGCCATGCAGAGAACTTCGTTGCCCATAAGCGAGCCCCTACTATACCGAGAATGATCGCCACAATGGCGATAATCTCAGTGATAAGTCCCCGCATAAGCCCGCGGACGAGTCCGACCAGCAAGGGGAGAAGCAACAGGATATCTAACCAGTTCATTAATCAAATTTACGATTTACGATTTACGATTTACGACTTCTCCGGGCGTTGTTAATTAAGAATTAAGAATTAAGTGTCATGTATCAAGACATCGTTGACACTTTTTGGTTTCCTTAGAAACAAAATCTATTTATATTTTTTTAAGATACTCTAATAC
>JAXDTJ010000006.1:0-7801 GCA_034090015.1 Paludibacteraceae bacterium | reverse complement strand
ATTTTTGTTGAAATAAAAAATCATCGTCATTTCGAGGTATATGTTTCTTATTTCCAGTTTGCGTTATTTATTGTTCCTTTTAGTTTCAACCAAATCGTAATTCGTAAATCACACGATTCCTTGCTCTACCATCGCGTTGGCGACTTTCATGAAGCCCGCGATGTTCGCGCCTTTCACGTAGTTGATATATCCGTCTTCCTCTGTGCCGTATTTCAGGCAAGCGGCGTGGATATCCGCCATGATACGGCGTAGGTGGGTGTCCACTTCCTCTGCGGTCCAACTCTGGCGAATGCTGTTCTGGGTCATCTCTAGTCCCGAGGTGGCTACGCCGCCGGCGTTGCTGGCTTTGCCCGGGCTGTAGAGAATCTTCGCGCCTTGGAAGAGTGCAATCGCCTCCGGCGTGGTGGGCATGTTCGCCCCCTCTGCCACACAGTAGCAACCGTTGGCGAGCAGATGCTCCGCGTCGGTCTTGTCGATCTCGTTCTGCGTGGCGCATGGCATGGCGATGTCGCAGGGGATGTTCCACGGACGTGCGTCTGCAAAGTACTGTGCCTCAGGATATTGCGCTGCATACTCTTTGATACGTCCGCGGCGGATGTTCTTCAGTTGGAACACAAAGTTCAGTTTCTCCTCGGTGAGTCCCTCGGGGTCGTAGATGAAGCCGTTGCTGTCGCTCAGTGTCAGCACTTTGGCACCTAATCGCATGGCTTTCTGCGCGGCATACTGCGCCACGTTGCCCGAGCCGGAGATGCAGACGCGCTGCCCTTCGAATGATTTGCCGCGGGTAGCCAGCATCGCCTCTGCGAAGTAGCATGCGCCGTAGCCTGTTGCTTCGGGGCGCATCTTGCTGCCGCCCCAGCATAAGCCTTTGCCCGTGAGCGTGCCGGTGAACTCATCGCGCAGGCGTTTGTACTGCCCGAAGAGGAAACCAATCTCGCGTCCGCCCACGCCTATGTCGCCCGCCGGTACGTCGGTGTCCTGCCCGATATGGCGTTGCAGTTCGGTCATGAAACTCTGGCAGAAGCGCATCACCTCGGCATCGGACTTGCCTCGCGGCGAGAAATCGGAGCCGCCTTTCGCACCGCCCATCGGCAGCGTGGTGAGCGCGTTCTTGAAGGTCTGCTCAAAAGCGAGGAACTTCATGATACTCAGGTTCACACTCGAGTGGAAACGGATACCGCCTTTGTAGGGACCGATGGCGGAGTTCATCTGCACGCGGAAGCCGCGATTGACCTGCACCTCGCCTTGGTCGTCCACCCACGGCACGCGGAACATGATTACGCGCTCGGGCTCAACCATGCGCTCCAGCACTTTCTGCTCGCGCAGGTACGGATAGGCGAACACCATCGGTGCTACGCTCTCCAACACTTCTTTCACTGCCTGATGAAACTCCAATTCACCCGGATTCTTACGCACCAATTCAGCCATAAATTGGTCAACGTACTGCTTAACTTGTTTGTCCATAAAATATACCTTAAAAAAACATGCAATGCCAACATGTAATGAAAAACATAAAATGCCAACATGCAATGATAAGACTATTGGTCTTTTACTTGCTTGTCCCAATGTGTCGGAAAAATCGAATGCAAAGATACTGCTTTTTTTTGATATATACAATATATTTGTGCAAAAAGTTATATTATTGTTCGTTTTTCTTACTATTTGTTTTGCTTGATGGCGTAAATAGATGGTTTTGTACAAACAATCAAAGGTCTCTGAAAGAAATCTTAAGGTATTCTTAAGTCAAATTCTGCACAAAAGCAGTACCTTTGTATCCAAAGAGAAAGGACAAATCAGCATGAAAGCAAAAATACAAGCCTTCCTAAGGCGATTTTCGTTTCGTACCGGCGTTATTGTGTTGGTGCTTTGTGTGCCGTGCTATATCATCAGTTTTGCACAAATGGCACTTCCCATCTGTGTTGAACTAAAAGGGGTGCTCTGGTTTATCTTTTTTGGTCTCGCCAAGAGTTTTCAGTACGGAGGTCTCACTATCATTGGCGTAGATGGTGTCAAGCGCTTGAAGGCGTATCTTCGCAAGAAACGCTAATGACAGAACATAAAGCCGATATAGAATCTCGGACCCGTCGGCTGCACAATGGCTTGTTTGTGCCATGCGAGCATCCAATCTAAACGGACTGTGAGGTGCACTTTGGAGGTCATACACCAATCGATACCTGCATAAGGACTGATATAGAAGAAACTTTGCTTGTGAAATATCGCATGCTCTTCTTCGTTCCAATCGTTCTCATTACCTTCTAATATATATAGCGAGCGCATAGCTCCGCCTCCGATGGTGCCGCCCACGTATGGCCACACCTTTTCCAACCGCCAGCAGGCATCTGCCAGTACGCCGCCCCAACCTGTCCGAATATAACTTCCCGACTGAAGAGTGGAATGGTAATTGGTGGTGGAGGCATTCATGGTGGATGTGAACCCCTCGCTGCCAATGCGCAGATGTTTCCATAGATGTACCCTGACCGCGCCGCCTATACCAAACGTTGCCCCTTGTAGTTCCTTATCCAAAGGGGAGAGTTTGTCTTTCCCGAACAAATAGCCCGTGTGCACCATCATCCCGCCTGAACAACCTTGATAAACCTTGTCTTGCGAGGCGCTTGCTTGCAGACGGACGCAAGCGAAAAGCAATAAAAAGAAAAGTGATACCTTGTGCATAGTCAATAATTTTTGCAAAGGTATCACTTTTACCGTATATATTGCTTAAATCTGTCTTAAGATTAGTGGCAGACAATGGGTATCTTTAGTTCATTTATCGTCCCGTTGATATCTATTTTGAATGTAAAGTGGCTGATACTGAGCACCGTGGATATGCGTAGATAGCCGGGTTGGGCGGTTGGCAACAACATCTGTAGTATCGCGTCCAACATGCGTCGAAATGTGTCGGGATGTTCGCGTATGTCGCTGACAAACGGGTCTAAATGCAGTTGAGGCACCAACGCTTTTTCCTGCAAGTCTGCCTCATGCGCATACAGCCACTCAACGATGAATTCTTGGATATTGAAAGTATAGCCCCCTTGCGCATTGGCGGAATGATAACAAATTCCCGTTCCGCGGAAAGTCTCTATGGGTTCTCGGAGCGAAAGCCCTAATTTGCGCCTTATCGCGTTTAGGTGTACATCGATAGTGCCTGTATCGTACTGAAAGCGCATGCCCCATACCGTATCTAATATCTCATCGCGTGGGCATATTCGGTTGGCATTGCAAATCAGATGTTGCAGCAGTGCGAACTCCAATCGCGTCAGTTTGACGTTCTTCCCACGATATTGGGCTGTTTGATTATTGGGGTCAAGTGTGATGGGCATATCGAAGATATTCTATTGGCACATCCTTTTTTATGATTGTATATTCTTTATGATTTTATCTGCATCTTCCTGCTTTTTGAGGCTGGCGCTGTGGATGATGTCGTAGATACCTTTAATGGTCTCGGCGTCTATCTTGTTTTGCTCTCCCCATGCGATACGGTCGCTGACCATCTGCTCGTAGCGCGTGGGTTGGTAGCACGGTATCTCGTGCGTGTGCTTCCAAATACCAATCCGCTTGCTGACCTGCATGCGTTGGGCTATCAGGTCCCATAGTTGGTCGTCTATCTCGTCGATTTGTGCGCGATACCATGCCAGCGCGTTGTTCGTTCCTGCTTTGGCAGGCAGTTCGCGCGCGTCGAATGGCATGCCGACGGTGCGCAGTATCTCGTCAAGCAGAGTGGGGGTGATTTGCTGCCTGCTGTCCGACAAAGCCGAGTCCGGACTTATGTGCACCTCTATCATCGCGCCGTCGAACTGTAGCTCCTTGCCCTTTTGCAGCAGCGGGAGTATCTTCTTTCTGTCGCCGCCGATATGGCTGGGGTCTATCAGCATGGGGATGTTCGGGTAGGTCATTCGGAATATATGCGCCATGCCCCAGCAGGGGCGGTGGTTGCAGCCGCGCAGCACGGCTACCACGGGGCAACCTGCGCGCTGTATGCGCTCTATATTGCCTGCCCACAAGCCGCCGTCTTCGTTCACGGGGTTCTTCACCAACACCGTGCACCATGCGCCTGCTTTCACCTCTTCGGCGAGGGTGTCCGCAAGGCTTTGCACCAAGATGGGGTTGGCGGTGGTCCGTGCGCCCAACCAGAGGTAGTCTATCCCCGCCGCCAATGCCAAGCGGATATGTTCGGGCGTTGCCACCTCTGTTGCTACAGGCAGACCCGTCTCCTCTTTCACGCGCTGCAACCACGCCAGTCCCTTCTTGCCGACACCCTGAAAAGTGTCGGGGCTGGTGCGCGGCTTCCATATCCCTGCGCGGAACACCCACTGCTCATCGGGGTCTTTCCGAGCCATATTTGCCAAGCGCAGTGCCGTCATCAGCACTTGCTCTTTGCTCTCTGCCGCACAAGGTCCTGCGATAATCATAACTGAATCAATTTGAAAATTTGTAAATTTGTAAATTTGAAAATTATGTCCGGGTACGTAGGCGTCCCCGCCTGCTAAATAATTTTCAAATTTTCAAATTTTCAAATTGTTAATTGTATTTGTGATGTATTCCAACTGCTCTTCGTCCAACTCGGTGTGCATGGGCAGCGAGAGCACGCAGGCTGCCAAGCGTTCTGCCACGGGGAAATCGCCCGGTTGGTAGCGTGGGTCTTGGTATGCCTTCTGCAAGTGGAGCGGCACGGGATAATAGACCATCGCGGGAATACCTGCCTCCTGCAACTGTGCTTTGAGTTGGTCGCGGTCAATGCCCTGCACGCGCAGTGTGTATTGGTGGAAGACATGGGTGGAGTGGGGTTCTCTGCCCGGGAGCAGGAGATGCGGATTGCCGGCAAACGCTTCATCGTAGTAGGCGGCAGCACGCTGACGCGCAGCGATGTACTCGTCCAGATGGGGCAGTTTGGCGTCTAAGATAGCCGCTTGGATACCATCTAATCGTGAGTTAACGCCCACCATATCATGGTGATAGCGCACCACCATGCCGTGGTTCGCGATAGCCCGCATGCGGGCTGCCAATTCATCGTCGTTGGTGAAGATAGCCCCTCCGTCGCCGTAGCAACCTAAGTTCTTCGAGGGGAAGAAACTGGTGCACCCGATATGCCCGATAGTGCCTGCTTGCTTGGTAAAGGAGGTGCGGTCTCCAGGCCGCACCATTGATGCTTCCGGGTGCGCAGGCGTCCTCGCCTGCTTCTGTCCGGGTGCGCAGGCGTCCCCGCCTGCTTCTGTCCGGGTATCCAAGACTGCGGTGCGGCCTGGAGACCGCACCTCCATGAAATCTGCAAACGTGTACTTTGCGCCGATAGCCTGACATGCGTCTTCTACTACGTAGAGGTGCTTCTCCTGCGCGATACGCATGATAGCCTCCATGTTGGCGCACTGTCCGAACAGGTGCACAGGCACGATGGCTTTGGTCTTGGGCGTGATGGCTTTCTCCAGCGACTCTATCGACATGTTCATCGTCTCCCAATCCACGTCCACCACTACGGGCGTCAGCCCCAGCAGCGCCACCACCTCCGCCGTGGCAATAAAGGTGAAGGTCGGGGTGATGACCTCATCGCCGCACTGCAACCCGAGCCCCATCAAGGCTATCTGCAGCGCGTCTGTGCCGTTTCCCACGGGAATGACATGTTTGGCGCCCGTGTAGGCCTCCAAATGGTGCTGAAAATCGGTAACTTGCGGACCTTTTACGAAGGCGGCACTGTCTATCACCGCCTGTATGCCGCGGTCAATGTCCGCCTTGATATGTTGATACTGCGTTTGCAGGTCAACCATTTGTATCTTTCTCATCGCTCAACAATAAATTCCGCCTCTTGTGGGAAGAAGCGCAGATTACTACTATACGGACTTCGGCAGTCCACATGTATCGGCAGTTTGTTGTCGTGGAGGGTCGGGTATGGGCAGGTTACCCTGAAGTCCTCTTCCGTAACCTCACTGAAGTGGCTCAGCCCGACGCGTACTGTAACCGACACCTCCTGCGGGAACACCCGCAACTGCTCCCCCTCGCGTACCTCCGCGGGCTTGATGGGAAGCCGAAACTGCTTCTCGGTATATCGTTCGGTGATTACTTGCACCTTCACGCTATCTTGCGTCAAGCGGATACCTTCCGGCGCGTCCAATGCCAAGACCAATAAGCAGGTGTCTCTCAGGTCGGTCAGCAGCGAGTCCTCTGTAGCGATGGCTTGCAGGCTCGCCAACTGCTCCTCCGTGCCATACACGCTGAGCTCTTGCTGCAACAGGGTGGGGGATCCAACCAACTGATATTCAGCCGCCGGCAAAAAATCACTTCGTAGCATCACGGGCACCCTCTTCTCCTCCTGCCTCACATACTCCATACTTATCTGCTCCGGCTCTGCCGATACCAACTTGCTTGTGCCTTGCAGCAGGTCGGTCAGGCTGCGCCGCAACACGTCCGACGAGATGCGCACCGTGCCGCTCTCGCTCTGCATCTGGCTGCTCAGGTCTATCGTCAGTTCGGGCGGATTCACCTGATACATACGCAACCGTTTGCCCGCATCGCGCACTTCTATCTTCAGCGTTGCAGGCAAACGGCCGTGGTCAAAATAAGCGTCTTCGGGAATACCGGCATAATGTATGGGCACTATAACGCGGGCGTTACGCACCGACTGCATAGCATGCCCAAACCAAAGCACCGTAGCCAATGCCACAAAGAAGAGAAATGTCAGCACATCTTTCCACTCCGTCTTTTCTACGCGCGCACGCAAGCGCACCCATATTTCCTTGCCTTTGGTCATGCGTTGTTTGACTATTTACTATTTGACCATTTAGCAGGCGGGGACGCCTGCGCACCCGGACACAGTAGTGTTGCACATAGTCAATGGTAAAATAGTCAAATAGTAAATAGTCAAATTGTCTATTTCTTCTCTGCGGGAGCGTCTTTGGCGGCTTGCTGTGCATCAGCCGCATCTACATACACGCTCTCCTTGGCAATCTTGATGGTTACATCCTTGGCGATGGTAACGAGGAACGTGTTTTCTTGCACTTCCTTAATCTCACCATACAGACCGCCGGCGGTTACCACTTTGTCGCCTTTCTTCATGTTGTCGCGTTGCTTCTGCAATTCCTTTTGCTTCTTCGTTTGCGGACGAATCATAAAGAAATAGAACACTACGAAGATGAGTGCCATCATCACCCAGAATGTCCACTGACTACCTTGCTGTGCACCAGCCTCTGCTTGCAATAAAATAAGATTTAGCATATTGATTTATTGTTTAATTTTTACTATTTAATTGTACCTGCATTGTAGGCATTGTTACTTCTCCTCCTCTGTTTCGCTCAACGGACTCTCTTCCTCGGCGGTGAGGGGAGTTTCTTCCGCTGCCGCGTTGGGCGTTTCCTCTTTCAGCGTGGTTGCCTTTATCAGCGTTCCGTCGCGCTTCATCTTCCTTAGTATCTCGTTCAAGATACCGTTCACGAACAAGTAACTCTTCTCGCCGGAGTACTCTTTCGCTAACTCGATGTACTCGTTGAGCGACACTTGCAGAGGTATATCCTCAAAGTGCGTGATTTCCGCCAGCGCCTGCTCCAAGATGATACGGTCCATGTACGCAATTCGGTCTGCCTCCCAGTTGATAAGGTTCTTGTTGATGAGTTTCTCAAACTGCTCATGCCCGTCCAGCGCATACTGCAACAATTGCTCTCCGAATGCGGCTTCTTCTTCGTTGTCGAACATCGGCGATAGGTCTTTCGTGTAGGCGGTAACCGAACGGAATGAACGGACGGTGTTCAGCGCAGCAAGCAGCATAGGGTCTTGGTTGTCTGCCCAATCGGTCTTGTCCAGCGCAATCTCCATCTCTTCC
>JAXDTJ010000050.1:0-6127 GCA_034090015.1 Paludibacteraceae bacterium | reverse complement strand
TACAAACTCGCCTTTAGCGGCGGCGACCCCCATGGGGGTCTGAGTATTAGAGTATCTTAAAAAAATATAAATAGATTTTGTTTCTAAGGAAACCAAAAAGTGTCAACGATGTCTTGATACATGACACTTAATTCTTAATTCTAAATTCTTAATTAAACCCATGGGTTTCGATAACGAGAAATACATCCGCATTCAGTCGGAGCATATCAAAGAGCGCATTGCGCAGTTTGGTAACAAACTATACCTTGAGTTGGGCGGGAAACTGTTCGACGACTACCACGCCAGCCGCGTGCTGCCGGGTTTTCAGCCGGATAGCAAGTTAGCAATGCTCACTCAGTTGCGCGACACGTTGGAGATAGTGATTGTCATCTCCGCGCTCGACATTGAGAAGAACAAAGTGCGCCAAGACCTTGGCATCACCTACGACGAGGATGTGCTCCGCCTGCGCGAGGAGTTCATGCAGCGCGGTTTCTTGGTGTCCTCTGTGGTCATCACCCACTACAACGGGCAGAAATCCGCCGACGCCTACCGCCAACGCTTGGAGCGATTGGGTATCACCACCTACTACCACTACACCATCGAGGGCTACCCCCACAATGTGGAGCTCATTGACTCGGAGGAGGGCTATGGCAAGAACGATTTCGTGCAGACCACGCGCCCGCTCGTGGTGGTTACCGCCCCCGGACCGGGTAGCGGCAAGATGGCAGTGTGCCTCTCCCAACTCTACAACGAGCACGCACGCGGACGCGAAGCAGGCTATGCGAAGTTCGAGACCTTCCCCGTCTGGAACCTGCCGCTCAAGCACCCCGTGAACATCGCTTACGAGGCGGCAACCGCCGACCTCAACGATGTGAACATGATTGACCCCTTCCACCTCGAAGCCTACGGAAAGACCGCCATCAACTACAACCGCGACATAGAGATTTTCCCTGTCCTCGACGCCCTCTTCACGGGTATCTACGGGCACAATCCCTACAAGTCGCCTACCGACATGGGCGTGAACATGGTGGGCTTCTGCATCACCGACGACGCCGTTTGCTGCGAGGCAAGCAAGCAGGAGATTATCCGCCGCTACTACAACGCCCTCAACGACTTCGCCTTGGGCACGGGTACGGAGCAGGAGGTGAACAAGATTGCACTGCTCTTCAAGCAGGTGGGTATCAACAGTGCCTACCGTAAGGTTACCGTCGCCGCCAAAGAGCGTCGTGAGCAGTCCTTGGGCGTAGCGGCATCGGCTATCGAACTGCATGACGGCACCATCATCACGGCGCAGGCGAGCGACCTGCTCGGCTCAAGTGCCGCGCTGTTGCTGAACGCCACCAAGCACCTCGCGGGCATTGACCATGAGGTAAAACTCATCCCGCAGGAGATGCTCACCCCTATCCAGCACACCAAGATTGCCTATCTGCGAGGCAAGAACCCGCGCCTGCATACCGATGAGGTGCTCATCGCCCTCTCCGTACTGAGCCTGCATGATGAGAACTGCCGCCGCACGCTTGAGGCACTGCCCGAATTGGCAGGTTGCCAAGTACACTCCACGGTAATGCTCAGCGAAGTGGACCGCAAAATCTTCCGCAAGTTAGGCATTGACCTCACCTGCGACCCCGTAAGAAAGTAAATGTAAGGAAGCGCATTCGCGCTGTAAGAAAGTAAATGTAAGAAAGCCTCTTCGAGGCTGTACACGAAGCGAAGCGGAGTTAATTTACACGAAGCGAAGCGAAGTTAAATTACACACAGTTTTTTACACGAAGCGAAGCGAAGTTAAATTACTTATAATATGGTTATCATCCTCGACCTCGGTGGCGTACTCATGCGCCACAACATGCCGGAATGTCTGGCACGATTTGAACGCCTTTTGGGCAAAGAACAAATGGCGCAAGTGCTTGGGCTGCAATCCAATGCGGAAGGCACGCTCGACAGCCTTGTGGACAGATACGAGAAAGGCGATATCTCCACCGATACCTTCGTGGATACCATCCTCGCGCACTCCTACGAGGGAGCAACCCGCGAGGAAGTGGTGGCGGCATGGAACAGCATGCACGGTGGTATTCCCGAGGAACGGCTGCAACTCATTCAACGCTGGGCAGACGCTGGGCACCATCTCTACATGCTGAGTAACAACAACGACCTGCATTGGCATCATGTCTTTTCCAACTACGACCTCTCCATGTTCCGCCATTGCTACGCCTCCCACCTGCTCCACCTTGCCAAACCCGACCCGCGTATTTACCAAGCCGTTGACCAAGCCATCCGCAAGCAGGAAGATTTACTGGGGACGTCCCGACTGTGTCGCGGACGGTACAATCAACCCTTCTACTTCGTGGACGACCTTGAAGCCAACCGCCTCCCCGCCGAACAACTCGGCTGGCAGACCTTCGCCTCCCTCGAAGAACTCGCGGAACTTGTCCCGATAGGTCGCGGAACTTGTCCCGATGTGTCGGGATAGTGGGATAATACTATCAACTACTTAGTACCTTATTTTCAATAAAATTTAATAAAATTGCGCATTTATTTGTATATATAAAAAATAAATACTACCTTTGCACCGCGATTTGGTAGCACTTTGTTACTCTTGTAGTGTATCAGTTTAGACGAACGTCTAAACTGATACATTTTTTATGCCTTCTTCCTTCTCTTTTTCTGTCTTTTGGTGTATCAGTTTAGACGTTCGTTTAATCTGCTCTATGTATCATCTTTTGCGCCATCATTTCTTTAGACAAAAACGATGAGTGTAATAGTATTGACAACGTATATAATAAAACTAAAAATCTGCCTATGAAACAAAAAAACTAACAGGCAATATACATAAAATTATGGCGTTTTTAGTTCGAGAAATCGGGTCCATATAGAGATGATTTGACCCACTTTCAAGCAACTTAGCACCTCGCTTTTTTATGTGCCTTCTTCTCGTCCAAATGGTGCTAACGGAGTATTCGAAATGCCGTGAAGTGAGTAGAATTCATAGAAAAATAGAATAACAAATGAAAAAAATCACTTTTTTAACAGCCTTAATCACATTATTATTAACCGGTTGTAGTACCTATCAGTATCAAGCACGTCAGATTGATATAAACCGCCGTAACATTGATACAGAGCAGCAACTGGTGGGTATCACGGTGAACTATTCTCGCCAGATAACCGCAACTTCGTCCTACCAAACATCGCTCAAAGATGCCATTGCGGAGGCAGAGTTTTTGTGCATTCAGAATTCCAAAGTGGATGTGGTAGTTGACCCGATTTGGAAAGTAGAGCGTAACCCTTGGAGAATAAAGGATCGCTACAAAGCCACTATTATTGGTTTCGCAGGGATGTATGAGAATAAACCAACATGTATAGAAAATGCGAAAGGTTATACGATAGAAGAAATAGAGAAGTTTAAACTGTTGTACGATGATTCTTTCCCGCAGTACTACTATCGAAATACTAATTCGGGAGATACCTACTATTTCAATACAAAGAAAGCAGAGGACGAAAAAACGGATAAAAAAGGAGGTCTGTTTGGATGGTTCTCGAAAATGCACCAAAACAAATCTAAATAACCATTGCTAACTTATAAAATGAAAAAATTATGAAACACTATATTCTTGTTGGTATAGGATTAGCATCCTTGTTTTTCTGCAGTTGTTCTACCTACCAATTTACTGCTCGGCAGACGAATATTCAACGCCAAGATTTTTCCACTACACCTACGGTTGTGGATGTGAGAGCAGATTACTCCAAACGCATTGAAGTGGTTTCCGGTTGGCATTCTAAAAAAGAAGATGCCATTAATGAATGCCGCTATATAGCAATTGTTGGTAAAAATATCGATGTAGTAGTGGATCCTATTGTTAAGGTACAATACAGACCCGCGAAAAGTTTTCGCAGATACCAAGCCACATTGATTGGTTATGCAGGATATTATGTTAATCCTCGTACTATTTACGAGGATATGGAGCAACTACAGAACTTCTCTCGCGAAGATATTGAGAAATACCTTCTTCTCCATGACCCTTCTATTTTGAGATACTTGAATGCCAAAAGCGATGTAATCAATATCTATCATGAGAATGGTTCTGCTATTCAGCCAACTCAGGCTCCTACGCCCGAGGTAGAGAAAAATTCCACTGCAAAACAAAAAGAAAAAACGAAAGTAAAACGTAAATAATTAAATCCTTATGAAAAAAATCTTGTTATTTATTGCATTTATCGTCTCTGCTACCGCTATTTGGGCGCAACCCAAAAAGATAGCCATTCTTGATATCGTTGACAAAGAAATGCAGGTTTCTTACAACACCAAGTTAATGCTCCGTAGTTATATACAAGACGCAATTTCCCAATCCACTGCCGGTGAGACTTTGGATTGTGCAAATCTGAATGGCATAATTGACGAATATGAGTTCAGCCGATCTCGGCAGCTCAGTGCGGAAGATGTTCGCAATATAGGTCAATCTTGTGCGGCAGAGAAGATATTAGTGGTTGAAGTTAGTCAACCTAAGGTGCGTCAATTATTCGTTATGGCAAAATTATATAACACCTCAACGGGAAATATAGAGAAAACGGCTAACGCAATGATAAAAGAGAAAGCGGAGACGATGCGAACAGGAGCTAAAGATTTGGTTTTTACGTTACTGATACAACCAAGCAGTACCAATGGTGCTATTGCGAAAACTACATCCGATGAGACTTCTATGGATAAAGCATCTAAAGAAGAATTGATTCCTCTGAATTTCAACAAGATAGAGAGGGATGGCCTTTCGTATATGCTTTTCAACAACGGACAATATGTTGGTACTATGGAGCGAAAAGCATATATCAATTTTATTAAACATCAACAGGATAGGGAGGCTTGGATGCAATATAAGCAGGACAAATTGCTAACAGACATTGGATGGAGCGTCTTTAGCTTGGGTATTGTGACTATGTGCTTAGGTGCGGGATTCGTTGCAGGCGTTGATGAAGGAATTACCTTAGGTTTATCAGTGATACCTCTTGCTACGGGTATCTCTTTATTATCCGTTGGTTATACTCGCATCAATCGTAACCATGAGATTTATAATAAATCTCATGCAGAAAAGCCTGCTCTAACATTTAATCTCCAATCCTCTGCTAATGGCATAGGTTTGGCTCTCTACTTTTAACACTTCATTCTAACTTTGTTGCCGAAACTAAATAGTTTCCGATATTTTATCATTGCTATCCCATTAAAATTGATAATTAACATAAGTTTGTATGATGCTATGTGAGAGATAAGGTATCTTAGTGATTAAAATAAGGAGACTGCCTAACTTGAGTTGTCGGGCAGTCTTTTCTTTTTATATACTCGTTAGAAATCACACCGTCCATGTATAGGGATGTTAATGTGTTATTGTAGAAGTCATTGGTCGTCTGTAGTGATATGGAGCAGAAAAATATAGTCGTAATATAGCAAAAGAGCAGAAAAAAGCCGCATTTTACGACCTTTTAGAGAAGGAAAATATAGAAACAAAAGAAAAAACGTAGGAACATTTTTTGTCCAATTTAGTAAAATACTACTACCCCAAAAAATCGTTTTTATGTTGTAAAACATATATTTAACTATTGCATAAATAAAAACAATTTTTCAAGCGTATTTTTTGTAAAAAAAATTTGTTGGTTTAAAAAAAATATAGTACTTTTGCGGGTCAATTTGAACGAACGTTTAGATTTATCCACTCGAAATTATGTCCTACGACTTTTTGTGGCGTGAAATGTTTCAAAATGCGCGAATTTAACAATCAACAATCAATACTAACTAACAAATCTTTTATGATGAAGAACTTATTCCTTTGCGTAATGTGCATTGTGTGCCTTGCTGTCGGGCTTGTTTCTTGCAAGTCCGATGTGGATGTGTTCGGCACAAATGATACCATTACTCAAGCAACTCTCTCGAAAGCACATGCTTATGCTGTGGCAGAGCAGGGCTTGAAGTATCGGGTGATTGAGTACACGCTTGCCAAAGACGGTACTGGAACTCGTGTGGAACGTTTGTTTGGCGATGGCGTCACGACCTTGGATCAAACGAAAAACTTAACCTACGCGTTGGGCGATTATCAGAACGCTTATGCTACTCGCTTGATTGACATTGCTTTTGCAGACGGCACTACCGAGCAAAAAGTATGGGAAGGCG
>JAXDTJ010000043.1:0-49651 GCA_034090015.1 Paludibacteraceae bacterium | reverse complement strand
TCCAGCGCGTCCGTAAGTGCTTGATTCTCAAAGAGCAGTTTCAGGTATATCTCGCGCCACACCGCCTTGTCTTGCTCGTAGCCCCACTCGCGCAATGCCATATACTCCTTATAAAAATCCTGCTCCTGCAACTGCTTATAGACCGCCGCTACGGCACTCATGCCTGCATCCCAACTCAGGTGCTCTTCGTCCACGCGCTTGCGGATGTTGCGGTTCTCGAAAATCTGCTTCGCGAACAGGTTCTTCACGAAGCGACGATTGGGAACGTATAGGGTATGGGTAATCTTTGCGCGTTGCTCCGCCTGCTCTATCTGCTGCTCGGCATAATCGGTCATCGCGTTCACGAAATCCAGCAATATCACATACAAGTCGTATGTGTCCGCATAACTCTTCAACAACTCTTTTCTTGCAGTCAGCGGAGTCTTTTCTCCGTCTTTATAGTAAGCAAACAAAGTCTGCAACACCTTTGTTCGCACCATTGTACGAGTGAACATGTGCCTTTTCTACAAAATTCGGTGCAAAGGTACGCAAAAAAAACGACATACACAACATTTCCCCCAATTTTCCCGCTTTTTCCCCTAAAAACTTGTTCATATCGGAAAGAAAGTATCCCCCGATTATGCCATCGTGGGTGCCAACCCTGCCAAAGTCTTTACACCAAAGTTCTTTTTATGCTTGTTTGTATTACCGGATACAAATATGTGTTTTACAACATTGTTTTGTTACTCTTTGACCATTTTTAACGAAAAAATGGTGTATGGCTATTGCATATATGAAAAATTATGCGTAATTTTGCGGCACAAATCAATAACCAACTAACATGAAAAAACACATTCTTTATCTTACTCTACCTCTGTTGTTGGCGGCATGTGCCAATAGCAAGACGCCCGTAGAGCAGATTGCGACGGGCGAGCCCATCAAACCTGTTCGTATGGTGGCTGACACCACCGAAATCTACACTACCGACTATCTGCCGCTCTTGATGGCGCAGAACGGTCAGGTTGCCGATTTGGATTGGATAGCCTCCGAAAGGCTCGAGGTTATCCTCCCCGCAGGCTCCGCAAAGTTAGCCGAGAACGCGCTGCCCGAGCGCATGCTGCTCGTCAACCACGACAACAACATGCAGGCGCTGGTGGTGTTCGACAGCCAGGAAGGTATTGTCGTCCCCGTGTTGCCGAACAAGCCCGTGAAGCCCGCGCTGGTGTCGGAGAAGTACGAAGACGGCTGCCTCACGGTGCGTTTCACGGAGCCGGTGGCAAACCCGCGCTTCATGGTGTTGCTGCAGAATACCAACGTGAACAACGACCTCTGGATAGCTAACAGCGACGGCTCCTGGACGCTCCGCCTGAGCGAGAGCCATGAGTTGGCGAAATGCAACAAGGGGCGTGCGTTCCTGCGCGTCTATGCCGAGGACGACACCTATTTATATAATGACCTGCTCATCCCCTTGCAGGACGGCGTGCCCGTTACCGACGTGGCGCAACTCAACCGCCACGACGACAACGCGCAGGTGCTCTACTCCCTGATGATTGACCGCTTCGATAATGGCAACACCGCCAACGATTGGAAACTCAACTCCCCCGAGGTGCTTGACATCGTGGACTACCAAGGAGGCGACTTCGCGGGTATCACCAAGCGTATCAACGAAGGCTGGTTCGACGAACTGGGTATCACTACCCTCTGGATTTCCCCCATCACACAGAACCCGTGGACGGCATGGGGCAAATACACCTTCGACCAAAAGCCCGACGGCACCTACGATAACAAGTTCGACCCCACGAAGCCCTATACCAAGTTCTCCGGCTACCACGGCTATTGGCCTATCTACATCACCGTCTTGGAGAAGCGTTTCGGTACGGAGGCGGAGTTCAAGGCAATGCTCGACGCCGCCCACGCGCACAACATGAACGTCGTGCTTGACTATGTAGCCAACCACATGCACATCGAGTCGCCTACTTTACAAGAGCACCCCACTTGGCACACCGACTCTATCCTGCCGGACGGACGCCGCAACTTCGAGTTGTGGGACGAGGCACGACTCACCACATGGTTCGATGTCCATATCCCGACGCTCGACCTCGAGCGCGAAGAGGTATGCCAACCCATGACCGACTCTGCCCTCTACTGGCTCGCGAACTACAACCTCGACGGCTTCCGCCACGACGCCTGCAAGCACATCCCCTTGAACTACTGGCGCATGCTCGGACAGAAGATGGCGGCGCGCTTCCCCGGCAGGCATATATGGATGATTGGCGAGACCTACGGCGACAACCAACTCATCGGCTCCTACGTGAAGACGGGCATGCTCCCCGCGCAGTTCGATTTTAATATCTACCATACTGCTATTGATGTATTGGGAAAACCCAACCAATCGATGAAGCGCATGGCTCAGACCATCGAATCTTCGTTGGCAAGTTACGGTGCCCACCACACCATGGGCAATATCTCCGGCAACCACGACAAGTGCCGCTTCATCTCCTTGGCGGGCGGGGCTGTCCGCTGGGATGAGAACGACAAACGCGCCGGCTGGACCCGCGAGGTAGGCGTTACCGCTGACGGCGATGCTGCCCGCGAAGAGGCAGCCTACAAAGCCGCGATGCTGCTCGAGGTCATCAACCTGACCATCCCGGGCGTGCCCTGTATCTACCAGGGCGATGAGTACGGGCAGGCAGGTGCCAACGATCCCGACAACCGACAGATGATGCGCTTCGGCGGTCTGACCGAACACGAGCAGGCGTTCCGCCAAGAGGTGCAAGACCTCATCCGCCTGCGCCGCTCCTCTATGCCGCTCCTCTATGGCGACTACATCCCCGTGGAGACGACCGACAGCCGCTTGGTCTTCGACCGTATCTACCTCGGCGACCGCGTTCGAGTAACCATCGACCTCCCCTCGCTCTCCTACACCATCGAATAACCCAAGGCTCGGAATACTCTGATTACTCCGAGTACTCCGATGATTCAGAGCATGAGCCTCTTAATTCATAATTCTTAATTCTTAATTAAATCAAACACCATGAAACGCATTTCTCTTCTTCTCCTCGCAGTCGTTGCACTGCTTGGAACCGGTTGTCAAACTGAACAACCCAAGACCCACGCAGACTGGGCGTACAATGCTACTATCTACGAACTCAATACGCGCCAACTGACTCCCGAAGGGACATTCGCTGCCGCGGAAGCCGTGTTGCCCGAATTGAAAGAGGCGGGTATCAACATCATCTGGGTAATGCCCTGCCAGCCTATCGGCGTCATCACCCGCAAAGGCACGCTCGGCAGTTACTATTCTATCATCGACTATTGCGCTATCAACCCTGAGTTCGGCACGCGAGCTGACTTCGAGCATTTCTTGGGCAAAGCGCACGAGATGGGCTTTAAGGTTATCCTCGACTGGGTAGCCAACCACACCGCGCCCGACAGCGAATGGACCAAGAACGAAGGCTGGCACTACCGCGACGCCGACGGCAACCTCGTGGTGCAATACGACTGGACCGACATCTCCAAACTCAACTACGAGAACCAAGACATGCGCAACGAGATGCTCAAGAGCATGCGCTGGTGGATGGACTCTATCGGTATCGACGGTTTCCGTTGCGACGTAGCGGGCGAGGTGCCCACCGACTTCTGGAACTGGGCGATGGCAGACATACGCAAAGACCACCCCGACATGTTCACCCTTGCCGAGGATGAAGCCAAGGCGCAGGAACTCACCGAGTCCGCGTTCGATATGTACTACGGCTGGGAGTTGCACCACCTGATGAACAACGTGGCGCAGGGCAAGAGCACCGTGGAAGACCTCTGGGCATACTTCGCCAAAGCCGACACCACCGTGCGCGCCAATGCCATCCGCATGAACTTCACCTCCAACCACGATGAGAACTCGTGGAACGGCACGGAGCAGGAGCGCATGGGCGCTGCCGCCCACCTCTTCGCTGCCTTCACCTACGTGGTACCCGGCATGCCCCTTATCTACACGGGACAACTCAGCGGCAACCACCATCGTTTGGAGTTCTTCGAGAAAGACTGCATCGACCGTGTCCCCGACGCTGCCGAGTTTGAGATGTACAGGAAACTCAACGCCCTGCGCAAAGCCAACAAGGCGCTGTGGAGCCCCGAACTGGGCGCGCCGATGGTGCGTATCCCCGCCGATAGCGAGAAGGTCTTCGCCTGCGCGCGCCCCTCTGCCGACGGCAAGAACACAGTGATTGCTATCCTCAACATGTCCCCCGATGAGCATATTGTTAATTTCGACCTCAGCGGCTACGAAGGGGAATACACCTCCGTCAAGACAGGCGAGAAGAAAAAATACGGCAACCGCCTCACCAAGATTCTCAAACCTTGGGAAGTCTGCATCCTGACCAAATAAACTCCCGTAGAAATAGTTCCTCACATGTAGAGGCTGCCTGACAAATCAAGTTAGGCAGCCTCTGTTCGTTTAGTACAATATGTAAATCATAATTCGTAATTCGTAGATACATAGGTGTTAATTTTGTACAATAAATGGCACATTATTTGCATATATGGAAAATAATCACTAATTTTGCCCGCAATTCGGTTCCCTATCACAATAGCCCCGAAGGGGCGGCATAGATTAGCGTTTCGGTATCTGTGGTTTGATAGGTGCGGTGGTGCTGTATCACAATAGCCCCGAAGGGGCGACATAAAACAGCGTAGGGGCTAGCCCCTACGTAAAAGGTAATCATCCGCAATGCAAGCCCTGTAAGGGCGACATAACTCAATTTTGAATTGATGGATCAACATGTATATCATTCCCCAAAAATATTTGGACAATTTTTGAAAATTTTTGTTGAAACAAAAAAGCAAGGTCCTTTTAATGTACATAAATCATTCGAGTTCACACTAAATAATAATTCTTAATAATATAATATAATATAATAAGGTATGAAAAGATTACATTCCCTTTCCCTTCTCTGCGTAATTGCCCTATGCCTCGGCGCGTTGCCGACGGTAGCGGCTGAGTTCGCCCAAAATCGTCAGTGGAGCAGACACGACCAAGCCGCTGTCCTCCAACACCGTGCCCGCAAGCAAGCGGCTGTGGAGGCTCCCGATGAGATGTTCCCGCCCACACAGACCTTCGGCACCATCAACGGTCCCGATGGTAACGTATGGACCTACACGATGGACTATACGACGGACACACTGGGCTTCTACACCTCCGTTACCGTAAAAATCTACGATGCACAGCGGCAACTCAAAAGTACATTTACCGACACGTTCTCTCTCCGCGAAGGCGACCGAGGCGTGAACTTTGTGCAACTCAACCCGCTGGTAACCAAAAAGTTCTTCAACTCGGACGATAAGTACGAGGTGATGTTGTTTATCCATGTGATAACGGAAGACTATGTTGGTCGTTTCTACAACGATGCGTTTGCCATTGGCGGCGATGGTACCGTGCTGGCGACCATTGACGGTAATGAGAGTTGCGCTGTGGATATGGCTGTGGACCAATGGACGGAAGACTATTACATGCTGTTCTACGAAGAATCGTTTGAAGATGTGCAGGTGAACGATACTACGACCGATGAGAAATACTACCTGAATTTCCATGTCTATAAAAAAGGCGGCTATAGTTCCACGCAGCCTATCAAGGTGCATACGTTTAAGATTGATTATGAGCATGTGGCATCTTCTGGAAATGAGCCTCTTCCCGTGTATATGATGCGCAACGGCAACCAACTGGTGTTCGCTACGGCGTTCTATGAGAAGCCCTATTTTGACCCCGATATCCCATTTTGGGAGGACCCCGTGGTGCAGCCGGATAACAACCTTGTGATTACGCTCTATAACAGCAATTTCCAGCAGACGAGTCAGACGAAGATTCCTGTTCCCGTGACAAGCGAGTATATCTACACGTTCCCCTACATGGGCGGTTTCCGCGGCAACAATGATATCACCTTCGGCGAGTTTGACAACACGACAGACCCTATCTTTGTGATTACTTTCGATGACTATACTTCCGAGGACGATTTCCTCCGTTCTTTCTATCTCTACAACAAGGATGGCGAGCGTATCGGTACTATTGCCGAAGAGACGATGGGCGACATCCGCATGAGCGAGATAGCCGGTCAACCCACGCAATGGTGCTTCCTACAAACGGTGAACCAAGAGACTACCTTTACCTATGTGGATTTGCCTTCGCTGGAGATTGCAGCGCAGATTCCTGCCGTGATAGGCGGACTCTCGCTCACCACCTCTATGGATCGTACTCCCGCGGGCGAGGGCTACAACTACGTGTTCTCGATGGCGCAGGGCGCAAGCAACGATAAGGGCGAGGTGATTCACTCCATTGCATGGTTCAACGGCGACGGTTCTTTTTCCCGCTACGACGACCTGAACCTCGGTACAAAGGTTGTGATGGCGCAGGTATATGTCGGCGCTGACGCACTCGACCCATGGCTTTTCTCTACCAAGGACGATGCCTACGAGTATATGGTCCTGGCGAAAGAGAGCATAGAGGAGGGCTCCAGCAAAACACAAGAGCACCTCTATGTAGTAAACACCAATGGCGAGAAACTCTTGGACTACGCGCCTGTGGATAGCCTCGGCGGTTCGCTGGTTTCTATCTACCTGCTCAATACCAAGACATATCCCACGCTCCTCTGCGTACGATCCAATATGCAGTCCGATCTACTTTATACGATGAACTTCACCGATCTGCCTCTCTCTGCGTTCCAAGGTGGCGAAGGCACGCCGGAGAATCCTTATCTGATTGCCACTGCCGGCGACTTCAAGCAGATAGAGCAAGCCCCCGCCGCTTACTACTCCGTGGTGAATGATGTGGACTTCATGGGCATACCCTTCACTGGTCTCAGAGCCGACTTCTCCGGAGTGCTGCGAGGCAACAACCATCTATTCTCCAACCTCCTGCTATCCAATGGGGGCTTGTTCCACAACGTCTATCCCAATGCGCAGATTTCCGACCTTGTCATCAACAGACCTACTGTGCTCCTCAACGGTGCCTATACCGCGGGTATCTTGGCTGACGCTGTGATGGGTAACCCCTCGGGGAGCGACTCCACTACCACACTGAGCAATATCCATATCTACCACCCCACGGTCTCTGGTACAGCAGACCTCTTCGGAGGTATCATAGGCGCGGCTAACCTCTATGCGCGTATCGAGGGATCCTCTGTTCGCAATGCGGAGATTCACTTGCCCGAAACGGAAGTGGGGGGTATCATCGGTCAGACGGCTACCAGTGCTACCGTTACGGCTTGCGCCTTCTCCGGCGCTATCAACGGCGGACAGCAGGTCGGAGGCATCTTGGCTGACAAGAGTGCAGCAGGAGATATCGTGAACAACTGCCATGTGGATGCTGAAATCATAGGTCGTGGACATGTAGGCGGTATCGTCGGATATAGCGGAAGAGGAAAACTGAACAACTGTCTCGTTGAAGGAACCGTTTCGCTCCATCCCGATGCCAAAAAAGGCAGTGTAGGAGGCTTGATAGGATATTTGGAAGAATCTGCTTCCAACGGAGAACAACCGATAATCGTGGAAAACAACATTGTTGCGGTAGATTCTATCGGTTTCGTTCCGGGACAGGCTATTGATGATGTGGTCGCACACCGTGTCATCGGACGCTCCAGCGCCGACGAGACTACCTACGACTGGGAACATAAAGATGAAAACGATAACTACATCAAGATTTTCATCGGCAAACCCGACAAAGGTCTGGCTAACAACTATGCCATCGCTGACCTCGCTGTCATAGACGCTGCTATTGCCGACAACGATAGCACCACCGAGGGCAAGACCATCACCCCCGAAACTGTCACGGCAGAATGGCTCAACGCCCATAACTTCCTCTTCGGCGACAGCATTCCGCAACCATGGATGCTCAGCGAAACGAGTCTTGCTTTGTGGTATGAAGACCATATTGCTGCTTTCTACGCAGATGCCGATGAAATCACCATACAAGTCGGACATACGGCTAACATCACCTTTACCGTAGTAGGAGGCGATGCAGAGAAAATCTCGCTGGAATGGGCAGAATCGTTTCTGAAGTGCACATCGGTTGCCGATGGAGAGGACTTGATGGTAACGATCGAGGCATTAGGAATAGGTACTGCCGAACTGAAAGCCTCCTATGGTGCGCAATCCCTCACTATCACCATCATCATTGAGCAGAGCATGGGCATTGACAACACCGATACCGAGGCAGCTACAACGCGCGTACAGAAACTATTCCGCAACGGACAAGTACTCATCATCCGCAATGGCAAAACCTATACCCTGACCGGACAAGCCTTGTAAACCGAAGGATTATAGCAACTAACTCCCTTGACAAAACAAGGGGAATGAATATCCAAAAGAGGCTATCTGACAACGCAAGTTAGGTAGTCTCTTTTGCGTATTATTATGTGCCCTGCAGCACATGGTTATTGGCTCTCACCTCCGCAAGGTAATCTCATTTTGCGTATTATTATGTTCCCCCGCTCAATAGTTTCCCGTTTGCAAACTTAATATAAAAAAATAACTTTTTTTCAAAATTTATTTGCCTATTTCAAAAAAAAGCAGTACCTTTGCGCACTGAATGGAAAACCAAACGCCGATAGGTCTCATAACGACCTTTTTCGCACCAACAAAATCCAATCGCGCAACTATAATGACCAACACTTCCGCTTTATATCTTTTCCTTCCCTGCACATCAGCCCCTTTGGGGCTCCTTCCCCTCACCGGCTCACCCCGATGAGCCAATTCTTTGTGGAAAAGAGCACTGAAATCATAATGTACAATATGTAAATTAGCCTAACGTATAATCATTCAACAGATTACGATGTCTGACCATACTTTTCACATATTCTCTCCTTATCGTGTATGTCCCATCGGTGCGCATGTGGATCACCAGCATGGGCTGGTGACGGGTTTTGCCATAGATAAGGGCATAGATTTGTGGTTCTCGCCGGTGGAAGACGGTAAGACGAATATACTGTCTCGCAATTTTGAGGGCGAGGTATGTTTCTCTGTGCAGGAGCCTACTCTCCGCCGTCAGGGTAACTGGGGTGATTATGCTCGCGGTGCGGTCTATGCGCTCAAGAAACGCTTTGAAATTCAATGTGGTATTGATGGTATTATCCAAGGTTCGTTGCCTATTGGCGGGTTGAGTTCGTCTGCGGCGATATTGGTGGCGTATGTGATGGCATTTGCGAGTGCGAATCATATTGTGCTGACCCCTATGGAGGTAGTGCGTACTGCCTCCGAGGCGGAGCGTGAATATATAGGGCTGAACAATGGTATCCTTGACCAAGCTTGCATCGTCCTCGGGCGCAAGAATCATCTGCTGATGCTCGATTGCGATAGCAACGACTACCGTCTTATTTCCAAGCCCGATACGATGCCGGCTTTCAAGTTGGGCATCTTCTTTTCGGGGCTGACGCGCAGTCTGGTCAACTCCGACTATAACCTGCGCGTGTCGGAGTGCAAGGTCGCAGCATGGAACATGCTGGCGTATGAGGGAATGGAGTTAAAGACCATGGACAGGACTTTCTTGCGCGATATACCTTATAAGACTTTCGAGAAGTATCGCGAAGCCATGCCTGCTCGTTTTGTGCGCCGTGCGGAGCATTTCTATGGTGAGTACAAGCGTGTGCGCGAAGCGGTGACGGCATGGGAAGCCGGCAATATCGATTGGTTCGGTAATTTGAGTTATCAGAGTTGTGAATCCAGCATCCATTGCTACGAATGCGGCTCGCCGGAACTCATCGCCCTCTATGAGGCGATGCGCAACACGCAGGGTATCTACGGCGGTCGTTTCTCGGGAGCGGGGTTCAAGGGTGCTTGTATTGCGCTGTGCGACCCCGATAAGACAGAGGCTATCGCCGAGCAGGTACGCGAGCAGTACCTCTCTCGTTTCCCGCAGTATGCCGACACTTTCCAATCCGTCTTTTGCGACACCCACGATGGCGCAAGATTCGTAACAGACTAAGTATAAACAATATGAAGCATATCGTATTAGCGGCAGGTTATGCCACACGTTTATATCCCTTGACGGAGCATTTCCCGAAGCCTCTGCTGGAGGTGGGCGGTCGTACTATCCTCGACCGTCTAATGTCGGATGTGGACAGCATAGAGGGCATAGACGAGCATATCGTGGTAACGAACCACCGCTTCATAGATATCTTCGAGCAGTGGCGCAGCCAATCTCGTTACCGCCATCCTATCACGTTGATAGACGATGGTTCGGAGGATAACGGCCATCGTATAGGGGCGGTGAAGGACTTGCTGCTGGCAATCGAGGAGCGTGCGATAGAGGATGATATGTTGGTGTTGGCGGCGGATAATGTGGTGGATTTCTCGTTTCGCGATTTTGTGGCATTCGCTGATGCCAAAGGTGCGAGTTGTATCATGTGCCATCGCGAGGAGTCGCTCCCTGCTTTGCAGAAGACGGGCGTGGTCTGCTTGGATGAGACGCAGCGCGTGGTGCTTATGGAGGAAAAACCGCAGCAGCCGAAGTCCCATTGGGCGGTACCGCCGTTCTATGTGTACAAACGCAAGGACCTGCCGTTGATTAAGACCTGCATGGAGCATGGTTGCGGATTTGATGCCCCGGGCAACTTGGCGCACTACCTCTGCGAACAGACAGCGATGTATGCGTACCCCATGCGCGGCAACCGCTACGACATTGGCGATATACAGAGTTACGAAGCCGTAAAGCAATTGCCGCTTTGACCTCTTTGAGATGATGCCTCAAACGCAAGCCCCGAAGGGGCAATATAAATTAGCGTAGGGTAAAAAAACTATGAACAAGGGTATCACGCACAAACCAAGCCCCAACGGGGCGACATAAATCAGCGTAGGGTGGAACCCTACGAAAAAAGAAGTCACCCACAAACCAAGCCCCGAAGGGGCGACATAAATCAGCGTAGGGTGAAACCCTACGTAAAAGGGAATCATCCGCAATGCAAGCCCTGTAAGGGCGACATAACACAATAATGTATATAATGGCAAAAATTAATGGCCAATTATACGATAACTAATGTTAAAAAGTAATCACACAGCAATTAAAGGAGAAAAATATTTGACCAATTTTTGAGAATATTTGTTGAGAAAAGAAAAAGTTATCGGTCATTTTTGTAAAGATTATCAGTAGTTTTTGTGGCAAAAAATTAATGTTACACCCAAACGTCATATTAACCGGAAAGACCGTTTTAGTAACGGGTGCGGCGGGCTTCATAGGCAGCAATCTTGTGAGGCGTCTGCTGCGTGATGTGCAAGGTATCTATGTGATAGGCGTGGATTCGCTGACCGACTACTACGATGTCCGTCTCAAGCAAGAACGCCTAAGTGAGATTGCCGCGATGAGTGGTCATTGGACGTTCCTGCAAGCCAATATAGCGGATAAGGCGGCGGTGGAGCAGGTGTTTGCGGATTATGCTATAGATATAGTGGTCAATCTGGCGGCGCAGGCAGGCGTGCGCTATAGTATCACCAACCCCGATGCGTATATCGAGAGCAACATCTTGGGTTTCTATAATATCTTGGAGGCATGCCGCCACCATGCGGTGGAGCATCTGGTCTATGCCTCTTCGTCCAGCGTGTATGGCACGAACAAGAAGGTGCCTTATAGCACAGACGATAGAGTGGACAATCCCGTGAGTCTCTATGCTGCCACGAAGAAGAGCAATGAACTCTTTGCGCACGCCTATGCGAAGTTGTACAATATCCCTTGCACGGGTCTGCGTTTCTTCACGGTCTATGGTCCTGCGGGGCGCCCTGATATGGCATATTTCGGTTTCACGAATCGGTTGCGCGAGGGCAAGACGATACAGATTTTCAACTATGGCAACTGCCTGCGCGACTTCACCTATATAGACGATATCGTAGAGGGTATAGTGCGTGTCATGCAGCATGCGCCGGAGAAGCAGACGGGCGAAGACGGGCTGCCGATACCGCCTTATAAGGTGTATAACATCGGCAATAACCGCCCGGAGAACTTGTTGGACTTTGTGCAGATTCTCCAAGAGGAGTTGGTTCGTGCGGGTGTCTTGCCCGAGGATTATGATTTCGAGTCGCATAAGCAACTCGTCCCGATGCAGCCGGGCGATGTACCCACCACCTATGCCGACACCACGCCTTTGGAGCAAGACTTCGGCTACAAACCCTCCACACCCCTCCGCACCGGCCTCCGCCGCTTCGCCGAGTGGTACGCAGGATGGAATGATATAAGATAGTTTTATGTCTGCCGATATGGTAAATAACCAAAGAATAGCAAAAAATACAATATTCCTATACATAAGAATGCTATTTCTTATGGCGGTGAATTTGTATACTTCTCGTGTTATTCTGCATGCTCTTGGCGTAGAAGATTATGGGATTTACAATGCAGTAGCCGGTGTCGTAGCAATGTTTTCGATGGTATCATTGTCTATCTCTGGCGCAATAAGTAGATTTCTTACATTTGCATTAGGTCAGTCGGATGATACTAAGGTTGCTCGTGTATTTTGTACATCTTTGATAATCCAGATAATAATAGCATGTTTAGTGGTATTATTAGTAGAAATAATCGGTGTGTGGTTTTTGAATGCAAAAATGACTATCCCTACGGGACGAGAAATAGCGGCAAATTGGCTTTTGCAGATAGCATTGGTTACTTTTGTATTTAATTTGTGGAGTACTCCTTATAATGCGTGTTTGATTGCTCATGAAAAGATGAATGCTTTTGCCTTTATTGGTATTTTTGAGGGATGTGCAAATCTTGGGGTTGCTTTTTTAGTTGGTTATGCTCCTTTTGACAAACTGATATATTATGCCCTTTTGTTATGTTTAGTGGCAATAATCACAAGAGTAGTATATGCACTATATTGTAAAAGGCATTTTACGGAGTGTACTTTTCGATGGGTATTTGATAAATCATTATTCAAAGAAATGTTCGCCTTTGCGGGTTGGAATTTTATAGGTGCAACCTCCGGGTTGTTTAGGGATCAAGGAATTAATATTTTGTTTAATGTGTATTATGGTCCTGTAGTGAATGCTGCTCGTGGTTTAGCGATTCAGGTTCAGACGGCTGTAACTAAGTTTTCCCAAAGTTTTTTTACGGCAGTAAAGCCACAAATTGTGAAATCATACGCAAGCGCGTATTATGAGGATGCACATAATCTTGTGATGAGAAGTAGCCGATTAGGATTTATAGTATTGATGTTTTTGATCGTTCCTATTATTTCAGAGACGGAGTTTATATTAAATATATGGTTAGAAGAGGTTCCTGAACATACCATTGCATTTGTGCGTATAATCTTATTGTGTACATTGATTGACTCTATATCCCATCCTTTGATTGAATTGATGTTTGCAACGGGTAATATTAAAAAATACCAAATAGTAGTGGGTTCCGTTAACTTACTGAATTTTCCGGCAGCATGGATGGTATTGCTTTTTGGGGGAAGTTCGGAGATTGCTCAGGCTACCATAATTATCTTCTCATTAGTTGCTTTACTATTGCGAGTAAAAATGTTAAAGTCTATGACAGGATTCCCTGCAAAATCCTTTTTGGTTACAACTATATTGCGGTGTTTCTTTTTATTGTTACTATCTGTTGTTGCAGCTGTTATTGTGTTGTATTTTCTGGATTACGGGATTGTGCGATTTTGCATAAGCATGATTGTTATTGAAGGAATGATTATAATAAGTACATATTGTTTGGGTTTGAATAAAGGAGAAAAGAAGTATATAGTAAATAAAATAAAGTCAATATTTAGAGTATCATGTTGAAGAATATCATGCCATATTTAAAGCAACTTTGGGAGTGGAAATTTGCATTTCTCCCTAGTATATATTTTAATTTTCGATATTTGCCTTTTCGGCAAGCGATGAAGCTCCCTATCTGGATTAATAAGCCGCATTTGTATATGATGCAGGGGAAGATTGTGATAGATGCGCCGGTAAGAAAACGGGAATGATCCGATTAGGAGGTTTTGGTGGGCACATGTATCCGAACAATGGCATTCATATAACTCAGTGGGGGGGGGGTAATAATTTTTAAAGGTTCATGCATAATTGGTAATAATTCTTTTATATGCCAAGGAAAAAGTTCAACAATTGTGTTTGGTGATGGTTTTGTGGCATCCACGAGTCTCAAACTCATTTCATTTAAGGGTGTTGAATTTGGTAAGAATTGTAGCATAGGTTGGGAGTGTATTTTTATGGATACTAATTTTCATCCTCTTTATGATATAGAGCGACAATGTTTTCAGAAGGGGTATGGTAAAATTAACATAGGAAATGATAATTGGTTTGCCACTCAGTGTAAGGTACTCCATTCTGTGACCACGCCCGAAAGATGTATTTTTGCTATGGGGTCTATGGTTACAAAAGGTTGTCATTTTGAATCTTATTGTGTACATGGAGGATCTCCTCTACAGATCCTTTCACGAAACAAGATGCGAGATTATACTCATAATATGATAGAGAATTATCAAGAATAGTATGATAGATATAAAGCATGAAATACAATGCTCCGGTTGTACTGCTTGTGCCAATGTTTGTCGGCATGGTGCAATCACAATGGAAGCTGATTCTTTAGGATTTTTTTATCCGAAGGTGGATGCTTCTGCTTGTGTAGATTGCGGATTGTGTGATACAGTTTGTCCGTTTCATCCTAACTATGAAAGATATGATAATTATGCCAGTCCCTATCCTTTTGCAGCAAGAATAAAAGATACGGATCAACTCAACAAAAGTCAAAGTGGCGCCTTATTTTATGTTATTGCGGACTATGTGTTATCTTCGGGAGGTGTGATATATGGCGCTGCATTTGATGCCAATTGGCATGTGGTGCATTTGGCTGCTACTGAGCGAGAAACATTGGAAAAGTTGCGTTTTTCTAAATATGTGCAGAGTGATATAAGGGGTGTTTTCTTAGATATTAGGAATAGACTACAATTGGGAGATACAATACTTTTTACAGGCACGCCTTGTCAAGTCGCTGGTTTGAAAGCATATATTCCCAATCGGTTACATAACAAGTTGATTTGTATAGATTTGATTTGCCATGGGGTACCTGCGCCTGCTATTTGGGAGAATTATTTACTATACTTAGCGAAGAAACATCATACGCGGATAACGAAGGCATGTTTCCGTGATAAGTCTTTTGGGTGGAGAGGCGCAAGAGAAACCTTTGAGTTTGCTAACGGAGACAAAGAGAGCAGATATACTAGTAATATGCTGTATTTCGCAGGTTTTTCCGTTCGACCCAGTTGTACGGCTTGTGTGTTTACTAATACTTCTCGTATAGGGGATATTACGCTTGGAGATTTTTGGGGCATCTCTCAAGGCGCAAGAATGAATGATAACAAAGGGGTATCATTGGTTTTTGTAAACTCAGCAAAAGGCGAAAAGGTATTTTCTAAGGTAATGCTTGATTTAGAAGTGGAAAATATAACAATAGAACAATCTTTACAGCCACAGTTAAAGCAGCCGACATGTTTCCACCCTAAACGTGAGCAGTTCGTTAGAGATTACGAGAAGTATGGTTTTGAATATGTCGGGAAGAAATATGGGGATATGAGTTATAAATACAAGATTATTGATGTATTAAGACGAATTAAACAAGCATTGAAGAGATGAAGATAGCGTTACTAACTATATGGCATGAATATAACTATGGTGCAGAACTACAAGCGTATGCGACAATTCGCATTTTGCAAGAAATGGGGCATGAAGTGGAAATGATAGACCTGCGTTTGTCGGATTTCGAAGAAAAAAATATATATGGTAAGATTGGACGTGTTATTACTATATTCAGCCCTGGTGAGAGAAAGTTTCAGCAGTTTTGGCACACCAACATTCCTCGCACGAAGCGATATGTCTCAATGGAAATGTTAGAAAAAGATCCTCCCAAGGCAGATATTTATATGGTTGGTAGTGATCAGGTTTGGAATCCAGCAATAACTCAAAAGATATATGCTGCATTTTTCTTAAATTTTGGTGAGAAAAATATCAAGCGTGTCTCATACGCATCCAGTTTTGGTTATGACACATGGAGATACCCCGAGTACATTGATATCATCCGTCCTTTATTAAACCGGTTTACGGTAATCAGTTGTCGAGAGGAGTCAGGTATAAGTATCCTTGAACATGTTTTTGGTATATCCGAAGTTCAATGTGTGATTGATCCTACTCTATTGCTTGAGGATTATTCTGCTCTCATAGGTAATCATATAAAGAAAACAGAAACAATAGTGTACTATCCGTTGGGGAAAGATGATGAGTTAGAATGTTTTTCGAATGACTTAGCCAAAGAATTAAATTTAGAACCGATAAATTGTGTTAATCCACAATATATTTGTAGAAAAAAGATTCTATGGGATCGGGCAAGTGTAGCGGAATGGATACGCTACATTGCACAAGCACAGTTTGTCGTTACTCGGTCATTTCATGGCATGGTCTTTTCGATCTTACATAAGCAAAATTTTGCAGTTGTGCTATCTCCTAATGGGCGTTCCACACGCATCACCAACTTATTGATGAAATTAGGAATAATGGATAGAGTATATCCCTCGTTTACGGCTTTATATAGTGATAGACCTTGGCTAAAAGACATCAATTATGATGATGTTTATCAAAGGCTACAAATAATTAGAAACGACTCCAAACGAATAATAGAAAATATGTTGATGGCATGAATATATTGTTTGTTTTTCCATATCCGATCAATCCTTCTGTGGGAGGAGTTCAGCGAGTTACAGAAGTGCTGACTAAGGAGCTACAACGACGTGGACATCATGTGGTGTTTTTATCGTATGAATGGGATGAAGACTACAACTTCGTTGCCCCACATTATTTTGTTCCGATTCATTCATGGAATCCGCAGGAAATACAAGATAGATTACTTGCTATCGTACGAGAACACAGTATTTCAATTGCAATTTGTCAGGTTATAAACTCTCCCCTTCGTGCCTATATACCCTCTTTTGTCAAGGTAGTTTCTGTGTGTCATATTCAGCCTTTTAATTTGGATAATTTGAGTAGGCGACGTATTTTAGAGTTATATCCAACTAATTTCCGGCAGCGCATCGCAAAATGCATAGGTTTTCTGTTCCCTTGGCTATATGTATGGTATTGCGAGCGTCCGGAGAAGAAAGGTTATATCTCAGCATTTCAAACAGACGATAAAGTATGCTTTATTTCTGAACGGTTTTATCCAAGATTGTTAAAGCATATACCTACGTTGCCTCAACATAAATTATGTGCTATACATAATCCGAATACTTTTGCATTGAAAGTATCACACTTACAGCGGGAAAACATCGTGTTATTTGTAGGTAGAATGAGTTTCTTTCAGAAGAATCCAATGGATTTTGTAAGGGCATGGGATTTAATGCGAAAAAAATATCCCTCTTGGAAAGCAATTGCGATTGGAGAAGGAGATACGGATGAGTTAACATATATTAGAAATTATATACAAAAGCACAAAATTGAAAATATAGAATTTTTAGGCAAAAGATCCGATGTGAGAGATTTCTATGAACGCGCAAAGTTTGTTATCATCCCCTCTTTTGGGGAAAGTTGGTGTATGGTATTGACAGAGGCTATGAGTTGTGGTTGCGTACCATGTGTGTATGATACATACGAAACATTGCATGACATTGTAGATGATGGTCAGAATGGGCTTATCACCGAGCCATCACCGTTGGCACTTGTAAAACGTTTGCAGCCATATATGGATGATGATATAGAGCGCGAGAGACTAAGCCAAAATGCACGAAGAAAAGTGGAATTATTTAATGTAGAGAATATCGTTGAGCAATGGGAAAAACTGCTGCATACAATATGATTCGATATAGGAACTTTGCTTCGGAAAGTTCACAAAATTTAGCGTATAAACTATTGATGTTCTTAGTGTGGCCATTTGGAACATGGCTATACGCTTTGAAATCTGCCAATACATATTCCTCGTATGTAATATTCTTTTTGTTTAGTTTGTTATTATGCTGGCACATGTCTCCGGCAGGGCTTACTACGACTTATGATGATTTCTTAGGTATCTTGGAACGTTTTGAGGAATTTCAAGTATATGATACATGGGAACAGATTATAGCCTATTTTACCTTAGCAGATGATGCTCCTAAGGAAATTTATGAGATATTGTTAATGTGGTTCTCTAAAACCTTGTTTGGAGAAAACTATCACTTTTATTTTCTGTTGGCATCTATCCCTGTCGCGTTTTGTCAGTTGAAGAGTTTGAATTATATTACGAAAGATGAAAAATACGTAGCAGGCTCTTTGCTGTCGTTCTTTGTAATAGCTATGTTTATATTTCCCCGAGATATTATTACAGTGCAGAACCCACGTTTTGCAACAGGTTTCTGGATAAATGTAATGGCAACACTGGGCTTCTTCTTGGGAAAGCGTAAACTATTGTATGCTGTATTGATTCTGTCCACACCGTTGATCCACTCCGGTTTTTGGGTATATGTCATTTTGTTTTGTTTAGGTTTTCTCATTGTTAGATTTCCAATACGGAAGTTGGAAACTATTTTGTTGGTAAGTTTGCCATTTGTATTTTTTAATGCGAATCTATTGGATGGAGTTAATTTAGATTTTGATTTTTTACCCAATACATTAAATCATTGGATACAAGGTTATACATCGGACGAATCGTATGCAGAGTATATTCTTCATGAAGGAAAAGCCGGATTCTGGTGGGTGGGGGCATTTTTTGAGATTTCTCTTCGTATAGTATATATATTGATGATGTATCAGATTGTTAAGCAACAGAGGGCGCAATCTTCGGAGCTCAATCATAATTTGTATGGTTTCTTGTTGTGGTTGTTTATTTGTGTTAACATGATGCAATTCCTGCCGGTGGTTGGGGAACGGTATTATTGGTTTACGCGTGTATTTTGTATTTTTTTATGGTTCAAAATTGTGTATCCAAATCACTCACGGACTCTATTGGGATTGGTACTGGTGTGTTGCTGGTTTATGTTACGAAGATATGGATACATATTTGGAGGAGCATTAGCATGTAATACTCCCCCCGATATCTTTTGTATGCCATTGCCCTATTTGGTAGGTAAAGGATTGTTCTGGTAGAAAATATAAAAAAATCTAAATATAAAACCATATTATAATAATCAAATTTATGAAGTTTCCTAACAAATATCTTCGTAATCTTAAGCCATATAGATTGGCATCGCATAAGATTTGGATGGTCACGCCTAAAGAGCGTAGTCTAGTGCTCAAATTGGATTGGAATGAAGCAACTATTCCTCCTTCTCCTAAGGTTAGAGAACGTATGAACCAATTGTTGCAAGAACCAGATTTCTTTAATTTGTATCCTACTACGTATAATGAAACTTTACACAATTTGTTATCTTCTTACGTAAGTTTACCTAAAGAGAATATACAATATTTTGCTAGCTCGGATGCCTTACATGAGTATATCTGCAAAGTATTTATCAGTGTGGGGGACCCTATAATGATTTTGGGACCTTCGTATGATAACTTCAGGCTTACTTGTCAAGCTAATGGAGCAGAAGTTTTTTTCTTCAATTATAATACAGATTTCACGTTTGACGCTGAAACGTTTGAGTCTGAAATTATTACTAAAGAACCTGCTGTGGTATATATATGTAACCCGAATAATCCGACAGGTAATCTTCATTCTGTAGAATATATAGAACACTTATTGTTTACTTTTCCGGACACTCTTTTTTTGATAGACGAGGCATATTATGAATTTTCAGGAGTCTCATGTAAAGATTTGGTCTTGACACATGATAATATTCTTATATCACGTACTATGTCAAAGGCATTTGCTCTTGCAAATTTTCGAGTAGGCTATTTGATTGGTTCTACGGATAATGTTCAGTTCGTCAATAGAATACGTAATCCTAAAAATTTAACAACATTTGCGCAAGAAGCAGCTATTGCTGCATTGAGTGATATTAAGTATATGCAAATGTATGTAAAGGAAGTAAATACAGCAAAAACTCAATTCCTATTGGATTGTGCTGCTTATAATCCATATATCTGTGTGTATCCAAGTTTCGGTAACTTTGTCCTTGTTCAGTGTCATTCATATGAAGAGAAGATTGCTATGGTTAATTTTTTTGCGGATAATAATATTTTTGTTAGAGATACAACACAAAGTAATTTAGTAAGAAATTGTTTCCGTATAACTATAGGAACATGCAAACAGATGGAATATGTAAATTCTATTTTTGGAGAATATTTCTCACAACATTATGGATATGAAGGAGAAAGTGGCTCTATTTGATTTTTGTGAAACGTTGGTCAAGTTTCAAAGTGCTGATAGATTTGTATTCTTTGTTTGTAATCATTACCCGAATGCTCAAACGAAACGTGATGAACAGATATATAATATCCTAAAAAAGTCGCACATCATAACATTATTTTCTACTTTATTACCGCATAGTTCGTTGAACAAGAGAATAATCTTATTTCGTTTAAGAGGTTTTACGAGGAAACAACTACAGCAGTGTGCTGCATTATATTATAAGCGTGAGATACAACCACATCTCATTATTCCTGTTATAGAAGAGTTACAAAAGTTACAACATGAAGGATATAGAATTATTTTAGTCAGTGGTGGCTATGATCTATATTTAGAGTATTTTGCGAAGGACTATGGCATAGAGGATATTATTAGTACAAAAATTCAATTCAACTCAGATGAAGTATGTACAGGAAGAATGATGGGAAAAGATTGTTTGTGGGACAATAAACTAACAATGTTACATCAGTACATGGACGATAAACATATAGAGATAGACAGTGGTTATTCAATGGCTTTTTCAGATAGTAGGTCTGATATGCCTTTATTGATGAGTGTCAAGCAACCTGTAGTAGTGCATCGAAAAGATAGTTCAAAATGGTATGAACATTTAAACATCAAAGAGATAATATGGGAAAACTAATGAAAAAGATTAAGTACTCATCGTACTTGGGAAGGTGGGTTTATTGGACGATTGTACAAATGTATTCTTTCTGTTCAAGTCGTTTCCGAACAGACCAATATCTTATTAGAAAAAAGTATTTCAATATTTTTGGGTTTTATCCCGATTTAGAACATCCTAAGCGTTTGACAGAATATCTCCAATGGTTGAAGTTGAACGATAGAAAAGCATTGTATACTACCTTGGTTGATAAATATATGGTGCGAGATGTTATCAAGTTGTTGTTTGGTGAGGAATATTTGATACCTTTGATTTATCAAACGACGAAAGCCGAGGATATATCGGAGGAAAATATTAAAGAGTTCCCTTGTATTGTGAAATGCAATCATGATAGTGGGTATTATCAAATTATACGCGATCCAAAACAATGTGATTGGAAGGCGTTGCAAATTGATGTTCGAGCATGGTTGAGTAGAGATTATTATTATGGTTCACAAGAGTGGCCGTACAAAAATATACCGACCAAACGTGTTGTTGTAGAACAACTTTTAGTTACGAAAGAAGGTAAGATCCCCAATGATTACAAGTTGCATTATATTAATGGGGAATTGCAATTTGTCTATGTATCTTATGATCGTGAAGGCTGCAATGATCGTTGTACTTATGATGAAAATTGGAATAAATTACCTTTTGTATGGATTCCCAAAGCGTCTTATCGGAATGAAATGAATAGAACCGATGTGCCACGTCCTAAATCTTTTGAACAAATGAAACAATTCGGTCAGAAGATAGCGAGTTTGTTTGATTATGTTCGTGTAGATTTTTATGATGTGGACGGGAGGTTGTATTTTGGGGAAATAACTCTTTATCACGGTTCTGGAATGGATGTTTTCTTTCCCGATAAGTATGATGAAATATATGGTGCAAAACTCATCAAGGATGTTCGCTAAATAACTATCAAGTTGACATGTCTCCTCTCACAACCTTGCCATTAGGATATTTTGATTTTTCAGGCTGAAAATATAAAAGTTACATTATGACCACATTACAATTAGACAAACAGCGGGGAGGAACGATTCCTTCGTATCAGTATTTCTATAGGAAATGTCAAGAGAAATCTGTTTTTAAGTTGTTTTACAAAATAGGTCTATCTATTTCTCGTTTCCTCTATTCGGTAGAGTTGTGCGAGAAAGTGCAGATTGGTCCCGGGCTGTATATCGGGCATCCGTTTGGTATAACGATCAATCCGGCAACAGTGATTGGAAGCAATTGTAACATCCATAAAGGGCTCACTATTGGCCAAGAAAATAGGGGGGGGCGAAAAGGTACTCCTCGCATCGGGAACGAGGTCTGGATAGGCGTTAATGTAACGATAGTGGGCAAAATTACCATAGGGGATGATGTGCTGATAGCCCCTAACACATACGTCAATTGTGATATCCCTTCTCATAGTATTGTTTTTGGCAATCCTTGTATCATCAAGCACCGCGATAATGCCACAGAAGGTTATATAAACCACAAGATATGAGTTCAAACAAAAAGATATTACTACTTATTGAAGACCTATCCTCCGGCGGGGCGGAGCGACAGATGACCTATTTGGCAGTCGGTTTAAAAAAAGTCGGATGTCAGGTTCGTCTCTTGACGTTCTATGATCGTCCTATCTTCTATCGTTCTCAGTTGGATGCGGCTTCTATTTCGGTAGAATATCTCCCCGAAGGGCGTAACCCTTGGCGACGCGTGTGGGTGATAAGGCATATTGTGAAAAACTACTGCCCCGATTTGACAGTCGCTTATTTGGATGGCACCTGCATGGCAGCCTGTTTAGCGAAGCTATTGTATCCGTTCCGCCTTGTGGTCTCCGAACGCAACACCACGCAACACCTCTCCTTCCGAGAACGGGTAAAGTTTATTCTTTATAGTGTGGCAGATGCGGTCGTGCCCAATAGTTACTCGCAGGCACGATTTGTCAAGCAACACTTCCCTTGGTTGAGCAATAAAGTGCATGTCATCACCAACATGGTGGATACAGACCATTTTTCGCCCCTTCCCGACCAAACAAGAGGAAGCGAAACATTACGTATCATTACCGCTGCCCGCATCATGCCGCAAAAGAACATCTTGCGCTACCTTGATGCGATTGCCTTAATCAACCAAAAGGGGCTGAATATTCATTTCGATTGGTACGGTGCATCGTTAGCGGGAGATTCCTATGCCGAGCAGGTACAACAGAAAGTGCATGATTTGCAGTTAGAGGATATTGTTACCTTCCATGCTCCCTCCTCAGATATAGTGTCTTGTTACCGCCGGTCGGATATCTTCTGTTTGCCATCGTTGTACGAAGGTTTCCCAAATGTATTGTGCGAAGCGATGGCGTGCGGGTTACCGGTGGTTTGTAGCGATATTTGTGATAACCCTGATATTGTGGAAAAAGAGGTAAATGGTTACTTGTTTGACCCGCTCAATGTGCAAGACATGGCAGGAGCAATTCTAACAATGGCACAGCTCCCTCGGTCTCAACGAGAAACAATGGCAACAAACAATATAGAAAAAATACAATCGCTCTGCTCGGAGCAGCAGTTTGTAAAAGAATATATGACCTTTCTATAAAACAGCAAAATATGTGGACAACAAAAACGAAATTATTGTACATCGGCTATCAGCTAACGGCACAGTGGTTACCTCACCATTTGTCTTTTGCACGTGTATTGCGTCGTTTGTGGGCACGGGGAATAGCGAAGCAAGTAGGCAAAAACGTCAATATAGAAAAAGGGGCGCACTTTACCCCCGATTTGGTGATAGGTGATAATAGTGGAGTAGGCATAAACGCCGAGATGAATGGACCGATTACGATAGGAAAAGATGTCATGATGGGACCGGAGGTTATTGTCTATACTTCTTCACATGCACATTCCCGTACGGATATTTCTATGATGAAGCAAGGGTTTGAAGAGCCAAGACCTGTAACTATCGGGAACGATGTTTGGATTGGACGTAGAGCTATGATTATGCCGGGCGTTACTATTGGTGATGGATGTATTATTGCAGCAGGAGCCGTCGTAACACGATCCACCCCTCCCTATACCATAATAGCCGGAGTGCCTGCTAAAGTTGTAAAAAGTAGAAAATGAGTAAAGTTCTCGTATTAGGATATTTTGGTTATACCACCAACCAGCTGGATGGTCAGACGGTCAAGACACGCGATGTGTACCGCCTGACGGTGGAGCAGTTGCCTAATCAAAAAGTGGATTTTTACGATACGCAAGAATTTCAGACAAAAAAACTGTCCATTTTGAAGATGTTTGGGAAGGTGGCGCGTTGCGAAACATTGTTTTACTTGCCTGCTCACAATAACTTAAAATGGATATTCCCTTTTATCTATTGTTTATCGGTGGTATGCCGTGTGAAGATTCATTATTTCGTGGTGGGTGGCTGGTTAAGAGAATTTATTTCCAATCTTCCTATACACCGCTATATGCTTAAACGCATAGCGGGAATACATACGGAAACGCAACAGTTAAAAAGAGAATTAGAGGAGTATTATCAGTTCAGAAATGTGGATATTTTCCCTAATTTCCGTTTCTTTGATTTTCAGCCGAGACCTCAGGAGCATGACAAGCTTCGTTTGGTATTTATGGCTCGTGTAACTCAACAGAAAGGATTAGATTGGATATTTGCGCTCGCAACATACATTCAGGAGAATCACTTGCAAGATAGATTTTCTATCACGTTCTTCGGACCTATCAATGAGGAGGATAAAGCCTATTTTGAGACCGGTATTGCACAATATCCTTTCGTGGAATATAAGGGAGCTTTGCAACCGACAGAAATTCACGAGACCTTATCGCAATATGATGTCATGCTTTTGCCGACCCACTTCTTCACAGAGGGACTACCCGGTTCCATTGTGGATGCATATATCTCCGGTATTCCTGTGATTGTTACGGAATGGAAACACGCCCGAGAGTTTGTGGATGATGGTTTGACCGGATATATCATTCCTTTTGAGAACGGACAAAAGCAATTGATAGAGAAAGTGTTGTTATTGGAGAAAGACAGAGAATTGCTTCAGCAGATGCAGAGCAATGCGCTTGTGAAACGGATGACGTTTGCTCCTCCTTCGCTTAAAGATATAATGGGGGGGGGATGTAAATTGCTGAAAATCAGTTATGTATCTCGCGTTGAAGAAAGTAAGGGCTTGGATACCTTGTTGGAAATAGCAAGGATACTTCAAGCAGAACATGTAGATAAGTACGTAAAGATAGATTTCTATGGGCAGAAGAAAGACCGTTTCTTTGATGAGCATTTGGCGGATATAGCGATGTTTGAATACAAAGGACAGCTTCAGCCCGAGGAGGTTATTCCCACGCTTCATGAGTATGATGCACTCATTTTTCCTTCTCACTATGCCGGCGAAGGTTGCCCGGGTATTTTGGTGGAAGCCCTTTCGGCGGGATTGCCTATCATTGCTTCTGATTGGAAATACAATAGCGAGTTTGTTACGAACGGATTAAATGGTTTCCTTTGTGAGACGTTCAACCCAAAGGCATACGTTGACGCGATTATACAACTAAGTAATGAACCGCTGCGCCAAAGAATGTCTAAAAACGCATACGCAAAAAGTGAAATCTTCTCGGCTAACAAGGCACGACAATTGCTAAAAAAATATACACCGCAGATATAAATAATATCCATAAATATTAAATTGCTATGATAAAAGTAGGAATTATCGGTTGTGGCTTCGTAGGAGGAGCCTTGAAAGATTGGTTGGAACACAACAATCCGGAGTGTGAGTTGTTCATTAGTGACCCTGCTAAAGGGTATCATGATGACCTTAGTAATATTGATATCGCGTTTTTACAAATACATGTCCCTACGGAAGACGATGGCACGCAGGACTTAACTCTGATGAAAGAGTTGATTACCAACCTCCCTGATGTGCCGGTGTTTGTAAGAACCACGATACTCCCGGGAACCAGTGAGATGCTCTCTCGTGAAACGAAACATCAGGTTTGCTATATGCCGGAGTTTTTAACGGAGCGTACCTTTATTGAGGATTTCCGAAAACAAACAATGGTATTTACCGGTGCACAAGAATTGCTCACTAAAATTTTTGTAGGTAAAAAATTCACCGTGATGACCCCCTTAGAGGCTGAGTTGACCAAATATATGCACAATGTGTTTGGTGCATACAAGGTAACTTATTTCAATGCTTGTCGTGAATATTGTGAACAGATGGGAGCCGATTGGCGCAAAGTGCACACAGGATGCTTGCTTTCAGGATATATTAACGATACACATACGTATGTTCCGGGACCGGATGGTAAGTTTGGCTATGGTGGCAAGTGCTTCCCAAAAGATGTGAATGCCTTTGCCAAGATGACTGCCGGTACACCCCTTGGTACTCTTTTGAAACCTCTGCACGAGCTGAATGTTCATTTCCGCGGGTTCGAAGAGCATATCTAAATTTAATAGGCATGGTTTCCGTTATTTGCCCGATATTCAACGAGGAACGGTACATTCATAAATGTATTGATTCTGTCTTGGCGCAAGATTATCCGAAGGATGATATGGAGGTGCTGTTTGTGGATGGTATGAGCACTGATACCACTCGCCATATCGTAGCGCAATATGCAGCACAGTATCCCTTTATTCATCTTTTGGATAATCCGCATAAGATAGTACCGTATGCAATGAATTTGGGGATTCAACAAGCAAAAGGAGATATCATAGTCCGCCTTGATGCGCATGCTGAGTATGCGAACAACTATATCTCTACATTGGTTCATTATCTTCAAACAATCCCCGATTCAGGAAATGTGGGGGCTCCCTGCAGAACATTAAGTATTACCAATACACCAAAAGCAAAAGCGATTGTTGCTGTACTTAGTAGTAAATTTGGTGTGGGAAATTCTGACTTCCGAACAGGAATTAGTCATCTTAAGCAAGTAGATACAGTACCTTTTGGATGTTGGAAGAAATCTATTTTCGATAAATGTGGATACTTTGATACGCGCTTAGTTCGAAATCAAGATATAGAGATGAATAAACGTATTTTATCCAGTGGTAGTAAAATATATTTGGTTCCCGATACGTACTGCATATATTATGCGCGCGATACATACAAAGCATTCTGTAAAAATAATTTTGCAAATGGTAAGTGGAATATATTGACCGTATATTATACTGGTCAAATGCGTTCGCTCTCTCTAAGACATTTTATTCCTTTGTGTTTTGTATTATCATTGCTTCTACCTATTATCATTGGGATAGCATGTCCATGGTTTTTGATTATTGCTCTAATCTCACTTATGGCATATATTTCTACATTATGTTTCGTATCATTCCAGATGGTGAGACTTAATAACCTAAGTTTTTATTACGTATTGTGGGCATTTGTAACTTTACATATCTCGTATGGAATAGGCTCGCTTGTAGGCTTATTATCATTACCCTTTACTAAAAGAGCATAAGATGTTTCTAAAATACCTCTTTGATAGAAGTGTTGCATTGATAGGCTTGGTGTGTTTCTCCCCTGTCTTTTTGGTGGTAGCATGGCTCATTAAGCGCAAGATGCCCGGTGGACCGGTCTTCTTCGTGCAGGATAGGGTGGGGAAAGACGGCAAACTCTTCCGCTGCCATAAGTTCCGTACCATGCAGGTGCACCACAATGGTGCTACGGTATCGGTGGCAGGTGATAGCCGCATCACGCCGTTGGGGGCGAAACTACGGCATTACAAACTGGATGAACTTCCCGGGTTATGGGACGTGTTGATAGGGAACATGTCTTTTGTCGGTCCGCGCCCGGATGTGCCGGGCTATGCTGATAAGTTGCAAGGAGATGACAGAGACGTATTAAAGCTCCGCCCGGGTATCACCGGTCCCGCTACGCTCAAATACCGCTGCGAGGACGAGATGATAGCCGACTATGTGGCGCATTGCCAAGCCCAAGGTGATAAGCGTCCGATGCAGGAGATTGCCACCGAATACAACGACCAAGTAATCTATCCCGACAAGGTGCGCCTCAATTGTTACTACTATCGCCATTATAGTTTCTGGCGCGACATACAAATGATTCTCGCCACCGTCTTAGGCAAACATATCCGCTACGCGGGAGAGATAATATAGACTAATATCATTGTAGTATGGTAAATTATATTTTATATAGAGGGGGATGGGTCTTCTCTGGAGAACCTCACTGTGAGGTGCAATTAACAGAATATCAAGCAAATAGAATACTTTCGGGGGGGGGGTATTTGTTAAGAAATTGTTATGACTTTGATTGCAAAGAGCCGACATCGTTTTGGTATCTTATCAAGGATACATATCAAGGTAGTAGTGAGTATTCCAAAAAAATCAATAAGTATATAGAGAAGGCACACGCGAAGTTTGATATACGATTGATAAGTCGTGAGATGATGTGTGAGCAAGGTCTAAATGTTATGACTGCCGCTTATAATAATTATACGGTTCATGAGTACAAGTTGCCAGACAAGAAACAATGGTTAAAAGAAATAAATGGGTATGATGATAGTATTGATTTTTGGGGCTGTGTTGATAGGGAGACAGGACTGCTGCAAGCATACTCTATATGTAAACGAAATAAGGATAGTGTGAATCTTCAATCCAGCAAAGTAAATCCGGCGTTTCTGCCCAAATATTATCCTATGTATGGATTATACGATGCACGCAATCAATATTATCTCCAAGAGAAACACTATAAATATGTCATTACATCGGCAAGAAGTATTACGCAGCACAGCCATATACAAGAATTCATGATAGATAAAATGAATTTTCGAAAGGCGTATGCACGTATGAAAGTGTATTATAGAACACCTTTGAAAATGATGGTTAATATATTGTATCCTTTTCGGAAATACATCCCTATTCGTAAAGTTCGAATACTCCTTTATCAAGAGGCCATGAGTCGAAATGAATTAAAAGACGAGTAAATAGTAAATACATTATATTTCATGTATCACTTCTTCTTACATACAGCCGAGACAACACTTCCATGCTTGCCCGAAGAAGTACCTCCTAAGTTCGAAATCTTTGCAGACCATATAGAGATAACCTCCTCTGGAGGGTTGCCTATGGGCTTGACGCAAGAAGAGTTCTTTTCGGGAGTGAGTAAGCCGCGAAACAAAGAACTGATGCGAATCTTCTGTGATGTTGATTTTGGGGAGTCTCTGGGCTCGGGAATGGCTTCTGTGATGAAATCCTATTCACCCGCTAATTTTACATTCCTTCCCCATTTTGTTCGTTTTTCGGTGGAATATATCAATCATGCCATACTATCCATGGATAGCAAAACTGCTGAAAGTGGCAGGATAAATGCCGAAAGTGGCAGAATAAATGCTGAAAATGGCAGGATAAATGCCGAGAGTGGCCCGTTAAATGCCGAAAGTGGCAGGATAAATGAAACAGAGAGTTTATTATTGGAACTTATAAATCGACATAAAGGGGTAAACAGAACTTCGCTTATTGCATTGGCGCATATTTCTGAAAGGACTGCAAATAGATGGTTATCTTCCCTAACTCAAAAGCATCTTATTGAACGCAGAGGTTCCAAGAAAACCGGTGGCTATTGGCTGGTCGATTCTCCTCATATAGAAAAATAATCAATTGTAAATATCAAATAACATCAATATGACCGAACGAAAGATGATTTATCTCTGTCTGGCACACATGTCGGACGAGGGATGGGAACAGAAGTATGTCAAAGAGGCATTCGATACCAACTGGGTAGTACCCCTCGGACCTAACGTAAACGGGTTTGAGGAAGACCTGAAACAATTTGTCAATCAGCGGGTTGCATTGTCGGCAAACGGTGAGTTGCAAACCTTGTCGCCGCTCAACAAAGAGGTCGTGGCGCTCTCTGCCGGTACGGCGGCGGTGCATTTAGGCTTGCTCGCTTGCGGAGTAGGGCAGGGGGACGAGGTCTGCGTGCAGTCGTTCACATTCTGCGCCTCCTCCCATCCGATCACTTACCTCGGCGCTACGCCTGTGTTTATCGACTCTGAGCCCGACACTTGGAACATGGACCCCGACCTATTGGAGAAAGCGATTCTTGACCGCAAAGAGAAGACCGGCAAATACCCCAAAGCCATTGTCCCCGTGGCACTCTATGGCATGCCCTACAATTGCGACCGAATCATGGCTATTGCCGATAAATACGGCATTCCCGTGGTGGAAGACGCGGCAGAAGGCTTCGGCTCGCGCTACAAGGGGCAGGTGCTCGGCACCTTCGGGTGCTATGGTGTGCTGTCCTTCAATGGCAATAAGATGATAACCACATCCGGCGGCGGTGCCTTAGTGTGCGACAATGCCGAGTTGAAGAACAAAATCCTTTGGTATGCCACCCAAGCCCGCGAAGCGTATCCCTACTATCAGCATGAGGCGATAGGCTACAACTACCGCATGTCGAATATCTGCGCTGGTATCGGTCGCGGGCAGATGAAGGTTGTGAACGACCATATTGCCCACCACAAGCATGTGCAGAAGATGTACGAGGAACTGCTCCGCGATGTGGAAGGTGTTACCGTGCATACCGCGCCTTCCCCTGACTACGATTCTAATTACTGGCTTTGCACCATCTGCTTGGACCCCGCCTTGCGCATACAGGGGCAGGAGAAGGCGTACAAAGAGGTGATTACCTCCGCCGTAGGCGGGGCTGCCGGTGTGATTCATGCCGTGGATAGTGCGATAACCGACTGCCAACCGAATGACAATGTGGAGGCGTTGCGTCTCTTCATGTTGGACAATAAGGTGGAAGCCCGCCCTGTGTGGAAACCCATGCACAAGCAACCTGTCTATCGCCACGCACCTGCGTATGTCAACGGCGTGAGCGAGAGCATCTTCAAGGTGGGCATGTGTCTCCCCGCCGGTCCCTACGTCTCGGACGATGATATCCGCTACATTGTGGATTGTATCAAGGAGGCGATAGTGCGTTAATAGAGACTATCCATCATATGAAAGCCCCTGTCTGACGATGAAGAGTAGTCAGACAGGGGCTTTTATTATAAGTAATATAATGTGCTTGGGTATATGTCGGGATGTCGGATGTACTTTGGGCAGTTACATGCTCCAAACTCGCCATGCCGCCTCGGCTTGTGCCACCAGCATACCCAGTCCGTTGCGGGTGTGTGCGCCTTGTGCTCGTCCCTTGCGCAGGAAAAGCGTCTCCGCGGGGTTGTAGATACAATCGTAGAGGAAATGGCGGCTATCTATCCACTGATAAGGTATCGGCGGGCAATCCTCTTTTTGCGCTCCCATGCCCAGCGGCGTGCAGTTCACTATTAGCCTATACTTCTCCATCATCGCCTCGTCTATATCCTCATAGCCCACCACCTGCGCGCTCGCCAATGTCCGTGCTTCGGGGGTCCGGCTCACCATCGTATAGGGCACGCCCAACTGCCTCAGGGCATACGCCACAGCCTTCGCCGCTCCGCCCGTCCCAAGCACCAACGCCTGCACACCGCCAATTGTCAAATGGTCAATTGTCAAATTGTCAAATAATAGCAGGTCTTCCCTGAACCCCACGCAGTCTGTGTTGTACCCTGTCCAATGCTTCCCCTCGCGCTTCACCACGTTCACTGCCCCCACAGCGCGCGCCGTCTCGTCCATGCCGTCCAGATAGGGGATTATCGCCTCCTTGTACGGACTGGTAACGTTGAACCCGTCCAGCCGCCGCACGGCTTCAATGGTCGCTTTATCGTCCCTTGCCGCAATATCATACAGCTGATAATCCGCCTCTATCCCCTCCCGTGCGAACTTTTCGGCGAAGTACTTCGCCGAAAAACTATGCCCTAAGGGATATCCTATCAATCCAAAATGCTTCATCCTTTCCTTTCAATCATCAGTTTGCGATGCTTTATCATCCCCGTGTATTCTTCGCTCTCAAATCGTTTGCCGCCTTCACCGCGTTGCAGGGCATCGTATATCTTGTCTATCTCCGGAAAGCGGTACTCCCTCAACTCCTCGTACAGCCTGCATATCCCCGCCTCGCGGGTCTCTTTTCCTTCCAGCATATCCACATACCCCTGCATGCGCCTCGCCGTCTCTGCGAGGTTCTCTATCTCCGCTTTGCGGCACTGCGCCAGTTGGGCGCGGATGGCGTTGCGCGGGATGGACGTATCGGTGTTGGTGGAGTCCTCCACCCATGTCAAGTGCCGCTTCGTGCGCAGGTAATACTCAATGTAATCTCTTGTCGTGCAGAGCAACGGGCGGATGACGGGTATGCCGTTGTCGCTGTATGGGTTGGCGGCTTTCGGTCGCATGCCACAGAGCCCGCGCAGCCCCGTACCCCGCAGCAGGTTCTGCAACACCGTCTCGGCTTGGTCGTTCTGATGGTGCGCCACGGCTATCGCCTCGCAGCCCTCCGCCGCGGCGACCTCGCCGAACCAACGGTAGCGCAACGCCCGCGCCGCCATCTCTATGCCCATCTGCTGCTCTCTGGCAAACGCCTGCGTGTCGAAATCCTGCACTAACAGCCGCACACCCATCTGCTCACACAATGCCCGCACAAACGCCTCATCGCGCTGGCTTTCTTCCCCCCGCAAGTGGAAGTTGCAGTTTGCCGCCACGCAGTCATACCCCGCCCGCAGCAGCACGTCCAGCAGCGCCACGCTGTCCGCCCCGCCGCTCACGCACACCAGCACCCGTCCCCCCTCGCGGAGCAACCCCTGCTGCCTAATATAAGATTGTACTCTACGAAGCATAGGTTAGCGACATTCTCTGTTCTTTTCTCCCAGCAATCGCCCTGTCGTTTCCAATTCCCGTTTCAGTTCTTCTTCCGTGGGTAGGTAAGGCAGGTACTTGCTGGCAAAAATCTGTTGAGAATCATTCAGCACCGAGTATTTCACAACCGTTTCGTCCCGCTCTGCGCACAAAAGCAAACCAATAGTGGGATTATCTCCTTCGCCGCGCACTATATCGTCAAACATACGCACATACATATCCATCTGCCCGACATCTTGATGTGTTAGTTTATCGGCCTTTAGGTCTATCAAAAAGAAACACTTCAAGATGTAGTTGTAGAAAACAAGGTCAATGTAAAAATGGCTTGTTTCGGTACTTATGCGATATTGTCGTTTCACAAATGAGAAGCCGCGACCTAACTCCAGCATAAAATGCTGCATATGTGTGATTAGTGCCTCCTCAAGGTCATGCTCGCGGTGTTCCGGATATGCAGGCAACCCCACGAACTCCAACACATAAGGGTCTTTCATAAACAAGCGCGGACTCATGATATCTGCTTTGGCTATCGCCTGCGAGTCAGTGTCGCGTGCTATCTGTGCTTTCTCTATACAACGCTGATAATAGAATGTATTGATGTTTCGCTCCAATTGGCGTACGCTCCATTGCTCACGAGCCGCCTCGCGCAAATACCACTCGCGCGCTTGCGGGTCGGATACTCTCATTATCAGTCTGTTATGACTCCAAGATAATTTTGTACACAGTGTGTAGAATATCTCAGAATCGGTGTACCTCAGATAGAATAGCCGCATATTGTAGAGATTGGAATAGGAGAAACCGTTACCCAATTCTATGGTCAATTCCTTCGAAAGGTTCTTCAGTAAGTTTTCTCCATATCCTGCTCTTGTCACTCCTTTCTGTTCCTCTTGAATAATCCGTTTTCCGATAAGCCAATACGCCGAAACCATTGTATGGTTAATGGCTCTTGCAGTTATGCTCCTTGCCTCAGAAAGTATGTTCTTGATATCTGAAGTAAGATTATCACTTTTCGGAAGGGCTTGCAGTTTCTCTATTTCTGTCATCATATCTCTTAATTCTCCGAGCATGTGAACTCATAATTCATAATTCTCATATCTCCACCAGTCCGTTGGCGATAGCGTAGATGGTCAGTCCAGCGGTGGAGTGGATGTTCAGTTTGGCGGCGATGTTCTTGCGGTGGGTGATGACGGTGTGCGTGGAGAGGCACAGCGCATCGGCTATCTCTTTGTTGCTCAGCCCTTTCGCCACCTGCACCAACACCTCCCGCTCGCGCTCTGACAGCACGCCGTCCGCGTTGCCCTGTCCGTCGCGTTCCATTGCCAGTGCGGGCATCAGTATCTCCTCTTCTATCGCGCAGTGGGTGATGAAGTCCTGCTCCGTGTCGTATAGGTCGTTCATCACGGCGATGAGTGCATAGGTCTGCTTCACGTCCGTCGTGTCCGAGGGGTAGTACTTGATGATGAGGTCTTTCAACTCAGACAGTTTGCTCGTAACGGGCGGCTCATCTCCCTGCTTATGGCTCGCCCACTTGCCGCGGTCTTCGTTCTCCACGTGAGTGCGTATCTCCTGCACGAATTGGTCGAACGATTGCAGAATCAGTATCGGTATGCGGCTGGCGGTCTCCGACGGATAGACGGCTTCTATCAGGGCACGCCTGAGGCGGGGCAACTGGAAGTCCACGAAGTAGGCATGCGCGTTCTTTAGATAGGTACGCAGCGTCTCTACGTCCACTTTCTCGATGTCCACGTCCGCCTGCTGCAACTTATGATTGACCACCGCGAGGAACGTGGGGCTGTGCACGCCGTGTGCGGCGCACACCTCTTCAATGGTCTGTTCGCCGACGCCCATAGGCAGCCCGAACCGACTGATAATCATTATCGCGTCATGTTCCTGCGCCATCAACTGGCACATCTTATGAGACTTGGTGTATAGCATAGCGTTGTTTTTTGCGCTGCAAAGGTACAACTTTTTTCCGAAAAAAGCAACTTATAAGCCGTATTTTTTACAGAAAAATAAAGGAACCATGCAGTCGGTTGTGCCATTTTGACAGGTAAAACTGACAATTTGGCATTTTATTTTGCGTTTTATGGCTGTGGCATGATTATTGAACTATCAAAAGCGAATGCCTGAGGCAACAGGCTTCTAAGGGGACTTGGAAACGAGACTCCGACACAGAGAAACTATTGCCATAGACACTAACCTAACACTATTAAAATTTTATGATTATGCTACCGAGTAAAAGAAATGACCAGACATGGTTGCCGAGTTTATTCAATGATTTCTTTAGTGAAGAATGGCCAATGATGCGTACCGCTGCTGCTACAGCACCTGCCATCAACGTACTGGAAGACGAGCATGCTTACCACGTGGAGATAGCCGCTCCGGGTATGACCAAAGAGGACTTCTCCGCCCATGTGAACGACCAAGACGAGTTGGTGATTCTCGTGGAGAAGAAAGAGGAAAAGAAAGACGAGCAGAAAGACAAGAAGTACCTGCGCCATGAGTTCAACTACAGCCGCTTCGAGCAATCGCTCTTGCTGCCGGACAATGTGAACAAAGACGCTATCTCGGCAAAGGTTACCGACGGCGTGCTCCGCATCGAGTTGCCGAAACTGGACCCGACGGTACAGAAAGCACCTACCCGCGTGATTGACATCCAATAATGTGCAATCATAAGAAAAGAGACTGCCTAACCGCTTTTGTTAGGCAGTCTTTTTGTTGTAAAAAAAATCGTTGCATCCCGACAAATCGGGATGCAACGGTGTAAGGTGGGCGGTTCGCCGCCTATGGCGGTTGCGTTTACCCCAGCCGTGCGGAGATGACACGCCAGTTGAGCAACAGCCATAGGTTCTTTAGATAATCTGCCCGACGGTTTTGGTAATCGAGGTAATAGGCATGTTCCCACACGTCAATCGCTAAGATAGGGCGCAGGTTGTGTCGCAGCGGGTTGTCGCCATTGGGCAACGCCAAGACCTGCAGACGACCCTCTCCGTCCATCGCCAGCCACGCCCAGCCGGAGCCGAAGAGCGTGAATGCCGCCTTCTCCAAGTGGTCGTGCATCTGCAGCATGGAGCCAAATGACTGCTCAATCAAAAACAACAACTCGCCGGAAGGCTCCTTAGCGCCTTCGGCAGGCTGCAGTTGCTCGAAGAAGAGACGGTGGTTAAGCACCTGACCGGCGTTATTGGCAATGGCTCCCCCCGGCGCTTTGCGGACGATCTCCTCCAGCGGAAGACCCTCCATAGCGGAGCCTTCCACAAGGCGATTCAGATTGTCCACATACGTGCGGAAATGTTTGCCGTAATGGCACTCGAGCGTTTGTTGGCTCATCATAGGAGCCAAATCCGTGAATTGATACCCTAAGTCGGGCAGAAGAAATGGATGTTTAGACATAAGGCTGATAGGTTTAATGGCAACACAACATTGTGTTACGCCCAAAGAGCGACAAAAAACATGCCAATACATGTTTCAAGTATCAAGTTTCATGTCAATAAGGGCGAAAAAGTGCATTTTTTTTGGGTAATGATATACGAGTTGACCCAAGTCGTTTATCAAACGCAAGCCCCGAAGGGGCGAAATAGATTAGCGTAGGGTGAAACCCTACGTAAAAGGGAATCATCCGCAATGCAAGCCCTGTAAGGGCGACATAACTTAATGTTGAATCGCAGGGTCAACATGTATATCATAACCTTTTTTGCGTTTTTTATGCTTTTGTTGGCAAAAAGGCTTGCATATATGAATTATTTTTTGTACTTTTGCACCCGAATTTCACAATAGGCGATGATTTAGCGTCTTGCTAATAGCCTGATTAGTCCCGACATATCGGGATAGAAGTTAGACCACTACGTTGTTAGAACTTAGACCGCGTGGTATCTGACGGCAAAGCAAAAACTTTCCCTTTATTTTTTAAGTTATGTCGCCCTTACAGGGCTTGCATTGGTGGTCGCCTCTGTACGTAGGGGCAAGCCCCTACGCTAATCTATGTCGCCCCTTCGGGGCTATATACACGTAGCGAAGCGGAGTTCAAAACACGAAGTTCCCAACACGAAGTTCCTAACACGGAGCGAAGCGGAGTTAATACACAAAATTTATATGCAATACGAATTGAACAAACTGGAGCGTATGACGCTCGATGAAGTGCGTGCGATAGCAGAGCAGATGGGGCTGAAGCCCCGTCGGTCGCAGTCGTTGCGCGAGATTAGTTATGCCATCTTGGATGCGCAGGCGGACAACCGTGCCCGCGAGGTGCAAGCCAAAGAAGATGCGAAAGCAGAGAAGCGTGTGCGCACTCGCGGCACCAAGACGGCGAAGAAAGTGGATACCCAAGGCATGAAGAGCGAGACAGTGGTCGCTACCGTGGGCAACGAGCAGGAGCAGATGAAAGAGATGCAAGAGCAGTTGAAGCAAAACAACCACAAGCAGAACAAGACCGTTCGCGCCATTGAAGCCCGCAAGCCGCTGCCCAAACTGCAAGAACAGGCACCGGTGATTGCAGTGCCTTCGGTGCTGGAAATCAATCCCCTAGCCCTGCCTGAGGACGAAGCCATAGCCGAAGCGAAGAAGAAAAAGCCCAGCATAGGGGATGTGCTGACCATGCGCGGGCAGGCAATGCAGAAGCCGAAAGCCACCGAAGAGGCGGCAAGCGAGACGGAGGCACCTGCGGCAGAGCCTGCTGCTATCAACGAGGAGGACGCGGCTGCCATCGCTGCCGTAGCCGAAGCCGCGGCGCAAGAGGGCACGAAAAAGAAACGTAGCCGCAAGAAGAAAGCGGTTGAGGAAGAGGAGGCGGCTCCCGTTATGGCAGAAGAGGATAATCTGTCCGTAGCAGAGATGCCCGTGTCCCCTATAAAATCTGCCGTAGTAGAAGAAACACCTGCTAAAGACGAAGAAGAACGCCCCCAAGAATCTGCACAGCAACCGAAGAAACAGCAGAAACAGAAGCAAGAGCCCCAGCCCCAAGCCGATCAACGCCCCATTATTGACCTCAAAGAGAACGTGATAGCGATGGGTACGCTGGAGAACACCCCCGACGGCTACGGCTTTCTGCGCTCTGCCGACTACGACTACCTCTCCTCGCCGGACGATATCTATGTATCGAAAGACCAGATTCGGCAGTACGGACTGAAGCCGGGCGACACGGTGGAGTGCACTATCCGCGTCAACAAAGACCCCGATAAGTTCTTCCCGATGGACAAGGTGATTCGTATCAACGGCTTGGCACCCGAGTTGGCGAAGAGCCGCGTTGCGTTTGAGAACCTGACAGCCTACTTCCCGACAGAGAAGTTCCGCCTCTGCACCGGCAAGAACGACCCGCTTTCCATCCGTATCATCGACCTCTTCGCCCCCATTGGCAAAGGGCAACGCGGACTGATTGTGGCGCAGCCGAAGACCGGTAAGACCGTGCTGCTGAAGCAGATAGCCAATGCCATCTCCGCCAACCATCCCGAGGTGTATATGATTGTGCTGCTGATAGACGAGCGTCCGGAAGAAGTAACGGATATGGCGCGGAGCGTGAATGCGGAGGTGATTGCCTCTACCTTTGACGAGCCTGCGGAGAACCACGTGAAGGTGGCGAACATCGTACACGAGAAAGCCAAACGACTAGTGGAAAGCGGACACGACGTGGTGATTCTGCTCGATTCCATCACTCGCTTGGCACGCGCCTACAACACCGTAGCACCCTCCAGCGGGAAAGTGCTGTCCGGCGGTGTGGAAGCTCAGGCATTGCACAAGCCCAAACGCTTCTTTGGCGCGGCGCGAAACATTGAGAACGGCGGTAGCCTGACGATTATCGCTACCGCGCTGACCGAAACCGGAAGCAAAATGGATGATGTGATATTTGAGGAATTCAAGGGGACTGGTAACATGGAGTTGCAGCTCGACCGCAAGTTGGCGAACAAGCGCGTCTTCCCCGCCGTGGATATACCCGCGTCCAGCACCCGCCGCGACGACTTGCTGCTGCCGCCCGATGTGCTCTCGCGCATGTGGATGATTCGCAAGCAACTGAGCGACATGAACGGCATTGAAGCGATGGAGCGGCTGAAAGGCGTAATGGAGCGGACGGAGAACAACGACGAATTCCTGCTCTCCATCTCCGGCGCGAGATAGAGGATAGACAGTGCTTCGCGCTGAACGACCGCTGATGCTGTCCGACCGCGCTTCGCGCTGAAAGACAAAAGACCGCTCACTATGTTCGCTGAAAGACTGATATACTATACTAAATCAGTCGGACAGCGAAGCGGTCGGACAACGAAGTGGTCGTTCAGTGAAACGGTCGGACAGCGAAGCGGTCAGACAGTGAAACGGTCGGACAGCGTCAGCGGTCAAAAAAGATCATTATTATGCGTATCCTGATTATCAACGGACCAAACCTGAATATGTTAGGGCAACGCGAGCCCGATATTTACGGTAGCGAGACGATGGAGGATGTGATGAACAACCTCCGCCGGCAGTTCCTCGATGTGTCGCTGGATTACTACCAGAGTAACCATGAGGGATGCCTGATAGACCGTCTGCAGGAGTGCGTTTTTCGCAATGGCGATGCGGTAAACAGATACGATGGTATAGTGCTGAACGCGGGAGGATATACCCACACCAGCGTAGCCCTGCGTGATGCTGTGGCAATAGTGCCCATCCCCGTGGTGGAGGTGCACATATCGGATATTCGGCAACGGGAAGCCTTTCGGCATATCAGTCTGCTGACCGACGTATGCCGACACACCATCATGGGCATCGGCACCCAATGCTATGCCGAAGCCGTGAAATGGCTGATATCTCAATTTGAAAAAAATGGTAATGATATACAAGTTGACCCAAATTCTTTATCAAATGCAAGCCCCGAAGGGGCGACATAAAACAGCGTAGGGGCTCGCCCCTACGTAAAAGGGAATCACCCACAATGCAAGCCCCGAAGGGGCGACATAACTCTATTCTGAATTGCAGGGTCAACATGTATATCATTGCCAAATAAATACTATAATTTTTGATTACTAATGAGTATTTGAAAGGAATGAATGTTAATCGGGTAACTCATAATTTATTTTCGCTCGCTGCATGAAATTTTCAAATTTTCAAATTTTCAAATTTTCAAATTTCACCAGATTGTTGATTCTCCTGCTGTTAGCAGGGGGACAGGTCGTGCCTTGTCGCGGGCAGAACAATCCTTTCGTGGACGATAAGTTGTTTCACATGGGTTTCCAATTAGGTTTGAACCTTATGTCGTATGGTATCACCGACTCTAACCTGCCTATTGTGCCGCTTGGTGATGAAGTGCTGTATGCTCGTGTAAGCAGCCTGCTGCCCGGGTTTGGCGTCGCGTTTGTGATGGATGTACGGCTGTCGAAGCATCTAAACCTGCGCATCACGCCCGGGTTGGAGTTTGCGCAACGCACGATATCGTATGTCACCAAAGACGGACCGTTTGAAGGGTGGGCGATAGGGTCGGATAAAATCCGAAGACAGAGCTTGCTGTGCATTCCCATCAGCGTTCCTGTCTATTTGAAATGGTCTGCTAACCGCGAGCGGAATTACCGCCCCTACTTGTTGGTGGGCGGCGGAGTGTCGTTCAACGTGAATCCGAGCAAGGTGGATGATTATATCCAAACTAAGGTGTTCGATGGTTTTGTGGAAGGCGGGTTTGGCTGCGATGTCTATTTCTCGTGGTTTAAGTTCTGCCCACAGTTGACCTACCGTGTAGGGTTTGCCAACCAGATACAGACGATTGACACCTACATAAATCCCACGAATGAACAACAGATATTCACCACCCCTATCAGCAGGATGCTGAATAGAGAGTTGGTACTCACTTTCAACTTCGAATAAATGCGCAAGTTTCCTATCAGCATATTGCTTCTTTGCTTCCTCGGACTATTGGCGGGTTGCCAAGCCGACCGTATCACCGACGACCCGACATGCCGTCTGGCGTTCTCCAAAGATACCGTCTTGTTCGATACGGTGTTCACCACCATCGGCTCCTCCACGCAGACGCTGATGGTCATCAACCCTAACAAAAACGCCCTGCGGATAGAGCGCGTAGGGCTGGCAAGCGGCAGGTATTTCCGTGTGAATGTCAACGGAGAGCCGTTGGACGGGGCTTCTTCCACTTCGCAGGAAGCCGCGGTTACCATAGCGGGCGGGGATTCGATATTCGTCTTCATCCGCGCGACTATTGACCCGCAGGACAGCAACTCGCCGGTGTTCATCCGCGATACACTGCTCTTCGGCTTGTCGCAAGGAATACAGCAAGTGATACTCGAAGCCTACGGGCAGGATGTAGTGCTGATTCGTACTGCGAAGAGACGCACCGAGTATGCGCGGGACTTTGTCTTCAAGTACGACAAACCATACCTGATTTACGACTCCGTCTTGATAGGCGGAAAGATGACCATAGAGGCGGGGGCAACGCTCTATATGCACCAAGGAGCGGCGATTTTCGCCTTGGGAGATGTGGAGGCAGTCGGCACGTTGACTCAGCCTGTTACCCTGCGCGGAGACCGATTGGACAGGCTTTTCGATTCGGTGCCCTATCGCTACGCGGCAGGTATGTGGGATGGACTTTACCTGCTCAACTACAAAGACGCTCCCCGCGCTGCTTACGCCTTTGATTACCTCCACTGCGAGGGAGGAAACATAGGGCTCTATTGCTATAGCGAGCGCACGCAAGACCTGCCGTCTCTCACCTTGTCGAACAGTCGGCTCCACAACCATGCGCTCTATGGCGTTGTGCTCCAAAACACCAATGCCACCATTGCCAATACCGAAATCAGCAACTGTGCTTCCTACTGCCTTTATCTGGACGGCGGCGAGTTCGACATCGTGCACACCACTATCGCTTCCTACTTCGGCGCTACCAACGTGAATATCCAATCGACCCAAAAGGAGGATGTAGCAGGAGTGTATATCAACAACCTGAGCAAGACAGGTGCTACAACCCATGTGAATGTGCGCAACTCGATTATCACAGGTAGCCGTCGCAACCAACTGGTGTTGGCAACTCCCCTGCCGCAATACTATGCCGGCGCTTGGTATGGCAACTACCTCAAGACCGACTCGCTGACCATTCCCCATGCACACGACAATATCTATTGGTCGGAAGAGGATACCGTGGAGGTATTCCGCAATACCTACTACAAATACAAAGAGTATCGTTACTACGATTTTCGTCTCGACTCCCTCTCGCCTGCCCGCGGCATAGGCGATTCCATTACAGCCTTGTCTTATCCTATAGACCGCAATGGCATTAGCCGCGAGAATAAGCGCCCCGATGCCGGCTGCTACCAATACTATAATTATGAATAGATATTGCCTCTCTACGATATTTCTCTTTTTCTTTACTATCCATACCTTGGCGGTAGATACGCAGGTGCTTGCCGACTCGCTGCAAGCGCGCTATGTACCGTTCTCGGCGGTGTGGTCGCCGCGGGTGAAAGTGAAGCAGGTGCGCGTGAACGGCAGCAACGTTACCGTGCGCACGAACGGCGTGTTGGGCGGCGTGGTATTTACACCTTCGGAACTGACGGCTATGCGCAAGCAGGTGAGCCAGTGGGTGTTAGGACACCCGCGCGGAAAAGTCAGCATCTACTCCAATAAATACGAACTCTCCGAACTCATCCCCGACCGCTTGCAGAAACGCAAGAGCAAGTACCCGCACTATGAATGGGCAGGACCTGCCCCGTCCAACCCGATACAAGGCGCACTTTCCGACAAGCGCATTGCGCTCTGGGCGAGCCACGGGACATACTACAACCATGCGCGCGAGGGCTGGATATGGCAGCGCGCCACGCTATGGAACACCGTCGAAGACCTCTACTCCACGGAATACACGCGGCTCGTGGTAACCATGCTGGAGAACGCAGGGGCTACCGTGGTGCAACCCCGCGGGCGTGTGGATGCCCCGCAGGCATGGGAAACAGGCGAAAGCGGGCTGCCCCGCTGGACGGAGGGCGCACGCTATTGGTTAGAGCATATCGGCTTTGCAGACACCGTTTGGAATAAATACGAGGGCGAGGACGACTACAAAGCCGACCTGCAATGCCGCGGGCTATGGCTCAACTACCTGACGGGCGGCAGCCGCTGCAACCCTGCCGCAGAGGGCATGGGTATGCCCGTGGATGTCTGCCTCGCGCTGCACACCGACGGCTACGACGCCGGCAACGACACCACCATCATCGGCACGCTGGCTATCTACACCGACCACGATGAAGACGGCAACAAAGTCTTCCCCAACGGCATCTCGCGGCAGGTGAACCGCGACCTTGCCGATTATGTGCAGACCCAACTCGTGGAAGACATCCGCCAAACCGTAGCGCCCGAATGGACACGACGGCAGTTGCACAACGCCAACTACTGCGAGTCGCGCTACCCGCTGGTGCCCTCGCTCTTGTTGGAGATACTGAGCCACAAGAACATGGCGGATATGCGCCACGGGCTCGACCCCCGCTTCCGCTTCATCGCTGCCCGCGCAATATACAAAGGCTTGCTGCGCTACCTCTGCGGCGCAGATGCCGTGGTGCAGCCGCTGCCCGTGCACGACATAACGATTGACTTCGCCGACGGTGCATGGTTACTGACATGGCAGCCCACAACGGACACGCTGGAAACAAGCGCCACGCCGACGCGCTACGAGGTATATCGTCGGCAGGGAGAGGAAAGCGACTGGCAGACGGTAGCGACGACCAAAGCCCCACAAGCAAAGATAGCAGCCGCGCGGGGAGTGAAGACCGACTACTATGTGGTGGCGGTGAACGATGGTGGGCAGAGCATGCCGAGCGCGGTGGTGAGCGCGTATCAGAGCACCGAAGGAGATATATCTCCGGTGCTGATTGTAGATGCGTTTGATGAGGTATATGGTCCTGACTGGTTTGCCGACAGCCTGCGGGCGGGTATAGTGCCTGGCTCGTATGCCGTGGAGAACCGCTACAGCGTGGCGTACATCGGCGACCAATGGAACTTCGACCGCCAATCGCCGTGGCAGGATGATGACAACTGCGGCTGGGGCATGTGCTACCGCGACCACCAAGGCACACGCACCATAGGCAACACAGGCGACTACGCCGCGCAACACGGGCAGGTGCTCGCGGCAAACGATATATCCTTTGTCTCGCGTAGCAGCAGGACGCTCCCCGAAGACCTCTCCGCATACAGCATGGTAGATATCATCACGGGCAAAAACCGCCGCCCCTTGGCAGACAGCACCATCGCCGCCTTGGGCAACTATGTAGAAGCGGGCGGACGCCTGCTGGTGAGCGGCAGTTACCTCGGCAACTCCTTCGCCTCTGTCGGGCACTACCGCCTGCAAGCCACTCGCGCCACTCGCAGCGGCATCATACGCTGGGAGCAAACCGACACCCTCCCTGCGCAAACATCCACAACCGACACCCTCCCCCACATAGTCCAAACACCCAAAAAGCAAATCTTCCACCTTGAGACGCGCCCCAACGAACGCCAACTCTTTGCGGAAGCCCCCGAAGGCTTATGCCCCGCTGACATAGAGGCAACGCGTCTCGGGCTGTATGAGGATATGCGCGTGAGCATAGGCGTAGTGCGCGAATCTGCCATCGGCGGCAAAGCCATCATCCTCGGCTTCCCCATAGAGGCGGTACGGGAATGGGAAGATGTGTTAGAAAAGAGCATTCATTTATTGCGCGAACCATAGCAAGAACATGGTACAGACATGGTTATGTTACGATAAAAACTCTTAAATAGGCTTATGCGTTCCGGTAGCAACAGAGAATATACTCGTGAGGTGCGAGCAGACGGCAGCACCTATATTCGCGTGGCAGGCACCTGCCGCGAAGAGAATCATGCGTTCATCACCCTCGCCCGCCATTTCCGCAGCAAAGGGCTGCCCGTGCCCGAAGTCTATGAGGTGAGCAACGATGAGATGGTCTATACCCAAGAGGACTTGGGCGACACCCTGCTCTTCGACTACATCCGCCACGGGCGCGAGAAAGGCTGTTTCTCCGAGGAGGAGAAAAGCATGCTCCGCCGCGTCATTCGCCTGCTGCCGCATGTGCAGACAGAGGGCGCAGAGGGACTCGATTGGAGCGTATGCTACCCCGTGCCTGCTTTCGACCGACAGTCCATCTTCTGGGACTTGAACTACTTCAAGTACTGCTACCTGAAAGCCACGCAGCAGGACTTCTCCGAGCCTGCATTAGAAGCGGACTTCAACCGGCTGGCGGATGCGTTGCTCGCCTTCCCCTGCACGGGATTCATGTACCGCGATTTCCAGTCGCGCAATGTGATGGTGCGCGCCGGAGAACCCTACCTCATTGACTTCCAAGGCGGCAGACGCGGTCCTTTGCTCTATGACCTCGTCTCCTTTCTATGGCAAGCGAAGGCGAACTTTCCCGCCTCGTTGCGAAAGGAACTGATAGCGGAATACGCAGACGAACTGCACTGCATACCCGAGGCAGGGCGATATATTGCCCTGCCGCTTGAGGAGGCACACATTGCGACTTTCGTCCTCTTCCGCACCTTGCAGGTGCTTGGAGCCTACGGCTTCCGCGGCTATTTCGAGCGCAAGCCGCACTTCTTGCAGTCTATCCCCTTTGCCCTGCGCAATGCCGCAGAGTTGCTGCGCGAGCAGCCTGCGCTGGAGAGTGCGTATCCTGAGATAAGCCGTGTGCTGCTTGCGGTGGAAGAGTCGGTGCTTGACCGCAGGCGAGACGCCTGCGTCCCCAGTGAGGGCAACACGCCGCTCACCGTTACCGTATGCTCGTTCTCCTTCAAAAAAGGCATCCCGGAGGACAAGTCCGGCAACGGCGGCGGGTATGTCTTCGACTGCCGCTCCACCCATAACCCGGGCAAGTATGAGCAGTATAAACACCTGACGGGCAAAGACCAACCCGTGATAGATTTCTTGGAGCAGGACGGGGAGATACTGACCTTCTTGGAGAGTGTCTATCGCCTTATTGACCACCACGTGGAGCGTTTCATAGAGCGCGGATTCAGTCACTTGCAAATCGCTTTCGGTTGTACCGGGGGGCAACACCGTTCTGTCTATTCTGCCGAAGCCACAGCGCGCCATCTGCGTGAGCGGTTTCCATCCGTACAAATAGAACTTATCCACCTCGAACAGCCCCACCTATGAACGCCATGATTTTCGCCGCAGGGATCGGCACCCGTCTCAAGCCCTTTACAGACACCCATCCCAAAGCCCTCCTCCCCCTCGCGGGAAAGCCCCTGCTCCAATGGCAGATAGAGCAGCTGCATACTGCCGGCATCACCGACATCGTGGTCAATGTGCACCACCATGCTGAGCAGATAATCGACTATTTGCAATCGCACGATTTCGGCTGCCGAATACGGATTAGCGATGAGCGCACTGCACTGCTCGACACCGGCGGCGGATTACGCAAAGCCATGCACGAAGCCGCAGCAGACACGGACAACACCCCGTGGTTAGTATGCAACGTGGACATACTGAGCAACATCCGCCTGCCGCAGTTCATCCAAAGCCATCGGTCTGACGACCTCGCCACGCTCGTAGTCAGCCAACGACAGACGCAGCGCTACCTCCTCTTTGATGCCGACCAACGCCTCAAAGGATGGACGAACATCGCTACAGGGGAACTCCGCCCGCAGAGGCTATTGCCGGACGTTAGCAAACAATATCAGCCACTTGCCTTCTCCGGCATGCAAATCGTCTCCCCACGGCTGCTATGTTATATGGATGAGGTCGCAAAAGAAAAGGGCGATAAGTTTTCGCTTATCGACCTTTATCTCTCTCTATGCGAGCACCATCCCGAGGAGGTGCTCCGCGCTTATATCCCCGCCGACTACCGCATGATGGATGTCGGCAAGACCGCCCAACTGCAAGAGGCAGAACAGTTTGCGGAAAGATTGTGCACTTTCTAAAAAACTTCAGCCAAACGGCGATACACTTTATATACCGATTTTGGGGTAAATAATTTGCATATATCGTTTTTTTTCTATATCTTTGCAGCCGATTTCTTTTGGCAATCCTATGCTTTCCTCAGCGAATACAAGCGATTACACAGCCTTGATGGCACGAAGGATACGACGTATCCTGCTTGTTTGCAACAATTATGATAGCTTTGCGTTAGAGGAAGACGGTCATATCGATGTGCAGATAGCGCAAGAGTACGCTGAACTCAACCTGAGCAACCCGCCCGCTATCCTCCGCGCAGAGACCACCGGGGAAGCCTTAGGGCGACTCGGGGAAGGTTTTGACCTGATTATCATTGTGAGCAACGGGGCACACGGCGTGTTTGACGATGCGGCGAAGATGAAGACGATGGCGCCGGAGACGCCGATAGTGCTGCTGTCGGCATTCTCAAAGGTAGCGTTTCAGCAGATAGAGCACTCAAGCGCGTCGCCGATAGACTATTTCTTCTGCTGGAACAACTCGGCAGACCTGATTATCGCCATTATCAAACTATTAGAGGACAAACTGAATGCAGAGCACGACATCCTGACCGAGGGTGTTCGTGCTATTATTTTGGTGGAGGACTCGGTTCGCTACTACTCGACTTACCTGCCGCTGCTCTATAAGTTGGTGCTGCAACAGAACAAGATAGCGATACAAGACGCGCTGAACGAGAAGCAACAGATAGTGCGGAAGCGGGCGCGTCCAAAAGTGCTGATGGCGACCTGTTTGGACGAGGCGATGAACCTATATAATAGGTATAAGCAGAATATCATCGGCGTGATTTCCGACATCGGTTTCGTGCGTCACAAGGGCGACCCCGCCGATACGGAGCAGTTGGATGCGGGTTTGGAACTGTGCCGGCTGATACGGCACGACAACCCCACCATGCCATTCCTGTTGCAGAGTTCGCAGGAGAGCATGCGGGCGATGGCAGAGCAGATGCACGTGGGCTTCATCGTGAAGAAGAGCAAGACGCTGACGCAAGAGTTGAGCGACTACATCGGGCGTGAGTTCGGCTTTGGGGACTTCGTTGCCATCGACCCTCGCACCCATGAGGAGATAGGTCGTGCGCACGACTTGGAGGCGTTTGAACACCTGATAGCGCACATCTCGCCCGAGGCATTCCGCTACCTGAGCGACAACAACTACCTGAGCAAATGGCTCTTCGCCCGCGGCTTGTTTGCCATCGGGCAGCAGGTGAGCCCGCTGACCATCAAGGATGACAGCGACATCGAGCGCGTGAGACATATCAATGTGAAGACCATCCACGACTACCGTATCAACCAAGCGCAGGGCGTGGTGGCGAAATACCATCCCGAGAGTTACAACGACACCATCTGGTTCGCGCGTTGCGGCAACGGGGCATTAGGCGGCAAGGGCAGAGGACTGGCGTTCCTGAACCATATCTTGCAGAAATACGACCTATACGACCAATGGGAGGGTGTGCGTATCCTCGTGCCGCGGACAATGGTGATTACCACGGATTATTTCGACCAATTCATCCACGACAACGGCTTGCAGTATGTGATAAACTCGGAGATTTCGGACGAGGAGATACTGTCGGAGTTCGTGGCTTCTACCCTGCCCCACGAGTTGACAGAAGCGTTGCGGCATTTCATCCGCGTGTCGCATAGGCCGATAGCCGTGCGCTCTTCAAGCAAGTTGGAAGACTCTTATTATCAGCCGTTTGCGGGGGTTTACTCCACCTATATGATACCGCACACGGAGAACGAAGACCAAGAGTTGCGGCTGCTGTCGAAGGCGATAAAGTCGGTGTATGCATCGGTCTATTACGCGGCGTCGCGCGGGTACATCACCTCGACCGCCAATGTGCTATCGGAGGAGAAGATGGCGATTATCGTGCAGGAGGTGTGCGGTGAGCGCGAGGGCGACTATTACTTCCCCGTGATAAGCGGCGTGGCACGCAGTATCAACTTCTACCCCGTGGGGTACGAGAAAGCCGAGGAAGGGATAGTGAAGGTGGCATACGGACTGGGGAAAGCGGTGGTGGACGGCGACCAAGTGCTGCGGTTCTCGCCCGCGCACCCGAAGCACGTGATGCAGACCTCGACGCCCGACCTGACCATGCGCGAGACGCAACAGTATATGTACGCGCTGTCTCTGCAGCCGGAGCGCTTCAAGACCTCGGTGGACGACGGGGTAAACCTTGAGCGGATACCTATCAGTCAATGCGAAGGGTTGTTCCCGTCGCTGCGATTGGTGGCTTCGACCTTCGACATGGAGAACATGCGGATTGTGGACTCGTGCTACCCGAAGGGACCGCGCTTCATCACCTTTGCATCGCAATTGAAATTCAACACCTTCCCTCTGGCTGACATCGTGAAACGCCTGCTGGAGGTGGCACAGGCAGAGATAAAATGCCCTGTGGAGATAGAGTTTGCCGTTAATCTGGAGCATGAGCCCGTGGTGTTCCATGTGCTGCAGATACGACCGATTTCGGCGGACGGACTGACGGCGAAAGTGGACTGGGAGCATGTGGATTGCTCACAGCCTATCATCTCTGCCGGCTCTGCGTTAGGCGTGGGCAAGGTGGAGGGCGTGCGGGACATCATCTACCTGAAGAAAGAGGCATTCGACATCCTTCGCACCCGCGAGATGGCAGAGACCATACGGGCTTGGAACAAGCAGTGTCAAGCCGCGGGGACGCCGTATGTGCTGATAGGTTTCGGGCGCTGGGGGTCGCAGATACCGACGCTGGGCGTGCCCGTGCAGTGGAGCGACATCAGCGAGGCGAAAGCGCTGGTGGAATGCTCGCTGGAGGACTTCCGCGTGGACCCCAGCCAAGGCTCGCATTTCTTCCAAAACATGACCTCGTTTAATGTGGGGTACATCAATGTGGACCCCTTCGCGCGGGCGGATGATGCCTACGACTTCGCACAACTGGACGCCCTGCCGGCAGTGGAGGAGACGGAGTTGGTAAGGCATGTGAGGGTTTCTCATGACCTAAGTATATATATTGACGGTTTCCAAAGCAGAGCTTTGGTTAGTGGTTAGTTGTCATGTATCAAGACATCGTTGACACTTTTTGGTTTCCTTAGAAACAAAATCTATTTATATTTTTTTAAGATACTCTAATACTCAGACCCCCATGGGGGTCGCCGCCGCTAAAGGCGAGTTTGTA
>JAXDTJ010000040.1:0-52856 GCA_034090015.1 Paludibacteraceae bacterium | reverse complement strand
GACGGATGTTACGCTGACCTGGCAGTCGGCAGGCACTCCTGTGGTGCATACCTACGCCAACGTGCCCGTACAACGCAACTACCGCACGAACATCCTCGGCGCTATCTTCACCAACCCCGTGGACGTGAATATCATTGTGGACGAGACCTTTGTGGACGAATATACGCTGGATATCTGGGATGGTCAGACGGTAACTGCCGTTACTCCCAATGCAGCCGGCGAGTATGAGATCTCCAATGGTGCCCAACTGGCATGGATTGCCCAAGAGGTGAACAAAACTCCCAACCCAAACAGTTTCCAAGGCAAGACCGTAAAACTGATGAAAGATATTGACCTCGGCAATGCCAGATGGACGCCGATAGGCAATCTCTTGTCCACACCAAGTACCTCTTTTAAGGGCACTTTCGATGGTAACGGCAAGACCATCCGCAATATGAATGCAGTGGATTATACGACCAACCATGCTACCGCCGGCTTGTTCGGCTCCATGGTATCGGCAACCGTGAAAGCCCTCACCATCAAAGACTTCAGCGTTAGCAGCACGCACTATGCAGCGGCTATCTGCGCATACAACGAGGGCGATAACTCCACTGTTATTGAGAACTGCGTGGTAGAAAACGGTCAGATTGTATCCTCCCCGGAGATGCTCAACGGCGAATGGGATAATGGTGATAAGGTAGGCGGCATCATCGGCTATACTGTGAACGGCAACAAGGTACTCGGCTGCACGGTAAAAGATGTCGAGATAAAGGGCTACCGTGATATGGGCGGCATCGTAGGATGTGCAGGGGCTAACTGCGAGGTAAGCGGCAACACATTGGAGAACGTAACCATCACCGTAGATGCTATCCACAACTACAAGAACTACACCACTCTGGCTGCTCATAATGTAAATAACTTTGTGGGACGTCAGACAGGTGCCGTTACCATAGAAAATAATAACGGGGACGCTACTATTGTCTATCAGATTTCGTCTGAATCAGCTACTACCGAGAATGTGGCTGCTATCGTGTCCAATGCCATCTCTGCCGGAGAAACACAAGTCAATCTTGTCTTGCCGGAGACTGCTGAACCCGTCAAACTTCCTTCTAACCTGACCAATGTAACACTTACCGTAGAGGGCACAGGTGAAAATACGGTAATCGACATTGTGAATGCTACCCCTTCTAACGCAGATTTGGTGGCTTTGAAAAACCTCACGGTACAATGCGGACAAACCAACTACAAAGGTTTTCAACATACCGATGAAGTGTATATGGAGAACTGCACTATCAAAGGCTTGAATTTTATTTATGCCCCGCAGGCTACTTTCAAAAACTGCGTGTTTGACCAGTCGGAACAGCGTCAGTATTGTTTGTGGCTCTATGTAGCAGGTACCTATCTGTTTGAGGATTGCACGTTTAATACGAAAGGCAAAGCCCTGCTCGTATATAACGAAACCAACACGTGGAACAACTACGATATTACACTCAAAAATTGTGCTTTCCACTCTTCGGATCCCACTGACAAAGCGGCGCTCGAGATACACAGCGAGTTAGTTACTTCTTATTCTAATTGTCGCTTGGTGTTGGATAACGTAACGGCTGATAGCAACTTTGCATCCGCTTGGGTGGAGAAGAACAATGGCACCGGCGTGGCTACGCAATACTTTACAGTAGTAAAGGATGGTGTTACCATCCAAACGGCTGCCAACTAATCATTGATGCCGTCCGAAGAAGCATTCTGACGTAAAGAGAGAGGCTGTCTAACCGGTTAGTCCCCGACAGGTTAGGCAGCCTTCTTTTTTTGCCCTTTATGGCAGATTTGTGAGAAAAAGGAGATAAAATAGCATAATTATTTGCACGGGTGCGATTTTTTTTGTACCTTTGCACGATTTATCGCAAACAAACCTACCAAAACCTATCGAAAGAAAACAAAGACAATTATGGATAAAATCAGTTATGCAATAGGTCTGAGCATGGGTCAGAACCTGATGAGTAGCGGCGTGGAGTCGCTGGAGTACAACGATTTGGCAGCGGGAATCAAGGATGTACTGGAGAAGCAGCAGCCGCAGATTTCCTACCAAGAGGCGCAGCAGGTGCTGGGTAAGTTCTTCTCGGAGTTGGAGGCGAAAGTGGCAGGTGCGGCGAAGGCACAAGGCGAAGCATTCTTGGCAGAGAACGCAAAGCGTGAGGGCGTGAAGGTAACCGCGAGCGGATTGCAGTATGAGGTACTGGAAGCCACCATCGGACAAAAGCCCAAAGCCACCGACAAAGTGAAGGTGCACTATGAGGGTACGCTGGTGGATGGCACGGTTTTTGATAGTAGTTACAGGCGCGGTGAGCCTATCACCTTCGGGCTGAACCAAGTGATTAAGGGCTGGACGGAAGGTCTGCAACTGATGTCCATCGGGTCGAAATACAAACTATTCATCCCTTATCAGTTGGGCTATGGGGAGCAAGGCGCCGGCGCTTCGATACCGCCCTATGCCGCACTGATTTTCACGGTGGAGTTGCTTGGGATTGAATAGGGGAGAAATTTAGAATTTAGAATTAAGAATTAAGAGGGCATTGCATGTTGGCATTGCATGTTAAACGCGGAGCGCCGACAGAAACTGACTAACTTACCGTCCGCGACACGGTCGGGACGTCCCCAGAAGAAGAAACTGACTAACACAACGTGGCAAACAGGAACTGAACAATTATTATTAACCATTAACCACTAATATGAAAAAGATTAGTATTTTTGCATTGGCATTGGCGATGGTAGGTTGTGCGAACACCTACAAAGCACAGGATGCCGAACTGGCGAGTCAAAACGACTCGATGAACTTTGCGCTCGGCTATATCAACGGCGCGCAACTGAAGATGTACCAATTATCCGATGCAGAGGGGAAAGACCTCGACGAGTCGGTAGGCGAGTTTATTGACGCCCTGCAAGCAGGCTACGACGGTAAGGTGGAGGAACTGTCCGACGCAGCGAAGATGGGGCGGAACATCGGTGCGGCAGCCAAGGCTTCCGAGGAGAAAGGTCTGGCAGAGAACGACAAATGGACCTTCAACGAGAAGTTGTTCTTCCAAGGTCTGGTGAACGGTCTGAACGGCGACACGACCGTGATGCTCGTGGACGACGCCCGCAGTTTCTTCCAGACCGCTTATCGCAACTCCATGAGCGACACCACGATGGTGGCAGGCAAGACCATCAAGTCGAGTTGCCCGCGCGTAGCGAAGACCGTAACGCTCGGCTCGTTCATTGACAGCCTTAACTACGCCTTCGGTCTCTTGAACGGCGACCAGATGAAGATGTATGTGCTGATGAACGACACCGATGGTACTATGCAGAAAGAGTTCATTGCGAACATCAACTACGGGCTGAAACAGCGCGTGAAGAACCCGCAGTTGGTGAACATGGGCGAGCAAATCGGCAAGAGTATCAAGGAGCAAGAAGGACAAGGTCTGCTCGGCGAGTCGGCGCTGGCAACGGACTTTGAGTTGATTAAGCAAGGTTTCGTGAACGGTTTGTACGGGCATGATAGTCAGTTCACTATGCAGTCGGCAGGTGATTATATCGAGAGCACGATGAACAACCTCAAATACGGCGACACGAAGGCGCAAGGCGAGCAGTTCCTTGCCGAGAACGCGTTGCGCGAGGGGGTAAAGGTAACCGAGAGCGGCTTGCAATATGAGGTCATCAAGATGGGCAAAGGCAAGAAGCCGAGTGCGACCGACCGCGTGAAAGTGCACTACCACGGCACGCTGATTGACGGCACGGTGTTCGACAGCAGCGTAGAGCGCGGCGAGCCGATTACCTTCGGGCTGAACCAAGTGATTGCCGGCTGGACGGAAGGTCTGCAACTCATGCCCGTAGGCTCGAAGTTCAAACTGTACATCCCGCAGGAGTTGGGCTACGGCAGCCGCAATGCCGGCAGCATTCCTCCCTACTCGACCCTGATTTTCGAGGTTGAACTGCTCGGGATTGAGTAAAGCGCGTTGCGCTGTACACGAAGAGAAGTTTTAGTTATGTCGCCCCTTCGGGGCTCTCGTAACGGAGGTCGTCCGTTACATAGGGGCACGCCCCTATGCTATGTTATGTCGCCCCTTCGGGGCTATTACTGCACGGAACGAAGCGAAGTTAATAACACGAAGTTTCCTACACGAAGCGAAGCGGAGTTTACCTATGGGTATCATAGCACGACAGAGTATCAAAGCCACCATCGCCACCTATTTTGGGGTGGCGGTGGGCTTTTTCACTACCTTCTTCGTGCTGACCCGCTTCCTCACCGCAGAGGAGATTGGGCTCACGCGCGTCCTGATTGACGCCGCCACGCTCTTTGTCAGCCTTGCGCAGTTGGGGACTTCGTCTTCTATCATTCGGTTCTTTCCTTATTTTCGCTCCACTGGGGACGCCCCGACTGTGTCGCGGGCGGTAAAGGAGGTGCGGTCTCCAGACCGCACCACAGAGGTGCAAGAGGCGGACATCAATAGAGGGGGAAAAACATTGGTGCGGCCTATAGACCGCACCTCCTTTAACACTGACCATGGGTTCTTCTTCTGGACGGTGGTGATACCGCTGGTCGGCTTTCTTGTGTTTGCCCTGCTCTATTGGGCATGCCGCGTGCCGTTGGGGCAGTGGTTCGGCGAGAAGTCGCCGCTGTTCTTGGACTACTACTACATGGTGCTTCCGCTGGCATTCTTCCTGCTTTATCAGACGATTTTTGAGACCAACTGCAATGTGTTGATGCGCATTGTCGTTCCCCGTATGGTGCGCGAAGTGGTGGTGCGCCTCGGGATGTTGGCGTGCTATCTGCTTTATGCTTTTCGCGTGCTGTCGTTAGACGGGTTTGTGGTAGCGGTCTGCGCCAACTACGGCATTGCTGCCCTCATCAACCTCGGCTACCTCATCGCGCTCGGGCAGATTTCTTTCCGCCCCGATTGGCAGTTCCTGCGGGCAAACATCCCGTTAGTGAAGAACTACGCGCGGTATTCGAGTTTTGTCTTTGTCTCTGCGCTGGCGGCGGCATTGGGACCGACGCTATCTTCTTTCTTCATCACCGCCAAGATGGGGCTGGACTACACGGGGATTTTCGCTATCGCGACCTATATCGCGGTCATCGTCTCGATTCCTTATCGGTCGCTCACCGCCATCGCTTCGCCGCAGTTGGCACGCGCCACCAAGGAGCAGAATCAGCAGGAGGCGCAGACGCTGGTGCACCAAGTGAGCAGTAACCTACTGCTGATTGGCGGGCTGCTATTCTTCCTGATTTGGTGCAACATAGACCTGATTTTCCATATCCTGCCCAATGGCGAGACCTACGCGGTGGCACGGAATGTAGTGTTTATCCTCTCGCTGACACAACTTATTGTTGCCACCTGCACCATCTCGCTGACCACTATCTCTTTCTCGCGCTACTATGCTTTCTCCCTGCTGTTCTCGCTGATTCTGACCGTGGCGTCGCTTTGCCTGAACAACTACCTCATTCCGCTCTACGGCATGGAAGGTGCCGCTATCAGCACTCTGCTCTCGAACAGCCTCTATTTTGCCCTTGCACTGATGGTTCTCCGCTTCGCCTGCCATTTGCGGTTGCTCAACGGCAATGCGCTGAAAACCATTGTGTTGCTGGTGGTGCTCTTTGCACTCAACGCACTGTGGTTGCGATTCCTGCCGATGGAGAATATCTGGTGGAGCAGTATCGCCCGCTCGGTGCTCTTGGGCGGCAGCGGGCTTGCCACGGCTTACACGCTGCGCCTCTCGCCTGAACTGAGCAAGGTCGGGGAGAGCCTATTGAAATCTCTTAAAGGGAAAAGTAAGGAGTAATCGAAGTGCTCGGAATAATCAGAGTTTTCAGAGTATTCGGAGCACTCAGAATATGCAGAGCATGGGCACTCCTCATTCTTAATTCTTAATTCATAATTCTTAATTCCCCACAGTGCGCTATTTCATCTGTTTCTCCTATTGCGGCAGCAAGTATCAAGGTTCGCAGAGCCAGCCCGAATCGCCCACTGTGCAGGGTGAGTTGGAGCGTGCGCTATCGCTGATTCTGCGCCAACCGACGCCTGTTGTGATGGCGGGTAGGACAGACGCGGGGGTGCATGCCGAAGAGATGTGGGCGCATGTGGATTTGCCTGATACCTTCCCTACCGAGCATCTTGTTTTTCGTCTGAACGGCATACTGCCGTCAGACATCGCCCTACGGCGTATCGTCCCCGTCAGCGACAATGCCCACGCGCGTTTCGATGCCCTCTCCCGCACCTACGAGTACCGTATCACCACGCAGAAAGACCCGTTTCACATAGGAACGCGCACGCGCGTACGCAAGGGGCTGGACTTTCAGAAGATGAACCGAGCCGCCAACAGCCTTATCGGCAGGCAGGATTTTCAATCTTTCTCCCGCACCAAGACCGATGTCAAGACCTTCTTCTGCGCCATCACCCAAGCCTATTGGCGTATTGAGAAGACCGATGAAGAGGGCAACGTGCTGGAAGCCACTTTCGTCATCACCGCCAACCGTTTCCTGCGCAATATGGTGCGCGCCATCGTCGGTACGCTCTTTGAGATTGGTTACGGCAAGCGCGATGCGGACGACATGGAAACGGTGATTGCAGCGCGCGACCGCAGAGCCGCCGGAGAGTCTGCACCCGCAAACGGACTATTTTTGACCCGGATTGGCTATCCTTCGTCAATTTTTATGCCTATTCCATAAAATAATCCACATCTATCTGAGGATTATTCCGTATCTTTGCACCGAAAAATCAATGTCAATCCTCGGTGCTTTTGTTTGCGCCGACAAAAGAGTGTCTTATCATGAAAAAAACAATTTCCCTTCTTGCTTCTGCTATTGTCAGCGGTCTGCTGCTAAGCGCATGCACCGCTACCTCGCCTTATCAGACGACCACGCAGGCGGACATAGACGCGCTGTGCAACGCAGCGTCTTTCGATATGCCGACTGTGCCGGTACCCACTTTCCCCGACCGCACTTTCTCGGTGCTGGATTTCGGTGCAGACAACACGGGTAAGACACTCACCACCGAGGCGCTTCAATCCGCTATTGACGCTTGCCACGAGGCAGGCGGCGGCACGGTAGTGATTCCCGCGGGCGTGTACACCACCGGTCCGCTCTCCCTCAAATCGAATGTGCGGCTCTATACGGAACAGAACAGTTTCATCTCTTTTGCCCCACAGTTCGACCTCTATCCAATTTACGCCACATGGTTCGAGGGCATACCCACTATGCGTTCTCAGTCGCCGCTCTCGGCGTTCAATGCAGAGAACATCGCCATCACCGGACAAGGTACTTTCAATGGCAACGGCGAGTACTGGCGTCCGCTCAAGCGTGCGAAGGTAGCCCCCTCGCAATGGAAGACCCACTTGCAGAAGGGCGGTGTGCTCTCGAAAGACGGCAACACATGGTATCCCGATTCGGCTTCGCTCTATGCGGCAACGCTCTGCGAGGACCAAAATGTGCCCGTGGTGGGCGACCCCGAGCAGTGGCAAAAGATTCACTCGTTCCTGCGCCCCGTGCTGCTGCATTTTGTAGGCTGCCGTAACATCCTCTTGGAGGGCGTTACCTTTGAGAACTCCCCCGCGTGGAACCTGCACCCGATGTGCTGCGAGAACCTGATTCTGTGCGACCTGAATGTGCGCAACCCGTGGTATTCGCAGAACGGCGACGGCGTGGACGTGGAGTCGTGCAAGAATGTGGTGATTGCGCGCTGCTCCTTCGATGTGGGCGACGACGCCATCTGCATGAAGTCCGGCAAGAACAAACCCGGTCGCGACCGCGGTATCCCGACGGAGAATGTGATTGTGGATGAATGTACTGTCTATCACGGGCACGGCGGCTTCGTAGTCGGCTCGGAGATGTCCGGCGGAATCAAGAATGTTCAGGTGTCCAACAACCTCTATATCGGTACCGATGTGGGATTGCGCTTCAAGTCCACCCGCGGACGCGGCGGCGTGGTGGAGAACATCTACATCCGCAACGTCCACATGGCTAACATCCCCCACGAGGCACTCCTATTCGACCTCTTCTACGGCGGCAAGGGAGCCGGAGAGGAGACCGAGGAAGAACTGGCAGCCCGCATGAATGCGGAGGCTCCCGCTGTGAGCGAGGAAACGCCGCAGTTTAAGAACATCGTGATTGAGGATGTTATCGGCAGCAATGTGGCACGCGCGATGTATTTCAACGGTCTGCCCGAGATGAAGATAGAGAATGTGGTGCTCAAGAACATCCGCATGACGGCTGAGCAAGGGGCTATTATCCGCCAAACGAACGGGTTGCGCGTGGAGAATGTAGAGATAATCCCGCGTGAAGGCGAGCCTTTCACTATTGCTCCTACCGTGAAAAACATCATCGGACTATGAAAAAGAACATTTCTTATATCGTTGCAAGCCTGCTGTTGTGCGGGCTTGTTGCGTCTTGCAGCAAACCGGCGGCGAACACCGAGCCGCAAGTAATCGCCTCTTTCTGGCGCAAGGTAACGCCCGCAGACAGCCTGATGGAGGGCTTCCGCGTGATGGAAGCCGAGGGGCAGACGCGCTATATCGTGCCCATCACCGAGTGGACGGCTTCGCCCGAGGTGGACACCTACCACCAACTGCACCACCACGGCGTGGCATTAGAGTCCGATCTCATGGCGTATCGTATCTATTTCGACCGCAAGCAGACCATAGATGTCTATGCCAAGAAGACCCCGCGCCTCGAGCTGCCCACGTCCTATTGGTACCCCACCGACGAGCAGTTGGCAGACCACTATGGCGACGATGTCCTCCGCGTGAGCGGCACCATCGGCGTGGGTAGCGTCAAGCCGTGGCGAGACGGCAAGATGCGCCATATAGAGCCCGTGGAGAGCCGCACGCAACGCATTGTCTATCAGACCAATGACAGCGCCGCCATGGAGGTGAGCGTCAAAGGCTGGCAGACCGAAGGTAAGACCGTTGATATGACCGTCCGCTACACCCTCCGTGCGCACCACCGCGATATGCGCTGCGAGGTCTTCCTCTCCGAGCCCCTCGACAGCCTCTGCACCGGCGTGCAACAGGTGCCGTTCAAGAACCCCGACCTATGCCCGGGCTCCTTTATCTTTGCGGACGCCTCCTATCACAAGGGCACCGTGTTAGGCTCATGGGGCACCGACTGGCCCGTCAACGACACCGTCAAATACACCAAAGAGACGGTTGGGTTAGGCGTGTTCATTCCCAAAGAGTACGCCACAGAAAGTGCACTCGCCCAAACGCCTAATTTAGTGTGCCTCTTCCGCCCTGCCACCTACCTCTGCTTCTACCTCACCTGCGTGGCGCAAAAAGAAGACAACCCGCCTGCTCGCAATGCCGAGGAGTTCCGCGACTTTCTCTTCCAATGGGCAAACGGGCTATAAGACTTACACTTAACGTGAGCTATATACCAAAACGAACAATAATACTTGACAAAAACAAGTAAGCAGCAGGGACTCTATTGTTGCATTGGTGCGTTGCCAGATTGCCGGTTATTCGCATCCTCCGCAGCCGCTATCGCATCCTCCGCAGGAGTCGCCGCATGAACTGTTGCAGGAGCCGTGGCAGCCGCCGCACTTACGCGGATGGCGCAGTGCGTCTAACTCCGCGAGTGTTACATCGCGCAGGTCGATAATCTCGCCCACAAAATGCAGGTTCTCGCCCGCCAGCGGGTGGTTGAGGTCAATGGTAACTTTGTCCTTGCTAATCTCCAGAATCTGTGCGTTCACAATCTGTCCGTCCACGGTGTTCATCGGCACGATAGCGCCTACATACACGCGCTCGCTGTCGAACTCGCCGTCGCCGTTGTAGAACATCGTCTTGTCCAAATCCAGCACGCCTTCCTCATCGTACTCGCCGTAGGCATCCGTATGGTCAATGCGGAAGTCGAACTTGTCGCCTTTCTGTTTGCCCGCCAGTGCCTCTTCAAACTTCGGGAGCATCATGCCCAAGCCGTGGCAATAGACCAGCGGGTGCTCTGCCGTAGCGCGCTCCATCAACTCTTCTTGTCCGTTTTCTCCGTCCACAAACATCTCGTAAGTGGCGGTAACTACTTTTTCGTTTTCTACTATCATAAACTCTTAATTCTTAATTCTTAATTCTTAATTAAATTCCTACCACCAATCCACGCGTTTGTTGGTGCTTTGGGTGCTCGACTTGTCGTATTTGAGGTCGGCGAGCATAGACGCATTCACACCGATATGGAAGGTGTAACTCTTGTACGGTCCGAAGGGCACAAACGATGCCGTCATGTTCCAGCAGTGGAGGTCGCGGCTGACGTTAAAGTTGGCGCTTGCGAACTTCTTTGCCTTGAAGTCGTAACTCGTGGACGCACTCACTTTCCATCCTTTGCCGAAGCCCAGCGAGCCGGAGAAAGAGAGGTTGTGGGTGAACTGCATCTTATAGTACATCTTGTCGTAGTCGAACTCGCTGCCTTGCCCGTAGCGCAGGGTGTAACTGACGCTGAGGCTCCACGGGAAATCGGTCTTCACATACCCGTCGTCCACCTCCGCCTCTTTCTGCTTGCCTTTGCCCTTGTTCAGTTTGCCGTTGGTCGCCATGCCGTCATCGCCGATAGTGATATCGTCCATGTTGGTCTCTTCATCCGCGGGAGTATCGCCTTTGCCTTTCTTATCCTTGCCGAACCATTTTTGGAAGGTCTGATTATTAAAGGTGTAGGAGAAGCTGGTGCTGGTGCCGAGGAAGTGAGGGAAGCGTCCGTTGTGCCAATACTGTTTGTTGGTGCGCACAGGCTGCCCTAATGCGTTGAGTTCATACATATAGGGATCGAACTGCCCGCTGAGGTTGATGGTGTAGTTCACTTTTGGTATCTTGATACGCAGGTTCACGGAGAAATTGCTCCAGTTCATCGAATCGGCAATGAAGTTGTAACCGCCTGATATACTGAGGTTATCAATCAGGCTCACCACCTTGAAGGGCGCTTTGCCCGTCGTGTCGTCTTTGTTCACAATCTTCATTTCGAGGTTGTTGCCTAATGAGAACGAGAGTGCAGCGGCGGCTCCCTGTCCGGCGTTGCCGTAGATGCCGTTCGGGAAGCGCGAGTAGGTCTGATGAACAAACATCGGGTTGCCGGCTTCGTCTATCTTTTGTATCTTCCTCCCCGTCGCGGGGTCGGTCTCCGCCTCATACACCGGCTGGTCGTAGGCACCGTAGTAGCCCCACCCTGCTTTACCGAAGTCGGGGTGGTAACTGAAGGATAGCGAGGGGGTTATCACGTGGCGGAATTTCTCCACTTTGCCCTTTGGGAAGAGTTTCTTGACGGGCGTGTAGAAGGCATATAGTTTGGTGCTGAGCGACACGCCGACGTTGAAGTCGAACACGTTGTAGAACCCATTGGTGGTGTCGCGGTGGAGTTGTTGCTCCTGCTCGTCCCAAGTCTGGTCCACGCGCTGGAAATACATGCGGTCGGTCATGTTGATGCTCGGCGTAACGCTCAGGTACTTAAACAGCATGAACGACGCAGAGATAGGGATGGAGTGTTTGAGTCCCGTCTGCCAGTCGCGCAGGAAGTCGGTGTGTATAAACTCATTTTCCTTAACGTTGTTGATGGCGATACGCCCGTTGCCGGAGTAGTTGAGGCTGATTTTCTCGTACCATTTCTCTTTGCCCACGGGCTTCTTGCGCTTGAAGGGATAGACGCGGCTCATGTTCACGCTCAGTTCGGGCAGCGTCAGCGAGAGTGTGGAGTCCTTCGTGCGCTGCGAGATGTTCGCCGAGAGCGACAGGCTCCACGGGCTGTCGGGGAAACGCTGGGTGTAGGAGATGTTAGAACTCTTGGTGTTCTCCGAGTTCAGTTCGGGGTTGTAGTAGGCGTTGATGTTGCTGCGGTTGTAGCCCGAGGTGGAGAAGTTCACGCTCGCCGAGAAGGTGGAGTAGGGGTTGGCTTTCGCATCTTGCGTGTGCGTCCATTGGACGCTGAAGTTGCGTGCCTGCGAGTAGTTGGGCATGTCTTTCTCGCCCGTAACGTCGTTACGGAAGTTGATGCTGACGTTGCCGCTGAACTTGTAGCGCCAAACATATTTCGACTGCGCGCGGACTGCCCATGTGCCGCGCGTGTAGATATCGCCCGTAACCTGCAAATCCACATAGTCGTTGATGGCGAAGTAGTAGCCCAACCCGCTCAGGTATAGTCCGCGGCTGCTGTCGTCGCCGAAGTTCGGCATGATAAGTCCGCTGGAGTACTGCTTGGTGAACGGGAAGAAGCCGAAAGGCACCGCCAGCGGCAGCGGCACATCGCCCACCACCATGTAGGCGGGGCCCGTGGCAATATACTCGCCCGGCATCACCTTCGCCTTGGTCATTTTTAGGTAGAAATGCGGGTGTTCATGCTGGTCGCAGGTGGTGTACATACCGCCTGCCATCATCATCGTGTTGCCCTCCATCTTCTTCGTGCGGTCGGCTATCACGTAGCCCTCTCCCTGCTCCGTAACTACCTGACGGATATAGCCTTTCTGCGTCTTCAGGTTGTAGGTTATCTCGTCCGACTCGTAGGTGTCGTTGTGGTCTTTGAACACGGGTTTGCCTTTCCATTCACCCTCCACCGTGTCCAGCACACCCTTGGCATACACCATGTTTGAGTCCATGTGCACGCGCATATACTCCGAGGTCAATTGCAACTGCTGATACTTCACATCCGCCTCCCCGTGCAGGAACGCAATACCCGTCCCGAGGAGCACGATCGAGTCTTTCGCCACATACTCCACCGGCGCATCCAATCCCCCTGCATGCTTGGGCGGTTCAGTCTGAAAACTATCCACGGGCGCTGCCAACAAGGTATCGCTCACAACCTCCTGCCCCCGTGCCACAAAAGGCAACAAGAGCAGGAGTAGGAATAGAATATATAGTTTCGGATAGATGCGCATGTGAACAAAAGACCGCGCAAAGGTACGAAAAAAAATCGGAATACACAAAAAAAAAGCATTTTCTATCATTCTGACTATGTAAATTTTGGATATACATGGAAAATCTTTGAACACATCGGCATATCTTGGAAAATGTTCATTGCGATTATGGTCGTTGGTTAATCGGAAAAGTCTAAGAAGATGGAAGAAAATAAGACAATGCCGGAATGTTACTTTTTTTGTTGCTATGATAAAAAAATTTGCATATATCAAAAAAAAGCAGTAACTTTGCGGGCAGATTTTTATTGAACTATTTACTATTTGAGTATTGATAATGGAATCTTTTTTAGAACTATGCAGAAATAGGCGGTCGTACCGCAAATACACGGCGCAGCCGGTGGAGCGCGAGAAACTGGACTATATCGTGCAGTGTGCACTGATGGCGCCTGCCGGCAAGCGACTGAACCCGTGGCACTTCACGGTGGTAACCGATGAGACGGTTATTCGGCAGTTTGCGGGTTGCAGGACGTACGGCAGCGGTATGTTTCAGACCGCTACGGCGGCTATCGTGGTGTCGCTGGACACCTCGCTCTGCGACACATGGCAGGCGGACGGTGCCATCGCCGCAGCGCATATCCTGCTCGCAGCAGCCGACCTCGGACTGGGTGCGTGCTGGTGTCAGGTGTATCAGCGCGAAGGCGCGGAAGAGTTGGTGAAGAAGGCACTATCGGAACAAGGAACAAAGAGCCAAGAGCCAAGAGCCAAGAGCCAAGAACAAGGACTCGAGAGCCAAGAACAAGGACTTGCGTGGGAGGGAAAGACCATCTTGTGCATCATCTCGCTCGGCTACAAAGACGAAGAGCGTAAGCCCTACGACCTGAGCAAGTTGCAGTACGAGAAAGTAGATTTCGTAGGATAAAAGACCGCTCGTTTCACTCGCTAAAAGATAAAAGAGCAAAGACTAAATAGTTCCGACTCTGAAAACTCAAATACGAAGGTAATAAGTCCTTAATCCTTTATCCTTCATCCTTTATCCAAAAGAAGATTATGAAACCAACCATAGCAATCACAGCGGGAGACATCAACGGCGTGGGATATGAGGTGATTCTCAAGACCTTGCGCGACCCGCATATCACGGAGATATGCCGTCCTATCGTGTACGGCAATGCCAAAGTAGCCAAACAGCATGCGCAGACCTTGGGCGAGGAGTACACGAACATACAGTTCAACCTTATCCAAGACGCGGGGCAGGCGCGAGACGGGCGACTGAACCTCATCACCTGCTATCCCGACACCACGCCCGTGCAGTTGGGGGTGAGCACGCCGGAGGCAGGGCAAGCGTCGTTTGCCGCCCTCGAACGTGCCTGTGCCGACCTGAAATCAGGCAAGGTGCACGCCCTCGTTACCGCGCCCATCAACAAAGAGAATATCCAATCGGATAGTTTCCGTTTCTCGGGACATACGGAGTACCTGACGGCGATGTTTGCAGACTGTCAGACCGCTGGCGCTGTCAGACCACTGACGCTGTCAGACCGCGCTACGCGCTATCAGACTGATTCACAGCAAAGCGGTCAGACAGCAGGCGGGGACGCCTGCGCACCCGGACAGCAGAACGGTCAAATATCGTCTGCGAAGCAGCAGAGCCTGATGATGATGGTGAGCGAGACGATGCGCGTAGCGCTGGTGTGCAACCATGTGGCTATCGCGGAAGTGCCGGCGCAGATAACCGAAGAGCATATCTTGCAGAAACTGACCTTGCTCAACGAGACCCTGCAGCGCGATTTCTCCGTGCGCAAGCCGCGTATCGCAGTGCTCGCGCTTAACCCCCATGCGGGCGACAAAGGGCTGATTGGGGAAGAAGAGCAAACCATCATTCGTCCGACGATAGAGAAAGCCTGCGAGCAGGGGATATGGGCATTCGGTCCATACTCGGCAGACGGCTTCTTCGGCAGCGGGCACTTCACCCATTTCGACGCCGTGCTGGCGATGTACCACGACCAAGGGCTTATCCCCTTCAAGACGCTGGACATGAGCGGCGTGAACTTCACGGCAGGTCTGCCCATCGTGCGTACCTCGCCCGACCACGGCACTGCCTACGACCTCGCGGGCAAGAACCAAGCCAACCACCTGAGTTTTGCCCATGCGCTCTACGCGGCGATAGACATCCTGCATACGCGGAAGCAGAATGCCGAACTGACCCAAGACCCTTTGCCCTTCACCCTGCGTGAGGACAGAGAAGACCGCCGCCCCAGACGCGAGTTTATGGACTTCAAAACAACAGTATAATGGATAAAAGACCGCTAACGCTAAAAGACAAAAGACCGCTCACTGCGTTCGCTGAAAGACTGAGTTACTTTCGTCTATCAAACACTAATTCGTCTTTCATCCTTTATCCTTAATCCTTCATCTTATATGACAGCAAAAGAAATACGTCAATCCTTTTTGGATTTTATGGCATCGAAGGGACACCAAGTAGTACCCTCCGCGCCGATGGTAATCAAAGATGACCCCACGCTGATGTTCACCAACGCGGGTATGAACCCGTGGAAGGGTATCATCTTAGGCAATGACCCTATTAAGTACCCGCGTGTGGCTGACTCGCAGAAGTGTCTGCGCGTGAGCGGTAAGCACAACGACTTGGAGGAGGTAGGGCACGATACCTACCACCATACGATGTTCGAGATGCTCGGCAACTGGTCGTTTGGCGACTACTTCAAAGAAGGTGCGATTGACTTCGCGTGGGAGTATATCGTAGATGTGCTTCATATCGACCCAAAAGACCTGTATGTAACCGTCTTCGAAGGTGCGCCCGACGAGGGGCTGGCACGCGATGAGGAGGCAGCGGCTATTTGGGCAAAGCACCTGCCTGCCGACCATATCCTCAACGGCAACAAACACGATAACTTCTGGGAGATGGGCGACACGGGACCTTGTGGACCCTGCTCGGAGATACACGTGGACAGCCGCAACGAAGCGGAGAAACAAGCAGTGCCCGGGCGCGAGTTGGTCAACAAAGACCACCCGCAGGTGATAGAGATATGGAACCTTGTCTTCATGCAGTACAACCGCAAGGCAGACGGCTCCTTAGAGGGGCTGCCGAAGAAGGTGATTGACACCGGCATGGGCTTCGAGCGCTTGGTGCGCACCCTGCAAGGCAAGCAGAGCAACTACGACACCGATGTCTTCCAACCGATGCTCCGTCGTATCGGCGAGATATGCGGCTGCGAGTACGGCAAAGAGGAGAAGACCGACATCGCCATGCGCGTGGTGGCAGACCATATACGCACCATCGCCTTTGCCATCACCGACGGGCAACTGCCGAGCAACGAGAAAGCCGGTTATGTCATTCGCCGTATCCTGCGCCGCGCCGTGCGCTATGCTTACACCTTCCTGAACCAACGCGAAGCGTTCCTCTACCAACTCGTGCCGCAACTGATTGACGACATGGGCGATGCGTATCCCGAACTCAAAGCGCAGGAGAAGCAGATTATCCCCGTCATCAAGAGCGAGGAAGAGGCATTCCTCCGCACGCTGGAGAAAGGTATCTCGCTGCTCGACAAACTGATGAAAGAGGCGAAAGGCAAGGAGATCTCTGGTACGGATGTCTTCACGCTGAAAGACACCTACGGTTTCCCGCTTGACCTGACCGAACTCATCCTGCGCGAGAACGGTTTTACCACCAACGAAGAGGAGTATAACCGCGCGCTGGAGCACCAGAAAGAGATGGGACGCAGCGCCAACAAGCAGGACTTAGGCGACTGGACTATCTTGCGCGAAGGCGAGCCGGAGTTTGTGGGCTATGACCAACTGGAGGTGGAGACAGAGATTCTGCGCTACCGACAAGTGAGCCAGAAAGGCAAGACCTTCTACCAAGTGGTGCTCTCCAAGACCCCGTTCTATGCGGAGATGGGTGGCGAGATAGGCGACACGGGTACGCTGGGCAATGTGCGGGTGCTTGATACCAAGCGCGAGAACAACCTCGCCGTGCATATCTGCACCGAGTTGCCCGCCGACCCTGCTGCCAAGATGATTGCGAAGGTGGATGACGCACGCCGCCAAGCCATCGCTTGCAACCACACCTGCACCCATATCCTCCACTATGCGTTGCGCCAAGTGCTGGGCAACCACGTGGAGCAGAAAGGTAGCCTTGTTACCGCTGACTCGCTGCGCTTCGATTTCTCACATTATCAGAAAGTTACGCCAGAGGAGTTGCGCCAAGTGGAGCAGTTGGCTAACCAACTGATTCGTACCGACTTCCGCCTTGAGGAGTCGCGCCATACACCGATAGCCGAGGCGAAAGCGATGGGGGCAATGGCGCTCTTCGGCGAGAAATACGGCGACGATGTGCGCGTGATTAAGTATGGTCCTTCGGTGGAGTTGTGCGGCGGTTGCCACGTTAGTTCCACGGGTCGGATAGGCTCCGTGCGTATCGTGATGGAGACGAGCATCGCCGCTGGTATCCGCCGTATAGAAGCCGTTACGGCTGCCAAAGCTGATGAGTTATACTATGCACAGGTGGATGTGATGACGGGGCTTCGCGCGCTCTTTAACAACGCGCCCGACCTCACCTCTGCCATCACCAAAGCCATCCGCGAGAATGCGCAGTTGAAGAAAGACGTGGAGGCTTTCATGGTGGAGAAACTGGAACTCTACCGCGACAAACTGATTGCACGGGCGGAGGATTACCACAATATCAAACTCGTGCGTATCACGGGCGATGTGGAGCCGGGTATGATTCGCGGCGTGCTGCCGTTGCTCAAAGGACACTTTGCTGATGTGAAGTTTGCTCTTGTCGGTGCCACGCAGTGGGAAGGCAAACCGATGATTTCCGTCTTCCTCTCGCAGCCCTTAGTGGAGGCAGGGCACAATGCCGGACAGATGATCAAGTCAGCCGCCAAGCATATCCAAGGTGGCGGCGGCGGACAACCGCAGATGGCTACCGCCGGCGGACGCAACGCCGAAGGCCTGCAAGACGCCATGGAGGAAATGCTGGCAGCACTGGGGTAAAGATATCAGACCGTTGCACTAAAAGATGAAAGATATAAAGACTAAATAGTTTCGACTCTGAGTCCCATCAACGAATGTAATTCGTCTTTTATCCTTTATCTTTTAGCGAGCAAAGCGAGCGGTCTTTAATCATTGAAAGTATGCGTACATGGACAGGGCGTTTGCCGCGTAAATATCGTTCACCGGTGCGTTTCACCGTGGTGGGAGCCATTGGGACGGTGATGCAGTATGGCATCTACTATGTCTTCTTGGATTTGTTTGAGCGTTATTGCCCTGACCTGCATGGATATGTAACGCTGGCATTCACGATAGGTTTCTGCGTGGAGATGGTGAGCAACTACCTGCTTACGAGTTTCTACACCTTCCGCTCCAAACCATGCCTGAAGAACGCAGGCGGGTTCTTGGTCGGACGCGCAGTGAACTACGTGGTGCAGATTGCGTTCCTCCACCTATTGCTACTCTGCACCATGCCCGAGGAGTGGGCAGGCATAGCCGCCATCGTCCTCGCAGGCATAGTCAACTACTTCGTGCTGATGCCGTTCTTTAAGACTAAAGACCGCGCTTCGCGCTAAAAGATGTTAGACTACTATAAATATGTACACATTTCTGCATATACAACCGACTGATGCTTTGTGGGCACGAATAGAACAATCTGTTGATGCAACGTGTTTTCATACAAGGGCATGGTTTGAACATTTACAGAAGACATACCATTGTAAGCCTTTTGTTGTAGAGATTACTTACGAAGGAGCAGTGGGGGGGTGTTTTGTGGTATTCGTAAAATAGGTGGCTATATATACGCCCCACCTATGGGAACAGGGACCTATACACAGGGTATCGTTTCTTTTGTTCCTATCAGCAAAGCAGAGCGTGTGCAAATGTATAAAGAATTAGCAGAATGGGCTTTTGTAAGTGGTATTGCACGCGCTATCAAAGTGGATGATTGGGCATTGCGCCAAGACTACACGAACAAAGAATGGATATCGGAGCATCTTTATTATGATCCAATTTTAGAAGGAATAGAACATATTGGCAGACCGGTATATACTATAGATTTGAAAGCAGAAGAGAACGTACTTTGGGATAGATTACAATATAAATCATGTAAGTATTGCATCAATAAAGCTCGCAAATGTGGTTTATCCATGCGTCAAATTAAATCTCGTGATGAGATAGCGGATTTTGTAAAGATACATGTAGACCAGATAAATGATGTAAGCCATCGACACGGAGAAAAGGGGGCACGTTATCAGAATTATAAAGAGTTGTATAGTCTATGTTCTACACTTTTCCCAAAAGATGTTTTGATGTTACAAGTAGTAGGAAAGGACGAGAATGACAAAATGCAAGTGATGAGTTCGGGTATTTGGGTTATCGGTAAATCACAGACGATTTGGTACACAGCATCAAGTTATCAACGTTATCAGAAATACAACCCGAATGAACTGATGAATTGGGAGGCTATGCTGTTGCTTCATCGTATGGGTTGCGATTGTGCTAATACAGGTGGCGTTGCATTATACAAAAAGAAATATGGTTCTACGTTGGAATATATTCCACGTATGATTTTCCGAAAAACGCCTTATACTATACTTCCAGATGAGATAATTAAAAATTTATATGTTAAGTTGCGAATGTTGAAACGTAAATGGAAGAGCAAAAAGTGAGTTGATTCCTATTAAGTCTTTCATCCTTTATCCTTCATCCTTTATCCATGATGATATATCGCGCGAACATATTGTTTACTCCTACTCCCGAGGCGTTTTGCGTCTTGGAGCGGGGATATGTTGTCGTGGCGGAGGATGGAACGATAGAGGGGGTATATGAGACCTTGCCCGAAGCGTATGCAGGGGCAGAGGTGCGGGACTTTGGCGAGGCGTTGCTTATCCCCGCGATGAACGACCTGCATGTGCATGCGCCGCAGTATCGCAACATGGGGATTGCGATGGACATGGAGTTGCTGCCGTGGCTCAACACCTACACCTTTCCCGAGGAAGAACGCTATGCTGACCTTGCTTATGCCGACGCGATGTATCGGCAGTTCGTGCACGACCTATGGCTGCACGGCACGATGCGGACTGCTGTCTTTGCCACTACCCACGCGAATGCGACCTGCCTGCTGGCGGACTTGTTTGCCGAGGCGGGGATGGTCGCGTATATCGGGCTGGTGGGGATGGATAGAAACTGCCCTGAGGCGTTGGCGAACCGCCCCGAGACGGCTATCCGAGATATGGAGCGGTTGGCAGCCCACGTGGCGGGCTACGAGCGGGTGAAGCCTATTGTTACGCCGCGGTTCATCCCTGCTTGCACGCCTACGATGTTGCGGGCGTTGGGCGACTTCGCGGCACGACATCACCTGCCTGTGCAGTCGCACCTGAGCGAGAACAGGTCGGAGATTCAGTGGGTACGCGAGTTGGAGCCGCAAGCGACCTGCTATGGCGATGCTTACCGCCGCTATGGCTTGTTTGGGCAAACACCTACGCTGATGGCGCATTGCTGCTACACGGAGGGGGAGGAGTTGCGCTTGATGCGGGAAAACCAAGTGTATGCTGTGCACTGCCCGACTTCCAACTGCAACCTCGGTTCGGGCATTGCGCCAGTGCGTCGGTTCCTGCAAGAGGGCGTGCCCGTTGCGTTGGGTACGGACATATCGGGCGGACACCATCTGTCGCTGTTCCGCGTGATGCAATACGCGGTGGAGATGAGCAAGTTGCGCTACGCGCAGACGCAAGGGGCGGAACCGTTCCTCAAACTCTCGGAGGCTTTCTACCTCGCTACGAAAGGCGGAGGCAGTTTCTTCGGGAAAGTGGGGTCGTTTGAGAAAGGATATGCATTTGACGCGCTGGTGATAGAGGATGCTCCCCTCAATGCTCTGCCGAAAGAGGCAACACCCTACGACCTGAAACAGCGGTTGGAGCGGTTTGTCTATCTGGGGGATGATAGGCAGATAAAGCACCGCTTCTGTCAAGGGAAGGAGATTGTTTTTTAATTAAGAATTGAGAATTAAGAATTAAGAGAGCGTATGCTCTGAGTAATCTGAATAATCTGAGTAATCTGAATAATCTGAGCACTCAGAATACTCCGATTACTCCGAAAATTCAGAGCAAGCGCACAATCGTAAATCGTAAATAGTAAATAGTAAATAGTAAATAGTAAATCGTAAATTGTCTAATCGTAAAATAATTTAATGCTATGACACAGGAAGAGTTACAACAAGTGATGACCGTTGCCCAAGGTTGGCTGGACGGTAACTACGATGCCGAGACCAAGGCACAAGTGAAAGCAATGATGGAAGCCGAGGACAAGACAGAACTCGTGGATAGTTTCTACCGAACATTGGAGTTCGGTACGGGCGGTCTGCGCGGTATCATGGGTCCGGGTACGAATCGTATGAACAAGTACATCGTGGCACAGGCTACGCAGGGCTATGCGAACTACCTGCTGAAGGTGCAGGCAGAGGACGGCTTCAAGAACGTGCAAAACGGGCAAGTAGCCGTTGTGGTAGGGCACGATTGCCGCAACAACGGTCGCCTCTTCGCAGAGACCGTAGCCGACATTTTCTCTGCCAACGGTATCAAGGTCTATCTGTTTGAGAGTCTGCGTCCTACGCCGGAGATTAGTTTTGCCATTCGCGAGTTGAAATGCCAAGGTGGTGTGAATGTAACGGCAAGCCACAACCCGCGCGAGTACAACGGTTACAAGGCGTACTGGGAGGATGGTTCGCAGGTGCTGCAGCCGCATGACCAAGGTATCATCGACGAGGTGAACAAGGTAACGATGGACGATGTGAAATGGACGGCGAACAAAGACCTGATTGAGATTATCGGTGGCGAGATGGACTACACCTATATGGAGGCAGTGAAGACCTGCATGGTGGACCAAGATGTGATTCTGCGCCAGAAAGACCTGAACATCGTCTATACGCCGTTGCATGGTGCAGGTCGTCAGATTGTGCCAATGTGCCTGCGTTCGTGGGGTTTCCAGAATATCCACGTGGTGCCTGAGCAGATGGTGATTGACGGCAACTTCCCCACAGTGGTCAGCCCCAACCCCGAGAACGCAGAGGCGATGACGATGGGTATGAACCTCGGTACCAAACTCAACGCCGACCTCGTGATTGCCAGCGACCCTGATGCCGACCGTCTGGCAGTGGTCTGCCGCGATGACAAGGGCGAGTGGACGATTATCAACGGTAACCAGACCTGCATGATGTTCGCTTACTACAACATCAAGGCGATGAAGCGCCTCGGCAAGATGCGCCCCGAGAACTACCTCGTGAAGACCATCGTAACGAGCGAGATGTTACGCAAGATTGCTGATAAAGAGGGCGTTACGCTGACCGATGAGTACACGGGCTTCAAGTGGATAGCCAACCGTATCCGTATGTGGGAAGGCACGCACAAGTACATCGGCGGCGGCGAGGAGAGTTTCGGCTGGCTGGGCTACGACAAGGTGCGCGACAAATGTGCGCCGTCGGCTATCTGCCTCATCTGCGAGATTGCTGCTGCAGCGAAAGACCAAGGCATGACGCTGTATGAGTACCTGCTCAATATCTACAAGGAGTTCGGCTTCCAACGCGAGGCGACCATCAATGTGGTACGCCCGGGTAAGGCTGGGGCAGAGGAGATCCAGCAGATGATGGCTAACTTCCGCCAAACTCCACCTGCTGAGCTCGATGGCGAGAAGGTAGTGTGCGTGAAAGACTACAAGACACTGGTGCAGAAAGACTTAGTGAACGGCGAGTGGAAAGAGAGCCCTATCACCATGGCGCTCAACGCCACGAGCAACGTGCTCCAGTTCTTCACCGAAGGAGGCTTGAAGGTCAGCGTGCGACCCTCTGGTACAGAGCCGAAGATTAAATTCTACCTTGAGATTCCCGCGCAGATGCCTACCACGGCAGACTATAAGGCGGCTACCGCTGCGGCTGAAGCCCGCATCCCCGCGCTGAAGCAGTCGCTGGGTCTGTAAGTCATCATTTCTTGGTTATTCCGTGCATAGGGCGTTACCGATGCCCTATGCACGGAATAATTGTATAAGTGAATATAATAGGACTAAATGCCGCATTTTGTTAATTTTTTATGAAAACATGTCCTTTTATTTGCATATATAAAAAATAAGTACTACCTTTGCGCCGTATTCCGATAGCCCTTGCTATCTCCACAACCATTCTCATAGTGTGTAAGTTTAGACGACCCTCTAAATTTACACACTTTTTCTATGCCTTTTCCCTTTATTTTCGCCACTTTTATTGTGTAAATTTAGAGGGTCGTTTATTGTTTCCCACTACCTATCTCCAACCCTTATTGGGAACGCGGGTTCTGTCCGGAGTACGCCCCGACCCGTTGGGGCAAAAAATAACAATGCAAGCCCCGAAGGGGCGACATAACACAGCGTAGGGGCGAGCCCCTACGAAAAAAAAGAACACCCCCGCAATGCAAGCCCTGTAAGGGCGACATAACTAAATAACTCTAATTAACCATTAAACACAAAAAACATTATGGAAAAAGTAATTTGAATAACCTTTGTTGGTTAGAGAACTGCAAAGTTGCTAAAAATCAACGATATACGCTACTTTTTTATTCAAAGAACACTTAATTTAATTTCACCAACGGTGTTGGTATGTATAATTATGATACTTTTAAACATTCATCCGTTTATTTTGCAAGCGCTGCTGTTCCTTAATCAGTATTCAGGCGCTATTTCATTAATTTTTGCTCTAATTGGTGGCGTTTTTGTTTATATCCAATGGAAAAAGAGTTTAAAAGTTAAACGTGCAGACTTTATCTACAGACTCCTTGAAAAAATTAGATTTGATGAGGATTTGCAACATGCTATGTATATTGTGGACTATGTGCCCAACTGGTATGGTAAAGATTTCCATGGTGGAGATTTAGAACATAGCATAGATAGATTATTTTGCTGTTTAGATTATATCTGTTATTTAAAAAAGACCCGTAATATATTTTGTACGGAATTTAATGCTTTCCGATACGATGTACATAGAGTTTGCGTGAGCAATTCGGCAGCGGCTTACTTATGGAATTTATACCATTTTTCCCAAAAAAACAACACAGATTGTCAATTCATAAATTTAATAAATTATGGAATCAAGGAGAAAATACTGCCAAAGGATTTTAAATCCAACAAATCCCGTTATGAAAAATATTTGAATTGGTAAAAAGCACATTAATTACATGTTAATGAATAAGACCCGTTGGCGGAATGAAACCAGCGCATATTTGATTCTTCCAATAGTTTTTTTGCTGGCAACCAATATACAAATAGTGATACCGATTAAATAACAATTAATAACTAACTTTCTAAAAAATTATGAAAAAATTAACTCTTTTATTGTCTGCGATGCTATTAGCATGCGCAACAAACCTGTGGGCTGAAACTGCTACTTATCAGCATGTTTTCAATGCAAAACCCTCAACAGGGAATAACATTACATTAAGCGGCGTAAGTTGGAATATTACTGCCACTGCTCTAAACAATTATAACAATCAGAACTACGCTGGTGTTCAGTTTGGTTCGAAAAGTGGTAATGGCGAAATCACTCTAACCTCCTCCTCTGATTGGAATTTCAATGGGAATACGAAGATTACCGAAGTTCGCCTTTGGCTGAACTTAGGTGGTACTTCTGTTACACCTTCGGTAACCATAGGTGGAAAACCCGCCACATCAGATGGTACTACTGTTATCAAAAATAGTAGTGCCGGTAGCGATTGGACAAAAGCGACCAAAGTAACCTTTACCCCTGCTGCGGATGGCAATACCGGTGTTGTGGTTATTAATGTTACATCCGTTATGGCAGGCTATATCTGTGCCATGGAAATTGACAGTGAGTCAGATAATACTCCCGCTGCCACCCTTAGCACAATCGCTCTCTCCGGCACTCCTACCAAAAAAACATATATGGCAGGCGAAAGCCTTAACACAGATGGTTTGGTAGTAACAGGCACCTACAGCGATGGTAGTACCCAAGCTATCACCGAGGGTATCACATGGGAAATAGATCCCGACCCTCTCACAGCGGGCATAACCTCAGTAGATGTCATGGCAAGCGTAAAGAATGCAGCCGGTAAGGATGTTACAAGCGATGTTTATACAGTAACCGGTCTCACCGTTACCGCTGCTAAGACGCTCACTTCGATTGCCGTCAGCGGCACTCCCGCAGAGTTCTGGAAAGGCGATACTTTCAACCACAACGACATGACCGTTACCGCTACTTGGGACGATGCTTCAACAACGGATGTTACTACCGAGGCTACTTTCTCCACGCCCGACATGACTACCGCTGGCACCAAGACCATTACCGTTTCCTACAAAGAGAAAACCGCTACCTACGACATCACCGTCAAGACCATCGCCAACACTCAAGAGACGGCATACACCGTAGCCGAGGCAATCGCCCTGATTGTCGCAGGCAAAGACCTGACCACCGAAGTGTTCGTGAAAGGTATTGTGAGCGAGATTGTTACGCCATGGAGCGATACATACAACAACATCACCTACAACATCTCTGACGACGGTTCGACCACCTCTGCGCAATTCCAACTCTTCCGCTGCAAAACTAACGGTGCCAACGTGGGCGATGTGGTGATTGCCAAGGGCGTGATGACTAAGTACAACTCAACCTACGAGTTTGGCGCAGGCAACACGATAGTGGAGATTCTGGAGAACACGAATCCCTTACTCACTTGCGCAGAGAGCGTTGCGTTTGGCAATATCTCCAGCCTTGTGGGTACTGTACCCTCCGAAACACTAGTAGTAACTGCCAAGAACTTGACCGAGGACATCATCGTTACCCTCTCCGCCGATGCAGCGTTCACATTAAGCACTAACACACTCCCCGCAGAGGGCGGTAGCATCGCAATCACCCCCGTACTGACCGTAGGCGAGAACACTGCTACCCTCACGCTCACCAGCGGCGAGAAATCCGTAGCCGTTACCCTCACCGCCACCATCAAACAAGCATACACCATCTCGTGGGTGGTAAATGGCGTAGCATATACAACAGGAGAACCTACTGCGAGTGTGATTGAGGGCGAGAAAGTAACCGTATTGCCCACTGCTCCTGCGGATAACACCCTTTCTTGCTCTACGCTCTTTGTGGGTTGGAGTACGAATAACCTCGGTTCTACCGCAGGACAGACTCAACCCGACGACCTCTTTACCACCACCGGCGCTGCACCCGTGGTTACAGAGAACACTACCTACCATGCAGTCTTTGCAACGGCAGATGGAGAGGCAAAAGAGTACTTCAAGGAAACATTTGATAAAACTAATGGTACCGGTGGAAATGATGGTTCTTGGAATGGCACCATCGCGTCCTCTACACTAACAACGGACAATACTGGTTGGACATTTACAAAAGAAGGTGGTGCAAAGCAATGTGCAAAATTAGGTTCTAGCAGTGCCCAAGGTAGTGCGACCACACCTGCGCTAACAGGTTTGACAGGCAATGCCGTACTTACTTTCCGTGCTGGTGCATGGAAAGGAGATGCCTCTTCGCTGAGTCTCTCTATCTCCGCAGGTAAACTTTCCGTGGAGTCTGTAACCTTAACAGATGCTGCATTCAGTACCTACACTATCGATATCACAGATGCAACAGAAGAATCGAAGATTACCTTCAAAGCTGCACAAGCAAGCTCCGCACGCTTCTTCTTGGATGATGTAGTAGTGAAGAGCGCAGTTACGCTGAAAGACTTCCGTACCAACTGCGAGGGAGTTTCTACCGCTATCAGCAGTGCAGCCGTAGAGACACCCGCTGTGAAGACCATCGAAAACGGACAACTCGTCATCCTCCGCGATGGCGTGAAGTACAACGTAATGGGTGTACGCCTGCAATAATGCAGTATAGTCTTTCCCTGCGCTTAAAAACACCTTTTACGCGCAGGGAAACAAGGATAAAATCCCCTATACTACGGTGTCCGAATGGCAATTCGTAAATTGTAATTCGTAAATCGTAAATTAGGTGGGTTTCCAGCCGCAGCGGTCGCGGGAGCGAGTGGGCGGTTGAAGATAATGTAAAAATTTTAGATTGTTTGTAAATTATTGTTGTGAGAGAGCCCGTCGTGAGACGCGCTCTCTTTTATAGACCCCGTTTATCAATAGAACCGAGCAGAGAGGACAAACAATAAGCGTATCAAATTTCCTCTAAAAAACGCTTTTTTGAGAAAAAAGAGTGTAAAAAATTTGCATATATCAAAAAAAAGCAGTACCTTTGCACTCGCTTTGAAAAAAGAGGAGAATCAGTAGCTCAGCAGGTAGAGCACATCCCTTTTAAGGATGGGGTCCTGGGTTCGAGCCCCAGCTGGTTCACTGAGGAATTGCTCAACCGTTCGGTTGGGCGATTTTTGTTAATAACCAATGAAATAAAATATGAATAGTTTTGGTAATCGGTTTGTATTCACCAGTTTTGGGGAATCGCACGGGCGGGCTGTCGGTGGTGTATTGGACGGTGTGCCCTCCGGCTTGCATATTGATATGGCGATGATCCGCCAAGAGTTAGACCGACGAGCCGGACGAGAGTTAGAACTGGGCGTATCTCAGCGGGCGAAGCGGGAAACGGACGAAGTGGAGTGGCTGAGCGGGGTGATGGACGGTGTAACGCTGGGGACTCCGATTGCTTTTATCATCCGCAACCAAGATGCGCGACCGGAAGACTATGAGTGGCTGAAGCATACCTACCGTGCGGGTCATGCCGATTGGACCTATCAGCAAAAATACGGCATCCGCGACTGGCGCGGGGGCGGCAGGGCTTCTGCGCGAGAGACCGCCGGCAGAGTGGTGGCGGGCTGTATTGCCAAGCAACTGCTGCGACTGAAAGGGATAAGCATACAAGCGGAGTTGGTACAAGTAGGGAACGAGACCGACCCGATGTGTTTTGATGAGGTGATTCGAACGGTGCAAGCCGAAGGCGACTCTATTGGAGGAATTGTCCGTTGTACGATCACGGGTGTGCCGGTAGGGACGGGCGAGCCGATCTTCAATAAGTTGCAAGCGGAGTTGGCATTCGCGATGATGAGTATCAATGCCTGCAAAGGGTTTGACTACGGCACGGGTTTTGAAGGAGTGGGCATGAAAGGGAGCGAGGCAAACCGTATCTCCGGCGGCATAGCAGGCGGCATAGCCGATGGCACGCCTATATGTTTCCGCTGTGTGTTCAAACCAACGCCCTCTATCGCCAAAATGGGTGTGAAAGGACGCCACGATGCATGCGTGGCACTTAGGGCAGTGCCTGTGGTGGAAGCTATGGCTGCGCTGGCAATAAACCAACTGATTAACGGCTAATTTGTGGTCGTGCGATGCAGCATTACAAATTAAGTACTGTAAAAATATCTGGATAATTATTGGAAATTTTTGTTGAAATAAATAAATTGCAGGCGTTGAGGGTATAAGAAACTTATTTCAAGTTCACGTTAAATTAGGTAATCTATTTTTTGCCAAAAAGGGAGAGACTTTCGCATATCGAGGTCTCTCTTATTGTTTTTTGTGTCCTTGTTCCTTAATCCGATAAAAACTCGTGTATGACGTCTAAAATTCTTATTATTTTTGTTTTAATCCGATTGAAACAGAAAAAGAGCATGTAAAATACAATAAAAATTAAAAACAATTTTGTCGTCTCGAAAATAATTCGTAATTTTGCCGCCGTTTTTGAAAAGTAATCGGATTATGAAGCCCTGTTGGGCTATAAGAGAGTTCGTATAGGAAAGCCTGCGAGCTGTAAGTAAAGTAAATGTAAAATAAGGCTGTCGCGCAGTACAAGAAGCGAAGTGAAGTTCTCAACACGGAGTTAATGACACGAAGTTTCTAACACGAAGTTCCCAACACAAAGTTATATAGGTATGAAAAAGATTGAAGCAATCATCCGCAAGACCAAGTTTGATGAGGTCAAGGAAGCCCTACTGGCAGCCGACATCAACTGGTTTGAGTACTCCGATGTGCATGGCATCGGGCAGCAACGGCAAGAGCGCGTTTATCGCGGTGTGCAGTACTCCACCGACATCATTGAGCGCGTGTGTATCACCATCATCTGCCGCGACATCTTCGTGGAGCCGACCATTCAGGTCCTGCTCCGCGAGGCGCACACCGGTGAGGTGGGCGATGGGCGTATCTTCATCTCCGATGTGCTCGACTGCTACTCCATCCGCACCGGCGACCACGGCGACCAAGTGATTGCGGAGAAAAAGTAGAAAGACGACAGTCAGACCGTTCACTTCGTTCGCTGAAAGAACGTCTACGACTATCAGACCGCTCACTTCGTTCGCTGAAAGACTGATATAGTATCGGATAGTGAATCAGTCGGACAACGTAGTGGTCGGTCAATGAAATGGTCGGACAGCGTAGCGGTCTCATAACTCATCATTCTTAATTCATAATTAGTACAAATGCTTTCCTCATTAGATACCGTCTGGACATTGCTGGCGGCAATGCTGGTCTTTTTTATGCAACCGGGCTTTGCGCTCGTAGAGGCGGGACTCACCCGCAGTAAGAACACTGCCAATATCCTCATGAAGAACTTCTGCGACTTCATGGCGGGCACCGTCCTCTTTTGGATTATCGGCTTCGGGCTGATGTTCCACGGCTTTGATTTCGGGGCATTCCTCTTCCATGGCAACTACCTCGACGGCGATGGCATCTGGCGCATGAGCGAGGATGCCACCATCCCCGCCGAGACCTTTCTCATGTTTCAGACGGTCTTTGCCGCTACTACGGCGACCATTGTCTCCGGCGCGATGGCAGAGCGCACGAAGTTCTCCATGTACCTGCTCTATTCCGTGCTGATTTCCGCACTCATCTACCCGATAGAGGGCAGTTGGAGCTGGGGCGGCGGCTGGCTTGCCGACCTTGGCTTCCACGACTTCGCCGGCTCCACGGTGGTGCACGCCACGGGCGGTGTGCTGGCGTTGGCAGGCGCGATAGTCTTAGGTCCGCGTATCGGCAAGTACAAGCGAGTGAAGGGTGCCGATGGCAAGACGCGGACGCAGGTGCGCGCCATTCCCGGGCATAACCTCGCGCTCTGCGCGCTGGGCGTCTTCATCCTGTGGATGGGCTGGTTTGGCTTCAACCCGGGTTCGACCATTGCGGCGGAAGGGGCGGTGAACGCGCTCTCCATGTCGCATATCATGCTCACGACGAACATGGCTGCGGCGGTGGGCGGTATAGCCGCGCTGGTCTATACGTGGCTGGTGGACGGCAAACCCTCGCTGAGCATGGTCTGCAACGGCGTGCTGGCGGGATTGGTGGGTATCACTGCGGGCTGCGACTGCGTCAGCATAGGCGCGGCGGCGCTGATTGGACTCGTCTGCTCGCTGCTGATGTGCGTCAGTGTGTGGTTCATCGACCAGAAACTGCATATCGATGACCCAGTCGGCGCGGTCAGCGTGCATGGGGTAGGGGGGATTACCGGCACGATTCTCACGGGGCTGTTTGCCGCGCCGGAAGTGGGCGTCAGCCTATGGGTGCAGGTCGTTGGTGCGCTCACCGTAGCGGTGTATGCCTTCGCGGCGGGAATGCTCCTCTTCTATGGCATCCGCTTCACCTTCGGTTTGCGTGTCGCTCCCCGCATCGAGGAAGAAGGGCTCGACATCTACGAGCACGGCGAAGCCGCCTACAACTAACCAATCCAAACTAATATACAAAAAAGATAGTTGCTCGCTTTTTGCACAAGGCGGGCAACTATTGTATCTCGTCGTAAAGAGGAACTATATGGGAATGCTTGTATCCCAAATCCATCGGAAGAAGATGCTCGAAGTAGCGTTTAATTGAAGAAAAGTGCCAATCCGGCGGAGAATGAGATGGGTCCGGCGGGATGGTGGATGCGTCCTTGGTCCATGGCGGCTTGCTCGACCACGGTAGGCATGAGGTGCTGTACATACGCTGCCTCCACGAAGATACCAAAGTTGCTCATCACGAACCACTCCACGCCCGCCGAGAAGCCGAGCGTGGGGATGACGGTCGTTTGGTCGGTGAGACGGTAGGAGGGGGAGTGTAGAGAGTCTGACATTGGCTCCACGTTCTTTACTACGTTGATTTTCGCACCTGGCCAGATGGCGCAGAAGAAGTCCCACGAGTGGAAATAGGGATGTTGGTAGAAGCCGCGGATGTCGCGCACGAGTGGTACCCGATAGCCCACGCCGATACTCACCTCGTGGTACCAGTTCTCGCCGCTACGCACGTTGGTGTTCTGCACCAAGAGCGAGTCGTAGGTGGCAGAATAGGGGTTGTACGACAGATAGACGAAGGTGCCGTAGTTCTTATGGTGTCGCCAGCCGAGGCGCAGACCGGCGTTGAACGATGCACTCTCTATCCCGTCTGGTCGAAAGCCCACGCCCAACACCGTAGGCAAGTCCAACGCATCGAAGAAATCACCGAAAGTGTATCTTTTTACTTCGCTTTGCTCCGTGTTAGACGCTTCGTGTTTGTAACTTCGTGTGGTTAACTCCGCTTCGCTCCGTGTTGGGAACTCCGTGTTCGGCACTTCGTGTTGTACCCCGCCCCCTGTCCCCCTCACCGCGAGCGGGGCGGGAGAGTTTTGAGCAAATAACCCCGTGCTTGTTGCCAAGCACAGGGTTACGAGGAATATCTTTTTGTAGTTCATATTCATTATCAGTATTCACATACAAAACTAATAAAGTCTTTCAGCGCGTAGCGCGGTCGAACAGTCGTAAGACGGTCTTTCAGCGAAGCGGTCGGACAGCGCACAGCGCGGTCTTTTTACCGCATTCTCTTCTGTTGCGCTTTGGCGTTCTCGCGTGCCATGCGCACCTGCTCGCGTTGCATCTGCTCCAAGCGCTCCATGAAGCCCGATTTCTTCTTGCCTTCACGCTTCTTGGCGTTCTTCTCCATCTGCGCGAGCACTTTCTTGTCGTCTATTGCCCAGCGGAAGATGTAGGTTTGCAGAATAGTCATCAGGAGGCTGACGCAGTAGTAGTAACTCAAGCCGGCGGCGTAGTCGTTGAAGGTGAAGAAGAAGATGAGCGGCATGAGGTACATCATCCATTTCATCATCTTCATGCTCGGGTCGGTATTCTGCGTCTGCATGGTGATATAGGTGTAGGCAACGTTCACGAGGGTGAACATCAAGCAGAAAATCGACAGGTGGTCGCCAATAAGCGGGATGTTGAAGCCCCACGAGAGTACGGCATCGTAGGTGGAGAGGTCGTCTGCCCACCAGAGCGACTTGCCGCGCAACTCTATCGCCGTGGGGAAGAACCAGAACATCGCCATCACCACGGGGAACTGGAACAGCATCGGCAGACAGCCCGACATCGGGCTCACGCCCGCTTTCTGATAGAGTGCCATCGTCGCCTGCTGACGTTCCTGCATCTTCTCGGGCGGGTACTTCTCGTTGATAGCGTCTATCTGCGGCTTGAGCACGCGCATCTTCGCGCTCGACTTATACGAAGCGAACACAAACGGCAGGATTATCAACTTGATAACCAGCGTCATAAGCACAATCACCAATCCGATGTGCAAGCCCCAAGAGGTGAACAAATCGAACATCGGAATGACGAGAATCATGTTTATCCACGACACCACTTTCCAGCCCAGCGGCACCAACTCTTTTAGGTGCAGGCGGTCGGCTTTCTCCACGCCTTTATCGTAGGCTTTCAGCGTGTTGTAGTGGTTAGGACCGAGGTAGATACGGAAGTCGGTTGTCTTCTGCCCCGTGAGGTCGAACGCCACGGAGGTCGAGGTCTTGTACTCTTTGAGGTAGCCGCTGTGCTTGCCCTGCGGCGTGGACTCGAGGACGGTGCTCGTGAAGGCATCGTCAGCAATCATGACGGTGGAGAAGAACTGATCTTTGTAGCCTATCCAGCGCACTTTGGTGCTCTCTTTCTGCGAGTCATGCTTGGCTTCGGAGAGGGTTTCCATGCTGCCGTCGGCGAGCATGTACTGCAACTGCGAGTAGCGCTCTTCGAACTTACGCCCGCGCTCCTGCTGGGGTATCAACTGCTCCCAGTGCATCTCCAGCGAGTTGACGTTCTGCGCCAACACGCCTTGCATGTTGTGGGGAACAATCTGAAAACCAATCATATACTCGTCAGCTGGCACGGTATAGACAAAGTCGATATACGCTTCTGCATCATTGGTGTGCAGGCGCATGGCGAGCGTGCTGTCGTTCAGCCAGTTAGGTTCAAAGAAGAGGTTAGCAGTTTGCAGAATACGGTTGTTGGCGGTGATGAGCGTGTAGGATAACTTGCTCTCATCCGCGCGGAAGAGGCAGAGGTCGTTCAGCGTGTCGCCGTAGGCTTTGTAGTCCTTCAGCTCTGCGCGCGCGATACGTCCGCCCTTGCTGTCCACGTAGAGGCGCACCTTGCTGTTCTCTATCACCGTTTGGCTATTAGTACCTTTGGCAGCGGGTGCAAACGCGCCGTAGGTGGCTTGCACCTTCGCCTCCAACTCTTGCGCGAGGGTAGCGGAGTCTTTCTCCGACTGTATCTTAGCAACGGAGTCGGCATAGAGTTGCGCATTGATTTGGTCGGAGATGAACTGCATCTCGCGCTCCTGCTGCTGCGCAATGGCAATGCTGTCTTGAATACGTTGGCGCTCTGCCAACTCCTCTTTCGAAGGGCGCCCGATAAACGAGAAACCCACAATAATCACGGCTATCAATAAAAAGCCAATCCAAGTGTTTTTATCCATAAAACTTCGTGTAAATAACTTCGTGTTGGGAACTTCGTGTAAGAAACTACGCTTCGCTCCATGTTGCTTGTTGTTCTGAATAATCGGAGTATTCTGAGTATTCTGAGTAATCAGAGCAAGGCATGTTAATTGTTAATTGTTAATTGTTAATTGTCACCTTTTCCTTGCATGTCCGAACATAAACCCGACATATAGTCGAGGACCTGACGGTGCCATGTAGGTGTATTCTTCGGTTAGGTTTCTGCCAAACGGCACCACGTAATCCAATCGGCAGACCAATGCCACGCGCTGTGTCAGAGCATATTCAAACCCCACATACGGTCCCACAAAGAGGAAAGTCGTCTTGCGAAAATACGCGTTGTAGTTGAGGTCGCCTTCTGGGGACGCCCCGACTTGGTCGAGGGCGGTAGTAGCATCTTCTCCGTCATACATCCGCCGCATGCTACCGCCGCCGAGGGTGAAGCCGAGGAAAGGGCGAAAGCGGTCGCGCGTCCAGTAGTAGTCGAGCACTAAGCCGCCCCATCCGGTGCGTATCTGCGAGTTGTTGCCCAGTAGCGGCATGGTGCTCACAAAGCCCTCGCCGCCCAAGTGGATACGGTCAAGGAAATGCACTTTCGCCGCGCCGCCAATGCCGAAGGTTACGCCTCCGCGCGGCATATCCGCCATGCTGTTGAACACCGTATTCCCGAATAACGACCCCGCGTCCGGCGCAAACAGGTAGCCCAAATGCAACATCATACCCCCCGAACATCCCGTAAAGACAGGGCATTTTTGTGGAGCAATGCTGTCAGTAGGTGTTTCACCCGAATAGACACTCATAGTGCCACAAAGTAGCACCATGAGCATAACAATCTTTTTGTACCTCTGCATATATCTTTTATTCTGTAATAGATTGTTAATCAGTCTTTCAGCATTAGCGGTCAGGCAGTGAAACGGTCTTCCAGCGCAGCGGTCGGACAGCGCGAAGCGCGGTCTTTCATCCTCACACAAGGCTGAATGCTACATCCATCATGTGGGTGAAGTTGTTCTGACGCTCTTCTGCCGTGGTAACTTCGCCGGTCAGGATGTTATCGCTTATCGTGCAGATAACCAGTGCCTTATTGCCGCTGCGGGCGGCGTTCATATAGAGCGCGGGTGCCTCCATCTCCACGCACATCACGCCCATGTTAATCCACTTGTCGTTGTGCGGATTCTCGGTGTAGAAGGTGTCCGAAGAGAACACGTTGCCCACCTTGTAGTGGTAGCCGAAGTGCTCGCAAGCCTCCGCAGCGCGGCGGCAGAGGTCGAAGTCTGCGATAGGCGCGAAGGTACCGGGCAACTCATACTGTGCCGCGTAGTTGGAGTTGGTGCAAGCGCCCATGGCGATGGCAAGGTCGCCGATATGCAGGTCGGGGTGTATGCTGCCCGCCGAACCTACGCGGATGATGGTCTTCACGCCGTAGAAATTATACAACTCATAGGAGTAGATACCTATCGACGGGATACCCATGCCATGCCCCATCACGCTCACACGTTTGCCTTTGTGTGTGCCCGTGAAGCCGAGCATGCCACGCACGTTATTGAATTGCACGGGATTGTCTAAGAACTTCTCTGCCATCAGTTTTGCGCGCAGAGGGTCGCCCGCCATGATGACGGTCTCGGCGATGTCGCCTAATTGTGCCCCGATATGGGGAGTGGGTGTCTGTGCCATAGTGGTTAAGTTTTGGTTAGTGTCAGTTCCCTATTTTTTCTATAATCTCTAGAATTTCTAGAAAATCTAGAATTTATAGTTTTTCTATACATTGAGCCTACGCCCTTAATTGTCAAATCGTAAATTGTCAAATTGTCAAATGTTTCAGGTCTTCCGGCGTATCAATGCCGATGGTCTGTATATGGGTGATGCCCACCTTGATACGGTATCCGTTCTCTAACCAGCGCAGTTGCTCAAGGCTCTCGGCGACCTCCGCGCGGCTCTGCGGCAGTTGGGTGATGCGCTCCAGCACGTCTGCCCGATAGGCGTACATCCCGAGGTGCTTGAAGTGTTTACCCTGAGCGAGCCACTCGCTCTTGTTCACGCCCCGCAGGTAGGGTATCACGCTCCGCGAGAACAGCAACGCCTCGTGCGTCTCCTCCGAGAACACCACCTTCGGGCTGTTCGGGTTCTCCAAGTTCTCCCACGTGTCGTCCGCCGTGAAAGGTTTCACCAGCGTGGCTATCTCCGTCTCTATCGCGCCGTCCATCTCCTGAAAGCAGTCCAGCAACGCCTGTATCTGCTCCGGCTGCACGAACGGCTCATCGCCTTGTATATTGACAATCACGGTGTTGCGCTCGTTCTGCTCGCGGAAGGGCGGGGTAGTGATATGGTGGTATGCTTCGAGGCAGCGGTCGGTGCCGCACTTATGGTCGGTGCGCGTCATCACCACGTTGCCGCCGAAAGACTCCACATGGTCGTATATCCGCTCGTCGTCGGTCGCCACCACCACCGTGTCTATCGCCTGCCGCGCTTGGTCGTACACGCGGCGAATCATCGTCCGCCCGCCTATCTCCACCAACGGCTTACCTGGGAAACGGCTCGAACCGTACCGCGCCGGTATGATACCTATTACTTTCATAACTGTGTTTTCAAATGTGAAAAACCGCCGCAAAGATACAAATAATTTTCGGAATACACAAATAAAACAGAAATTTTATACTTTCTACTTGCACATATCTTCCCCAAACGTTATTTTCATTGTGTGAAAAGTGTAAGATTAATAGGGAACATAAGATATACAAAAAGTTTCAAGCACGAATTTCGTTGTGTCAACAACTACTATACGTACTTGAAACTTGATTTTGTTAGAAAAAAGAGAACTTCGAACTACCGCAGTTTAGCGCCGAACTTGTCCTCAAAGGTCTTTTGCAGCCTCGTCATGATATTGTCTATCTGCTTGTCTTTGAGTGTGTTATCGGGGTCTTGCAGGATGAACGAGAGCGCGTAACTCTTCTTTCCCGTCTCAAGATTCTTCCCCTCATAGACATCAAACAGATACACGTTCTTCAGCAACTTCCGCTCGGTCTCGAAGGCAGCGCGTGCCAAGTCGGCAAACGCCACCTGCTTATCCACCAGCAGGGCGAAGTCGCGCTTCACCTCCGGCGCTTTCGGCAGATCGCTGATGACGGGCTTGAACTGCTTGCTCACGCGCAGCAACTCCTTCCAGCATAGGTCGGCATAGAAGACCTCGGCATCTATATCAAACTGCTTGGTCAGTTGGCGGTTGACAATCGCGAGCGTGCCGAGGGTCGTAACCTCCTTGCCGCGCACCACCTGAATAGCCAGCCCGTCGCTGTACAACTCGTTTGCCTCTATCGGTGTCAGCGTCAGTTTGTCAAGGTTCGCACCCATACGTGTCAGCACCCCGTTGACATACGCGCGCAGCGCATAGAAACTCGTCTTCTCCTCCTTGCGCAACCACGATGCCGCACTCCTATTGCCCGTCAGCCACAGCGCCAAGTGCGGCTCCTCCGTGTAGCGCGCCAGCGTGTTGCCGTCTGCAGTCTCCGCCTCGGCGTGGAAGTGGTAGCAGTTGCCGAACTCATAGAACTTCAGGTCGCTGTTCCGACGGTTGGTGTTGCGCTGTATCGACTCCAACCCGCCGAAGAGCAGCGTCTGACGCATCACCCCGAGGTCTTGGCTAAGCGGGTTCTTTATCTTCACGCACTCCGCCAGCGGCAGCACCTGCAGCGGCTCGTAGTACGCCACCTTGGTGAGCGAATTGTTGAGTATCTCGTTAAATCCCTGTGCGGTCAGTTGCTCGCTGATACGCGTCTGCAAGCGTTGCGGATTGGGCTTCGGTGAGTACGAGAGGCTGGTGTTCAACTTCTCGGGGAACTCCACGTTGTTGTAGCCGTAGATACGCAATATGTCCTCCACCACGTCGCACTCGCGCTGAACATCTACGCGGTAGCGCGGCACAGCCACCTGCCATTCATCCCCCTCCTTCGAGTCAATCGCTATCTCCAACGCCCGCAGGATAGTCTCTAGCATCTCCTCGCCTAACTCCTTGCCTATCAGTGCGTTCACGCGCGGGATGTTGAGCGTTACGGGGAACGGTGCAAACGCGGTCTGCCCGTTGTCGGTGATGTCCATGGCTATCTCGCCGCCTGCCACCTCCTGAATCAAGAGGGCGCAGCGCTTCAGGATATATAGTGTGTTGTTGGGGTCGCAGCCGCGCTCGTAGCGGAACGACGCGTCGGTCTGCAACTGGTGCCGACGCGAGGTCTTGCGGATGCTCACGGGGTCGAAATACGCGCTCTCGAGGAACACGTTGGTCGTCTGCTCCGTGATGCCCGAGTGCAGCCCGCCGAACACGCCGGCGATACACATCGGCTCCTCCTCGTTGCAAATCATCAGGTCGGCTGCCGACATCGTGCGCTCCACGCCGTCCAGCGTGGTGAAGTGCTCCCCCTCATGCGCGCGGCGAACGATGATATGGTTGCCCTTTATCTTGTCGGCATCGAACGAGTGCAGCGCCTGACCGGTCTCGTGGAGCACGAAGTTCGTAACGTCTACCACGTTGTTGATACTCCGAATGCCAATCGCCCCCAGCGCGTTCTTCAGCCACTCCGGCGACTCGTGAATACTTACCCCCTTGATGCTCACGCCCGTATAGCGCGGGCAGGCATCCGTTGCCTCTACGGTTACGCGGATAGGCAGGTCGTGGCTCTGCACGGCGAAAATGTCCACGCTCGGCTTCGTGAGCGCCACCTGCTGACCGTGCGCCTGATAGTACGCATACAGGTCGCGCGCCACACCGTAGTGCGAAGCCGCGTCCGAACGGTTCGGCGTGATATCCACCTCAATCACCATGTCGTCCTCCACGTGGTAGTATTCCCGCGCGGGCATACCTACGGGCGTGTCTGCGGGTAGCACGATGATACCCGAGTGGTCAGTGCCTACGCCTATCTCGTCCTCCGCGCAAATCATGCCTAACGACTCCTCGCCGCGTATCTTTCCGCGCTTGATGGTGAAATGCTCATCGCCGCTGTAGAGCACCGTCCCCACGGTGGCAACAATCACCTTCTGCCCCGCCGCCACATTGGGTGCCCCGCACACTATCTGCACAGGCTCCGCCTCTGGCGCCAGACGCACCGTAGTGATATGCAGGTGGTCGGAGTTGGGGTGCGCCACGCAGGTCAGCACCTCTCCCACCACCAAGCCTTCCAGACCACCTTTGATGGTCTCTACTTTCTCTACCGTCCCCACCTCCAAACCGATGGAGGTCAAGATTTTTGCCACTGTCTCGGCATCATCCGTCAGCGCAATATAGCGCTTCAACCAATTGTAAGATATATTCATAACTTCAAAACAAGATGAAAAATAAAGGATAAAAGGCTTGCTACTGGGGACGCGGGCGTCTCGCCCGCGGTAGATCACTCGTCATACAGTTCCCCGAGTCGAAACTATTTAGTCTTTAATCTTTTGTCCTTCATCCTTAATCTTTATATTGCTAAAATTTATCTCCTGACCAGCCATGTCCAATGTTCCAATGCTCATCCACCACAAACTCAAACCCTTCCGGCAGGTTAAACTCGTCCTCTAACAATTCTCGCAGCTTCTCAGCATCCACTACTTGCTGCCCGTTAATTTCTCCCTTTATCCACTCTCCGACGGCTACAAACAATGTCCCGTCCGGCTTTACAAACACGCGCCCTCGGGGAATAAGTGTATAGTTGGACTCCACATAGAAGATGGATTTTTCGTCCCCTTTGGCGATGGCGCGATGGTGTTGCTTCTGCCAGTAGGTTTTATGCAGTTTATGCAGTGTGCCAACGCCTCGCTCTTCCACATACTTGTCTGCATCGTCTTTCTGCACGCCGAATAAGGTGTTATGTGCATAGTCGTACCAAAAAATACCTACTTGTGGCTTTCCATCATCGAAGAATGCACTCATCACATCTATCATCTCCTGATGTTCTTCCTTATTTGAATGCGACATGATCATATATGTGTAGTTTACGTGTATCAGATATAGGCGAACTATTTTCTGCAGTCAAAGACTAAATTGGTTTTTGGTAATGAATTAATGATTAATTATATGAGAATGCTTGCATCCCGACCGGTCGGGATTATATGATAAAGAAAAAATATTTGAATAATTTTTGGAAATTTTTGTTGAAATAAAAGAATTGTCATCACTTCGATGTATTTGAACGTTATTTCGAGTTCACATTAGTTATAAGTTTGGAGTTGAATGTAGAGCATTTTCCCATTTTCCGCGCAAAATTACTGCTTTTTTACGAATTATGCAAGTAAAATCCGCTATTTTTCTCGCTACGCGAGGTAAGCAGATGATAGATAATATGCATAGTTGGATATTACTTATTACAGCCCGAAGGGCGAATTACTTATTACCTCGCGAAGCGAGACCTCAGCCATCCCAGCAGTGCATTCATATCGGGGAATACCTCGTCTGCACCGGCTTGCCACAGCAATTCATCTTTCAGTGGTCCCGTGTTCACGCCTATGCTGAATAGTCCCGCGGCTTTGCCCGCGCGAAGTCCCAGCGGCGCGTTCTCCACTACGCAGCACTCCTCTTTGGCGAATCCCGACCGTTCCCATGCTTTCAGATACGGCTCGGGGTCGGGCTTCCCGTGGGTTACGTCAAACGCGGTTATCATCCGCTCGCGGGCGAAGATACCGGGGAAATGGTGGTCCAGCACGTCAAAAAGGGTCTGCTGCCCCGAGCCGGTTACTATCCACAGCGACGCGCCCTGCTCTTTCAAGAATTGTAGCACCTCCTTCACACCCGCGATCGGCTGCACCTCTCCCATCGAGTGAAACAACTCCGTCTTCTCGCGGTAGATGGCTTGCACCTCCGACAGGGAGACATCTGTCGCTCCCGACATCCTAAACGCCTCGGAGATAACGCTTTCCCCCGTGCGCCCTTCGTTAATATAGCAGTCTTCTTGTGTAAAATGGAAGCCGTGGCGAGCCATCACCCGCTCCCACGCCTCCGCATGGTGGGGCATGCTGTCAAACAGCGTCCCGTCCATATCAAAAAAATAGGCTTTATACATAGAAATTTAGATGTTTAGATCGCTTTGCTGTCCGACCGCTTTGCTGTCCGACGCTTTGCTGAACGACTGATTTCCAAGCGATACTATATCAGTCAGACAGCACGAAGTGCGGTCGTTTGTCTTTCAGCGCGGAGCGCGGTCTGTCAGTCGTAAGACGGTCTTAATAAATAAACGGTATAATTCGTTTCAGTTTCTTCTTGTCGAACTCGTCGGGGAACTCCTCCTCGTACTTGTGGTAGATGGAGTTGGCGCGCGGCACAAGGTTGCAGCACGAGAACCAGAAGAACAGCAGTCCCGCGAGCGACCAAGTCAGTATGGCAAAGCCCAACCATTCGGTGATCTCGCCTAAGTAGTTCGCACTCGTTACGTACTTGTACATTCCTTTCTTCGGCAGGTAGTGGTTGGTATCGCCGGGCTTGCGCAGGTGTCGCACCACGTAGTCCGAGTGCAGGTTTATCGCCATACCCGTAAAGAAGATGATGGTGCCGATGATAAACCGCGGGTCGGTCAGCCACGCCGGCGTGTACATCTCCGGATAGTACTGCGGCGCTAGATGGAACAGCCAAAAGCCTTGGATATAGCCGTTTATCAGGTTCCACAGCACCGACAGCGCCATGATGACCACGGGCATCTTGCTGTTGCCCTTCAAGAGGAACGGAAACACGAACGACCGCTGGAAATAGTGCAACTCAAACAACAGGAAGAACACCCAGTAAGGTGCTTTCGTAGTAATCCCGCCGAACTCGCCCACCGAGGTCGAATACAGATACAGCACCACAAGGAACACAGGCGCTTCCATCAAAAACCAGCCTATCTTGTTGTTGATGGCAGGTCCCCACTTCTCCGTGCGCATCTTGCCGTAACCGGCGTCCACAAAATAAAGGGTAACGAACACGACCAAACCGAGAATAAACATGATGAACAGCAGGTCGTTAAAGAAATCAATCGAGTAAATTTTTGCCATGTAGTAGTGTTTTTGCGGGCAACCCAACCGAATGAAGGGTCAGAATAATACCCAAAATCGCGGCAAAGGTACAAAAAAAAAAGCAAACTACCAAATATATTTGCTTTTTTTTACGTTCTTGCAATGATTTTACGCGTTGCCCGAACTGATGGGCCAGGGGTTGCGGGTGATGCCTGCCATGCGCTCCATGCGCTGGCGTGCCTCGGTGCGCAGGCGCTCCACCTCCTGTCCGCGCGGCTGCGTCTTGTCGGGGAAGATAGGCTCGCCTATCTCCACTTGCAGCAACGGTATCTCTTTCTTGGCGAAGAGCCGATAGATACCCGTGCGCTCGCGGTAGGTGATGACGCAGGGGAGCAGCGGCATGCCGTACTTGTATGCCATGGTGAATGCCCCTTTCTGGAACGGGCGCAGCGGCTTGTAGAAGTCCCAGCGTGCCGCCTCGGGGAAGATATGGAACCAGTAGCCGCGGCGGTGGAACTCATCGAACGCTTCGTTGAACTTCTTGATAGCCGCGATACCCTTGTCCGCCTCGGGGATGGGTATGCCGCCCACAACGCGCAGGAAGAAATTGTCCTTCGTGGAGAAGTTGGGCGCGAACATCGGTATGCGTGTGGTGTGCTTGGAGCGGCATGCCAAGAGCACGCAGGGGCAGTCCAAGCGGAAGCAGTGGTTCGCGATGGTGATGGCGCCGCCGGCGAGTTCTTTTTCGTACTTCCGCAGGTTCTCGCGCCCTTTGTAGCGCAAGCCCATCTTCACGGTGAGCATGACGCGCAGACCGACTTTGAGCAGCAGTCCGTACATCGACCAGTTGAGGAAGCGGGCTTTGAAAGAGTCGTCCACGTAGGGGTAGTGTTCGTCCACTACCACGTTGCGGTCGTACACGGGGCGGTAGAGCCGTGCATAGGGGTCATCCGTGGGGTAGTCAATCCCCACCTCGGGGATATACGTCCCCTCTACCACCTGCATGTCGTTGTATCTTGCGTTGTTCATAGGCGTGTTTGGATGAAGGATAAAGGATTAAGGATGAAAGACTTATTACCTTTGTATTTGAATTTTCAGAGTAAAAACTATTTAGTCTTTTATCCTGTGTCCTTAATCCTTTATCAGTATAAACTGTGCTCCGACGGCGCGGGCGGATTCGCCGTCGGTGTCGTCGCGGTCGCCGATGAAGAGGGTCTCTTCGGGGGCGACGCCGAGGGTTTGGAGCACTTTCTCTGCGCACTGCTTGGCGGGTTTGAGTCCGCCTAATTCGGGTGCGGAGACCAAGTAGCAGAAGTCGTCGGTGTTGAGTCCGAGGGCATGCAGTTTCTCGCGGACGCAGCCGTAGTCGGAATAGACGGCGAGGTAGATTCCGCGTCGGTGGCAGTCTTCTATCAGCGGCTTCACCCATGGTTTGGGCTTATGCCAAAGGCGCAACACGAGCACCATGAGCGGCATATAGACGTGGAAGTACCACCACCGCGCTATCCGCTTGTTGTACAAGTGTCCGCGCGACATCGCCTCGAAGAAGCGGTCGTAGAATGCCTCTTCCGTACCGAAATAGTGCCCGCGCAGTGCTTTCTTGCTCTGCTGCTCGGCAGCCAGCACCGACAGCGAGCCCAACTGCCCCAGCACCATCCGCCGCACGATACCGCGTTTGTCGTACAATGTGCCGTCCAAATCCAGCACTACTGCTTTTATGCCGTTAGGGATGGTCATTTCCGTTTTGCTTTTCTTGCCTCTCGTTTCGTCTCGCGCTCTTTGCGGCGTTGTGCACGCTCTTTCTGACGCTCGCGCATACGGTCGTCCATCTCGTTGGCTTGCTCCATGATGCGGTCGGTCAGGTTGTTGTAGCCCTCTGCCAAGCGCTCGATAAGGCTGAACTTCTTCTGCCGCTTCTCGTCCTGCATGAGCAGGTTGAACTTGAACTGTCCGTCGCGCAGTCCGTCTTTCAGGCAGGCGGTTTTGAAGCGCGCGTAGGCGTTGCTGAGCAAGATATGCGTCTGCGGGTCATGCAGGCGGAACGACTGCCGCTTCGACTCGTACTCAATGTTTATCGCTTGCAGTTTCTTGTCCACCACCTTGCCGAAGTCGTCTGCCGTCTTCTGGTCTATCTTCTCGTCCTCAAACTCAAAGTAGAAATGGTAGCGACTCTCCTTGATGTCAGCAAAACCCACGAAGAACTTGGTCTTTATGCCGGTCTCTTTCTCTGCCTCGTGCACCGCCTCAATGAACTGCGGTTCGTAGAGTTTCTCGCCCGTCATCGACACGATACCGTTTATCTTAGACACCATGTGAATGGTCGGCGTGTTGTAGAACTTGCCGCCCACCTCTATCAGGTCGTTCATGTTGTAGCGGAAAATGCCCGAGTAGGTCGTTACGTAGGCGCAATAACGCTTACCCTGCTCCAACTCATATAGTTGCAGGAAGTGCTTGTTCGGACTGTCCAACTCGCTCTCCTCCACGAACTCGTAGTAGTGGAAGTGCGGGAACATCACCGACTCGTTGCTATCGTCCAGCGAGAAGCCGAAGCGGCACTCCGTGGCGATATAGCCCAACTCTTGGTAGAAAGTCTGCTCCCAATCAAAGCGGTCCATGTACTTCTCCATGTAAATCTTCGTGTTGCCGCATTTCCATGTACTCATGTACTGCAACTGCGGCCAGAAATCTCTCGGGTCAAGCCGCCCCTTCTCAGCGAGTATCTTGCGCAACTCCGCCGCGCGCTCGGGCTTGGGCGACATATACGCCTCCAGCTCCTCGCGGATATAGGGCGACACGTCGAAGTCGTTGGTCAGCGTGCCATGCTCTATATCGTCTATCAGCAGGTCGGCATGCTCGTCCACCACGCGCAACAACTCCAATATGGTAGAGGGGTTGGCGGTTGCCCATAGGGTTACATCGCGCCACTGCAACGCCAAGCGCACCAGCGTGTAGTTGCGCGCGTTATAGTCGGCTATGCTGACCACGCTCGGCGGCTGCGTATAGTGCTTCTTGATGATGGCAGGCACATCGCGCACCAGCACGCCGCTGACGGAGCCGAATAAGGTCCCGTCGGGCGCGTAGCCCTCACACTCTTTGCCTACTGTCTGAAGAATATGCCCGCCGAAGATACGGCTGCGGTGGGTGATGAAGTTCCATATCCACACATGCGTCATCTTGCCGTACACGTCTTTGATGTACTTGTGCGTCATCGGTACCCACTTGGGCTCGGCAGTCGTTCCGCTCGTGGTGGCGTACATGTCCGGCTTCCCGGGGAACAACACGTTCTCCTCGCCATGCTTATGCCGCTCCACATACGGACGCAGATTCTCGAAACTGTCGTTCACGGGTACATACTCTCTGTACAAACGAAACAGGTCTTCTGCGTTGGTCGCCTGCAAAATCACATCGAAATGATGTTCCTTGCCATACACTGTGTCGCGTGATATATTCAGAATGTCGCGCAACGTTTTCTCTGCTGCATGCTTTGGGTGCTTACTCCAAAAGTTCAAACGAACTCGCTGACTTCCTCCCACCAACCAAAGTGCAAAGTTGATTAGCCACGGGTAAGGCAACTTATTGCCTTGGGCATCAACATACGGTTTTCTTTTTCCCATTAGTACGTTATTTTATGGGGGTAGTGGTCCTCTTCCGCCCCGCTTCTTCCCGCTTCATCCCAACTTCCACATCAACCACTCACCCACAAGTTTCGGCTGCAAAGGTACAATAATTATTCCGAATTTGCAAGAAAAATGGCATATTTTCCCCAATAAAAATGATTTTTCGACCAAAATTGCCGATTTTATGCCTCCGTTAATCTCCGTTAATGAGCCGTTTTCAACTCCCTCGCCTCCCTCGCAGAGGGGGAGGGGGTAAGGGGGCGGGAGGAGTACACGGCATCCAGCCGCATGATGACCTTCATAAGCAGAAAGCAATAAGTTATTTATCCTTCATCCCTCTTTGCGGCATGAAGCCGAACGTACCATCCCGCCCCCTAACCCCCTCCCCTCCTTTTAGGAGAGGCGGGGGAGTGGAAATTACCTTCGTCTCTGAAAGTTTTAATGGTTCTTTTAATGGGCTTTAACAGAGAAATAGCGAGCGATTAACGGATAATTAACGGCAATTAACGGAGAATATATTTTTTGGTAATAAAACACTTGCAAAAACGGATTTTTTTTTGTACCTTTGCACAAAATTTCAATCGATATGAAAAAACTGTTTATTCTGAGCCTTGCGCTCATCGCCCTCATGGCTTGCACCAACACGGAAAACCCGCTCCTGACGGAGCAAGACACACCCTATGGTGTGCCGGCTTTTGACAAAGTGAAGACCGAGCACTACATGCCCGCATTCGAGAAAGCCATTGCTGAAAACAAAGCGGAAATCGCCGCTATCGTTGCTAACCCCGAAGCCCCGACTTTTGAAAACACGATTGTTGCCCTTGACCGCTCAGGTGCACTCCTCGACCGCGTTACGGGCGTATTCTTCAATATCCTTGATGCTGACGGCAACGACGAGATGAACGCCATCGCCGAAGAGGTTACGCCTATGCTCTCCGAGCTCTCTGACGGTATCATCCTCAACGATTCCCTCTTCCAACGGGTAAAAGTCGTTTATGATGCCCGCGAGACGCTAAACCTCAATCCCGAGCAACTGCGACTTACCGAGCAGACCTACAAGAGTTTTGCCCAAAACGGTGCTAACCTCCCTGAGGATAAGAAAGAGCGACTCAAAGAAATCAACAAGGAGTTAGGCTTGCTGTCGTTGCAGTTCGGCAACAACGTGGTGGCAGAGACCAACGCCTACCAACTCTTCGTTACCGACGAGAGCGAGTTGGCAGGGTTGCCCGAAAGTGCCAAAGCCGCTGCCAAAGAGGAAGCCGCTGCAGCGGGGCGACCTGACGCATGGCTCTTCACACCCAAACGCACTTCCTTCACGCCCGTGCTGCAATACTGCGAGAACCGCCAACTGCGCAAGGAACTGCTTATGGCGTACACCACCCGAGGCAACCATAACAACGAGTTTGACAACAAAGCCGTTATCCAAAAGACCATGGCGCTGCGTATCGAGAAAGCGCAACTCTTCGGTTATCAGAATCCCGCCGACTATATCCTTGCTGACTGTATGGCAAAGGACTCCAAGACCGTAGATACCTTCCTCCAATCCGTCTGGGCACCTTCCATCGCGGCTGCCAAACGTGAGGCGGAAGCTCTGCAGGCGATGATGGACAAAGACCTTCCGGGCGAGAAACTGCAACCTTGGGACTGGTGGTACTATGCCGAGAAACTGCGCAAAGAGCAGTACGACCTCAACGAGGAAGAACTGAAACCCTATTTCGAATTGAGCAACGTGCGCCGCGGTGTCTTCCAACTCGCCACCACACTCTATGGCTTGCAGTTCGAGCAACTCGAAGGCATGCCCGTCTATAACCCCGAGGTGGAGGTCTTCAAGGTAACCGATGCCGACGGCTCGCTCATCGGTATCCTCTACACCGACTATTTCCCCCGCGCAGGCAAGCGACCGGGCGCATGGATGAACGATATCTGCCACCAGTACGTGGACGCCGAGGGCGTTGACCACCGACCCGTCATCATCAATGTCGGCAACTTCAATAAACCTACCCAAGGCAATCCCTCGCTCCTGAGCATGGACGACGTGGAGACCCTCTTCCACGAGTTCGGACACGCCCTCCACGGACTGCTCTCCAAAGCAACCTACAAATCGCTCGCCGGCACCAACACTCCGCGCGACTTCGTGGAACTGCCCTCGCAGTTTATGGAAAACTACTGCTACCACCCCGAGGTGATGAAGACCTACGCTTTCCATTACCAAACGGGCGAAGTCATGCCCGATAGCCTCATCGCCAAAATCAACCGCGCCGGCACCTTCAACCAAGGGTTCGTTACCGCCGAGTTGCTCTCTGCTTCTATCCTCGACATGGACTACCACGAACTCACCTCCGCCGAGGGGCTGGATGTGGATGCTTTTGAGGCAGCCTCTATGCAGAAGATGGGTATGATTCCCGAAATCATCACCCGCTACCGCTCCACTTTCTATAACCATATCTTCACCACGGGCTACGAGGCAGGATATTATAGTTACACATGGGCGGCAGTGCTCGATGCCGATGCCTTCGCCGCCTTTGCCGAGACGGGCGATATCTTCAATCCCGAGGTGGCTCGCCGCTTCCGCCGCCTGCTCGAGCAGGGAGGCACACGCGATGCACAGGAACTCTACCTCGAGTTCCGAGGCAAACCCGCCGACCCCAAGTTCTACCTCCAACGCAAAGGATTCTAAGGTAATTCATCAAGAGATATTATTTAACATATAATTATCGTGTAATTATTCATATAATTTTTCAACGCGAATTAATGGATAATTATATGATAATTATATGTTAAAACGTCCCGCAACGCATGTTAATTGTTAATTGTTAATTGTTAATTCCATATCCCGTATTCCTCTTCCGATAGCCATTGTGCTTTCGGTGGTGGTCCTGTGCGGATGGATTCCCGACTTCCTTGCTTGCGACTATTCTTCGTTCGCCACTGCCTTCCCGCTCTGCTTCACCTTCGCGCTCATGCTCGTGAACGCTTACACCGTCTTCTTCCTAACACGTGCTACGGGCGTGGTGCGCTTTCGCGATTTGTTGCCTGTCTTCCTCTATCTCGCCACCACCACCGCTTTCCCCGCTATCCACACGCGCTGGCAACTCCAAGCCGCTGTGGTGCTCACGATGATTCTCGTGCAGATTCTCCATAAAGCCTATCGGGAGGATGATACCGCTCACGACTGCTTCCTTGCCACCGCGTTTGCCCTCATTGCATCCCTCTTCGAGCCTGTCGCCATCGTGATGCTTCCCCTTATCTGGCTGGCGTATGTCTTGCTCAAAGCCATGCACCTGCGCACGATGCTTGCCTCGCTCATCGCTACCGCGCTCTTCCTCCTTTACCTCGCTTTGGCGATATATGTGGGCGGCATATCATGCCCCTATACGGGTATCTTCTCGCTCCCCGATTGGCAGACAGTCATCGGCTTGCCGACAGCCTCCTCTACGCTCTCATCCCCCGCCGCTTCCCTCGCCCCCGTCGCTTCCCGGCATATCGCCATTGCTTTAGCCGTGCTGTATGCTGCCTTCGTGGTCTTCCATTACGTGCTCTGTATTGTCGCCACAGTGCGCATCGACCGAGACAGCACAGGGCAACAGTCCTTGCTGATGCTCCTCTACCTCTTCTTCCTCCCCACGGCGACTGCGGTCTTTTTCTTCCGCCAAAACCAATCCCTTGCACGCGGCATCACCTTCCTAATCTACATCCTCCTTCTCCTCGCCGCCTACACCCTCTACTACTGCGCATAAAGTACAAAGACCGCTCTCGTGTCCGCAGCGTCTCTGTCTGTGTACGTATCGGTGCGCCCCCATCTGCAAAAAAAAGGAGGTGCGGTCTCTATGCCGCACCCTCAGATTTGTAACCATTCATTCTCCCTCCCTCTGTAGGGAGGGGCGGGGAGGGTCCCCTATTCAAACGACAGATACGGTGCTATCTTCTCTACCACCGAGTCGGGTAGGGTAGGTATTGCCCTCAGTTCGCCGATGCTATCCAGCGTGAAACGGTTTCGGCGCAGTGTGTAGATGGCTTTGGCATCCTCAAAACGCAGGTAGGGATGCGCTGCCAGTCGCCTCACCGACAGGCTGTTCACCCGCAGCAACCGCACCGAGTCGGTGCAGACGCACACATGCGGCAGGATGCTGTCCCAAGGAATATCCCAAAACACATAGTCGTAGTAGTCGTTAATCTCCCTCAGTTGCGCGGTATCTACGTACCCGCCCAACTCCTCTCTGTAGCGTATGATGACCCGGGCGGTGGCAGCACCTATCCCGCGAATGGCTTGCAGCGATGCGGTGTCCGCACTGTTGAGTTCCACCACCGTATCGCGCTTTGTTTGTCTTGCGACAAACGCAGGCACGCTGTCGGCGGCTATGGCAAAGCGCGAGGAGTCGATTTGGATATACGGCATCAGTGCGGCATACATACTGTCCGTCATACCGTATAACTTTCGCAAGTCGTCCGCCCGCCGATAGACCCCGCCTTTTGCGCGATAGCGCAGCATGTTGCGTGCCTGCCACGGGGCAAGTCCCAATCCTACCAAGGTAGCCGAATCGGCTGTGTTGGGGTCGAACAGACAGAGGTGAATAGCCACCGTGTCGCGTTGGTAGCGATAGTAAGGATGCGTCTGCTTGAGCGAGTCCTCGGCTGCAAGCAACACTTCCTCTTCCACCGTTGAAGGATGAGAGGGTAACCAATGTACCACCCCCTCCAATACGGCTACCAGCACCACCAATGCCAATATCCCCAATCCCTGTTGCTTGGTTATGAATTGCATACTTATTGGATCGTTACTGTTATTGTACCGTCTGCCAACTCGGCGGTGAGCAGGTCGCCGGTTAGAAGTCCTTGGGTACTTTTCACCGCTTTCCCCTCTTTGCGCAGCAGGCTGTAGCCCAGCCGATAGATACGCTCGGGATTGACGGTCTCTATCTGTTGTCCGAGCATCGCGATGCGGCTATTCTGCCTAAGCACCATCATCCGCAGGCTGTTCGTCAGCCTCTGCTCTGCCTGCTCCACGCGGTGTTGCCGGAGCAGAATTTGCCGCAAGGCTGTCTGCTGCAGCCGTTGCTGCCATTGCTCTATGCGCGCTGCCTGCTCATCCATGCGCTCCACCAAGAACGCCGCTACCGCCGTGGGGGTCTTGAGCGACTGATAAGCCACCATATCCACGATGCTCACATCCCGTGTATGCCCAATGCCGGCGAGGATAGGCAACGGGAACTGTGCGCAGTGGGCTGCCAGCGTGTAGTCGTCAAAGCAAGTCAAGTCCGAATTGGCTCCGCCGCCGCGGATAATCACCACCGCGTCAAACTCTTCTTCCACCGCCGCGATAGCATCCAATGCGCTCACGATAGAGTGCGCCGCGCGGTCGCCTTGCATGGCGGCAGGGAAGAGGGTAGGCGAGAAACAATAAGCCGACTCCTCCAATTGGTGCACGAAGTCGCCGTAGCCTGCGGCATCGCCCGCAGAGACCACTGCCAGCCGCCGCGTCAGCGTGGGGAGCGAGAGCATACGCTGCATATCGAAGATGCCCTCTTCTTGCAGGCGCGCAATCGTCTCTTGCCGCTGGCGAGCCAAATCGCCCAAGGTGTACTGCGGATCAATATTCTGCACATCAAGGCTCAACCCATAGACGGCATGAAAACGTACCTCCACCTCTAATAGCACTTGCATCCCCACTTGCAGGCGGTTGCCCGTCTCCTGCTCGAAATAGGCACGAAGCATCTGCTGCCTGCCATTCCAGCATGTGGCACGCTGCCGAGCCACGAACAGCCCGCGTTGTCCTTTCTCCACCAAGTCCATATAAAGATGCCCGCTCTTCTCCGACAACGATGCTATCTCACAGCGCACCCAATAGGTCTCGGGAAAAGACCTGTCTAAGGCATTGCTTATCTGCGCGCACAACTCCGCTAACGAATAACTTTTCATAAGGATGAAAGATAAAGGATAAAAGACCAATTAGTTGTCAGCCTCGGTTACTTTCAGCAGTCTATGACTAATTTGGTTTTTGGTAATGAATTAATGGTTAATTACACGCTAATTATATGTTAAAGAGAAATAATATTTGAATAATTTTTGGAATTTTTTGTAGAAATAAAAAATGTTCATCGTTTAGATGTGTATGTACCATATTTCGAGTTCCCGTTATTCAATGCTAATTGTATGACTACGTAGCTTGCTACTATTCCTGCATACAGCCCTATCACGGCAAGCAAGGATATGGATTTTTCCGTATAAGCCCCGGGCAGCGACTCTATCCACCGGACGGCGTGATTCAGCAGCCATACCACGCCTTTAGTGCCTTGCGCTATCCAATAGCCCGCCACGGGGATGCCGCCTAAGAGCAGACTGCCGAAGCCCATCACCACAATCACCCACGCCAAGGGCAAGACTAGCAAGTTGGTAAAGAGAAAATAGTTGGAGCATTGCCCGAAATAGTAAAGGCTCAGTGGCATCGTCCCTATCTGCGCCGCCAGCGACACCACCAACAGTCCTATCACATAACTTCCCACCTGCTGCAACGCGCCGCGCCATCCTCGCTGAAGTCCTCCTAAGGAGGAGAGATGCGGCGCAAGCAACACAATGGCGAGTACCGCGGCAAAACTCAACTGAAAACTCACGGAGAACAAATCCAACGGGCGTACTAATAATATCGCCCACGCGGCAAACAGCACGCAGTTCAGTGTATTCCCTTGCCGATATAGCATCCGCCCTACTTCCACCACACTTATCATCACCACGCTTCGCACCACCGATGGTGTCAGTCCCGTCAAGAAGGCATAGCCCCACATGGTGATAATCACCGCCATGGACAACGCTCGGCGCCCAATCTTGTTCTCGTACAGCGGCTTCCGTCTCCCGCCTATTGTCAGCAAACTCAACAACACCGCATAGATAATCCCCGTATGCAAGCCGCTTACGGCTAATATATGTGCGGCTCCCGACCGCTGAAAGGCTTGCTTGAGCGTAGGGTCTAAGTCCTCTTTGTAGCCTAAGGTCAAGGCGCCCAAGGTGGCTTGCTCCGTCCCCGTGATGCCCAACTCTCCATATCGCTCATACAACCACCGTTGCACCCTTTGCGCGATACCGAGAGGGTGAGGACTTCCTTTGCTTTCGGCGGCGGATATCAACCGCCAATTCCCCTTCCAAACCATTCCCGTCCCCACCATTCCTTGCTTCCGCAGATACATCCCGTAGTCAAAATCCCCTAACTTCCCGCCGCGCCGAATGCAAGTGCGAACTGCCAGCGTGTCGCCTATCTGCAAACCCATCAGCGCCTCTTTATCCCGCCTCCTATCCATGCTGTCGGGCATCATATAGAGATAGACTCTCCCGTGCTTCTCATGGAGGTGCGGTCTCCAGGCCGCACCATTACGCTTTCCTGCATTGTTCTGAAATGCCAACACCTCCACCTCGCAGCGCACGGTCCGCTTACACGCCCGAGGATAATCCCGAACCACCGCCACAAATACCTGCGTTGAATCCAAGTAGTTCGCCTCCGTGTCTTGCAGCAGGTTGATCGGTTTGCCCGTGTAGTAGCAGACCAATATCACCGCCACCAAAGGCAACAGCAGATACAGCATAGGATACCGCGCAATGCTCTTCATAATTCTTTTCCATAGCATCTATAGCAACTATAGCCTCTATATTCACTGTACTGTCTAACAGCAAATGCAATTTGGTGTGCAAAGTTAGTCAAAGTTTTTGAAGAAGCAAAATTTAGGTGTGTCAAAGTTCAATTTTTCTCTGGGTCTGTTGTTTAACTTCTTCTGGATGTTCATTATTTTCTGTGGT
>JAXDTJ010000038.1:0-3146 GCA_034090015.1 Paludibacteraceae bacterium | reverse complement strand
GACGGATGTTACGCTGACCTGGCAGTCGGCAGGCACTCCTGTGGTGCATACCTACGCCAACGTGCCCGTACAACGCAACTACCGCACGAACATCCTCGGCGCTATCTTCACCAACCCCGTGGACGTGAATATCATTGTGGATGAGAGTTTTGATGGCGATCATAACAACGAGTTGGATGAGAATGGATTTGTATCGGTGATGAATATCGCCAATACCGAGGAACTGCTTTCTGCCATTGCGCATGCTGTTCCGGGCAGGATGCTTACGCTCAAACTGGCTGCGGGCACCTATCCGGCTGTGTTGAGTATTACGCAAAGCAAGATGATTACCTTGGTGCCGGAGGTAGCAGGTAGCACGGTGGTGATAGCCGGTATTGACGGACAAGCCAACGGCAACAATTCCGGTACTTTAGTTGCGGAAGGCATCACGTTTGACAACTCGCTGCAAACAACAGGTTGGTTCACCGGTACGGGACAGAATATCTATCCTTGCGTAGGCGTATGGGGTGGTAACTACACGTTCAGCAATTGCCGCTTTATTGTGGATGGTTCTGCCGGCAAAGAAACAGGCGTGATGTCGTGGTGGCTTACCGAAAAGACCTACATGACTTTCAATGCATGCACTTTTGAGGGCAATGCAAGCGGTACTCCCGCCGAGGCACGTGCTATGCAGATATACGACAATGTTGAACTCGTAGTGGATGGTTGTACTTTCTTGACTGCAAAACGCTATTCGCTGAAGTATGTGGGCAAGAACAGCAAAGGTGTATTCAAGAACAATACCATCAGCAATGCTTCTACTTGTTTTGTGGAGTTAGGGTCTGCTACATACCCCGGTGCGAACTATTCTGCGCAATTCTATAACAATACTTTGGCAAGCGGTATTGCAGAGTATGTGGTGGCTGATGCAACCGGACTGACAGCAGCAACCCTTGTTACCAATAAAACGGAGTTGGTTAGCGGTACTGCATCGGGAGAACCCGTTGCATTGTCCGAAAATCTTTCTGTTATCGCTGCCAATAGCGTTAATGGCGTTACTATCGGTTATGGCTCCAATAAAGCCTCTCTGTTGCTCAATGGCGGTCTGCTGGATGGACAAGGCTATACGCTCACTACCAGTTTAGCAAATAGCACGTACGATTGTGCAATCAATTGCAAGGGAGGAACTATCAAAAACTTGACCATCAAAGGTGGCTTCCGTGGATTATTTGTCAATAATCCTGCTTCAGATATTGTCTTGGATAACGTTACTTTTGTAAATAACTGTTATGCGATTAATGTGAATGAAGCAGCGGCGGTTGCCAATACCTACGAACTAAAAGTAAGCAATAGCACACTGGACGGATGGACCAGTTTTGCCGGTAAATTGAAACAAGCCACTTTCACGAATTGCAGTTTTGGTCGTGGTAAAGGCGGTTATACTTATGCTGATTTAGTGCCTTATATCCCCACCGTAATAGAGAACTGCGCTTTTTGTGAGGGGTTCAATTTATGGGCTGATGAGATAGAGGGATATACCGGCAATGGTCAGACCTATTCGCGTAGCGATATCGTGCTGAAAAACTGTACTGTGGGAGGTGTATTAGTTACAGCAGACAATGTGGAAACCTTATTCGGCGGCTCTCCGCAGGGCGTCTCTGTACAGAACGACTAATTTCTTATTTGGCAACCGAACCACTAACGGTCATTAGGTCTTGTCTATACGCTCCCACATATCATCTTTGTGGCACGAACTGGTTGCACACCACACCTTGTCATCTCTGCTACGCCGTCTGCTATGGATGCTGGCGGGGATAGCAGCGGTGTGCATGGTGGCGGTGTGCCTCTTCTCGTGCAGCGTACATGAATGGCCACAGCCCGAAGGGAATGCCACCTATCGCTTGCAACTCCGTTTCCATACGGATATGGCAATCTGGGAAAATGTCTATAATTCTCCCAGGAAGATAACCGGCAGCACCAGTCTGGTAGAGTCGAAAGAAATCACCTCCTCGGAGCAACAGGTGCAGACAGAGGGTTCTATGCGCTATATTGTTCGTGCCTATCAAGTGTGGGCAGGCAGGAGCATGGCGCAGGAGCAACCCGCGATGGAGTGGGTATTCGCTCGCGACGTGGCGGAAGGCTACGACTGTACGCTGGATATCTCGTTGCCCGATGGCGAGTACTCGCTGATGGTATGGGCAGACCTCACGGAGCACCCCGCCGATACGGCTTTCTACGATGCTTCGGACTTTGGTTATATCACGTTCCAAGGACGCTATTGCGGCGATACCGATTACCGCGATGCGTTCCGCGGTATGCAACAGGTAACGCTGCAATCGAGCATAGAGGAGAAAGAGCCCGACCTAATACCCATAGAGATGGAGCGTCCGCTGGCTAAGTTTGAGTTTATCGCCACCGATGTGCAGGAGTTCCTTAGCCGTAAAGCCGCTTTGGATACCGAGGAGAACGTGAATGCCGAGGAGGAGGAAGACTCTCCGCACTCCCCCACGCTTGTGCTCAACGAAGAGGACTATACCGTGGTGTTCTATTACCAAGACTTCCTGCCTACCGCTTTCAGCCTATTCTCCGACCGACCCATCGATGCCATGTCGGGCATAGCCTTTCCCGCAAAGATGCACGTGCTGAACAGCCATGAGGTGTCGCTTGGATTCGACTATGTCTTCATAGGCGATATCCATACCGTGGAGGAGGCTACAGCCATGCAGGTGCAGGTAGCGATATACGACCTGCAAGGCAACCAAGTATCGCTCACTTCTCCTATCCCCATCAATCTGCTGCGCAACACGCATACTATCTTGCGTGGAGGTTTCCTTATGCAGAGCGCGCAAGGAGGTATCACCATTACCCCCGATTTTGACGGAGAATGGAATGTGTTCGTGTAACATAACGACTAATCACACGCTGTTCATAATTAATGGTTAATTACACGGACGTTATACCTTAGACAATATATTAAATATTACATAATCAACCCTATTAAAAAACTTCAATTGTATGAAAAAGAATTTCCTATTCAGCATGGCGGCGATAGCGGGTATGCTGTTTGCGAGCGGATGTTCGCAAGACATGGACAGTCTCTACACGGGAAACGGTGAAGAGACGGAGGTATCTTTCATGCTGAATGCTCCTGCGGAGTTAGGTTCTCG
>JAXDTJ010000037.1:0-9680 GCA_034090015.1 Paludibacteraceae bacterium | reverse complement strand
ACCATTTCTGTCCACTTGTATCTGCTCGGGATAGGTCTTGGAAGCACCACCATACCAAGTCTTTGTAATCATCAATATCTCAAACTGTTCGGGGCAGTATTTGTCCATAAAGGAGATAGGTACCCCCATCACGCCTTCATAGTCAGAGGGGATGGCATCCGTATAGGGCACCTCTATGGCATCGTAGTTGTCGAAGTGTTGATAGCCAATATCTTTTATCTCTTTGTGGCGGCTGAATCGGATATTATCCGCCATCGTCATCAGTAATAATGGCTTATGTCGCCTACCATGGTCAAGGTTGGTGAACCAACAAGAGTTTCCCAATCTCGTGTAGTTTCCAATATATCCCAATTTCTCCGCTTTTGCTTTATCACTCGGACGTACTTCGGCACCTTCAGGGACTGCGAATACCATATCAGATACAAATCCTGTTGCTCCTAACCATAATCTATTTTCCTTTATCAAAGGGAACACTTCTTTGTAGGTGATAGCATTCATATTTCCTATCATCAGGAACTGCTTCCCTCCTTCCATAATCCACGCGAGGAACTCTCGGAAGAGGGAGAACGGCGGATTGGTAACGATAATGTCGGCTTCATCGCGCAGGGCGGTTACCTCCGCGCTGCGGAAGTCCCCATCGCCGTCTAAATACTGCCATTGAAGGTCGTTGATGTCTATCCTGCCATTGTGGTTCGCGTCGTGCGTCAGCGTGAAGATTTTACCTTTTACGCGGCTTTTCTCCACGTTGTACAGCGGATTTTCGGTCTCGAAGAGCGTGGGCTGCCAATCGATTTTGTACTTTTTACTTTCGATGGCGTATGACGTGGAGATGAGTTTCTTTAGACCGAAGAACGCAAAGTTTTGCGCAAAGAACTTGGTGAAGTTGCTCCACTCGGGGTCATCGCAGGGCAGCAGAACCGTCTTACCCCGAAAGACATCGGGATTGTATTCGATATAGGCATTTACCTCCTTCTGAATATCCGCATACTGGGTGTAGAACTCATCGTTCTTCGCCGTCTTCGCTGCCCCTAAATTCGTGTTTTTTGCCATATTTCTTAAAAACAAATAGTATCAAATATTAGATAAATATTTTTTATAATGGTAAAATAGTCAAATAGTCAAATAAGATATTTGTTCGTTTATCAAGCATTCTCTATTAAAGCAAAATGTTCCACGTGAAACATTTATCTCCCCATTAGCACTAATAGCACACTAATATCATTGGGGCTCACCCCGGGAATGCGGCTTGCTTCGCCGATAGTGGCAGGTCGAATGCGGGATAGTTTTTGCCGCGCTTCGGTAGAGAGTGATTGCAAGGTATTGTAATCGAAAGAGACTGGTATATGTATTCTGTCCAACCGCTGCAACTTCTCCGCTGCCAACTGTTCACGGCGGATATACCCCTCGTATTTGATATTTATCTCTGTGCTTTCTACTACTTCTTCTCTTACACGTTTGATACCGGCAATCTTTTCCTGCAAGTCGGGCACTACGTTGGCTAAGTCGGAAAGATTCACTTGCGGACGAAGTACCAAATCAAGTAGTTTGGTAGTTTGCTGGAGTGGGGTAGCACCTACCGACTCTAAATAAGCATTCACCACCTTGGGCTTCACGCTATTTTCGCGCAAATAATCAGTAAGCATCGCAATGGATTCGTGCTTTTCTTGATATAATTGGTAGCGATACGAATCCGCCAAACCTAACTGATAGGCACGCTCGGTAAGACGCGTGTCGGAATTGTCTTGTCGGAGCAAGATTCGATGTTCGGCACGAGAAGTGAACATACGATAGGGTTCATCCACGCCTTTATTTACCAAGTCATCAATCAGCACACCGATATACGACTCATCGCGTGCCATAGTGAAGGGTTTACCCCCGTGCACATTCTGATGGGCATTGATACCCGCCACGAGCCCTTGCCCCGCTGCCTCCTCATAGCCGGTAGTACCATTGATTTGCCCGGCAAAGAAAAGATTGGCGATTTTCTTTGTTTCCAACGTGTGTTTGAGTTGGGTAGGGTCGAAAAAATCATACTCTATGGCATAGCCCGGGCGATAGAGCATCACGTCTTCTAAACCTCTTACGGTGCGCAGCGCTTGCCACTGTATCTGCCACGGCAGACTGGAAGAGAAACCATTGACATAGTATTCGTTGCTATCTACCCCCTCCGGCTCCAAGAAGAGTTGGTGCGCATCTTTGTCGGAAAAGGTAACAATCTTTGTCTCGATGCTGGGGCAGTAGCGAGGACCGATGCTCTTGATTTGTCCGTTGAATAGGGGAGAATCTGCCAGTCCGTTGCGCAACACATCATGCGTGGTGGTGTTGGAGTAGGTTATCCAGCAACTCATCTGCTTCAGCCCGCGGCTGACGGTATCGAGATAGGAGAAACAGTGCCAATCATGGTCGCCCTGTTGCTCCGTCATCTCCTCAAAGCGAATGCTGCGTTTATCCACACGCGCAGGGGTGCCTGTTTTCATCCTATCCGCGGTGAAACCGAGAGAAATCAGTTGTTCTGTGATACCCGTAGAGGCGGGTTCTGCCACCCGTCCGCCGGAGAGTTGCGTGCGACCGAAATGGAGCAAGCCGTTCAGGAACGTGCCGTTGGTAAGCACCACGGCGCGTGCGTGCATCTCGATGCCGAGAGCGGTTTTTACCCCGCAGACAGAGTTATCTTTTATAAGCAATTCACATACTACATCTTGCCAGATATGGAGGTTTTCTGTCGATGAGAGCGTGGCAACCCATTCTTCAATGAAGCGTTTGCGGTCGCTTTGGCTGCGCGGGCTCCACATAGCCGGTCCCTTGCTGCGATTGAGCATCCGAAACTGGATGGCACTGCGGTCGGTAATTTGTCCCATCTGACCGCCCAGCGCGTCAATCTCGCGCACTATCTGTCCTTTGGCGATGCCTCCCACGGCAGGGTTGCAACTCATCTGCCCAATCTTATTCATATCCATCGTGATGAGCAGAGTCTTGCTACCCAAGCGCGCGGCAGCGCTCGCTGCCTCGCAACCGGCATGACCGGCACCCACCACTATGACATCATATGAGAAATCCATATTTTATAATTAAGAATTATGAATTAAGAATTAAGAGCGCTCATGCTCTGAACACTAACCACTAATCACTGACAACTGACTACTATCAATTCAGTTTCTCCATCTGCGCGGCATCCAGTCGGAGCATGATGAAGAGGAGTATCGTGAAGCCCCAAAGGGAACTGCCGCCGTAGCTGAAGAAGGGTAGGGGAATACCGATGACAGGGAGCAAACCTAACACCATACCCACGTTGATAGTGAGGTGGAAAAGGAAGATACTTGCCACCGAATAAGCATATATCTGACTGAACTTATCTTTCTGCCGCTCGGCAATTTTTATGATACGCAGGATAAAGCACAGATAGACTATAAGCACGCCGACCGAGCCTAAGAGCCCCCATTCTTCGCCCACGGTACAGAAGATGAAGTCAGTGTCCTGCTCGGGCACATATTGCAGTTTGGTCTGCGTTCCGTTGAGGTAACCTTTCCCGATGAGACCGCCGGAACCGATCGCTATCTTCGACTGGTTCACGTTATATCCCGCCCCCATGGGGTCCTCCTTCATGCCGAGCAACACCTCAATACGCACTCGTTGGTGCGGTTGCAGCACCTTGGTGAAGACGAGGTCGCAGGCGTGGGTGTAGCCTATGCAGATAATAGTAAAGACCGCCACCCAAATGAGTTTCGGGCGGCGGTAATAGATACCTTTTCCAAGGGCGTAGAACGTGCAAAGCGCGGCTATGGAAACGGAAACATAGTTGAAGTTAATAGGCAGCCATATCGTGAGTAACAAGGCGATACCGTAAAGCAACAGGATAACCCCCGCAGCGATAAGCATTTCCCACTTAGAGCGGCTTTCTCTATCGATGAAACCGAGAAGAATCGCAGTAAGCAGGAGCATACACGTGAGCATTCCCACACTACCGGCACCTATGGGTAAGGGGGTTGCTCCAAAGCGCACGCTGACGATAAAAAGCGTAACCGCTGCCACGCAGCACCACAGCACATAGCCGCTCATGCCCTGACGATAGAACACCAAGAGAAATGCCCCGAAGACCAATGCCGACCCCGTCTCTCGCTGCAGCACCATGATGATAAGCATCGGCACGCCCAAGATGGCAAAAGGTACGATGAGATCGCGCCAACCACGCAGTTGGTATTCGTATCGCCCCATGTATTTCGCTAATGCGAGAGCGGTAACGCATTTGGCAAACTCAGCAGGCTGGAGGCTGACAGGACCTATGGTAATCCACGAGAGGGAGCCCTTGATGTCGCGGGCAAGAAAAGGTGTGATAAGGAGCAGGAGGAGCATTGCACCGTACAAGATATACGCGAGCACATCGTAGGTTTTGTAGTCAATCATGAGGAGTATTCCCCCCAGCACGAGCGATCCGAGAATCCAGACAAACTGCTTTCCGGCGCGGTGGTTGAAGTCGAAGATACCGGTTTGGTCAAAAGTGTAACTGGCGCCATATATATTGAGCCAACCAAACAAAACGAGCAATAGGAACATCCCTATTGTCCACCAGTCCACCAACCGTAGTACGTTGCTATTTCTGCTACCTCTCATCGCAACCTATTGTATGAAAGCAATTTGGGCGCAAAGTTACGCTTTTTTTTTTGATTGTGCAATAAGAGTACGTATTTTGTGAAGAAAATTGCGTTTAAGTATTTTAAAATTTAGAAGGCACCCATGATTTATGGTATAAAATCGTCCGTTTTTACCCATTAGTACCATATCCATTTGCATATATACTCAAAAAAGCGTATCTTTGCAAAGCAAAGAAACAGAGATAATCACACAAACGCTATTTTATACTATGAAACACACGAAGAACTCTTTGCGAGGAAGTGTTGCTTTATTGTGCTTCCTTGCGTGCAGTCTCCTCTTGCTTCCTGCGTCGGCAGGGGCTGTGGAGCGCAATTATCTCACGAGTCAGTTTACCGAAGAAGAGGTGTCTGCCGCGTTGGTGCGCGGTCAGGCGTGGGTGCCTTTTCCCGCCTACTCAGACAGAGCAGGGTGGGACAGCCTGACGAATACGCGCAAGGAGACGCTGGTGAAGCGCGGCGAGAAGCGCTTGGATTATCGCTGGCAGATGAACGTGGCAACAGATTATCTGGCGTATGAGCGCACCGGCGAGCGACAAATTATGGAGAGCAAGCAGAAAGCCAATAACCTCGCTCTCAGCGACTTAGTGCTCGCGGAGTTGGCGGAAGGCAAGGGGCGCTTCCTCGACCAGATAATCAATGGCGTATGGATGGAATGCGAGCGCACGAGTTGGGTGCTCTCAGCCCACCTGCATCGTCAGACCTCGGGGCGTAACTTCCCCGACTATCGCGAGCAAATCATCGACCTCGGCAGTGGCGAGGTGGCAGCGTTCTTGGCATGGACCTACTATTTCTTCCGTGAGGAGTTCGACAAGGTGAACCCCGTCATCTCGGCGCGGCTGAAGCAGACGCTGCACGAGCGCGTAACGGTGCCCTACTTAGCGCGGGACAAAGAGTGGTGGTTGGCGTTTCATCTGCAGCCCGGGCAGGTGGTGAACAACTGGAACCCGTGGTGCAACTGCAATGTGCTGCAAGTGGTGATGCTCACTGAAGACGATGAAGAGACGGTGAACCGCTGCGTATGGCGCTCGATGCAGAGCGTGGATAAGTTCATGAACTATGTGAAGGCAGACGGTGCGTGCGAGGAGGGACCCGCCTACTGGGGGCACGCCGCCGGCAAACTATTCGACTACTTGGACGTACTCGCCACCGTTACGGGCGGGAAGATAAACCTTTGGAGCAACCCGCAGGTGAAAGCCATGGGCGAGTACTTTGCCGATGCCTACATAGGCAAGGGCTGGGTGGTCAATTTTGCCGATGCCACCGCACAGTTCTCCGATAACGTCTCCACGCTGCTCTACCGCTACGGCGACGCCATCGGCAGCGACAAGATGCGGTCGCTGGCGCACACTTTTGCGCAGGAGCGCAGTTGGATTATCACCAACGGCACGGATATCTACCGCTCGCTCACGGGCTTGGCTTACGCCGACAAGGTGCTGACCTACGAGCAGCCGAAGAAAGCCAAGGGCGGCGCGTTGCACGAGGCATGGTATCCCGAGACGCAGGTCTGCATCTTCCAGCAGGGCGATTATATCCTCGCCTCGAAAGGCGGACATAACAACGAGAGCCACAACCACAACGATGTGGGAACCTGCATCCTCTACAAGCAGGGTGAGCCGATGCTTATCGACGCGGGTGTAGGCACCTATACCAAACTGACTTTCAGCCCGGAGCGCTACACGATATGGTCTATGCAGACCGCGTACCATAACCTGCCCGTGGTGAACGGCGTGCAGCAGCATGAGGGCGCCGAATACCATGCCGGCGAGGTGGTGTGCCAACCGCGCAAACGCACGGTCTCCTACGACATAGCGCCCGCCTACCCCGAGGAGGCAGGCTTGAAGGCATGGACACGCGCTTATCGGCTGACCGCCAAAGGGCTGACCATCACCAATACGATAGTCCCCGTCCGCCCGCTGCAATCGGCGGAAGACCATCTGATGGTGCAGGGCAAAGTGGCGATAGACGGCGGCAAAGGCGAGATACAAATCACCAATGCCACAGGCACGGCGGTCGCTGTGCATTTCGACCCGCAGGTGCTGACGGCTGCCGTAGAGCGCATTGACCTCACCGACCCGCGCATGACCAAAGTGTGGGGCGACCATATTCAACGAATCGTATTCACCGTAAACCATCCCGAATCATGCCAAAGTTACGTAATAAGAGTGCAATAAAGAGCACTGTTTCATGTTTCAAGTTTTCCCGATGGCATCGGGATAAACAAGTTTCAGGTTTCCCCGACTTCATCGGGATAAACAAGTTCAAAATGTCTTCGCTATGCGCCTATATGGGCGTGGCGTGTGCGGCGCTGCTGCCTGCGCAGAAGAGCGCGGCGCAAGAGGTTTCGGCTCTCAACACTCAACCTTCAACGCTCAACCCTCGGCACCCCAACGTGCTGTATGTGTTCCCCGACCAGTTTCGCAACAGTGCCATGGGGTTCTGGCGCGACAGCCTCTACCGCGACCACGTGCGCTGGCAGGGCGACCCCGTGCAGACCCCGCGCCTGAATGCGTTTGCCGATGAGGCGGCGGTGTTCAGCCAAGCGTTGAGCAACTGCCCCGTGTCGAGTGCCCACCGAGGGATGTTGCTCACGGGACTCTATCCGAACAAGAGTGGCGTGTCGCTCAACTGCAACGCCACGCGACCCATCTCCGACCTGCGCGATGACCTCACCTGCCTGAGCGATGTCTTCCACCAAGCGGGCTACCGATGTGCCTATATCGGCAAACTCCATGCCCATTTCCCTACGAAGAACAATCCCCAACGCCCGGGCACCTATGTCAACGATGACAACCCATGCTGGGATGCCTACACGCCCGCAGAGCGCCGACACGGCTTCGAATACTGGTACAGTTATGGCACCTTTGATGAGCACAAGAACCCGCACTATTGGGACACCGACGGCAACTACCACCAGCCCCGCGAGTACTCGCCCAAGCATGAGGCAGACAAGGCCATCGAATATCTGCAAGCCTACACGCAGTCGGGCACCGAGGCGCCGTTCTTCATGATGGTGGGTATGAACCCGCCCCACAGCCCCTACAAGAGCCTTGACGACTGCATGGAGGAAGACTACAACCTCTACAAAGACATGCCGCGCGACTCGCTGCTGGTGCGCAAGAACATCAACCCCGACTTGCGCGACAAAGAGGCGTGCGCGCCCTATTACTTTGCCAATGTAACAGGCGTTGACCGCGAGTTCGGACGCATACTGGACGCGCTGGATGCGCTGGGGCTGGCGGAGAACACGATAGTGGTCTTCTCTTCTGACCACGGCGAGACGATGTGCAGCCATGTGCGCGACCCGAAGAACACGGTCTATACCGAGTCGATGAACATCCCCTTCATGGTGCGTTACCCCGCGAAGGTGGCGCATAGCGTGCAAGACGGATTGCTGTCGGCGATAGACATCATGCCTACCGTAGTCAGCATGGCTGGTTTGGGAAACATGCTCCCCGACTCGCTGCCGGGCTACGACTGGACACCGCAAATGACGGCGAAGAAGTCTGATAATCAGCCGAACGCAGTCTTGTACTTGCAGAACGTGGACGGAGAGAAGGATGCCGACGGCACCGTGCGGACTTATTTCCCGCGCTGCCGAGGTGTGGTAACCGACCGCTACACCCTCTCGTTCACCATCAACAGGAAATACAAGGTGGTAGAGACGCTCTTCTTCGACAATTGGGAAGACCCCTATCAGATGAATAACCTGCCGCTGTCTTCCCGCCCCGAGGTGGTGAGCGAGTTGCTGAGAGAACTCCGCCGCCTGCTCCGAGAAGCCGACGACCCGTGGGCAACGCTCAACATAGAGCAGATGCTGAAATAGATATGCTCTATTTCAACCACAAAAGAGGCTGTCTAACAAGTCAAGTTAGGTAGTCTCTTTTTATTACATATCGGGGATTAGTTGCGTGGGAAAGGTACACCGTACTTGACCATGATGTGAGGGTCGCGGCGAACGGTAGTATCGTTCTGTGTATTGTCGTCGGACGGAGCCTCAGGTGCTTGGGTAGGGCGGTCGCCGATGGTGTCCGCCTCGTTGGCTGGCAGCGGCTGAAACTGCTCTATAGGTACCCCATAGAGTGCCATGATTTGATGCTCCGACGATATGGGCTTACCTGCCTTCTGCGTACTGCCGCAGCCGACTAACAACAGGCTCAAAGAGCCCAATAGCATATTCCACCTGGATAAAAAACGATGTTTCATAGGACAATCTTTGTTAGTTTACAATTTGACAATTGACAATTTTACAATTGACCATGCGGCACACAATTGTGAAATAGTAAATTGTAAAATTGTCAAATCAAGTAAATTTGTGCAAAAAATATGCCATATCCTTGCTTATCTCGTTTTTTTTGGCTAACTTTGTGCCCGATTATGAGAAAAGTGAAACTTTTTTTGACGGATGTGGACGGTTGCTTGACGGACGGCGGCATGTACTACGGAGCCAACGGCGAGGAGATGAAACGCTTCTGCGTCTATGACGGCATGGGGATTGTCCGCCTGCAGAAAGCCGGCATCCCCTGTGGCATCCTCACCAGCGAGAACACCCCTATTGTGCAGCATCGCGCCGAGAAACTGCACCTGCAATACCTCCGCATGGGTGTAGGCAGTCAGGTGCAGCAAGGAGCCACCACCAAGCTGGCAGCCGCCGAAGAGATTTGCCGCGAATTGGGCATCACTTTAGAAGACGTGTGCTTCGTAGGCGATGACATCAACGACCTCGACTTGCTCCAAGCCGTAGGCTTACCCGCCTGCCCGCCCAACGCCCGCCCCGAAGTGCTTGCCCTCCCGCGCATCCTCCACCTTCAAACCCCGGGCGGACAAGGCGCCATCCGCGAACTGGCAGACAAGATACTTGATTTGACAATTTGACAATTTACTATTTTACAATTATGCGCCGCACGGTCAATGGTCAAATTGTAAATTGTCAAATGGTAAAATAAAATTGTGCGCCGCAAGGTCAATGGTCAAATTGTAAATTGTCAAATGGTAAAATAAAATTATGCGCCGCAAGGTCAATGGTCAAATTGT
>JAXDTJ010000036.1:0-10193 GCA_034090015.1 Paludibacteraceae bacterium | reverse complement strand
GCACCAAGAAGCATCATTGATACCATGGTGCGGCCTGGAGACCGCACCTCCTTGAGACTCATAGACGATGGTTATTTGTCTTTAATCCTGAGTCCATAATCCTTGTTCCTTATATGAAAGATGTAATTATTGCTTGTGATTTTGCCTCGGCGGAGGAGACTTTTCGCTTTTTGGACAGGTTCGGTGAACTGCGTCCGTATGTGAAGATTGGTATGGAATTGTACTATGCGGAGGGACCGCAGATTGTGCGTGAGTTGAAACGGCGGGGACATAAGATTTTCCTCGACCTGAAGTTGCACGATATACCCAACACGGTGAAGAAAGCGATGTCGGTGTTGAGCCGCTTGGACGTGGATATGTGTAACCTGCACGCGGCAGGCACTATTGCGATGATGGAGGCGGCACGCGAGGGGCTCACCCGCGCGGACGGTAGCCGACCGATACTCTTGGCGGTTACGCAACTGACCTCTACGAGCGAGGAGCGAATGCACGAGGACCTGCTGATAGAGGGGAAGATAGGCGATGTGGTGGTGCACTATGCTGAGAACGCGAAGAAAGCGGGCTTGGGCGGCGTGGTGTGCTCGCCGCTGGAGGCAGGTATGGTGAAAGCGGCTTGCGGCAAGGAGTTCCTGACGGTTACGCCGGGGATTCGCTTCGCCGACGGTGCGGTGGGCGACCAAGTGCGCGTTACCACTCCTGCACAGGCACGTGAGATAGGGACGGACTTCATCGTGGTAGGGCGCCCGATTACTGCCGCCGAAGACCCCGTAGCGGCATACAAACGGTGCTTGGAAGAGTTTGTATAGTCAGGGTATAGTCAGGTTAATCACCCAAGAATCACCCAAGAATCACCCAAGAATCACTAACTAATCACTAACTAATCACTAACTAATCGTTAACTCCTGTCTCGATATAGATTGCTTGAAAAATATATGGTAACAAAACAACTTATTGCGAAAGACCTGCTGTCGATAAAAGCGGTCTTCCTTCGTCCGAATGAGCCCTTCACATGGGCGAGTGGTATCAAGAGTCCGATTTACTGCGATAACCGCTTGACGCTGAGCGATGTGCGCGTGCGGGAGGATGTAGAGAACGGGCTGGCAGAGATTATCCGAAGGGAGTATCCAGAGGCAGAGGTGCTGATGGGTACTTCTACGGCAGGTATCGCCCACGCGGCGATTACGGCGACTATCCTCGGGCTGCCGATGGGGTATGTGCGCAGCGGTGCGAAAGACCACGGGCGCGGCAACCAGATAGAAGGAAGGCTGGAGAAAGGGCAGAAAGTGGTGGTCGTGGAAGACCTGATTTCCACTGCGGGCAGTTGTATCGAAGTGGCAGAGGTGCTGCGCGAGGCAGGTGCGGAGGTGTTGGGCGTGGTGAGTATCTTCACCTACGGCATGCAGAAAGGGGTCGACCGCTTGGCGGCTGCTGCGCTGAAGAATGTGAGCCTGTGCGACCTTGACACGCTGGTGGATGTGGCGGTAGAGGAGCAGTATATCGCCCCCGAAGACAAAGCCCGTCTGCTGAAGTTCCGCGCTAACCCGAGCGACGAGAGTTGGCGAAAATAATCATTCTCCGTTAATTATCATTAATTATTCGTTAATATGCGCCATTTACTTGACCCGACAGATTTGAGTACTGCCGAAATAGATGCGATTATTGAGCGTGCGCTGGATATTATTGCGCACAAAGAGAAATATGCCGATGCTTGCCGCGGGAAGAAACTCGCGACGCTATTCTATGAGCCGAGCACCCGCACACGCCTGAGTTTCACCGCTGCGATGATGGAGTTGGGCGGCAATGTGCTGGGTTTCTCCGATGCGCGTAGCAGCAGTGTGAGCAAAGGCGAGACGGTGGCAGACACGATACGCGTGGTGAGCGCGTTTGCCGACATCGTGGCGATGCGCCACTACAAAGAGGGTGCGCCGCGAGTGGCTTCGGAGTACAGCCGTATCCCTATCATCAACGCGGGCGACGGCGGGCACTCGCACCCCACGCAAACGATGACCGACCTGCTGACCGTACGCCGCGAGTTGGGGCATTTTGACCACCTGACGCTGGGGCTGTGCGGCGACTTGAAATACGGTCGCACCGTGCATTCGCTTATCAAAGCCATGCGCCGCTACGAGGGAGTGCAGTTCGTGCTCATCTCGCCGAAAGAGTTGCGCCTGCCCGACTATATGAAGAACGAGTTGGGCGACAACTACCGCGAGTGCAGCACGCTGGAAGAGGCTATGCCGCTGGTGGATGTGCTCTATATGACGCGCGTGCAGCAGGAGCGTTTTGCCGACAAAGCGGAGTACGAGCGGCTGAAAGACTCGTTCATCCTCGATACGGAGAAGATGGCGCTGGGCAAGCCGAGCATGATAGTATTGCACCCGCTGCCGCGCGTGAACGAGATAACGGTGGAGGTGGATAAAGACCCGCGGGCGGCGTATTTTCGCCAAGTGGAGAACGGGAAGTATGTGCGTATGGCGCTGATTTACACCCTGCTGCAATGGAAAGAGCAGGCGCAGCCCGCTGCGCTTACACCTACGGCGACCGACTGCTCGTGCCATAACGACCGCTGTATCTCAACCACCGAGCCCGTGGAGAAGAAAGCCTACCGTGACGCCGACGGGGTGCTACGGTGCTTCTACTGCGACCACGCGCTATAAGTAATAATTTGAAAATTATCGCAAGTTCGCTATTACTCTCCTTTTGGAGGATATTTATAAAGATTTTCTTTTTGATTTTATATAGATTTCTGAGCGAAGCGAAAGGGACTAATAATTCGTTTCTTAATTTTTAGTCAAGATTTTAGAAGTTATTTTTGAAATGATTTTAAGGGATAAAAATAGGAAAATCCAATCCATAATCCTACTAAAAATCTGTGCTAAAAATAGGAAAGGGTAGTAACCAACGATTGTTTCGCTACGCTCAGAAATCAAAAGAAAATCTAAACAAAATCTTATTTTCAAATTGTAATAAATCTTTAATCATTATATGACGAATCGAATTATTGAAGAGGGGCTCACATTTGATGATGTGTTGTTGGTGCCCGCTTATTCGGAGGTGCTTCCTCGTGAGGTGGACCTCCGCTGTCAGTTCTCCCGTAACATTCGCCTGAACATCCCCGTGGTGTCGGCAGCGATGGACACCGTGACGGAGGCGACGATGGCGATTGCTATCGCCCGCGAAGGCGGTATCGGTGTGATTCACAAGAACATGCCTATCGAGGCGCAGGCGGCTCAGGTGCGCCGCGTGAAGCGTGCGGAGAACGGACTGATTTCCGACCCTATTACTATTACGGCTGAGCAGACCGTAGGCGATGCGCTGCAGTTGATGCAGGATAACCACATCGGCGGTATTCCCGTGGTGGACAATAAGGACATGCTGGTGGGGATTGTAACGAACCGCGACCTGCGTTTTGAGACGAACATGCAGCGTCCTGTAGCCGAGGTGATGACCAGCAAAGACCTGATTACCATCTCATCCACGGATAACGCGACGATTATGCACGCGCTGCAGACCCACAAAGTGGAGAAACTGCCCGTGGTGGACAAAGAAGGACACCTCACGGGGCTGGTAACCTACAAAGATATCACCAAACTGAAAGACTTCCCCAATGCTTGCAAGGACGCGAAAGGTCGCTTGCGCTGCGCTGCGGGCGTGGGTATCACGGCGGACTATATGCACCGCGTGGACGCGCTCTACAAAGAGGGTGTGGACGCTATCGTGCTCGACTCGGCGCACGGACACTCGAAGAATATCGTGAATGCGCTGCGGACTATCAAGGCAAAATACCCGAAACTGGATGTCGTAGTGGGGAATATCGCTACGGCAGAGGCTGCGAAGTATCTTGTGGAGAACGGTGCCGACGGTGTGAAGGTGGGTATCGGTCCGGGCTCTATCTGCACTACGCGTATCATTGCGGGTGTGGGCGTACCTCAGTTGACGGCTATCTTCGAGACCTCGGAGGCTATCAAGGGTTCTGGCGTGCCTATCATCGCCGATGGTGGTCTGCGCTATTCGGGCGATGTGGTGAAGGCACTGGCGGCAGGCGGCAACTGCGTGATGTGCGGGTCGATGTTCGCCGGTACGGACGAAGCGCCCGGGGAGACGATTATCTACAACGGGCGTAAGTTCAAGACCTACCGCGGCATGGGCTCTATCGACGCGATGAAGGCAGGGTCGGCTGACCGTTATTTCCAAGGCGGGGAGAAGAATGTGTCGAAATTGGTGCCGGAAGGGATTGTTGGTCGCGTGCCCTACAAAGGCAGCGTGAGCGAGACCATCTATCAACTGATGGGCGGTCTGCGCTCGGGTATGGGCTATGTGGGTGCACATAACTTGGAGGAGTTGCAGCATGCGAAGTTCGTGAAGATTTCCGCCGCCGGCATGAGCGAGAGCCATCCCCACGATATCACCATTACCAGCGAGGCACCGAACTATAGCACGAAATAGAAGACCGCGCTTCGCGACAAGTCGGGACGAGTCTCCGCTGAACGACAAACGACCGCTCACTTCGTTCGCTGTCAGACTGATATGGTCTCAGAAATGGTATCCTCTGCAAAAATCCCATGAATCTCGTCCCGACACGTCGGGATAAATAGAGCGTCAGCGAACAGGAATAGGAAGAACTCCTTGCTGCGGGCTACGCCCTTGCAGAGATGAGGAAGGATTCATGGCGGATGTTGGCAAATCAGTCGTTCAGCGAAGCGGTCGGATAGTGAAACGGTCGTTCAGCGAAGCGGTCTTAATATCCTAAAAACCATGCAAAAGATTATTATATTAGATTTTGGGTCGCAGACCACCCAACTCATCGGGCGGCGTGTTCGAGAGTTGGACACTTTCTGCGAGATTCTGCCCTACAACAAGTACCCCGAAGATGACTCCGATGTGATTGGCGTCATCCTCTCCGGCTCGCCTCTGAGCGTATATGCTGATGATGCGTTCCATGTGGACTTGAGCCGGATTCGCGGTCGTCTGCCCATCTTGGGGATATGCTACGGCGCGCAGTACATGAGCCATATCTATGGCGGCAAGGTGGAGAGCGCAGGCACGCGCGAGTACGGGCGCCAGAACTTGCAGTTTGTGGACACTACCTGCCCGCTGTTCCGCGGTTTTGAGCCGCATTCGCAGGTATGGATGTCGCACGGAGACAGCATCACCCGCCTGCCCGAAGGGGCGCATGTGGTGGCGTCCACCGAGACGGTACAGAACGCCGCTTATTACATTCCCGGGGATGTACCCGTGTTCGGCACACAGTTCCACCCCGAGGTATTCCACTCGCTGCAAGGCACGCTGCTGCTGAAGAACTTCGTGGTAGATGTGTGTGGCAGCAAGCAGGAATGGAGCGCAGACGCGTTTGTGGAGAGCACGGTGAAGGAGTTGCGCGAGCAGATAGGCAGCGACCGTGTTATCCTCGCTCTGTCAGGCGGCGTGGACTCGTCGGTGGTGGCGGTATTGCTGAACAAAGCGATAGGCGACCAATTGACCTGTATCTTCGTGGACCACGGTATGCTCCGCAAGAACGAGTTTGAAGATGTAATGCGTGATTACGAGTGCCTCGGGTTGCACGTGATTGGCGTGGATGCGAGCGAGCGTTTCCTCAGCGATTTGGCAGGCGTTACCGAGCCGGAGAAGAAGCGCAAGATTATCGGTCGCGACTTCGTGGAGGTCTTCAATGCCGAGGCGAAGAAGATTACCGACGCGAAATGGTTGGCGCAGGGCACTATCTACCCCGACCGTATCGAGTCGCTGAACATCACGGGAAAGGTTATCAAGAGCCACCACAATGTGGGCGGTCTTCCCGAGGAGATGCACCTGCAACTGTGCGAGCCACTGAAATGGCTGTTCAAGGACGAGGTGCGCCGCGTAGGACGTTCGATGGGCATGCCCGAGCACCTGATTACCCGCCATCCGTTCCCGGGACCGGGCTTAGCCGTGCGTATCTTGGGCGATATCACCCGCGAGAAAGTGCGTGTGCTGCAAGAGGCAGACGATATCTTCATCCGCGGGCTGCGCGAGTACAAGGTGCGTCTGAGCGGCGAAGAAGCGCGTGCTGTGCTGGCTGCGGGTATTCCCACCAATATGGAGAACGGCGAGATAGAGGTGAGCCTCTACGACCAGATATGGCAGGCAGGGGCTATCCTGCTGAGCGAGGTGCGCAGCGTAGGCGTAATGGGCGATGAGCGTACCTATGAGAACCCCGTGGCGCTGCGGGCGGTAACCTCCTCCGACGCCATGACTGCCGACTGGGCACATCTGCCTTACGACTTCATGGCAAAGTGCTCCAACGAGATTATCAACAAGGTGAAGGGGGTCAACCGCGTATGCTACGACATCTCCTCCAAACCACCTGCTACAATAGAGTGGGAATAGAAAGGGATGAAGGGCACAGGATGAAGGATAAAAAGACTAAATACCTTCGTCTATGAGTTTTTTAAGTCGTTGCTATTTAGTCTTTCATCCTTTATCCTTAATCCATCATCCTTAATACTAATTAGTCTTTAATCTTTCATCCTTAATCCTTTTTCCAAATATGAAAGTTGGTGTAATCATGGGTTCGGGTAGTGATTTGGAGGTGATGACTCCTGCTATCGAGACCCTACAAGAGTTTGGTATTGAAGTAGAGAAACGCGTGATTAGTGCGCACCGTGCGCCGCATGCCCTGATGCAATGGGCGGAGACGGCTCGGGAGCGGGGCTTGCGCGTCATCATTGCCGGCGCAGGTGGTGCAGCCCATCTGGCAGGTGTGATTGCGGGGTTGACCACGTTGCCCGTTATCGGCGTGCCCGTGCGCAGCAAGACGCTGGACGGATTGGATTCGCTGTTGAGTATCGTGCAGATGCCAAGCGGTATCCCTGTGGCGACGGTGGCTATCAACGGCAGCAAGAACGCCGCCCTCTTGGCGATAGAGATACTTGCCCTGAACGATGCCGCCCTCCTCGCACAGTTGGAGGACTTCCGAAAGAAACAAACTGAGAAAGTACTGAATACCGTTATTTAGGATGAAAGATAAAGGATGAAGGATAAAAGACTTATTACCTTCGTCTGTGAGGATGAAAGATGAAGGATGAAGGATGAAAGACTTATTACTTTCGTCTATGAGTTTCAAAGTTGAATCTATTTTGTCTTTCATCCTGTGTCCTTAATCCTTCATCCAAATAGTGTCCTTCGTCCTTTATCAACAAAACTAATTTGTCTTTAATCCTTCATCCTACATCCTTTATCCAATATGATTTTTCGTATCTTTGTCGAGAAGCGTGAGGCTTTTCGTGTGGAGGCAGACAGTCTGCGCCACGAGTTGAATGAGAACTTGCAGTTGCACCTGCAGTCGCTCAGATATATCAATGTGTATGACCTCTTCGGCTTCACGCCGGAGTTGCTGGAGCAGTGCCGCTACACGGTGTTTGGCGAGACCGTAACCGACACGGTGTCAGATAGTTGCGCGTTGGATGGAAAGAAATATCTTGCCGTGGAGTATATCCCCGGGCAGTTCGACCAACGTGCTTCGTCGGCGGTGGACTGCGTGCACCTGATAGACCCTGCGGCGGAGGTGGAGATACGCTCCAGCCGTCTGCTTATCTTCGATGACGACCTGTCGGACGCCGACCTGAGCCGTATTCGTCATTACTATATCAATGCTGTGGAGAGCCGCGAGAAAGACCTGTCGCAGTTATCACAGAACCAGACTGCCGACGTGAAGCCCTTGGCAGACCTCACGGGTTTCACGCAGATGGCAGTAGGGGAGGCAGGCAGCCGCCCCGAGTTGGACGCTTTCTGCAAACAGTGGGGGCTGGCGATGAATGCCGATGACCTCGCCGAGGTGGTGGCGTATTTCCGCAAGGAGCAGCGCGACCCGACGGAGACCGAACTGCGTATCCTCGACACCTATTGGTCCGACCACTGCCGCCACACCACCTTCACCACAATATTGGAGACCATCAAGGTGGATGAGTCGTTCATGAAAGATGAGATAGAGAGCAGCCTCGGCTTGTTCCACGATATCCGCCGCGAGCTGCACCGCGAGCAGAAACCGCTGTGCCTCATGGAGTTAGCCACCATCGGTGCGCGCTACCTGCGCCACAAAGGCTTGCTGGACGATATGGAGCAGAGCGAGGAGAACAACGCTTGCTCGGTGTTCATCGATGTGGATGTGGACGGGCAGCAGGAGAAATGGCTGCTCCAGTTCAAGAACGAGACCCACAACCACCCGACGGAGATAGAGCCTTTCGGCGGCGCGAGCACCTGCTTGGGCGGTGCGATACGCGACCCGTTGTCCGGTCGCGCCTACGTCTATCAGGCGATGCGCGTAACGGGTGCGGGCGACATCTACAAGCCCGTCTCGGAGACCCTCGCAGGCAAACTGCCGCAGCAGGTCATCAGCCGCAAAGCTGCCGCAGGCTACTCGTCCTACGGCAACCAGATAGGTCTTGCCACCACCCATGTGCGTGAGATTTACCATCCTTCCTATGTGGCGAAACGCTTGGAGGTGGGTGCCGTGGTGGGGGCAGTGAAGGCAGAGAATGTCCGCCGCGAGAGTCCCGCCGCAGGCGATATCATCCTGCTCCTCGGCGGTCGCACGGGTCGCGATGGCATAGGCGGCGCTACGGGCTCGTCGAAAGAGCACACCGAGGCATCGCTCGAGTCCTGCGGCAGCGAGGTACAGAAAGGAAACGCGCCCGAGGAGCGCAAACTGCAACGCCTCTTCCGCCGACCCGAGGTAACGCGCCTCATCAAGAAATCGAACGACTTCGGCGCCGGCGGCGTGAGCGTGGCTATCGGCGAGTTGGCAGACGGACTGGATATCTACCTCGACCGCGTGCCCACGAAGTACAGTGGCTTGAACCCTACGGAGTTGGCTATCAGCGAGTCGCAAGAGCGCATGGCGGTGGTCATCGAGGCGAAAGACCGCGAGGCGTTTGAGCACTACTGCCACCTTGATAATGTGGAGTTTACGCACGTAGCAGACGTAACCGACACGGGGCGTATGCGCCAGTTCTACAAAGGCACACTCGTTGCCGACCTCACGCGCGAGTTCATCGACAGCGCAGGCGCAAAGCACTTCGCCAAGGCGACCATCCTGCCCGTAGAGGAGCGCGACCCGTTCCGCCAACAGCCCGCAGGCAACACCCTGCAAGAGCGGATGGAGAATATGTTGGCAGCGCCGAATGTAGTGTCGCAGAAAGGACTTATCGAGATGTTCGACGCCACTATCGGTCGTAGCACGGTGCTGATGCCGTTCGGCGGCAAGACGCAGCAGACCGAGACGCAGGTGAGCGTGCAGAAACTGCCCACCGACGGCGTTACCAATACGGCGTCTATCATGGCGTATGGCTACAACCCGTTCATCGCCGAGTGGAGTCCGTACCACGGCGCCGCGTATGCGGTGGTGGAGGCATGCAGCAAGGTGGTGGCAGCCGGCGCTGACTACAGCCGCATGCGCTTCTCCTATCAAGAGTATTTCGAGCGCATGACCCACGACCCGCACACCTTCGGCAAGCCGCTCTCGGCGTTGCTGGGCGCACTGAAGATGCAGGTGGCACTGGGGCTGCCGAGTATCGGTGGTAAGGACTCTATGTCGGGCACCTTTGAGCATATCAATGTGCCGCCGACGCTCATTGCCTTCGGTATCACCACGGTGAAAGCCGACAAGGTTATCTCGCCGGAGTTCAAGCAGGCGGGAAACCGACTCTACCTTGTGAAACACAACGCATTAGCGAACTACATGCCGAACACCGACCAACTGCAAGCCAACTGGCAGGCTGTAACGGAGGGCATACAGCGCGGGCGTATCGTGTCGGCGTATGCCATCGGCTTCGGAGGTGTTGCAGAGGCGATAGCGAAGATGTCGTTTGGCAACCGACTGGCAGCGAACATCACCCTCCCCGAAGACGAACTCTTTGCGTACAACTACGGAAGTATATTGATTGAAGAACAAGGAACAGGGAGCCAAGAACCAAGACTAAATAGTGTATATTTAGGCGAGGTGATAGAAGGTAACGACCTCATTATCAACAGCGAACACATCAGCCGCGAGGCATTGCTGAAAGCCAACACCGCCCCCTTCGAGCGTATCTATCCGGCTGCCGTTCCGGCTCAGGATGAAAGAAGAGATAGTGTCGACTTCAAGGAGGTGGGGGGGGGGCGGCGGCCCCCCCCGGAAGAAAAATAAGAGACAGAAAGTTCGGGCGGGGGGGCCCGCC
>JAXDTJ010000005.1:0-11276 GCA_034090015.1 Paludibacteraceae bacterium | reverse complement strand
TCCTCGGAGGCCCTTCTCGCGACTCCTCCCAGCGGTAGGTCAACAGACCGTTGTTTTTCATACGCGTGAGGAGAGGATAGACCGTGCCTTCCACCACCAGCAAGTCGGCATCGCGCAACACCTCGATAACATCGCTCGTGTAGGCTTCGTCACGGCTGCTGATGATAGAAAGGACACAATACTCCAGTATGCCCTTGCGCATCTGTGTCTTGATATTATCAATCATGATACTCTGCGGGAGGCATAATGATTAAGAGGAGAATGTACAAAACGATGCCCGGGAAACAGGCGGAGAATAGCGTTAATGCGGCATAGACCACCCGCACTACGGTGGGGTCAATGTCGAAATAGTCTGCCAATCCGGCACATACACCGCCAACCATCTTGTTGGCAGAACGAGTTAGTTTTCTTTCCATAAATAAAATGTAGTTTTCGTATTTTTCGTAATTTTCGTAGTTTCCGTTGTTATCGGAGTAATCTGAATAATCAGAGCAGGGGGAATTGTCAAATTGTAAATTGTCAAATTGTCAAATTACAGTGTTCCTTGATAGTAGTGCAGAATCCGTATGCGGAAGAGGAGGTTGTAGCGCGCTTGGAGGCGGGTGGCGAGGGCTTGGGCGTAGGTGTTCTTCGCCTCGCGGTATTCATAGGCAGAGGCTCTGCCTGCCTCCTGCTTCTGCTCGGCGTAGCGCAAGGCTTCGGCAGCCGAACGCTCCGCCTCCGTGGCACTCTGCTCCTCCAGTTGGGCACTGAGGGCGTTGTAGTAGGCTTGGTCTATCTCCTTGCGGAGGTCTTGTTTCTGTTGGGCAAGTTGCAACTTGGCGTTGTCCACCGCCAGTCGCTGCTGCCGCATGCGGGTGGTGGTCTGCATACGGTCGTAGAGCGGCACGGAGAGGTTGAGCCCGACAGAAGCGGTGAAGTTCTCGTTCATCTGCTCGGCGAACGGCAGGTTGTCGCTGCCCTGCATATTGTAGTAGCCCGAGCCTACGCTTGCCCCCGCCGAAAGCGTGGGGGAGTAGGCGGCTTTGGCGGACTTGAGCGCCGCCTCCTGTGCAGCGATGGCGTATTCGAGGGCGGCTATCTCGGGGCGGTAGGTGAGGGCGGCATCATAGACATCCTGCGCGGAAAGGGGGAGCAGGAGCAGGGTGTCAGCATCCGATACGGCTATGTCGAAGGAAGCCACGTCCTGTATGTCGATGGCTTGTGCGAGGTCGAGCAAGGCAAGTCGCAGTTCGTTCTGCTGCTGCACGAGGGCGAGTTGCTCTTTGGCTACCTGCGCCTGCAAGGAGTAGAGTTCGCCTGCCGCCAAGCGTTGCGCCGCCACGAGAGCGGAGTCGCGATGCAGTTTGACCTGCGTGTCTTCCAGTTGCATAGCCGCTACCTCGGCGAGTTGGCGACAGAGCAACACCTGCAGGAACATCGTGGTGATGTTCATCTTGATTTTCAGTTGCTGTGCCTGCAAGTCTGCCTCGCTTGCCTGCATGTTCGCCGCTGCCTCGTCGATATTGAACTTCATCGCCAGTCCGTCGAAGAGCATGAGGTTGGCAGAGAGGTTAAACGAAGTCTGCGAGGAGTTCTGTATACGGCTGATGTTGTCGGCACCGGTGCTGCGTCCGAAGCCCCAAGACTGACCGATATTGCCGTATAACTCAGGGGAGATATTGGCTTTCGATTGCTCGTATGCAAGCCGCTGCGAGGCAAGGTGGTTCGCCTGTTGGCGCACAGAGAGGTTGTTCACCAAGGCGGTGTCGATACACTGCTGCAAGGTGTAGGGTGCAGCCTCCATACCAATGGCAAAGAGGAGCACACAAGAGAGTATAAGAAAACGAAAACGCATGGGAATTATGAATTATGAATTATGAGGGCATTGATAATTACGAATTATGAGGGCATTGATAATTATGAATTATGAGGGCTTTGTATGCCAACATTTCAGAGCATGAGCACTCATAATTCATAATTCATAATTCATAATTTATTTTGTTACCTCGTTGCCGCGGATACGGTCGGTGGAGGAAAGTCCGTCGGTTACCTCTATCTGTATGCCGTCGCTCAGACCTGTGGTGATGGGATGTCGGGTGTAGGTCTGTTGGGTAGTGTCGGTGAGCAGTTGGACAAAGGCACTGTCGTTCTCGAAGGTTACTGCATACTCGGGCACGGTCAGCACCTGCTTGCGCTCGTCGAGCACTATCTCGGCGTTGGCGCTATAGCCCGCCCGAATCACCACGCTGTCAGGTATCGCTGCTGCCCCTTTTATCTCGAACATCATCGCGCCGTTGCTCTCTGTCCCTTTGGGGGCGATATACTCCAACGAAGCGGGGAAGCGTTGGTCGTTGAGTGCACCGACTACCAGCGTCATCTGCATGCCTACGCGCAGTTTGCCCACCTCCGTCTCGTCGATAGAGCCCACGAAGAGCAGGTCTTGCATGTCGGCAATGGTGGCGATAGTGGTACCGTCGTTGAAGGTGTTGCTCAGGATGACCGAGTTACCGACCTTAATAGGCACATCCAGCACAGTGCCCGAGATAGTAGCGCGCACGATGGTGTTGGTGAAGCCGTCGGTCGCCTTCGCAGCCACGCCGTCGCGGGTGATACTGAGGTTATCCTCTGCAGCCTGCAACTCCTCGCAGTCGGCGATATACTGCAAGCGGCTCTTGTCGTAGGTCTCCTGCGAGATGACTTGTTTGCTCAGCAATGCCGAGTCGCGACGGAAGACCTCGCGGCTGTTCTCTACATTGTACTTCGCTAGGCGTACGCGCGACTCTGCCGAAGCCAGTTGAGCCATGTCGGGGATAACCTTGATTTTCGCAATTGGGTCGCCCACGCGCACTTGGTCGCCGGCTTCTTTGTACAGTTCGGCTACGATACCCGAGATCTGCGGCTTGATAGCCACTTCATCGCGCGGCTCCACCTTACCCGTAACGAGTGTGGTGCGCTGCAAGTCCCTGCGCTCCACCGTCAGCACCTCATAGGACACGGGCTCGGGACGCGAACGTAGCCAGAGAAAGACAAACACCGCCACAACGGCAATTAGTACCACGGACAAGATAGTCCATTTCTTCCAGTTTTTCATATTATTCTTCGTTTAATGCTTCAATGGGTTTTATAGCGAGGGCTCGTTTGGCGGGGAGGAGTCCTGCCAACAAGCCTATGATAATCAGTATGAGCAGTCCGCCGATGGCTACGGAGAAAGATACTTGCGTGCCTTGCGAGAACATCTCATTACCCGCCAGCAGCGGGGAGACGGCTTGCAGGATAACGACACCTGCCACGATACCCAATACCCCCGACAAGGCAGTGAGGAAGGTACTCTCCGCCAGTATCTGTCCGACGATGGAAGCAGGAGAAGCCCCGATAGCGCGACGGATACCTATCTCTTTCGTCCGCTCGCGGATAGTAACGAGCATGATATTGCTTACGCCTATCGCGCCGGAGAGCAGGGTGCCTAAACCTATGAACCATACTAAGATAGTCAGTCCCATTATCAGCATGTCCACTGCCCGAAACTCTGCGCCGAGGTCCTGTCCCCAGAAAGCACGGTCGTCGTCGGGGGCAATGGTGTGCCGGCTACGCAGCACATCTTTCATCTGCGTGAGTACGGTAGCCGCCTGCTCACCCTGCTTGGCTACGCCGAAGAGCATGTGGATAACATCGTTGCCGCCATAGGTGCGTTGGGCAGTGGTAAAGGGAATTTTTATTTGCTCGTTGGTATCGCCTCCTATTCCGAAATGGCTCTCGCTGCGTTTCTGTACGCCTACCACGCGGAACTGAATACCGCTCACGGTGATACACTGCCCCGTGATGTCGCCTCCTTCGGGGAAGAGGTCGCGGTAGGTTTGGTCGCCAATGACGCACACCTTGCGCTGCTGCGCCACATCCTTCTCGTTGATAAACCTGCCGTATAGCAGTGGCGTACACGACGCCTGTTGGAAGTTGTCGGACACACCAAGGAGATTGTAACTGCCCACTTTGTCGCCGCGGTGGGTGTTCTTCTCCCACGAGCCGATAAATCGCACATAGGCGATGGCTTCGGCTGCCGTTGCTTCTCGCTCAAGGTAAGGGATGTCGCTATTTCGGATATTCCACGCCCGCCCCTTCTGCAAGCCTTGGTAGGCTTTGCCCGTCTCGTTCGCACCCACGATACAGGAGTTGGTAGCCAAGCCGGTCAATTGGTAGCGAATGCCATCCACGAGGGAGTTGCCCATGCCCACCAAGAGCAGAAGCATCATCATCCCCCAGAAGACTCCAAAGCCCGTGAGGAGGCTACGCGAACGATTTCGCGCTATCGTTTCCCATATTTCGTTAAAGAAATCCACTTATTTAATTATGAATTATGAATTATGAATTATGAGGGCAGGGCATTGACAATTATGAATTATGAGGGGGCATTGATGATTAAGAATTACAAGTGCATTGTTTGCAAACCATTCAGAGCATGGGCACTCATAATTCATAATTCATAATTCATAATTTACTTCTCTCTCATCGCTTCTATAGGTTTAATCTTCATCGCGCGGAGGGCGGGGATGGCCCCTGCTACCACGCCGATAAAGACAATGATGGCAGTGGCTATCGCTACTACGGCGAGGTTGACGGAGGGGTTGAGCAGTATCTGATTCTCTGCGCCTTGGGTGAGTTGCCCGATAAGAGCCACCACGCCCATGCCTAAAAGCACGCCGATGATTCCGAAGGTGAGCGTGATAGCCAGCGCTTCTCCCACTACGCTCTGCATAACGGTCGCAGGCGGTGCGCCTAAGGCTTTGCGGATACCCAACTCCCGTGTCCGTTCGCGGACGGACACCAGCATGATATTGCTCACGCCTACCCCGCCGGAGATGAGGGTGCAGAGCCCTAAGATGATGATAAAGAGACGGATAGCCGCCATCGTCTGTTGGTTCTGCTCGGCGCTCTCCTCTTGGCTCCACACGCCTATCGCCTCGGTGTCGTCAGGGTGAATCTGCATAGGCGGGGCAAGGAGGGAGAAGATTCTTTTCTTAATATCGTGCGTTCCCTCGCGCAGGGTCATGCTCATCTTTTCGAACTTCTTGTCGGTGCTGTATAGCGCTTGGTGCGTGGCGAAGGGGATATAGACGATGGCGCCGTCCCATTTCTCGCCTTGCTCGCATACTCCCACCACGCGGAAGAGCACATCACCCACCGTGATATACTGCCCGACTATTTCCTCCGCTGCGCAGGAGAAGGCTTTGATAGCCCGCTCGTCCACCACTGCCACTTTCTTGTGCTCCGCCATGTCTATCGGGTCAAGGAAACGCCCTTGCAGAATCTGCTTTCGGTAGATGCGTTGGAAGTCCGGCTCCACGCCGATTATCTCCATCTCGTCGCCCTCCGTGCGGAAAGTGGTCTGTCGGTAGTTGCTTGCCACGCGGGAGAAATGCTCCATCTCCGGCATCTGCTGCACGAGCGTCGCCTCGCGGTCGGTGAAGCGGAGATAGCGCCAACGCGGCAAGCCTTTGTACGCCATGTCCGTCCAGCGTGTCCATATATCCACGGAGTTGCTCAGACGGTTGCCATAGTTCGCCTGCATACCATTCTCAAGCCCGTTGCTCACGCCGAGGAGCACCACCAAGATAAAGATACCCCACACCACGGCGAAGCCCGTCATGGCAGTGCGGAACTTATTCCGCCGCAAGGATTGCAGTATTTCGGAGAGTAAATCGAACATTAACTTCGTGTAGGGAACTTCGTGTATTTAACTTCGCTTCGCTCCGTGTAGGGAACTTCGTGTATTTAACTTCGTGTAGAGCCCCAAGGGGCTTTTTTACAGCGCGCATCGCTTTTATACATTTACTTTTTTACACGAAGTTTCTTACAGCCTCGCAGAGGCTTTATTACTTAAATGATATTGCCGTCTTTGATACGGATGATTCGTTGGGTGGTGTCGGCTACGGACTGCTCGTGGGTTACAATTATCGTAGTGATGCCCTCGGCGTTTAGTTGTCGGAAAACATCCATTACCTCCACGGTGGTCTTGCTGTCGAGTGCGCCTGTAGGCTCGTCGGCGAGCAGGACTTTCGGTTGTGCGACGATGGCTCGTGCGATGGCTACGCGCTGTTTTTGTCCGCCGGACATCTCGTTTGGCAAATGGTGCGCCCAGTCTTTCAAGCCCATGCGCTCGAGTTGCTCCATGGCAAGCATATAACGCTGCTTGCGGGGGACGCCTTTGTAGTAGAGCGGCAGCGCCACATTCTCCAGCGCGTTCTTGAAATTCAGGAGGTTGAAACTCTGGAAGACAAAGCCTATTAACTCGTTGCGCAGGCGCGCACCTTGGGTCTCGTTGAGGTCTTTGATGAGCCTGCCCGCAAGGTAGTAATTGCCCTCGTCGTAGTTGTCAAGAATACCGAGTATGTTCAGCAGGGTGGACTTGCCGGAGCCAGACGCGCCCATGATGGAGACAAACTCGCCATCCTCGATGTCGAGGTCAATCCCTTTCAACACATGCAGCGCGTTGGGCGTGCCGAGGTTGTAGGTCTTGTGGATGTTTTCGAGATGAAGCATAGTCTATTTGACTATTTGACAATTTACTATTTGACAATTGCCATGCGGAGTAGTCTATTTGACAATTGTCATGCGGCGCATAATTGTGCAATCGTAAATTGTCAAATTGTCCAATTATTTAGTCGTCAATATACTTAAAGTTGCCATTGAGGTCGAAGACGAGTTCCAAGCCTGTGTTGAGTTCCACCTCTTGGTCGCGGCGGTCGATGTGGTACTTCACGATGACAGCCTGCGGGAGGTTGGTGCTCACATAGGTGGTAATGGCAACGGGCACGATGCCTGCGGGTACGGCGTTGGGTTTGCACTCGATTTTCTCCAACGAGCCGTCGCCGTAGAACTCAATCCACGTGCCGTTGTTGAGTTTGACCTCATACTCCTTGCTCACGCCGTCGCGTTCCCACTGAATCCACGCGATGTCGGATTGCGCGAAATAGGTGGTGATAAACTGTTGCGCGGGGGCAGGCAGGTCATTGAACGTAGCCACTTGGGGCTTGCTCGAACAAGCATTCATCGTCATCAGAAGGCTTGCAAAAAGAAACATAAACTTTTTCATAGTAATTCATTTTTAATTGTTGTTGGTTTGATGATGTTTAAGGTAGTCTTCCTTCCATAAGGCTACTAAAATATGTTATGCAAAAATGATGCCTCTCTATACTCTTTTTTCTTTCAACAAAAATTTCCAAAAATGGTTCAAATATTTTATTTTAGCATTTGTTATTTTACTACTACCAAAAACCAAATTAGTTTTTGACAATGATATATATGTTGACCCAGCGATTCTATATTGAGTTATGTCGCCCCTTCGGGGCTTGCTTATAGTGTGTCGTCTCTCATACGTAGGGATGAATCCCTACGCTGATTTATATCGCCCCTTCGGGGCTTGCGTTTGATAAACGACTTGAGTCAACTCGTATATCATTACCTTAGTTTTTGTGTACTGAGATAGTTTGCTTATAGAAACTCTGCGTTAGTTTGGAAATCTGCGGCAAAAGTACTGCTTTTTTATGAACTATGCAATACAAAGAACTACTTTTTGCCTAATTCTTGCTATTTTTATTTGTTTTGCAAAGTAGAGTTTACAAAATAGGGCTTTATGTCTCAACAAATATGTCCGCATATTGGTCAAATATTGCTCCGTTAATTGCCATGTAATTATTCGCTAATTTATAGGGATAGATTGCGGTTAGATCTCGGTTAGGTCTCGGTAAAGACTCGGTAATGTTCCGAAGAATACGTTGGTTTCGGAAGGGGGGATTTTTGGGGAGGTATAGAAGTGTTTGGGATATGGTGGTGGGATACGGTAGGATTGGACGCGATGGTGTGCGTTAATTCCTGATACGGTACTTTTCTTTGCTTTTTTTTGTCAAAAAGATTTGCAAGTTTGGAAAAATTATTGTAACTTTGCAGCAAAATCCAAGATACATTGCCAAAACGGCAAGAAAGTATGTTGGAAAGCATAAAAACACGTCAAACACTTGATTAACCATGCGCGATAACAAAAATTTTTGTGTCATCATGGCGGGGGGAATCGGCAGTCGATTCTGGCCGTATAGCCGTAACAATAAGCCCAAGCAGTTTTTGGACTTCTTCCCGACAAGTCGGGACAAGTCTCCAACAGGCAGGAGTCTGCTGCAGATGACGGTGGACCGTTTCCGTCCGCTCATGCCGATAGAGCATATTGTGGTGGTTACGAATGTAGCCTACCGCGAGCAGATACTGGCGCAGATACCCGACATGAAGCCCGAGCAGGTACTGTGTGAGCCCGCGCGGCGGAACACGGCGCCGGCGATAGCGTATGCGGTGGCGCATATCAAGGGCATGCTGCGGCAGGAAGCGATTGCCGCGGGCGCGCTGGATAAGGACGACCCGATGGATTTGAGCCATGCGTACTGCGACGCGAACATCATCGTGGCGCCGTCCGACCACTTGATAATGGATGAGCAGGAGTTTCAGCGTGTGGTGCGCTGCGGGTTGGCGTTCATAGGGACGCACGACTCGCTGCTGACGCTGGGCATGAAGCCCACGCGGCCGGAGACGGGGTATGGGTATATTCAGGTGAACAAAGACCGCGCTGAGCGCTGTCAGACTGAATCGGAGATTTACGCTGTGAAGACCTTTACGGAGAAGCCGAACTTGGAGTTGGCGAAGGTGTTCGTAGAGAGCGGGGAGTTCTTGTGGAACTCGGGGATATTCCTATGGAACATGCGGACTATATGCTCGGCATTCTGTTCGTTCCTGCCGGAGATGGACCGGCTGTTTCGGTCGGGTGCCAAGGTGTTCGGTACGGCGGGCGAAGAGGCGTTTATTCAGGAGAAGTTCCCCACCTGCCCGAACATCAGTATCGACTACGGGGTGCTGGAGAAAGCGCAGAACGTGTATGTGCTGCCTGCGGACTTCGGGTGGAGCGACCTCGGTACATGGGGCTCGCTGTACGACCTGAGCGAGAAAGACGAGCAGAAGAACGTAACGCTGCACTGCGAGGCGATGTACTACGAGAGCGAAGGCAATGTGGTTACGCTGGAGTCGGGCAAACTGGCGGTGATAGGCGGGCTGAAGGATATGATTGTGGCAGAGTCGGACGGCGTGCTGCTCATCTGCCCGAAAGACCGCGAGCAGAACATCCGCAATATCGTAACGGAAGTGACAGAGAAGTACGGGGGAAAGTATAGTTAAGGACCGCTTCGCTGAAAGACCGCCTTTGGCTGTATGACCGCTTCGCTGTAAGACCGCGCTGCGCGCTGAAAGACTGATAATGAAACATGGAGGGGTCGGAGTAATCGGAATAATCGGAGTTATCTGACCACTAATACTCAACTCTAAACTCTCAACTCTAAACTTCTATGACAAAGGCTTTCCTTACATATCTCAACAAAGTGCTCGGGGCTGTGATTGGAGCATTGGGACTGACGGGCTGCATGGCGGTGAAATACGGTGTGCCCGAGCCTGTGGCGATGTACGGGTGCCCGGTGGCAAGTTTTGCGGCAGAGGGGACGGTAACGAACGAACAGGGGGCACCGATACAGGGCGTGAAGGTAACGGCGGGAGAGCGTCAGTATATGTCGGAAGAGAGCATGGGCAAAGCCCTGACCGATGAACAAGGGCAGTACTACATTACCATAGACGCGATGTTCCCTGCGGACTCCATCTGGCTGTATGCCGACGACAGTACGGGCGTGTATGCAAGCGATTCCACAAGGGTGAAGGTGGCGTATGAGGGGAACGGAGACGGCATGTGGGACATGGGCAACGGCAGGGCAGAAGCGGACTTTCGGCTAATTAAGAATTAAGAATTAGGTGTCATATATCAAGACATCGTTGACACTTTTTGGTTTCCTTAGAAACAAAATCTATTTATATTTTTTTAAGATACTCTAATACTCAGACCCCCATGGGGGTCGCCGCCGCTAAAGGCGAGTTTGTATCATATGATCATTGACATATTGGTATTTGCACATTAGCAAAGAGGCATTATAAACTCTACGGTTTGGACGACCTTATTATCTCGTTTGAGCAGCAGTCTATGCTCGTTAACCAGCAAGACGGCTTCCACATAAGTGTACATCAGTTCCTTCTTCACGGGAATCACCGTATTTAGGACATTGATAGTCAAATCGCTGCGAACAAGTCGTATGAAGTGTATCTCGTTGAGGTTACCACTATCCAAATGTGGTCTCTCGTTCACCTGATAATCAGCCGATAAGGGTTTGATAAGACCGGGTTGTTGTTGGTTAAGTTCTGCCGGGGTCATATGCCTTAGTGTGGAATAATGGTGCTCCTGATTGTGCGTTTGAACAAACTCCTGTGCATGGGTAAGCAGCTCTTCAAAACTGTTATGTTCCTGCGTCAACAAAGTGTCCTCTACCTTCTGGTTAAACCGTTCAATCACGCCGTTGCGCCATGGCTCACTCACAGGGATGAAGATAGGTATTACATTGAGACTCAATGCTGTCCGTAGCAACATTCCAAGCCCCCGAGGGTGGCGATTACTGCCGCGAAAGGACAACTCATTGTCCAACTTCAGGAAACACGGTAAGGAGTAGGACTTCCAGAATTGGATAACGCTCTGCGTAATGTTTTCACCGCTCTTAGAGAGAATGGGATAAACGCCTGCATAGCGTGTGTCGTTGCTGATAATCGTGAGCAAGTAAAACCGTTCTCCACCATGTATGTATCGCGGTCCTATCAAGTCCATCACATGCATATCTATCGGCTCCTTAGGATAGTCTAAACCACTCTTGGAACGGTGAACCTTATTGGTTACCAGTCCGTTTCTTTTAAGGATACGATTGATGGTCGCCACGGATGGAGGCGTAATACCCTTACCCTGCAACTGATGCCAAATGGCATACGCACCGGATTCATGGTAGGGCGAAACAAGCAGTTGTTGACGAGCAGATATGACTTGCTCCTCTATGCTTGGGTCGAGTTTGTTGGGCGAGTGATGCGGGGCGGTGGAATGCGATTGGTTCCATGCTTCGGAATCAGACCGACTACGATTTATCCACTTGTGCACCCATTGACGGGAACGACCTAACGCTTTCGCGATGCCGGACACAGACTGTCCTTGCGTGTACATAGACACGGCGCGTGCTCTTAATGCTTCCTCTTTTGCCATAAAATCTTTGATTTGAGTTATGGCTAAGGATATGCAAATACTATGTCAAAGAACAATGATTATTGTAAAAATTTATTTATAAATCAACCCATAGTGTCAACGATGTCCTGATACAAAAGTGTCAACGATGTCTTGATACATGGCA
>JAXDTJ010000035.1:0-45278 GCA_034090015.1 Paludibacteraceae bacterium | reverse complement strand
AAACTAGCCGCCCCTCTAAACGTACCTAGTTGTTCTATGCTTTTCCCCGCGATTTGCGCCCTCTCCGGGGTGTACGTTTAGTGGGTCGTCTAAACTTACACATTATGGGGAATAGCAGATTGCTATTGAATGACGGTGCAAAGGTACAGCTTATTTTTTATATGTGCAAATAAACAGACATAATTTCATAAAAATTTAACAGAATGGGTGTGGTATTGTTTTGGCTTCGATTAGGACCTGGTTATGTTACGATAATGTTACGATAATGCTATGGTATAGAAAAGGCAGGAATGAGGATTGGATGGAATTGTCCTAAACACGTAAGGTGAGAGATTCGTTATGCTATGTAGAGGGGTGGGGAAGGCGCGTATGCGGGGGTGGGGAACGGGGGGGCGGGGGTGTGAAAAGGAGGGAATGTGCGGAGGGGGAAATGCAGGGGTCGGGGTATTGGGGAAATTTTCGCTTTTTTTGTGAAATGGTTTGTTCAGGTGGATTTTTTTTCGTATCTTTGCGGCGAATTTGAAACAAACTCTTTAACTTTGAAACAAATTATTTAACCTTATATATTATGGACATACTTGCACAGATGCTGGAGCGCGCACAGCAAAACCAAAAGCGCATTGTGCTGCCGGAGGGGGACGAGCCCCGTACATTGGAGGCGGCGAACATTATCCTGCGTGATAAGATTGCCAAACTGATACTGATTGGCGACCCTGCTACTATCCGTCAGATGGCAGCAGAGAAGGGGTATGAGCACATTGAGGAGGCGACGCTGTTCGACCCGAAGAATGACCCAAAGATGGCGGAGTATGCGCACCTATTGTATGAGTTGCGCAAGTCGAAAGGAATGACCGAGGAAGAGGCAGCGAAGAAAGCGCAAGACCCGCTGTATCTGGGCTGCCTGATGATAAAGAACGGCGACGCAGACGGCGAGTTGGCCGGTGCACGCGGCACGACGGCAGACACTATTCGTCCTGCATTCCAGATACTGAAGACCAAGCCGGGCGTGTCGATTGTGTCGGGCGCGTTCCTGATGTTCACGCCTGCCAAGCAGTTGGGCGAGGACGGTTTCCTTGTGTTTGCCGACTGTGCGGTTAATCCGAACCCGGATGCACAACAGTTGGCACAGATTGCTATCTCGACGGCGGAGACGGCTCGTGCGCTGGGCGGCTTTGAACCGAAAGTGGCGATGCTGTCGTTCTCGACGAAGGGCTCGGCGAAGCATGAGTTGGTAGATAAGGTAGTGGAGGCAACGCGTATCGCGAAGGAGTTGGCACCGGAGTTGGATATCGACGGCGAGTTGCAGGCGGACGCTGCGCTGATAGAGAAAGTGGCCGCGACGAAGGCTCCGGGTTCGCCCGTGGCAGGCAAGGCGAATGTGCTGGTGTTCCCCGATTTGCAGGCAGGCAATATCGGTTACAAGTTGGTGGAGCGCTTCTCGGGTGCAGACGCGGTAGGTCCGATTCTGCAAGGTATTGCCGCTCCGGTGAACGATTTGAGCCGCGGCTGCAAAGTGCAGGATATTGTGCAAATGGTGATTATCACGGCTAATCAGGCGATAGGTTGACTCTCCCTGCCCCTCCCTACGAGGGAGGGAAAGGAATGAATTAGTTTGGTAATGATTATATGTTGACCCTGTGTCTCAATATTGCCCCGCCCCCTCACCCCCTCCCCGCGAGCGGGGCGGGGGAGTTGTGAGAGAGTACCTCGCATACGTAGGGGCGAGCCCCTACGCTGTTTTGTGTCGCCCCTTCGGGGCTTGCATTAGATAAACAATATAAGTCAACTCGTGTATCATTATAAACAATATAAGTCAACTCGTGTATCATTATAAACAATATAAGTCAACTCGTGTATCATTACCTTGATTTATGTATCATTACCTTGATTTATCAGAAGAGGATAAGAAAGAAGTTAATCCATAAAAGAAGTTAATCCTTAAATAATTAAAAGACATGAAAGTATTGGTATTGAACTGCGGAAGTAGCAGTATAAAGTATAAATTGTTCGAGATGGCTGACCATAGCGTGTTGGCACAGGGCGGCGTGGAGAAAATCGGTTTGCCCGATTCGTTCCTGCAAGTGAAGTTGCCCAACGGCGAGAAGGTGGTTATCGAGAAAGAGATGCCGGAGCACACGGTGGGTATTCAGTTGATTTTGGACACGCTGGTGGACGAGAAGATAGGCTGTATCAAAGACCTGAAAGAGATAGAGGCAGTGGGACACCGCGTGGTGCACGGCGGCGAGAAGTTCAACCAGTCGGTGGTTATCACGCCGGAGGTGAAGGAGATGATTGTGAAGTGCGCCGAGTTGGCTCCGCTGCACAACCCTGCTAACCTGAAAGGTATCGATGCGATAGAGAAGACGCTGCCGGGCGTGCCGCAGGTGGCTGTGTTTGATACGGCTTTCCATCAGACGATGCCCGACTATGCGTACATGTATGCGCTGCCTTATGAGTTGTACGAGAAGTATGCTATTCGTCGCTACGGCTTCCACGGGACGAGCCATAGATATGTGAGCGCGCGTGTGTGCGAGTTCTTAGGCGTGAATGCGGCAGAGAAGAAAGTGGTAACGGCGCATATCGGCAACGGCGGCTCGTGCGCGGCAGTGCTGAACGGTAAGTCGGTGGATACATCAATGGGTCTGACGCCTGTGGAGGGACTGGTGATGGGTACTCGTGCGGGCGACCTCGACCTCGGTGCGGCTACGTATATCATGGACAAAGAGGGTCTGACGACGGCTGAATTTAACAACCTTGTGAACAAGAAATCGGGCTTGCTGGGCGTGAGCGGTGTGTCGAGCGATGCACGCGATATTGATGCGGCTATCAAGGCGGGTAACCACCGTGCAAACCTCGCGCGCGAGATGTTCATTTACCGCGTGAAGAAGTATGTGGGCGCTTATGCGGCTGCTATGAATGGCGTTGATATTCTTGTGTTTACGGGCGGTATCGGCGAGAACGATGCGTTTATCCGTGCGGAGATAGTGAAGGGGCTTTCGTTCCTCGGCGTTACGCTGGATGAGGAGGCGAATAACTGCCGCGGCGTGGAGCGTGTGATTTCGACACCGGACAGCAGACTGACTGTTTGCGTGATTCCGACCGATGAGGAATTGATGATTGCTTCGGATACCGAGGCGTTGGTATAATTTGCAAGGCGATTAGGGAGGTCTTTTGCCTCCCTAATTGCTGTTTGGCATGCTTTTTGAGAGGCTTGTTTTAGAGAACTTAAACCCATAACTAAAACCTTAGATTAGTAGTGAAAACGATTATTTATCAGTTGTTGCCGCGATTGTTCGGCAATATGAATGAGACGCGTCGGCATAACGGGTCGCGCGAAGTGAACGGTTGCGGCAAGTTTGCCGATATCAATACGAAAGCGCTGAAGTCGATATACGATTTAGGGGCTACGCATGTGTGGTACACGGGTGTGATACGGCATGCTACGGCGGAGCGCAACACACCCTCGATAGTGAAAGGCTTGGCGGGCAGCCCTTATGCGATAACGGACTATTACGATGTGGACCCCGACCTTGCCAAAGACGAGAGCAAGCGCATGGCGGAGTTTGAGGCGCTGGTGGGGCGGACGCATAAGGCGGGGCTGAAGGTGGTGATAGACTTTGTGCCTAACCATGTGGCACGAGAATATAAGTCGCTATGCAAGCCTGCTGGCGTGCGCGACTTAGGCGAAGACGATAATCCGGAGTGGGCATTCTCGCCGCTCAACAACTTCTACTATATCCCCGGCGAGCGTTTTGCGCCTCAGGGTTTTGAGGCGACAGGCTATGAGGAGTTTCCCGCGAAGGCGACGGGAAACGACTGCTTCACGGCACACCCCACGCGCAATGACTGGTACGAGACGGTGAAACTGAACTACGGTGTGTACTATCAAGGCGGCGGAGAGAAGCAGTTCTCGCCGATTCCGAACACGTGGGTGAAGATGCGCGATATCCTGCTCTTCTGGGCAGGGAAGAAAGTGGATGCTTTCCGCGTGGACATGGCGGAGATGGTGCCTGTGGAGTTCTTTACATGGGCGATAGGGCAGGTGAAGGAGCAGTATCCCGAGGTGCAGTTCATCGGCGAGTGCTACAACCCCGGGCTGTATCGTGCGTATATGAACGCGGGTTTCGACTACCTGTATGACAAGGTGGGTATGTACGATTACCTGCGCGGCGTAACGAGCAAGAACTGGGCAGTGGAAGGTATCACGCAGCAGTGGTTTGCAGCGGGCGATATGCTGGACAGGATGTTGTACTTCCTCGAGAACCACGACGAACAGCGTATTGCCAGCGGTTTCTTCTGCGGTCGCGGCGCGTGCGCAGAGCCTGCGATGATAGTGGCGGCAACGCTCTTCAGGAACCCCGTGCTGATTTACTCGGGGCAGGAGTTGGGTGAGAAAGGCATGGATATGGAGGGCTTCTCCGGCGTGGACGGCAGGACGACAATATTCGACTACTGGGGCGTGAAGTCGCAGCAGGCGTGGGCGAACAAGGGTAAGTTCGATGGCGCGGGCTTGAGCGAAGAGCAGAAAGAGGTGCGCGAGTTCTACCGCAGACTGCTGACGCTGGCGCGTGATAATCAGGCGATTGCGGAGGGACAGATGTACGATATCGAGTATGCGCAGGGTGAAGGCTTCAACAAACATGAGCAGTTTGCCTATATCCGCAAGTCGGGGAACGAGACGCTGCTGATGGTGCTGAACTTCGACGACAGGCAGGTGGATATGCAGGTGCGTATTCCTGCGGATGCCTTTGTCTATTTAGGGCAAGACGAGATGTGCCGTTGCACGATGACCGACCTGCTGACCGATACGGTGTACGAGGATATGCCTTTCAACACAGCGGAGCCCGTGCGCCTGACCTTGCCCGCATGGAAAGGCGTGGTGCTGAGGGTAAGTAAGAATTAAGAATTATGAATTAAGAATTAAGAATTAAGAGGGGGGACGACTCCCGACTCATCGGGATAACACTTCCGACCGTCCCTCCTTGAATGGAATGATGTGAATTATGCAGCGAGTGCGGGATATATGGCAGTTGGTGCGGGGCGGTAACTTGGTGTTTATCGCCATCTTGCTGTGGGCGATGGAGAAATGGGTGGCGGTGCCGGTGCTGTGGCAATGGCGCTTCGAAGAGCAGTTGCCGTGGTGGCTGTTGCTGCTGTTGATACTGGCGACGGTGCTGATTGCCGCCGGCGGATATGTGGTGAACGACTATTTCGATGTGAAGATAGACCGTATCAATCGCCCTGACAGACTGATCGTTACGCAGTCGGTGAGCAAGGATACGGCGATGTGGCTGAGCATGGGGTTGAGCGGTGCCGGCGTGGTATGCGGACTTGCGGTGGCATGGGTGTGCAGGAGTTGGTCGTTGGCGACGATATTCGTGCTGGTACCCGGGCTGCTGTGGTTCTACTCGTCGAGTTATAAAAGGCTGTTTCTGATTGGTAATCTGATAGTTGCACTGACGACGGCGTTGACTCCATTGCTCGTGGCGTTGGCGAACGTTAGCCTGATGCAGGTGCGATATGCTAACCTGATGTTGTTTACCAATGTGCCGCATGATTTGTATGCATGGATGTGCGGTTTTGGGCTGTTTGCATTTCTCTGCACGCTTATCCGCGAGATTATCAAGGACTTGCAAGACCAGATGGGGGACAGGGAGTTGGAGTGCCACACGCTTCCGATACGGTTTGGGGATGTGTGGACGAAGGTGGTGGTAACCGTATTGTTGCTGCTGACGATAGGGATGATAGGGTATGCATGGTATGCGTGGTTGCCTTTCCCGCGGGAGTGGGCGACGCTTTCGACACGCTATATCGTGTTTGGTCTGCTGACGCCGCTGGTGTGCGAGTTGGTGCTGCTGTGGACGGCGAAAATCCCTTCGGACTATCGAACGGCGCAGTTGCTGATGAAGTTTGTGATGTTCATGGGAGTGTTGTATAGTTTTGTTGTTGCACGAGGGTTGTGAGAAGGAGTAAAAAACTTGCAAAATAATCCATTATTTTGATGTGAAATATGCAAAATAATCCATTGTTTGGTTGTTATTAAGTGTATGAAGATTCTGTTAGGCAGTCAGTCTCCGCGGCGGCGGGAGTTGTTGGCGGGGCTGGATGTAGATTTTCGGGTGGTGACTATAGACGCGGATGAGCACTATCCCGAGGAATTGACGGGTGGTGATATTCCTTATTTTATATCGCGCGCGAAAGCGGAGGCGTATGGTGAGCCGTTAGCGGAGGATGAAATCCTGCTGACGGCAGATACTATTGTGTGGGTGCCCGGGGAAGGAGAGTCTATGGGTGCGGCCTGGAGACCGCACCTCCATGAAGATGACAACCGCAGGCGAGACGCCCGCGTCCCCAGTGGTGTTATGCTGGGGAAGCCGAGGGATGAGGAAGAGGCGCGGGGGATGCTGCGGCTGCTGAGCGGGCGTATGCATGAGGTCTATACAGGGGTAACGCTGAAGACACGAGAGGGAATGCAGACGATAGCGGATAAGACGGAGGTGTGGTTTCGGGCGTTAACCGAGGAGGAGATAGACTACTATGTGGAGAAGTATAAGCCGCTGGATAAAGCGGGGGCATACGGCGTGCAGGAGTGGATTGGCTATGTGGGGGTAACGAAAATCGTAGGCTCGTATTTCAACGTGATGGGCTTGCCCGTAGAGCGAGTGTGGGAAGAGATAAAAAGATACCATTGAAAAACTATGAAACGATTATTATTCGATTGCAAGAAGAACAAGACAAAAGGAAGTGCTGCTTTCTTATGCTTGTGTTGCATTATCTGTGTCTTATCTTTTTGCGGTTGTAGTGAGCGTAAACAAGAAAAAGAATGGTTGATAGGGGTTAGTCAGGATTTTGAGGATGTGTGGCATAATAAGATGACGGATGAGATAGAGCAGGAAGCGGTTCTTCATCCGGAGTTGAAAGTGGTGATGAAAAATGCGCATGGCGATAGGTCACTGCAAAACCGACAGATAGACAGCCTTATCAAGATGGGGGTGGATTTGCTGGTTGTGGGTGTAGAAGACCCTTTGTATGTGCATGCTATCTGCTCAACCGCCTACAAAAAAGGGGTACCTGTCATATATAACTCTCATAATGAGTGTGTAGAAGATTACACAGCCTATGTAGGGACGGATAACAAAGCAGCCGGCAGGTTGATGGGTGAGTATTTGTCGCATTGTGCTGCGATGTTGTCTCGCACTGCGGATTCTCCTTTGCGCGTGATAGAGTTGCTTGGCGTGAAAGGGACGCCTGCTGTGACGGAGCGGCATGAGGCACTGCATCAGTATATATCTGACAGAGACTATATACAGATAGTAGATATGGCTTATGCCGATTGGTCAAAGGAATTGGCATACAGAGAGGTGGATTCTATGTTGATGATTCATGGTGTAGTGGATGTGATTGTGTCACAGAATGATATCATGGCTTTGGGTGCATACGAGGCCGGTATGAAACACTATCCGAATCGAAATTTTCATATTCTTGGCGTAGATGCTTTGAGCGGTCCGGGTAGTGGCATAGAATCTATCTTGCAGGGAAAGATAGAGGCTTCTATTACCAACGTGAGCAGAGGCGACCTGATTGTACAAACGGCTTGCCGTATCTTGAATGAGCAGCCTTATGCGCGTGATACCTTTCTGCAACCGGTATTGGTTGATCAGTCTTCTACGAAGTTGATGATGCGTATGTCGGAGGAGATGAATAATGAGATGAAGGTAATAAAAATGTTGCAAGTGAAGATAAACGGGTTATGGGGATTGACACAGGATTTACAAACGAAGAACTATGCGCTGGTAGCCTGTTCGTTACTGATGGGTTTGTTGGTAATACTATTTGGAGTGTTATACCACTACCGATTAAAACTCCACCGTGAGCGAGCGGAGAACGCGTTGGTGGTAGCCCGTCAGCAGCAACAGTTAGAGCAGATGTCGGCGGAGTTGACGCGCGTGAAGAACACTCAGACGCGTGATGAGAAACTGATAGCCAGATTACAACAAATTATAGAGGAGCGCATGGACGATTCTAATTTGTCTATCAATACGATAAGTACGGAACTGGGGGTGAGTCGCGCGCAGTTGTTTCGTAAAGTGAAGGAGCGTACCGGACTGACCCCTGTGGATCTGTTACGACAGGTTCGGTTGCAGAAAGCCAGACAAATGTTGCGTCAAACAGATTTGTCGGTACGTCAGGTGGCATATAGCGTAGGATTTACCTCTGCCTCCTATTTTGCCAGATGCTATAGGGCGTTCTTCGGGGTGCCTCCTGCCGAAGACAGAGGGAAGTAAACAAAACGATTGATTTATGCAAAAATAATCTCAAAGGAGAGTACGAATGTTGCTTTTTGTGGTATTGCAACAATTGTACGCGCCTTTGAGATTATAGTTTTCATACTTTTCTGCAAAATGGCGTAATTTTGCGGCGCAAACAACTCCAATTAGGGTTGTTTAGGAGAGTTGTTTATATGGAGACCACGATTCTTCGAAGCAGGCAAAAAGCGTCTCCGAATAAATACTAAATTACTTACTACCATGAAAAAAGCTCACTTTCTTTTGATTGCCGCCGCATTGTGGTTGGCAAACGTGGGTATTTATGCTCAAGTAGTGGAATGTCAGGAGCCGACTGCGACCTCGGCGGCAGACTATTATTTGAGTCATCCTTACTATTTTCAATGCACCTCGTTGCAAGACACTTTGGCGCACAGTGAGAATGTCAAGTGTAACGCAGACGGATTGATTAAATTGACAGGGGACGGCTGGTCGGACTATCATTGGGACGGTACGAGCAGTGCGATTTTCGACGACATCAACCTGACGGATGCAGGCAACTATCTGTTGTCTGTTACTTATCGCAATAGCGGTACCATATCGTTGGTGGTGAATGGTGTCTCGGAGGATGTGGTGCTGGACGGAACAAGTCCGTTGCTCAAGCAGGTGGCACTCAATGCAGGAATGAATACTATCAAACTGAGCAAGAAAGCAGATTGGCCGGGTTTTTATAAGATTGAGTTGCAGAAGGTGGTAGTAGAAGAAACGACTACTATTACGTTTGATTTGCAGGGTGGTACCGGCGGTACTGAGACGGTGGTAGCCACGAAAGGTGCTGCCATGCCGGCATTGGAATCGTTGCCTACCCGTGCTGATTTCTTCTTTGACGGTTATTTTGATGCAGCAGTGGATGGCGTGAAGTATTACAATGCAGACGGCAGCAGTGCCAAGGCATGGGATAAATCGGATGCTACCGCTACTTTGTATGCGCATTGGTATGACGGTGTGCCTGAGGTAACCATCGGTGTGGAGTGCCCCTCCGAGGAAGAGAAGACAACGGCTGACTATTATCTTACCCATATCTACTATGCGTTATGCACGGACTGGCAACCCATGACGACAACGAATGCGGAGACAGGGCGCAAAGATTTGGTGTACGATAACGGAAGCATCGTGCTGATGAACAAGGACAGCAACTTATTCAAATTGTGCGGCGATTTGCAGTATATCGATTGGCACTGGGACGATTATTATGGCAAGAGTGCTATCATATACGACAATATCTACGTATCGGAGAGCGGGAAGTATGATATTATGTGGTATCAAAGAAACGGCGGCAAGGTGGATGTTGTGGTCAACAACGACACGTTGGGGTCGTACAATGCAGGCGGAACGGATACATTGACTGTTTATCGTGCAATGTTGAATGCCGGAGAGGCGAATACGATAAAGATTGCGAAGAATGCCGGTTGGCCACAGAGTTTGGGTATCATGCTTCAGAAGTCTGCTGCGGAAGTAGATTCTACCGTTATCACGTTGGATATGCAAGGCGGTGCGGGTGGTACTGAGACGGTGGTAGCCAAGAAAGGTTACGACCTGCCTACGATAACCATTCCGACTCGCGCGGGCTATTTCTTTGAGGGATACTATACCGAAGCTGAGGGCGGCGACCAATACTATAACAATGACGGTACCGGCTTTAAGGCTTGGGACAAATCGGACAAGACCTACACACTGTATGCTCATTGGAACGATGGCGGCACCGGCGGAGAGTGCCCTGACCATGCAACGGCTATTTCAGAGGACTATTTCCTGCACCACATGTATGACGCTCGTTGCACCGAGCTGACCAATACGTGGGAAAAAGACAACGGTTCGTATATCTATACCAATGCAGAAAATGAGAGGGTGAAAATTACCGCGAGTGGCGAGTGGCTTGATTTTTATTGGGCAGATCCCAGTTCGATTATCTTTGACTCCATCTACGTGAGTGCAGACGGATATTATGATATGACATGGTTCTTCCGTTGCGACAACATAGATGGTGAGGCAACTGCAGGTTCTAAAACTCAGGTATGGGTGAATGATGAGTTGTCCGGCGATATGACGGTGTGGATCAGTGATCCGGAAGTGCCACTGGATGAGACCAAGTACGAAGGTATAGAGTTGTATGCCGACTATCCTAACAAGATTAAGTTGCTCAAGGTAAACGGCTGGCCATTGACCCGCGGTATTCAATTGTCTCGCATGGGTGAAGGGACTGAGCAAGTAGCGATTACTCCGTTCTTCGTAACAACAGAGGAAGGCAAGATTTGCCTGCACCGTTTGCAGGGTGATAGCCGGATCTGTGTGTACACGATGACCGGAATGCAAGTGATGCGTACTGCGACAGCGGCGACATCGTGTGAGTTGCCGGTAGGACAAGGTGCTTATGTAGTGAGCGTGAACGGTCGTTTCGCCAAGGCGATAGTACGATAAGATTTGACAAATGCTCTTGGACGGCATCGGTTGTCGGAAGAGAACTTCGGCAACCGATGCGCGGAGCATTTTGAGTAGTTATATTCATAGAAGGATATAGCAGTTGACCGCATTGGTGCGTTGTTTCGCCCTTTGGGGGCTTTGACAAATGCTATATATTCAATTAACCTTAAAAGAACCATGAAACACTGTTTAATTCCATTTTTATTGGCTATAGGCGTGTCGGCTCATGCCGGTACGATGGCGCTTACATCAGGAGATGTGGCATTGACGTTTGCATCGGTAGATAACGGTTATGAAACTCGTTTGACCTACAAAGGGAATGAGTTACCGTTTGTTGTGCCCGGTCAACCTGCCTATTTGGAGGTGCAGGGCAAGGCGGTCTCAAATTATTATACCACGGTAACGCAAGAGGCGGGAGCATTTCGTTGTGTGGCAGATTTGACTTCGCCGCGTGGTTCACAATTTAGGGTGAAGGATGTCTATTCCAAGCTTAACAACGGTCAGATAGCTTTGCAGCGCGATGTGGAGGTATTGAACAAGAAGTCCGGGGACAATTATTTTAGTTCAGCGTTTGTCGTTCAGATTAGTTCGAATGGCAAACTGACAGATAATGACTATTTGGTCCCCGGTGTGTTGTACAAAGGTTATTTTGATGCTGCCTGCAATACTCCTACAGCATTACCGCAAGAGGGTGATGCGTGGTTCTTGTATCGCGATGACCGCACACCTCTTCCTTTTGTGATGTCCCGCAACAAGGGGAGCGGGGTAACCGTTACGTTGGCGCATAAAGATTCTGAGTGCCGCACGGTGGTGGCAGATGCCAATGGCGGCGCGTATGATGCCGGTTATCAGTTTGGTGCCTGTGGCTTGTATAGGGATACGACCGCGCAAAAGACCTATCAAGAGGTGATTTTCCCCGGTACTACCAAGTCCACGAAGCAGGGCAAGGGCAACCGTTTCCATCCGGTGGATACATCGGTGAAGCATAATTACTCCGTGCTGATAAGTATCTCCACCACTGCTGATTATGCATCGGCGGTTGAGCAATCGTGGAATGAAGTGTTCGCTTTGTATGCTCCGAAGATTTATCCGGTGGATTTACAAGTGTGCTACGAGGGGCTGATACAGAGCCTTATCACCTATTACGTCCCCAATAGAGAAGACGGGGGTGTGTATGACGAGCCGGGTTGGCCTTTTGAGGTTAGTTTGAGTGATTTCAAGCCGCGTGGTATAGATTACCAGATGGGTTTTGTGGGTATGCAGGTATCATCGGGTTATTACCTGTATCGTTATGGTATAGAGAACGGACAAGACAGCACTCGCCATAAGGGTGAGGCGGTATTGGATTTCTGGGCGGACGATTGTTTGTCGCCGGTAGGTATGCCGAGCACATGGTATGATCCCAACAATTCCGGCGGAAAGGGCGGCTGGCGTAATTATGAGAGTATTCTTCGTATTATGACGGGCGGTATGGAAGGTTTGCTTTCCGCATGGTGTTTCGGCACGAAGCATGGTGAGCAGCATGATAACTGGTTGAACAGTTGCAAGCGGTTTGGAGACTGGTTGCTGAGCGCACAAAATACGAACGGAAGTCTGGCTTTCAGTTGGAACAGAAACAAGATAGAGAACGGGCAGCATCCTGTGAAGTTGAGTAATGGTCTGACCACCACGTCAGCACTGCGCTACTTGGTGGAACTATATATCGCGACGCAAGACGAGCGCTACAAAGAGGCGGCGCTGAAAGCGGGTGAGTATTGCTATTTGTTTGTGCACAAGAAGTACCATTATTGTGCCTGCGTGGTAGATAATCCCCAGGTTATAGACAGCGAGTCGGGCTATATGGCGATGGTAGGTTTCTTGTCGTTGTATGACTTGACACGTGATACCAAGTGGTTGGAGGCAGCCGAGCAGGCGGCTACTTATACCGAGACTTGGGTGTATAGTTTTGAGATTCCCGTAGAGGATGACCGAGCCGAGGACAATCCCATCTTCCCCCGCGACAGAAGCATCGTCGGTCAGCACTTGATAGCGATAGGGCATTCTGCCGCCGATTTGGGTTTTGCATGGACATCGTTTGCCTATTACCGTCTGTATCTTTTGACGGGCAATGCGCACTACTTGAAGATGGCACGTATGTCTGCGCACAACAGCAAGCAATCGATGAACTGGGACGGCAGTTTGTATCCGGGTCAGCCGCGTGGCTTGCAACTGGAGGCCTTCCAAGTGATGATACCGCGCCGTGTGGGCGGTGTAGCTACAACGCTCAACTGGAACTATGCCGGTCATCTGGATCCGATGTTCCGTTTTAAGGATGCTTTTGGTACGCCGGATTTGGAAGCCGTGGAGCAGATGAGTTGGGAAGAACGTCAGAAATGTGCCGCACGGTATGCGTTGTACCAATCTTCGGATTATGGTCAGACCATATCGGGCGTAGAATCGTGTGAGGGTGTGGGTTTCTCTTTGCTCCCTAATCCGGTGGATTCGGGACATGGTGTGCAGATAACGATGCCGAATGCATCAGCCTACACCGTCGGTTTGTATAGTGCTACCGGTGCCAAATTGTATGGTTGCAATACAGCGGGGAATATCAGCATTCCCATGTGTTATCCGGCGGGAGTATATACTTTGGTGCTGCAGCAGAACGGTCAGACCATGACGCAGCAAGTGGTAGTGAGGTAAGCACTTCCTAACAGAGAAATTCATTTCGAGGTTTTTTAACAAAAACAAGGACACATATGAAACTGCATAGATTAGGATTTCTGCTATTGTTTGCCGTCTTGTTATGCTGCGGTTTGCATGCGCAGGTTTATACCGTAGAAGGAATTGTAGAGGACGAGACGGGCGAGGTGTTGATAGGTGTGAGCGTGGTGGAGAAAGGTACCGGCAACGGTACTATCACAGACCTTGACGGGCATTTCCGTTTGCCGTTGTCCGGTTCGGATACGCGTCGCACCCGCATCGTGTTTTCCTACGTAGGATATGTAACGCAGGAAGTGTCATTGACTGACGGGACAATGCGCGTGGTGATGTCGTCTTCCAACGCTTTGTTGGACGAAGTGGTGGTTGTGGGCTACGGGTCGAAACGCAAAGGCGGAATAGCATCGGCTGTAACCACGGTGCAGGCGGACGATATAGTCCGTTCCACGAGTACGACCACGGCGGGTGCACTGGTCGGCAAGGTTGCCGGTATTACCTCGCGCCAGAGTAGCGGTGTGCCGGGGGCGGCTGCCAGCATTCAGATACGAAACTTAGGCGCACCGTTGTACGTGATAGACGGAGTGATAAAGGACGAGGCTGCATTCAACAATTTGGATATCAGCGATATAGACAACGTGTCTGTGTTGAAAGACGGTGCTGCGGCTATCTACGGTGTGAAGGCGGCTAACGGTGTCGTACTGGTAACGACCAAGAAAGGCAAGGCAGACAGGAAACCGGAAGTGAGTCTGAATGCCTACATGGGTTGGCAACAATGGACGGAGTATCCGGAGTTGCTAAGCGCGTATGATTGGGTATATGCGAACTATATGCGTGATGTGAACAGCGGTAGTCTTGCCATCACTACGGAGCAAGCCGCTGAGGAGTTGGAGAAATGGCGCACGGGGTATTATAATCCCGAGACGGGGGAAGATTATCGCGGTTTTGACTGGTATAATAACTACGTGGGCAAGGCGGCTCCGCAGTACTATGCGAATGCCAGTATATCGGGTGGTTCGGAGAAGGCAACGTATTACGTTTCGTTGAGCCATGTGGGACAAGATGCCGTGTTTGAGGATTACCATTTTGATCGTACCAACCTGCAGACCAATGTGGACGTGAACATCTGCAAGGGTCTGACATTCAGCACGCAAATATCCGGCAAGATAGACAATACCCGTAACCCCGGTTTGCCCGGGTCGGATGATTATCAAGCCAGAAAATTGTCGGTGATAGGCATGCTGCCCATCTATCGTCCATACGCCAACGATAATGAGCAATATGTGAACTATATAGCGGGCTATGACGGCGCGCACAATCCGGCATCGTACACCATTGACAACGCGGGTGAGTATCACAAACGGAATACTACGTTCCAGACCAATTTTACGTTGGATTGGCAGACCCCGCTGGAGGGATTGTCGGCACGGGCGATGTTCTCGTACTACTATAATGGTTCGGATATGAATAATTTAGAGAAGAGTTGGGAGGAATATACCTATGATGCACTAAGCAATACCTATAAAGTCGCCTATAGCAAGACGGACACGTGGATGGAGCGGAGCAGAGGGATTACCTCGGACATGACGGGACAGGCGCTGGTGAGCTACGATAATACCTTCAACGGGCACCATGTGAGCGCCACCGCCGGTTTTGAGTTCTATAAGCGGGACTACAACTCCATATACAATGCGCAAAATCCTGTGGATAATCCGTATATCGATTTGATAACCACCAGCGAGAACAATACGGTGGATGAGGTGAAGTACACTCGGACGACGGCGAGTGTGATTGTCCGTGCGGGATATGATTACAAGCAGCGTTATATCATTGATTTTGCCGGCAGATACGATGGTAGTTGGAAGTTTGCCGAGGGCAAGCGCTGGGGTTTCTTCCCGTCGGCGAGTGTAGCATGGCGCATGTCGGAGGAGCCGTGGTGGCAAGACGGAAGAATCAATGACTGGTGGAGCAATTTGAAGATTCGTGCCTCGTATGGTCAGATGGGAGATGATAATGTTGGAGCGTTGTATCCTGATTATGCGTATCTGGACGGCTATACATATAACAAGGGCGGATATCTGATGAGCAACGATCCCTTGTTGGGCGCAAGCAACAATAACGTGATTGGCACGGAATACAAAGGAACTCCCAATACACAGATTACATGGATGACCACTGCGTTGGTGGATGTAGGTATCGATTTAGGTTTCTTTCAAAACAGGTTGACTGCGGAGTTTGACTTCTTCAAGCGTTATCGCAACGGTATAGCGGCAGAGCCGGACGATTTGGTCTTCCCGCAAGAGTCGGGGTTGACTCCCTTAGCAGAGAATCTCAATTCGGACATGCATATCGGCGGTGACGGCTTTATCAAATGGCAGGACAAGGTAGGTGATTTCCGCTACTACGTAGGGGGTAATATCACCATCTCGCGCCAGAAAAACGGGGTGCGTTCGGGTGAGAAATTTTTCAATGCGTGGGATCGGTATCGCAACAGCAAGTCTGACCGTTGGTCTAACGTGGAGAACAATCAGGTTTGGCAGTGGGAAACGATAGGGGTGTTCCAATCGCAGGAGGAGATAGACAACTATCCCGTGATTATCGACGGTGCGAACAATACGACGCTGCTTCCGGGCGATCTGATTTTCAAGGATGTGAACGGGGACGGCGTGATAGACGAGTATGACAAGCGTCCGTTGGGTTACTCCTCCATCATGTTTGCCAATTCGGACGTGTCCGGCATCAAACAGCCGATATTGAGTTTCGGTATTAACTTCGGTTTGGAGTGGAAGGGAATAGACTTCGCGTTGGATTTTGCCGGCGCTTCTATGAATACCTATGTGCCGGATTGGTACATGAAATGGGCTTGCAGTCGTGAGATGGCGGGTTATGCATCGACAGCTTTGGACAGTTGGCATCATGAGGATATACTGGATCCCACTTCGCCTTGGGTGCCCGGTAAGTTCCCCGCTGTGAGTGCCGCTCATCCGTCCACGCGCGGTGAGAACGATTTCTACACCCGCGATGTCAACTATATTCGTTTGCGTAATCTGGTGTTAGGTTATACCTTCCCGAAACGTTGGACGGAGAAAGCGAAGATTCAGAAAGCCCGTTTGTATTTTGAGGGTACGAACCTCTTCTGTATAGACTCGCTGGAGGATTACGGCGTGGATCCGGAGATTGCTTATTGCAACGGCATAGACTATCCCCAGAGTCGTGTCTTTACGGTAGGATTTAATTTGGTATTCTAAGTGAATGCGATGTGGCGAATAAAGATAAATTTGTAAATCTGAGAGATATGAAAAATACAGGAAGTTTTCATCGTACAGTTGCCTATTTGGGTTTGACGGTGTTGTTGCTGAGTTCTTGCGACCATTGGTTATCGCCGGAAGACTCCACTGCGTTGAGCGAAGAGCAAACGTATTCTTCGGTAGCCACCATCAATAGTGTGGCAGCGAATTTGTACAGTCGTCTGCGTTATGAGCAGTCTTTCACGCATGATAACGAGACTTACGACCTCTGCTCGTGGGATGAGGCAATCAATAACTCCGCCTATTGGGCGAATATCGGTAATAAGAATGCGAATTATCGTCAGTATTATGACTATACGTTGATTCGCGATATCAACAAGCATATCGCGTCGCTCACGACCGCGACGGGCGAGAAAGTGTCTGAAGAGCACAAACGGTATTTTTTGGCAGAGGCTCGCTATATGCGTGCGTACACATACTTTGTATTGGTAACGCGCATGGGTGGCGTTCCCTTGATTACGGAGGTGCAGGAATATACTACGGATGCTGTCTCCTTGGCTATGCCGCGGAACAAGGAGCATGAGGTGTATGACTTTATCTTGTCGGAACTGGATGCTATTGCCGATGACTTGTCGTTGGCGGCGGAGGGCACCATTACTCGTGCAACGAAGGGGACGGCTATGGCGTTGAAGTGTCGTGCAGCACTCTATGCAGGCACGCTGGCGTATAATTATGATAAAAGTCGTGCCAAAGGTTTGGTGTTGTCCGGCGGTGAGACGGGTATCTCGCGTGATAAAGCGCAGGGCTATCTGACGAAGTGTATAGATGCTTACCTGTCGCTGAAAGAGGCGGGCTATGCGTTGTGTGATGATTACGGGAAACTATTCCAGCCGGGTACGAATAGTGAGGTGATTCTGGAGATTGCGTATGATGGTTTGAATTATCCGAACTACTTTACCTTCTGGACAGTGCCTCGTTGTCTTCGTCCGGATACGAAGAGCGGGTGTTGCGTAAATCCCATTTGCAACTTGCTGGACTGCTATGAGTTGACGGCTACGCATACCGCGGAGCCATTTAATCCGTACGAGGGCAGCAACAAGGCGGAGACGCTGACGGGCGTAAGCAGTTCGAGCAATCGGTATAAATTGTTTGACCATCCGGAGGATTTCTTTGCCGGACGTGATCCGCGTTTGGCGGCTACGGTCATCTATCCGGGTGCATCTTTTCGCGGGACGGTCTTGGATTTTCGTGCGGGTCTTGCCATACCGAACGGTAGTGGCTGGACGTTTAAGATGGCTCCGACGATGGAAGATGTGGATAACGGCACTACGCTCAATATGTATGAGGGTCAGCCCATCACGGGTGTGGAGGGTCCGCACATGAGCAGTGCTTATGTGAGCCATTCCGGTCTGTTGCTTCGCAAGTATGTGGACGAGACGTCCAATTCGGAGAAGAACGGTGCAAGCACGGTGCCGTATATCGTGTTCCGCTATGGTGAAGTGCTCTTGAATGCGGCAGAAGCCGCTTATTACCTGTCGGAGGACGGTGTGGCGGAGTATGCGGGGCTGAACATGCGTGATGCGGCGCTGCAATTGGTGAACGAGATTCGGCAACGCGCGGGCGGTGAGGCGTTTTGTCTGAATGCCGGAGAACTGACATTGGCTCGTATTCAGAATGAGCGGCGTGTGGAGTTGGCTTTTGAAGACCATCGTTATAATGATTTGAAGCGTTGGCGTATGGCAGACGAGGTATGGGACTATAACACTTCCAACGAGCAGGCAATGACTTACGGCTTGTGGCCATACCGTGTGTATGCGCCGGGTGATGAGCGGGACGGGAAGTGGCTGTATCGTCGTGTGTTGATAGAGCATAGAGGAGCGAAAGACATAGCCAATGATCCGATAAAGTTTGACAACACCATGTATTACGCAACTTACCCCAAGGATGACGGTAACCCGTATATCGTAACGAATCCGAATCATTAACCATAGGTTGGTTGCGTGTTTAGAGTTGAGTGTTTATTGTTAGATTGCTAAATTGTTCGAAAAAATATGAAGAGCTATTATTCATCTCTTGTCTGTCTGCTCATAGCGGCGTGTATGACAGCTTGTGCGTATGATAACTATGACCAGCCGGATTGTTACCTGACAGGGCATGTTACGTATGCGGGGAAACCGTTTGTGTTCGATGGTAATGTGTCGGTATTGAAAGCCATACAAAAAGGTTTTGGCAAGAACGACCCGGGAATGAGTATTCGTATCAACGAGGATGGTACGTATAGTCAACTCTTTTTTGCGGGAGATTATTACCTGACGTTGGCTAATCAGCAGTATCCTTTCCAGTTTGCCGATTTCCATTCGTTGGGAGCGGGTTTGGGTTACGATACGATACCTATTCGTTTAAGCGGCAGTATGAGTCGTGATTTTGAGGTGATTCCGTATTATCTGATGGATTCCATAGTGTATGATCCGTTGGATTCAAGTTCTACGGAGCTGAAAGTAAGCGTCCGTATTCGCAGAAATCCCGATGCGCAATTGCCGGACACATTGCCGGAAGTTACGCGTGCGTTTCTCTTTGTCGGCATCAATCAGCACGTGAATAGTGCAACAACCTTGACCAAGGCTTCCCGACCGCTTCACATTGACAATGAGGAGGTGGTAACCATGCGTCTGGATTTGAGTAAATATCGCAATCCCACCTATTACGTGAATAACTATCGGGACTATCTCTATTTTCGGATAGGTATAGAGTTGGATGCGACCTACGTAGCCAGCGGGTATTATCTATTCTCCGAGTTGTACAGGGTGGATAATGTGCCGTTGTAAGAGAGTTTTTTGTATAATTGTAAAATTCGTAAAGTTGTGAAACGTTATTTTATTTTTCTGCTTGCCGTGACGGCTGCTATGATAGGTTGTCAGCGTGCGCCGCAAGCCGTGTACCAGAATCCTATTTTCCCGAAGGCGGGTCCGGATCCGTGGGCGTTGTACTATGATGGCATGTATTACTACATGCATACTTGTGAGAGTTGCTTAAAACTGTGGGTTACTCCTGATATCACGGATGTTAAGAATGCTCCTTGCAAGACGATATGGCAACCCACCGATTCCGCCAACATGTATCATCTTTGGGCACCGGAGATACACCGTATAGACGGGAAATGGTATGTGTATTTTGCTGCCGATGACGGAAATACAGACAATCATCAGATGTACGTTTTGGAGAACGGAAATGCGAATCCGTTTGACGGGGAGTTTGTTATGAAAGGTCGCATCTCCACCGATAAGGATAATAACTGGGCTATTGACGGGTCGGTGTTTGAGTGTGGCGGCGCCTTGTATATGGTGTGGTCGGGTTGGCAGACGCGTCGTGTGTCCACCGAGACGCAGTGTATCTACATAGCGCGTATGGAGAATCCGTGGACATTGTCTTCGGAGCGCGTGATGATTTCCAAACCCGAGTTGGCATGGGAGCGTCATTGGCAGAATGACAAGGGCTGGACCCCTCCTTATACCATCTATGTTAATGAGGGACCGCAACCGTTGTTGAGTCCCAATGGCAAGTATATCCATATCGCGTATTCTGCCAGCGGGTGTTGGACTCCTTATTATGCGTTGGGTTTGCTTACTGCGTCTGTAGAATCGGATTTGCTGGATCCCGCGTCTTGGCAAAAGAGTCCGCAACCTGTGTTCCGTCAGAAGCCGGAGGCAGGTGTGTACGGTACGGGGCACAACAGTTTCTTCCAATCGCCGGACGGCAAAGAATATTATATCCTGTATCATGCGCGTTCTTCGGAGACGGATCCTGCGGGTATGGGTGACTGTCGCACGCCGCGCATGCAATCGTTTACATGGGACGAGAACGATTTTCCCGTGTTTGGCGAGCCTTATCCGACAGACACCGTTTTGCCTAAGCCATCGGGTACTCCAAGCATCGCGAAGACCTATCAGCCGGCGGGGGAGCATATCTTCACGAAGTGGGGTGAGGAAATAGATCCCAAACATGTGTGGGAAGAGTATCCGCGTCCGCAGATGGTGCGCGAGCGTTGGGAAAACCTCAACGGGTTGTGGCAGTATGCCATTCGCGAAGCAGGTGCGTCGAAGCCGAAGGTCTGGGACGGCGAGATACTGGTTCCTTTCTGCGTGGAGTCCGCTTTGTCCGGCGTAGGTAAGTCGTTGCCCAAGGGACATGTGCTATGGTATGAGAGAAGGGTTCGGGTGCCTCGTGATTGGTGTGGAGAGGATGTGCTGCTGCATTTCGGTGCGGTGGATTGGAAAGCGGATGTGTATGTGAACGGTCAATATGCAGGTTCGCATACGGGCGGCTACACGCCTTTCACGGTGGATATGACGCCTTATCTCCGTTCGGAGAAAGAGCAGGTGATCACGGTGCGTGTGGAGGATAGTACGGACGACGGTTTCCAGCCTCGCGGAAAGCAGGTGAGACATCCCAATGGTATATGGTACACGGCGGTGTCCGGCATTTGGCAAACGGTATGGATGGAGCCGGTGTGTAGTGAGCGTATAGCGCGTGTGGTTGCAACCACCGAGGAGAGTCATCAGGCGATGCGTCTGTTGGTGGATACGCAAGGGGAGATGGATGCGTCGTGGAAGTTATCCGTTCGAGTGTTGGCGGAGAATAGGCTTGTAGCCGAGGCGGAGGTTTCTCCCGAGGAGCCGATTGTTCTTCCGATAGAGAATCCCCGATGGTGGTCTCCCGACAGCCCGTTCTTATACGATTTGGATATATCGTTGAAGAAAAATAATCGGACGGTGGATCATGTGCGTTCGTATGCAGCGATGCGCTATGTCGGCATGGCGATGGATAAGAACGGCTATCATCGTATGCTGTTGAACGGTCAGCCGATCTTCCATTTCGGATTGCTTGACCAAGGTTGGTGGCCGGACGGATTGTATACCGCGCCTTCGGACGAGGCGTTGCGCTATGATATTCAGATGACGAAAGACTTAGGTTTTAACATGATTCGCAAGCACGTGAAGGTAGAGCCGGCGCGTTGGTATTACCATTGCGACCGTATGGGCGTTCTGGTATGGCAAGATATGCCGAGCGGCGATTTGGGGAATAAATGGGAGCCGCATGCGTATGTCGGCGGTACGGACAGAGAGCGGACGCCGGAGTCGGTGGCGGACTACTATGCGGAGTGGGAGCAAATCATGGACTTCTGTATGCCGTATGCCTCCGTTTGTGTGTGGGTACCTTTCAACGAGGCATGGGGGCAGTTTGCAACGGAGCAGGTAAGCGCGTGGACGAAGCAGCATGACCCGTCTCGTTTGGTAAATCCCGCCAGCGGTGGTAATTTTGTGCGCTGCGGCGATATATTAGACTTGCATAATTATCCTCAACCGGCGATGTACCTCTTTGACCCCGACCGAGTGAATGTGTTGGGCGAATACGGCGGAATCGGTTTGCCGATGGCGGGACATCTTTGGGCGAATCATCAGAATTGGGGGTATATCAAGTTTGGCAACAGCGAGGAGGTAACCGCTGAGTATATGTCGTACGCTCGTATGTTGGCTCAGTCTGTGCATAGGGGGCTTTCCGCGGCGGTATATACGCAGACCACCGATGTGGAAGGAGAGGTAAACGGTCTGTTGACCTATGACCGCAAGGTGCTCAAGATGCATGCTGATTCGGTGAGAAACATCAATCAGTTTGTGATTCGACAGTTGCAATAAAAAATGTGTTTGATGGCCATGAAGAAGGTTTCGTATGTGTTGCTGGCAGCAGCGGTATTGCTGGGGGCTTGTGTGCGGCAAGAAGGTACGGGGAAGCTTGACCCCCGTGATTTTGAGGACACCGTAAACGGTAAGAAAACGGCTTTATATACCCTGTCTAATGCGCAGGGAATGGAGGTGGATATTACCAATTTCGGCGGACGGATTGTGGCGATACGCGTTCCGGATAAGGATGGACGTATGCAAGATGTGGTGCTCGGGTTTGACAATATAGAGGACTATGTGCATATTCCTTCTGACTTTGGGGCTTGCATCGGGCGCTATGCCAATCGTATTTGCCACGGACAGATAGAGGTGGCAGGCAGGGTATGTCAGTTGGATACCAATAATTTCGGTCATACGCTTCACGGGGGACCTACGGGGTGGCAATATCAGGTATATGACGTGGTAGCAGCGGATGAACAGTCGTTGAGCTTGCAGATAGTATCGCCCGACGGGGATAACGGTTTCCCGGGGAAAGTGGTGGCAACATGTACTTATACACTGGATGATGACAATGCCTTGCAGATACAATACCATGCGGTGTCCGATGCGCCTACGGTGATTAACATGACCAACCACTCTTATTTCAACCTACACGGAGACCCGTCGAAAGATGTGTTGGATCACCTTTTGTGGCTCAATGCGACGCAATTCACGCCGGTGGACAGCAGTTTTATGACAATCGGCGTGATTGCGGATATCCCGGCAGAGGATGTATTTGATTTCTACACGGCTCCCAAGCCGATAGGAAAAGATATTGGCCGTCCTTATCAGCAACTGGCTTACGGTCGGGGCTATGACCACAACTGGGTGTTGTGTAGCAGCGGCGGAGATGCCGTTAAGCATGCGGCATCGCTCTATAGTCCACAGTCCGGCATCCGTCTGGATGTTTATACTACGGAGCCCGGCATACAGGTATATTCCGGGAATTTCTTAGACGGGTCTGTTCGCGGGAAATACGGTATATCCTATGAGAAACGCCATGCCGTATGTCTTGAGACGCAGAAATACCCCAACAGCCCCAATAATCCGTCTTGGCCATCGCCCTTGTTGGAGCCGGAGAAGCCCTATTCTTCCGCTACGATATTCCGTTTCTCGGTGGAATAGTTTTCATCGGGTAGTATTAAAGGCAATCAAAAATCGCATAATTATGCGGTTTTTGATTGTCTTTATTTGGTGGTGTGCGAAAAAAGTTGTACCTTTGCAAGCGATTGCGGGAGAGTAGGGGAGTATTAGCAGGTGCTATGGGCTGATAGTAGGCAAGGGAAGATAGCAAATTGTTTGGCATGGTTTTTGTTTTTGAGCAGAGTGTTATAGGTAGAAGTCGTGGTCAGGTCTCGGTAAAGACTCGGTAAGGGTTCGACAAAAACGGCTCAAAACAGGTATGACAGAATGATAGGAAAAATTGAAAAATAATAACTTTATGAATATGAAAAAAGGATTACTTAGTGTATTGGCATTGTGCATGAGTTTGGTGATTAGTGGTCAGTGGTCAGTGGTCAGTGGTCAGAGCCAAGTCGAGCCAAGCGGCGCTCAGTTGGACTTGCAGAGTCGGGCGACTTTGCGTGCGATGAGGAATCAGGTGAGCGGAGAGCAGAAGCCTGCGAAGTTGCCTTCGAGCCTGCAACTTGGAAGTCACACCTCCACAACGGGAGAAGATTGCCGTATGGTGGGTGCGATGGTGCGTGTGAAAGAGGGGACTACGCGTGAGCAGATAGAGGCAGAGGGCTTGCAAGTGCTGGCTATGCGCGGGAATATCGCGGTGGTGTCGCTGCCGGTAGATGAGGTGGAGACGATAGCGGCGCAGTCGCATGTAATCATGCAGTTGCAGTTGCCGCGTGCCGTGAAGCCGATGAACGACAAAGCTCGTCTATTGACTGGCGTGGATGCCATCCATGCCGGTACGGGTCTGCCGCAGGCATACACGGGCAAGGGCGTGGTAACAGGTATCGTGGATGCCGGAATCGACCCTAACCACGTGATGTTCAAGCGTGCAAACGACACTTCGCGCGTGGAGTATCTGACGTATTACATACCGGACAACAGCCAACCCAATGGCATTGGTGGTGCATGGTACAACAGAACGAATATGGATGAGTTTACCACCGATGACCCGTTGACCTTCCACGGTACCCACACTTTGGGTACGATGGCAGGCGGATTCGCTGGCACTTCGACCGTGGCAGAACTTTCGGAGAGCGGCGTAGTGCTTAATAAAACCGCCAATCCGTACTACGGTATGGCTACGGAGAGCGATATCGTGGCAAGTTGCGGTACGCTGCAGGATGTGTTTATTGCGCTGGGACTGATAAGTACTTTGGATTATGCGGAGCAGATGGGTATGCCTGCCGTAATCAATCTGTCGTTGGGCGGCACTACAGGACCTCATGACGGTACAAGCATGATCAGCCAGTACATGGCGATAGCAGAGCGGGATGATAAGGTGATTATCTGCGTGGCAGCCGGCAATGAAGGCGACCAACCGCTGGTGGTGAGCAAGACACTGACGGAGAGCGATAAAGAGGCGAAATCATTTGTACAGCCGATGTATGCCTCGTATCCTATTGAGAAAGAGGACGGAACAACCTATTCCTATACTAATCTTCGCTATGGGCAGGTGTATGTGTATAGCAACGATAGCACGCCGTTCACCATCAAGGCGGTGGTTTACAACAAAGACCGCGGTACGATTACTTTTGAGGCACCGTTTGCGCCGGGCAACAATGACAACCAGCCGATTTACTATGCTTCGCCGGATTATGCGGGCGATGGCGACCTGACTCATACCAATTTTACCAATGCCTTCAAGGGCTACGTGGGCGTTGGCGGCGCGGTGGATAAGTATTCGGGGCGTTACTACGCCATGGTGGACTATTTTATGGAGGACAACACGGCGAAGAACAACGGCAAGTATATCTTAGGCTTCGTGGTGAGCGGCAAGGCAGGTCAGCGCATTGACTGCTACTGCGACGGGTCGTTTACTACGCTGAGCGACTTCGGACAGAAAGGTTGGCAGAATGGTACGAGCGATGGTACGATAAGCGATATGGCATGCGGAGACGGTATCCTTGTGGTGGGTTCGTATAACAGTCGTACGGATTTTGCTTCGCTGGACGGCAAGTCGTACACCTATGGTGAAGAGATGCCGGAGGGGAAAGTGAGCAGTTTCACCTCGTATGGCACGACCATTGATGGCAAGAAACTGCCGGAGGTATGCGCCCCCGGGGCAACGATTATCTCTGCGCTGAGTAAGCCGTATGCCGACTATACGGGCATGGGCTATTATCCCGCTAACTTGCAGGCATCTGCGAAGTCGGGTTCGGATACGTACTACTGGATGCAGTGCGTGGGTACCTCGATGGCTTGTCCTGTGGTGGCTGGTAGTATCGCGCTGTGGTTAGAGGCAGATCCCACGCTGCGGCTGGCGGACGTGAAGGATATCATCAGTAAGACTGCACGGCGCGATGCGGATGTGAACGATGACCCGCGCTGGGGCTACGGTAAGTTCGATGCGCTGGCAGGCTTGAAAGAGGTGCTTCGCCGCAAAGGCATGGGCATAGGCAGCACGGCGGCGGGCAACAGCCAACTGCTGCTGACGAGCGATGACCTAAGGCACTTCAATATCTTCCTGGGCGGCGTACGCACGATGGATGTAGCAGTATATGATATTGCCGGCAAAGAGGTAACGCGTTTTGCGGTGCAAGGCGATGAGGCGGATATAGACGCTACGGGCTGGGCAGCGGGCACATACGTGGTGCGCGTGAATGGCATGTATAGCGGGAAGATTATTGTTAATTAAGAATTATGAATTAAGAATTAAGAGGGCTCATGCTCTGAGGGGGTGGAGAACTCGGAATAATCAGATAATTCGGAAAACTTAGATAATATGAAAACAAACAAACTTTTTTCTATGCTTCGGGTGATGGTGTTGGCTGTTTGCCTCGGAGCCACGAGCATGCTCTATGCTAAGACTACCGCGAACAGCGCGGAGCCAATCATTACCCTGCATACTAGCATCTACGAGCAAGCGGGGTCGAACAACCAAATCTCGCTGGTGATAGGGGCTGTGGAGAATATGTATCTGGACGTGGACTGCGGTTTTGGACCGGTGGAGTATGAACTGAACGCCAATCCTTTGGATACTACGATGGGAACACTGATCTATTGTACTGTGGACAGCAATGCGACGGTTCGTATCTATGGCAACAAACCGGAGGCAATCAGTTATATCAATGCGGAAGGTTGCTACCTGACCGCAGCGGATTTTACCAAACTGACCAATCTGGATATATTGAGTCTGAACCACAATGAGTTGACGGATATCGATTTGAGCCAAAACACCAAACTGCGCGCATTGTACCTTGGAGACAATCCCTTTACTGAGGCAACGCCGCTGGTGATAGGCGATAAGCCGTTGTTGCAGTTGCTTGAGATTCCGATGGTGGGCTATCTGGATCCGAACTTCGACTTGACAAAATATCCCGAGATGCGGTCGTTTGATGCTTACTACACTCGCACGCTGACGAAGATTGACCCGACGAAGTGCCCTGAGCTGTTGCAACTGACGTTGGAGATGACCGACGTGGCAAGCGTGGACGTAACGAAGAACCCGCACTTGCGTATCTTGAATGTAAGCGAGACAAAGGTTACGGAGTTGGATTTGAGCCAAAACAAAGAGTTGCTGGAGTTGTATTGCACGCATGTATCGGGCTTTGTAAACAAAGGGGCGTATAAGTTGAAGACGCTGGATGTGTCAAACAGCCGTTGGTTGTATCGTTTGAACTGCGCGGGCAATGCGCTGACAACGCTGAATATCTACCATCCGACGCCGACCGACTCGGCGGGCTTGGTATCGCTGGATGCAAGCGATAACTACTTGACGCACATAGACTTGTCGAATCAGAATTTCCTCAACTATGTGCATATTCAGAATAACTGCATGGACTTTGTCACGTTGCCGCGAGATTCGGGCGTATGGCAAGACTATCAGTACTCGCAGCGCGCCCTCCCGATGGAGCCTGCCTACAAAGAAGGCGACACGATAGATTTGAGCAAGCGCGTGTTGCGCCACGGCTTCTTGACGAATGCTATTATGTATGCTATCCCGATGAATACCACCGACTCGTTTGTGCTGCTCGATACATCGTACTACTCATTCAATGACACTACCGGTATTGTGGTTTTGAAGAAAGCCTACCAAGACAGCGTGGTGATAGAGTATATGAACGATGCGTTCCCGTCCGCCGATATGTTTACCGAGCCGTTCATGGTGAAGACGGCGGAGGACTATGGCAAGCCTTCGCAGGTGATGTATTTTGATACATACGAGAGTCCCGTCTCGTTCTCCGTGGGCTTGCATGGTGCGAGCGAGGAGAACCCCATCACGTTCTGGGTGGATTTAGGCACGCAGACGCTCACTCCGTTTGTGGCTACTTCTGAAGAGACGCCTGCGGTGCCCAATGTAACGGGAGCAAAAGGAAACGGTCGCGTATATATATATGTCCCCGATGGAACAAACGTCTCCGCGTTGTCTATCAAGGATACCTATATTACTACGATTGACCTGAGCCAACTGAACACCTTGAGAGAACTCACACTGACGGGTACATCGCTCTATTCCAGCACGATAGACCTCAAATATAACCGTCAGTTGGAGGTGCTGAACTTGAGCCACAACGACCTGACAACGCTTAACTTGGAAGGTGAGTCGGACTACTTCAACAAGAACCTGCTCCATACGATAGACGTAAGCTACAACAGGCTTAACAATACGGGCTACAATGCGGATAACTTCAAGTTGAGTCCGCTCATGGCGCTGCTGCATTTCAATGCTGCGCACAACGAGTTGGGCGATATTGACTTCTCGGATGCGGACAACCTGCAGACCTTGGATGTGTCGTACAACAAGATGGAGCGTCTTGATTTACAGCACTGTACGGTATTAGACACGGTGCGTGCTTCGAACAACAGCTTGAGCGAGATCGTCTTGCCGGAGGAGGATAACATCCGCTATATGGATATTGCTTCAAACAAATTCACACTTGCCAACCTACCGCGGCATACTGCTAAACGTACGGAGGCAGGCTATCTGTATGCACCGCAGGCGGATATCCAGATTGCCACCAAGGGACCGTGCACGGATTTGAGCACCGAACTGGTAACTATCAATGGTCAGAACACCGTGCTGACTTGGCTCAAAGAAGACGGAACGGTGCTTGTCAAGGGTACCGATTATACGCTCGTGAATGGTTTCACCCGCTTTTTGAGAGAGGATTTGGACACTGTTCATTGTGAGATTTCGCATCCTACCTATCCCGCATTCACGGGTGCTAACGTGCTGAAGACGACCAAGATGCTGGTGGCAGGCATGCCGACCAACAAGATTGCCTCGTTTGTAACAGCCAAGGATGCAGAGGAAGTAGCGCTATCGCTGGCGGCCTGCAAAGAGGGAACTTCCCTCTATTTCGACTGGGAAGGCAATGACAACGTGGTGCAATACCTGCTGGGGTCTTCCTATCGTCTGTTCAGTGCAACTACCCACGCGGGGGCTACGGTGAACGTATATACCTACGAGCCGACCGATACCATTACCGTTTTCTCAATGATCGGCGCCACTTTGACTTCGTTTGATGGCTCAAAACTGCTCGCCGGAACACTGACTTTGCAGAATGCCGGTTTGGCTTCGCCGAAATTGCCCGAGAACAAACAACTGCTCTATGAGTTGAACCTGACCGGTAATAAACTGACTGCTTTCAACCCTGCCATCTATCCGAATTTGGTGATGCTGAACTTGTCGGGCAATGCGTTGAAGTCCATTGACGTGAGCGGGAATGCAAGGTTGCAGGTGCTGGCGGCAAACAAGAATGCCATCACCGACGTAACCCTCCGCAACTCGATATTGTGGTTTGTGGACTTGAGCGAGAACCAGTTGCAGTCTATCGACTTGAGCAATGCGCCCTCGCTGAATCAACTGAGCCTTGCGTACAACCAGTTGAGCACCTTAGACCTCTCTAATCAGAAGGAGTTGCGCGGGCTGAGCGTGGTAGCCAATCAGTTCCGCTTCAGCACCTTGCCGCCCGTGCTTCCGCAATATGGCGTGTACAACTATGGCAACCAAGCGCAAGTAGAGGTGCCCTTGCAGGACGAGAAGCTGATTGACCTGAGCAGCGAGGCGATGGTGGGCGACAGCGCAACGACCTACACATGGTATTTAGGCGAGCCCGTCTATAACTACGACACATTTGAGTGGGAGGGCGAAACCCTGATAGAGGGCAAAGAATATACGGTTACCAATGGCGTTACCACCTTCCTGAAACCGTTCAAAGATGTTATCTGCCGGATGAGTAATCCTATGTTCCCCAACCTCGACCTCTTCACGGTGTATTACGATGTTAACCAACCAATGGGTGTGGAGAATGTATCCACAGAGACGGAGCCGGCACGCAAGTACTTGCGCAACGGTATGATTTACATAGACCGCAACGGCAAGACCTATACCGTGATGGGACAAACGATTCAATAAGTTGCGAATGGAATGACGCGCTCAAGCACTCGCTATGGCGCTACAGATGCTGCCCGACAAGAATGGCTTGTCGGGCAGTTTTTTTCTATGCATAAAATGCAATACGCTGTTGCATATCTCAAAAAAAAAGTGTACCTTTGCGAGCGAATTGGCGCGCTAAGCGAATCTCTGTATGTCTATCCAACCTATATCTACACTCGTTTCTCGTGCATGGAGATATGCCAAGCATTGGCTGTGTGCGTATAACTCGAAGGGAGAAGGTATTCATTCGCCTTACTTGTTCTATCTGGTTCGGATGGTAAGTTGTGATGAGAATGCCTATTATGTGTGGCACGAGATAGAGCAGCAGCGTATGCGTCTGCTGCGCGATGAGCATCCGATTCATGTTACGGATTATGGCACGGGCAGCATCCGCGATGCTCAGAGACGGATATGCGATATAGCGAAGCATAGTCTGGAGCGACCGCGCATGGCGCAACTTTTTTTTCGATGGCTTGTTTTTCTCTCTCGTGAGGCGAAGCACCCCCTTCAAATAGTGGAGTTGGGTACTTCGCTGGGTATCACCACGGCATATCTTGCATCGGCGCATTCGGCGAATCGGGTTACCACTTTTGAGGGGTGTCCCGCCACGGCGAAAGTGGCGGCAGGTGTATGGAGAGCATTGCACCTGCAAAACATTCGTACAGTGGTAGGGAATATAGATAGCACGTTGGCTACCCATCTCCCCGAACAGGTGGATTTTGCCTTTGTGGATGCGAATCATACCGAAGAGGCGACGTTGCGCTACGTGGATATGCTGTTGCCTCGCGTACAGGCGAAGAGCATTGTGGTGATAGATGATATCCACTATTCGGAAGAGATGGAGCGAGCATGGGAGGCGTTGCAAGCCCTGCCGCAGGTTACCACCACCATGGACTTCTTTTACGCCGGCGCACTTTTCTTCGACCCGCATTATTTGAAGAAACACTATCGCTTGAGAATTTCATGTTAGTCGTTTATCAACGCAAGCCCCAACGGGGCGACATAAATTAGCGTGGGGGCTTGCCCCCACGAAAGTGGGCACACAAAAAACAACAAGCCCCAACGGGGCGACATAACTAAAAGTAATGATATATATGTTGATCCAACGGATTAAAATAGAGTTATTTCGCCCCTTCCCGACCAGTCGGGATAAATCTCGGCTTTCGTTTGATAAACAATTAAGGTCAACTTGTATATCATTACCAAAAAATATTTGTTCAATATTTGATACTATTTGTTTTTAAGAAATATGGCAAAAAACACGAATTTAGGGGCAGCGAAGACGGCGAAGAACGATGAGTTCTACACCCAGTATGCGGATATTCAGAAGGAGGTAAACGCCTATATCGAATATAATCCCGATGTCTTTCGGGGCAAGACGGTGCTGCTGCCCTGCGATGATCCCGAATGGAGCAATTTCACCAAGTTCTTTGCGCAAAACTTTGCGTTCTTCGGTCTGAAGAAACTCATCTCTACGTCCTATGCCATCGAAAGCAAGAAGTACCAAACCGATTGGCAGCCTACCCTTTTCGAGACCGAAAATCCGCTGTACAATGTGGAGAAAAGCCGCGTAAAAGGTAAAATCTTCACGCTGACGCACGACACGAACCATAATGGTAGGATTGACATCAACGACCTACAGTGGCAGTATTTAGAGGGGGATGGCGATTTCCGTAGCGCGGAGGTAACCGCCCTGCGCGATGAAGCCGATATCATCGTTACCAACCCGCCGTTCTCCCTCTTTCGCGAGTTTATGGCATGGGTAATGGAGGGAGGAAAACAATTTGCCGTAATAGGGAATAAAAATGCTATCACATATAAGGAGATATTTCCTTTAATAAAAGAAAATAAAATTTGGATTGGGTACACTTCAACAAATGTGGATATTCTCTTTACAGTACCAAAAGACATGGAAATAGACTTGATTTCTCAAAATCAAGGAAGTGCGTACAAAATCATAAATGGGCATATTTTCGCACGGTCAGCAAGTATTTGGTTCACCAACCTTGACCATGGTCGGCGACATAAGCCATTGCTACTGATGACCATGGCGGACAATATCCGATTCAGCCGCCACAAAGAGATAAAAGATATTGGCTACCAACACTACGACAACTACGATGCCATAGAGGTGCCCTATACGGATGCCATCCCCTCTGACTATGATGGTGTGATGGGGGTACCTATCTCCTTTATGGACAAATACTGCCCCGAACAGTTTGAGATATTGATGATTACAAAGACTTGGTATGGTGGTGCTTCCAAGACCTATCCCGAGCAGATACAAGTGGACAGAAATGGTAAGGAAAGCAAAGTAACCAAACTGAATGATGGACCTGTGATAAAGGTTAGCGCACCACCCGCAGACGGCACCTACTATCGGATAGGAGATAACTACTATATCCAACAATACGCCCGCATCCTAATCCGCAAGAAGCAATAAGGACCACCGAGGACGCAGGCGAACTCCCCCGCCTCTCCTGCAAGGAGGGGAGGGGGTCAGGGGGCGGGATGGTACGTTCGGCTTCAAGCCGCTAAGGGGAAGAAAAAGCCCCAACGGGGCGACATAAATTAGCGTGGGGGCTTGCCCCTACGAAAGCGGGTACACAAATAACAACAAGCCCCAACGGGGCGACATAACTAAAAGTAATGATATATATATATGTTGATCCAACGGATTAAAATAGAGTTATTTCGCCCTTATCCCGACCTATCGGGACAAGCATCAGCTTGCATTGAGAGGGAAATTCTTACGTAGGGTTTCACCCTACGCTGTTTTATACCGCCCCCTCGGGGCTTGCATCCCGATTTGTCGGGATTACACGAAATTGCTTGCATCCCTGTTTATCCCGATTTGCCGGGATTATACGACAATAATATATTAAATGAAATAAACGAGTTTACGTTAATACTATGAAAGCAGAACGGAAGATATATACCGTGGAGGAAATCTGCAAAGGTTTTACCTACAACGAGGCAGAAGGCAAAGGTTTGTTCGGACTATCCGGCAGACTGACTATTCAGCCGGAGTATCAACGCAATTACCTGTACGCGGAGCAGAACGGCGCACGCGAGATAGCCGTTATAGAGTCTGTGCTGAAGGGTTATCCTATCGGGTTGCTCTATTTCAACCGAGTGGACGAGAATCACTTGGAGGTATTGGACGGGCAGCAGCGTATCACCTCCTTGGGGCGTTTCGTCACGCGCAAGTTCCCTATTAGTATAGACGGTATGGAGCAATATTTCGACTATATGGCGGCAGACCTGAAAGAGAAAATCCTGAAAACGGAACTATTGGTCTATGAATGCGAGGGAACGGAAAGCGAAATCAAAGAATGGTTCAAGACGATCAACATCGCGGGGCTGCCGCTGGAAGAGCAGGAGATACTGAATGCCGTCTATTGCGGACCGTTTGTTACCAAAGCCAAAGAGGTGTTCTCCAATTCACAAAATGCGAATACCAACAAATGGTCTGCGTTCTTGCGTGGCAACGTGAAACGCCAAGCCTACCTGCATACCGCGCTGGAATGGGTGAGCCGCGGGGAGGTGAGCCGATATATGTCGCTCCACCGCTACGATGATAACATCCGCGAGATGGAGACGTATTTCAACAGCGTCATCGACTGGGCAAGCGGCGTGTTCACGCACGTAGAGAAAGAGATGTGCGGACTGCCGTGGGGCGAACTCTATGAGCGATACCACAAGCAACCCTACGACCCCGCGGAGGTGGCAGCCAAGCAACGTGCGCTGTACGAAGATTACTACGTGAAGAACAAGAAAGGTATCTATGAATATATCCTCGGTGGCTGCCAAGATACCAAACTGCTGGAAGTACGCTGTTTCGACGAGCCGACCAAGAAAAGCGTGTATGCGCGGCAGACGGCAGAAGCCACGCAGGCGGAGGTATCTAACTGCCCGCTGTGCGCCATGGGGCATGATGCCAACCGCACACGTATATGGAAACTGACGGAGATGGATGCCGACCACGTAACGGCATGGTCAAAAGGCGGTGCGACAGACATCGCCAACTGTCAGATGCTCTGCCAAACCCACAACCGAGCAAAAGGGAATAAATAAGTTCCTTATACCAAACACAATAACCTTTTTATTCAACCAATATTTTATTTGACCATTTGACTATTTACTATTGGGCTATTACAAAAAATATTTGGACAATTTTTGGAAATTTTTGTTGAAATAAAAGAATCATGGTCGTTATATCATTCTAAAAAACGAAGAATTATGCCAATCTACACGAAAACGGGAGACAGAGGCGAGACCTCGCTCGCCAATATGCAGCGCGTGTCCAAATCTTCGCCGCGCTTGGAAGCCTACGGCACAGCCGATGAACTGAATGCATGGGTGGGTATGTTGCGTGCACAATGCCAAAAGCAGGATGTGTTAGTGCATGCAGAATTAGGCTTTTCTTGTATAGATGATATGCTACAGAGGGTGCAGAACCGACTATTTAATGTCGGAGCAGCATTGAGTATGGCAGAGGGAGAATGGCTAAAAGAAGAAGATGTCTTATTGCTTGAGAATTGGATAGATAGTATGCAATCCATGTTGCCGCCGATGCGTTGTTTTATCTTGCCGATAGGTAGTGAGGCAATAGCCACAGCACACCTATGCCGCACGGTAACACGCCGCTTAGAACGATTGGTAGTTGCTTTGCAAAAGGAAGAAGGAACGGCGACAGAGGAAGAAATCATCTTAAACGAAATCATCTTGCGCTATATCAATCGCTTGAGCGATTATTTCTTCACTCTTTCCCGCTATATAGCTTATTTATCTGATATACAAGATGTTCCGTGGCGAAAAGAATAAAGGGCAGAAGTGCCCTTTATTTGTATTGTGGGATCTGGTCTGTGATGATGCGCGCTGCGTTCTCGGCGGTGTGGGTAGTCGTTAGGCGGCGGGAGATTTCTTCGTAGGCTTCGGTCATGCGTTGGCGGTAGGCGGGGTCGGTCAGGAGGCGGGTCAGTTCCTGCTCAATGTTGGGTTGGGTGAAGTAGCCGCCGACCAGTTCTTTTATCACCTCTCTTTCTGCAATCAGGTTCACCAGCGTGAAGTAGGGTATGGAGAAGATGAAGGGCTTGAGCCACATCAAGTGCTTGCTGCAAGCGATGTGGTACACCGCCACCTGCGGGCAGCCAAGCAAGGCGGTCTCTAAGGTTGCCGTGCCCGAGTTGACGACCGCGGCTGCGGCTTGCGACACCAGTCGGTAGGTGTCTCGGGTGCAGCGTATGTCCTTGTCGCGGAGGTAGGGCGCGTAGAAACTATCGTCTATCCCGGGTGCGCCCGCCACCACTATCTCGTAGCGCTCGCCTTTTTGTTTTGCTATCTGCTCTGCTACCGCCTTGGCGGCGGAAAGCATCGTGGGCAGGCACTTGCTGATTTCTCCCTTTCGCGAGCCGGGGAGGATAGCGATTATCTTCTCGCGAGGAATAAGTTCGTGTTGGGTCTTCCATAGGGCTATCTCCTCCGCCGTGGGGTTGCCTACGTAGCGGCAATGGTAGCCGTAACGCGCATAGAAAGCCGGCTCAAAGGGGAAGATACCCAGCACCTCGTCGCACAGGCGCGCAATCCGATGTACGCGCCACGTCTTCCACGCCCACACTTTGGGCGGGATGTAGTAAACAATCTTCGTATCGGGCAGGTGCTTGCGGCAGAAGGCAGCCATCTTCAGGTTAAAGGAAGGGTAGTCAATCAGCACCAGCACATCGGGCTTCTCGCGAAGCAAGCCCGCCTTGGCGGTGCGGAAGTTGGCCTGTATCTTGCCGAGGTTCTGCAGCACGGCGACGATACCCATATACGCCATCTCGCGGTAGTGCACAAGAATCTCGCAGCCTTCGGTGCGCATCCGGTCGCCGCCCAAGCCCGTGAAAGACGCCGCGGAGTCGCGCTTGCGCAACTCCTCTATCAAACGTGCCGCGTGCAAATCACCCGACGCCTCGCCTGCTATCAGAAAATACCGCATAGTCTTTTTGGGGCTCCGTTAATGGTCGTTAAGTTCTCCGTTAAAGACCATTAAAAGGTCGTTAAAATTCTCCGTTAATGGTCGTTAATTATTCGTTAATTCTTATTCTGCTCTCCACACTAAACTCTCCACACTAAACTCTCTACTCCTTACATAGCAACGATGATACTGGCCATCATGTAGGGTAGGGCACCAACGAGGATGCCTTTGCTTAGTCGCCAACTATCGGTGGTGTAAAAGAGGAAAATCAGTGCCAAATCGGGGAATACACTGACCAACAGCAACTTACTCCATACGCCGCTGATACCGTAGCGCAGGGTCTCCAGCGCTGGCTGGAGGTGCATAGTCTCGATGTAACCAATCCCGAAAGCCGCAGGAAGGAGCAGACCAATGAGGATGCCTATCCACAACTTGTCAAACCGTTCCATCGCGCGTCAGGTCTATGCTCACCGACTGAATACTGATGTACCCGTGCGCCAATGCCCACATGTCGGTGTCCTCGGCATCGGGCTCCTCGTTGACATACTGTCCCGTCATGGTGTAGAATATGTCGCCGTTGGCATCGGTATGGGTCAGGAACTCTTTTTCCCAATGTCCCGCACACTGCCTGCACCACTTGGTGCCCACTATCTCGCCCACGGGCGCGTTCACATTCACGCACTCGTTGCGCACAAACCCGCGCTGCAACAGCATCTGCGTGATGGGCAGTATATGCGGGCGGAATAGCTCAAAATCCGCCTCCATGGCATGGTCATCCAGCGAGAAACCGATGGCGGGAATACTGTGCTCCGCACCCACGAAGCAAGCGCCCATCGTGCCGGAATAGACGATGTTCACCGAGCAGTTGTTGCCGTGGTTGATTCCGCTGACGAGCAAATCCACTTTCCTGCCCGCGAAGAGCACTTCCAAGGCTAACTTCACGCAGTCGGCAGGGGTGCCGTTGGAGGTATAGACATCCAGTCCGTCCTCGTGCGTGATATGCTGCAAGCGCAGTTCTTTGGTTACGCTGATGCAGGCGCCGTGTCCGCTGCGCGCGCTGTCCGGCGCCACCACGGTAACATGCCCCAGTCGGCGCATTTCTTCTATCAAGGTCAGCAGCCCGCGCGTGCCCCAGCCGTCGTCATTGGTGATAACTATTTCCATAAAAACAATTAGTATTATTAAAAAAGGACGCGGCTTGCACCGCGTCCTTTAGATTAGCATAGTGCATGTACAATCTCTATCACTTTTCCAGCCAGTGCATCGGCTTCCTCCATGGTTGCCGCCTCGGAATAGACGCGGATAATCGGCTCGGTGTTGCTCTTGCGTAGGTGTACCCAACCATCGGCGAAGTCAATCTTCACGCCGTCTTTGTCGTTCACGCGCTCGTTCTTGTAGATTTCCTTCACGTTGGCGAGGATAGCGTCCACATCAATCTCGGGCGTGAGGTCAATACGGTTCTTGGAGATACAGTAGTTGGGGTAGGTAGCCCGCAGTTCGCTTACGGTGCAGCCTTTATGTGCCAGATGGCTGAGGAACAGTGCGATACCCACGAGTGCATCGCGTCCGTAGTGGCTGGCAGGGTATATGACACCGCCGTTGCCCTCGCCGCCGATAACGGCACCTGTCGCCTTCATCTCAGTGGTAACATTCACCTCTCCGACCGCCGAAGCGCTGTAACTGCCGCCGTGCGCGCGGGTAACGTCGCTCAGCGCGCGGGTGGACGACATGTTGCTCACGGTATTGCCCGGCGTGTGGCTCAAGACGTAGTCTGCCACGCTGACCAAGGTATATTCCTCGCCGAACATCTCGCCGTTCTCGCAGATGATAGCCAAGCGGTCCACATCGGGGTCCACCACGAAACCGACATCCGCCTTGCCGCTCTTGAGCAGGTCGCTAATCTCCGTCAGGTGTTGCGGCAGCGGCTCGGGGTTGTGGGGGAAATGCCCGTTAGGCGTGCAGTTGAGTTCGATGATGTTCTTCACACCCAAGGCACGCAGGATAGCGGGGATAGCAATACCCCCGACCGAGTTGACGCAGTCGATGGCCACGGTGAAGTTCTTCGCCGCAATCGCGTCCTTATCTACGAGCGCGAGGTTCAGCACGTTCTCGATATGATAAGGCAGGTAGTCTTTCTCGCTCACATGTCCTAATACATCCACCTCGGCAAAGGTAAAGTCCTCTTTCTCGGCAATCGCCAGCACGCCTTTGCCCTCGGCATCATTCAGAAACTCACCTTTTTCGTTGAGCAGTTTCAGCGCGTTCCACTGCTTCGGGTTATGCGAAGCGGTCAGGATGATACCTCCTGCGGCGTGTTCGCCTACCACAGCGAGTTCCGTAGTCGGGGTGCTTGCCAAGCCGATGTTCACCACATCGTAGCCCATTCCCATCAGCGTACCGCTGACAATCTGATACACCATTTCGCCCGATATACGTGCGTCCCTGCCAACTACTATCTTGTTGTTTTCGGGCAGCGCGGCGCGACGCTGCGTGGCATATGCTGCCGTGAAACGCACGATGTCCACGGGGTTGAGTCCATCACCTACGCGACCGCCTATCGTGCCGCGAATACCGGAAATACTCTTAACTAAACTCATAATGTATTGGAATTAAAATGTTATTATTGCTACGAATGTAAGCCCCGAAGGGGCGATATAATATAGCGTAGGGGCTCGCCCCTACGTATGCGAGACGATCTCCTACAACTCCCCCGCCCCGCGAGCGGGGAGGGGGTAAGGGGACGGGGCAATATTGAGTAGCTGGGTCAACATGTATATCATTACCTACGAAAAATACGCCAACGGCACTCATGGCTTCACGCGCATCTTCAAGTCATACCCGTAGGGCTTCACCGCTTGTACCGCGGCAGAGAAACCCTGCTTGCTCGGCACAATCACTTTGCACTCCGAATCCGGATAGCGCATCAGCCCGATGGCTACCTGCCAACCGACGCAGGAGGTGCTGTTGTCGCCATAGCCATCGTACTTAAACTCAGTCGGGTAGGGCGCATCGTTGGTGTTCCAGTTGCTCGTAGTATCGGAGTCGTCCGTCAGTTCGTACTCCTTGTAGCGCATCAGGATGGTCTCGCCACCGCTCAACTTGTCTATCTTCACGGTGTCGCCCGCGGCGCTCACATACACCGAATCGCCGCGGCGCACCAAGTGGAAGTATAAATCATCATAGCCCGCCACGCGGTAGTAGTCTTTCTCCCCCCATGCGTAGTCATCGCCCGGCCACTCCTCCAACACATGGATACCCATGCGAGAGATATAGTTCGCTATCAGTTTGTCCTCTTTCTCACGCTGAGCGGAGTAACTATTCTGCTCACAACCCGTCAGCAACAATACGCCGCAAAGGCAGATATATCCTAACAATACTTTTTTCATCGATTACAATTATTAGTGATGCGTTTGCTTGCATCTCGGTTTTTTCGGGAAACTTCTATCAGATATTTTATAAAGTGTTAGTACACAATAAATTATGGTTGATTCTGTGATTTTCTTATTTGATTTGAATTTGCTATGAGTGTATGCTTTCAGCAGTCAAAAAGTAATTGGGTTTTTGGTAATTGTAAAATAGTAAATTGTCAAATAGAATATTTGTTGAATAAATAGGTTTTTGTTTGTTTTGGTAATGATATACGAGTTGACCCAAATTCTTTTTCAAATGCAAGCCCCAACGGGGCGACATAAACCAGCGTAGGGTGAAACCCTACGAAAACACGGCACCCTCACTATGCAAGCCCCGAAGGGGCGACATAACTCAAGTTTGACACATTGGGTCAACATGTATATCATTGCCTTTGTTTTTGTCAAATATTATTGAGCGTTTTTGTATATAATCCTTTTTGCGAGTTTACGTGAATGAGAGTTCGAAAAAATTAACGCATCAGTACTAAATTACAATATGCTGATTTCCAATAAAACATTCTCGTATGCCGGCACATCTTCCGTCCCCATCATGCCGTAAGCCGTGTACCACGGTGCCGCTATCACCACCTCTGCGCCGCGGTGCCACTCGCTGATATTCACCTCGATACACATAGGCAGTTCGCTCCGCCCTATCCGATATTCCTGCTCCGTATCCAGCAGCAACTGCCCTTGCAGCGAATAGGTCTTGATATGCAGCCGCCATGTCTCGTCTTTCTGCGGGCAGGTGCTCTGCTCATCCCCTTTCTCCGCCACGCGCACCCACGCATTGCTGAATGGCATCTGCGCAAAACGCTCCCCATCCTCGCGTCCTTGCACATATTGCAGCACCTCCTCGTCCGCCGCTATCGCCAGCCGCTGGTTCATCTCCATCAGAGCCAACGCCGCGCTGTCCGTTTCAGGCTTTGTGCCGCTCCGCTGACTCGGACGTTGAGGACCTCTGCCCACGCATCCCGCTAACAGCAGCAACAAGCACACCCACAAAAAGCATACCAACCAACGGTCTTTTCTTCCTCTCATGTGGCTTTTCCTTACGTTTCTTATTGCTTTTTTTCTTTCTCTAACTCTTCTAATCGCTTCTTTCTGTATTCCGAAGGAGTCATGCCGTAAGTTGCCTTAAAGCACTTCGCAAAATACCGCGAGTCGTTCATACCCACCATGTAGGTTACCTCCGTGATGTTGTAGTTCTTCTGCTCCAGCAGCTGAGCCGCACGCTTGATACGCATCTCGCGGATGAACTCCACGGGGCTCAAGCCCGTCAGGCTCTTCAGCTTGTTGAAGAATACCGTCCTACCCATACCCATATCATCCACCAACTCATCCACCGTCAGCGTGTTGTTATCCATCTGCTTATCCATGATACTCAACAACTTAGCCAAGAACGAATCCCCCTTCAACTCATCGTTCGAACTCTGCGGATCCAGTCGCATCAGGCGTTGGCGGTAACTTGTCTCCAATATCTGCCGCTGCTTTATCAGGTTCTTTACCCTCGCCCGCAGGTATTCCGGCTCAAACGGCTTCGTTACATAGTCGTCCGCACCCTCCTGCATCGCCTGCAAGCGGCTCTCTATCGCCGATTTCGCACTCAGCAAAATCACAGGAATATGCGTCAGGTCTGCCGACTGTTTTAAGCGTTTGGTAAGCTCCAAACCATCCATATTGGGCATCATTAAGTCTGTAACCACCACATCGGGTATATCCTGCTCTATCGTTTTCAGCGCTTCCACGCCGTCCGAGGCAGTCTTCACGCGGTAGTCCGTGCCCAAGATGTTGCTTAAGAAAGTGCGCATATCCTCATTATCGTCCACCACCAACACCATCCGGCGCTTGTCTTGTTGCCCTTCTATCTCCGTCAACTTATCTTCCAAGGTCTCTTTCGGAGTCAAAGAAGGACTCGTGCTCGTATCGTCCACCACGATATCTGCCTCCTGCCCGAAATGCTCCATCCCGCGCTGGAAAAGTACCGTGAAGGTCGAACCCTTGCCTACCTCGCTCTCCACCTCTATATAGCCGTGGTGCAAGTCCACCAACTCTTTTATCAGGTTCATACCGATGCCCGTACCCGTGTTGTTATTCTGATTACTCAGCTCGTTGTTGCTCGAGAAGCGCTCAAACAGCACGCTCCGTTTCTCCATCGGAATACCGATGCCCTCGTCTTTCACAATCATCATCACATACCCGGGCTTCTCATCCACCACCACCATAATCTCTCTTCCTGACGGCGTAAACTTAAACGCATTGCTCAGCAGGTTGAATAAGATAGTATCTACGCGGCTTCTGTCCACCCATACCGTGCTGTCTTTCGCTTTCTTCACCACTGTGAAATTGATATGCTTGTCGTAAGCCTCTTTCTTGAAGTTCGCGCACGTGTCATCCACCAGCAATCCTAAGTTGCTCTTCTGCACCTTTAGCCGCATCTTGTTGTTCTGTATCTTGCGGAAGTCCAGCAACTGATTCACCATCCTAAGCATACGCTGACTGTTGCTCAGCACAATCTCCAGCTGCCCGCGTACGCCGCTCGACAGACGCTCTGTATTCAGGATGTTCGTAATAGGACCGATAATCAGCGTCAACGGAGTACGCAACTCATGGCTGATATTCGTGAAGAAACGCAGTTTGATATCCGTAACCTGCTGCTCCACTTTTATCTTCTGCTGCAGCATGTTATAACTCCACAGCACATAGCTGACAGCTGCTATTAACAGCACTAAACCTATGACATACATACATATAGCCCACCAACTGCTCCATACCGAAGATTGCACATATATCGGCAACACTATCTCATTCGCCACCTCCATACCCTCGCGATTGGTCGAACGCACGTGCAGATGATACGTGCCGTGACCCAAGTTGCTGAATATCAGTTTTCGTTGGTCATACACCTCCGTCCACTCATCCTGCAACCCTTCCATCATATACGAGTATGAAATCTTATCGGCTCCCACATACTCTAATGCTGCATACTCCACGCCGAACGCCTCTCCATTCTCTATCTCTATCGGCTGGCTCATATCCATCTTCTCACCTTTCGTATGGCAGTAGATAATCTGCATCGGAGGGATGGAATGGGTCGGTTGTACTTTCTGAGGGTCAAAACTGCAATAACCATCCGTATAGCCGAATAATATCACGCCATCTTCTTGCCGAACCGCTTTAGCCTCTGTAAACCAGGCGTCTGCATGACCATCCAACGCATTGAAGTACTTGCATTCGCCCGTCGCCATTTCCATCTGCGTGATATCTTTCTCCGAGCTGAACCATAGATACGTATCATCTCCCGTCATGCTCATCACGATATCCTGCATCGTATTCACGCGCAGAATAGCTGAGTCTGGCTTGCTCACATCCAATACTCGTAACCCTCCGCCAAAAGTACCTATCCATAGCTTCCCTTGACCGAAATACAGCGCACGAACATCATAGCATGGAATCAACTGACTGCTCATATTCCGCAAATCTACCCGCAATAAGCCTTTCGTCGTTCCGCCCCACAACACGCTGTCTTGCAGCAGCAGCGTACGCACGTTCAGTCCTTCTCCCACTACCAACGGCTTCTCATAATCACCTGTCAATGGGTTAAAGGGCAGAATGTTAATGCCATCCCCGTATGTCGCTACATACAATGTCCCGTCTATACCTTCTGCTAAATCGTATATATACGGATGCGTAGTCGCTATTCGTGAACTATTAGAACGTAGCAACCCGTTTCCTTTCGTCCCATATAGCCTGCCGTGGATACCATCCAAACCGCAATATACGCGCCACCTATCCTTCACTATCTTTTGTATATCGCCTCCCTTAAGCGCCACAAAAGCGCGAACCTCACCTATCGTACGTTGACCTTTGCGCTCATCGTGGAGAGAGTAGGGCTGAGGCGACATGTTCACGCATTCTACACCGCCATCGTAGGTCGATATCCACATCATCCCCTCGCGGTCAATATATGCGGTGTGAATCATGTTCGTCAACATCCCCTCTAAAGGATTCACCAGCATATCCTTCTCCCTATCATAATAACTCCAACCGCCGCCCGTCGGATTCACCCAAGTCCTCCCAAAGCAGTCCTCCAACACAATCAGATTCTTATCCAACTGACCCGCATATCGGCTATCTAACGCCGGTGTGAAATGCTTCCATTTACCATCACGATAACGGCTAATACCCTCCTGCTCACTCACTTGCCATGCCACACCATCATCATCCACAATCAGATTCTCGTGCATACGCTCCATCTGCTCACGCATATCGTGGGGAAGCTCGCTTTCCATGCGCTCCACCATCACCTGACGCCTCTTATCCAACATGTAGAAATGTCGGTCGTATGTCATCCACCATAGTTGCTCATCCTCGTCCTCGTATATCAAGTCCACGCGGTTATTCACCTGTGCCTCCTCTTTATCACTCATCGCCTTGAATACAAGGAAGTTATAGCCGTCAAACCGATTTAGTCCATCCCATGTCCCAAACCACATAAACCCCTGACGGTCTTGAAAGATAGACATCACTGTCTTTTGGCTCAACCCATCCTCCACCGAGTAATGCTTCACCAAATAGTGCTCTGTTGTATTCGCAAAGCCAAGCACACCTCCGCCAATCCACAAAAGGCCCATCAGCAGCCCCGTGCGCCATCCGTCAAATATCCGTTTCCGACTAATATGTTTCATGTCCGTATCTGAAATAAAAAGTTAAGTCCTGCTACAATGCGCGCGATATATCGCCAAAAAATTACCGTCCGTGCTCCGCCAGTTGCTCAAGGTATCGCCCGTAAGCCGTCTTCATCTCCTTTCCCAATGCCGCCAGCGTCTCCGTGCTTATCCATCCGTTGCGCCATGCAATCTCCTCTATGCAACTCACGTAAAATCCCTGCCTGTTCTGTATCGTCGCGATGAAGTTCCCTGCTTCCAGCAGGCTGTCGCAGTTCCCCGTATCTAACCACGCAAAGCCTCGCCCGAACAACTTCACTTTCAGCGTCCCTTCCGTCAGGTACATCTTGTTCAAATCCGTTATTTCATACTCCCCGCGCGCGCTCGGCTCCAACACAGCCGCTTTCTCGCATACCTCCTTGTTGTAGAAATACAACCCGGGTACCGCATAACGGCTCTTCGGTTGAGCAGGCTTCTCCTCAAGGCTCAGCACCTTTCCCTCTCCGTCAAACTCCACCACGCCGTATGCCCGCGGGTCGCTCACCTCATACCCGAAGATGCAGGCTCCTGCCGCGCCGCTTTCCACTTCCGCTACTGCTTCCCGCAGCATCTTGCTGAAACCCTGACCATAGAACATGTTATCGCCCAATATCAAGCACCCGGGCTCGCCGCCAAGAAATTCCTTGCCAAGTACAAACGCCTGCGCCAACCCGTTTGGCACCTCCTGTATCTTGTATTCTATCCTCATCCCGATGCGGCTACCGTCGCCAAGCAACTCCCTGAACATCGGCAGGTCGCGAGGCGTAGAGATCACCAGCACCTCACGTATCCCCGCCAGCATCAGCGTGGATAACGGATAGTAAATCATCGGCTTGTCATATACCGGCATGATCTGCTTACTAATCGCCTTGCTCAATGGGTATAAGCGCGTCGCGCTTCCTCCCGCCAAAATAATTCCTTTCATATCTTTGATACTTGATTATCTAACCTTTGATAGTTGATTATATAACCTTTGATACTTGATTATCTAACCTTTGATAGTTGATTATCTAACTTGATTCCCTCCCTCTGTAGGGAGGGATGGGGTGGGTCTAAAAATTCCGCCTGCAAAGATATAAAAAAAAATCCTCATTTCCAAATTTTTTAAGAAAATTCAACCAATTGCTGCAGAAATCTGCACCAATTCTCGGCGACTGACCATTTCCTCCCTCCCTCGCCTATTCTCCTCCTAGTGGGGGGCGCGGGGCCCCCCCCAGGAAGAAGAGCCCCCCCCCCCAAAA
>JAXDTJ010000034.1:0-24938 GCA_034090015.1 Paludibacteraceae bacterium | reverse complement strand
GTAAGTTTAGACGACCCTCTAAACTTACACACCGGAGAGGGCGAAAATAGCGGGAAAAAGCATAGAAAAAATATGTAAGTTTAGAGGGTCGTCTATTTTATCCCACTATCCTTTCCCCCCCCCCGCAAAAGAGACATCGGTCGGGATTTATTCCGACCTGTCGAAAAGGGGCGAAATAACATAGCGTAGAGATGCGCAGATATTTATCCTGACATGTTTGGACAGAAAAAGAACGCCCCCCACAAACCAAGCGCCAACGGGGCGACCGAATAGAGCGTAGGGGCGCGCCCGTACGGGACGATACGCCCCCTCCCTGCAAGCCCTGTAAGGGCGACATAACTCAACACAAACAAAGGGGATTACCAAAAACAAACATACAATAATTTACAACAAACTAATTTACAAACAATCATGAAAAAATTAACTCTTTTATTGTCTGTCATGCTATTGGCATGCACGACAAGCCTTTGGGCAACTGAAGCCATTTGGACATGGACGGCAGCAAATGGTGATTTAGGGACTACAACTCCCGCTTCTGTAACCCTTAACGAAAAAGCGTGGACGGTAACCAGTTCTGCAACTTCTCGTTATACTGGGATTATGAATGGTTATATTCAACTAGGGAAAAAGGATGCAGCAGAAACTATTACTCTTACCTCTTCAGCATTTGAGGGAACGATTAAGTCGGTGGTTGTCAATTGTGCTAGTTATAATGCCTCGCACACTATCAGTATCAAAGTAGGAGAAACGGAATATTATAAAGCAGCGGCAACGCCTAAATGGTCAAATAACGCTGGTGGTAATGTTAAAGGTGAAGGTTCTGCGTCAGGCGATATTACCATCACATTTACCGCAGGCTCAAGTGCTCGAGCAATGTACATCAAGAGTATTACCGTTGTTACAGATGATGGTAGTTCTGCGACCATATCGGGTCTGACCATAGAGGGTACTCCTAACAAAACGGCATACATGATTGGGGACGCTTTTGATAAGACAGGTCTTTCCGTAAAGGCAACCTATTCAGATGAAAGCGTAGTAGATGTAACGGATGTCGTTTCTTGGACTATCAATCCTCAAAAGATTGCAGAGAATACGACTTCGGTGGAGGTAAAGGCTGCATACCAAGGCAAAGAAGCCACCACAACTGTCAATGTTACCGTCCTCTCTTTGCAAGCATTAGCACTATCGGGAGAACCGAAAAATATGACCTACTATCTCGGTGAAACTTTCAATCCCGATGGACTTGTGGTAACAGGTACATACTCCGATGGAACTACCACAGCAGATGTTACCGACAAAGTATCTTGGAAAATAGACCCTGCTACTTTCACCACGTTGGGTACTGTCAGCGTTGATGTTATGGCATTTATCGGTGATGACTTAATGAGTAATGTGCTTACTATCAATAATGTGCAAGTAGTGGATGTAGATAAATACGCCAAGATAACATCTGCCAAGCAATTAGCAGACGGGCAGCACATTATCATTGTAGATAAAGATACAACTTCTGCTTTGAGTACGACACAAAATACTAATAATCGTGGCGCAGTTTCTGTAAAAGCATCCGCAAGCGGACTGATTAATCCCTCCTCCTCGGTAGAGATTATTACCCTGAATACTGTTGATACAATGCCCTCTCGCTGGGAATTGCAAACTTCTACCGGTGGCTATCTATATGCAGCAAGTAGTAGTAACAATTACATAAGAACCCAAACTACAAACACCACTAATGGTCAATGGACTATCACTATTGCAGCAGAAACGGGTATTGCAACAGTAAAAGCGCAGGGTACTAACACGAATAATGTCTTGAAAAAGAACAATTCTTCAGCCCTATTCTCGTGCTATAATGGCGGTCAAAAAGACATCGCTATCTTCGCTCGCCAATATACCGTTACCGTAAATTCCAATGATGAGAGTATGGGTACAGTTACAGGTAGCGGCAACTATTTCGAGAACAATGTCGCAACCCTTGTTGCTACTCCTAAAGAGGGTTACAAGTTTACAGGCTGGAGCAACAACGCAGAACTTTCCTCTGCAACCCAAGACTTGACCGTAACTGCAAACATTACCATCACCGCCAACTTTGCAAAGGGTGAGACTGCTATCGAAAGCGCAGCCGTTGAAACACCTGCCCTCAAGACCATCGAGAACGGACAACTCGTTATCATTCGCGATGGCGTGAAGTACAATGCAATGGGTGTACGCCTATAACAACTATAAAGTCTATAGCAACTATAGATAAGTAGGTATTCTCAGCAAGAGGCTGTCTGACAAGTAAGTTAGACAGCCTCTTTCGTTTTGGGGCAATGAATTAATGGTGAATGCTTGCATCTATGTTTATCCCGACAAGTCGGGATAAACAGGGACAAGTTCCGAACAATTTTTGGAAATTTTTGTTGAAATAAAAAAGTTCTTTGTTCGTTTTTGTAATGTATTCTTGTTTGTTTTTGTATATAAGCCTTTTTCGAGTTTACGTAATCCAAAATTGCCCAAAACGCTAAAAAAATAAAGAAAAATTTGCATATTTCAAAAAATTACGCTACTTTTGCAGCCGCATTTTAAGAATACGCTTATGGCTATAGAAATACGCGAAGTCAACACCAAACGCCAACTGCGGCAGTTCATCGAGTTTGCCAACGACCTATATAAAGACTGCCCCCACTATTGTCCGCCGCTTTTCTTCGATGAGATGAATACCTTCGATGATGAGAAGAACCCTGCGCTGCAAGTATGCGAGAAACAATTGTTCATGGCATTTCGAGACGGAAAGCCCGTGGGACGTATCGCTGCGATTATCAATCGGAAAGCCAACGAGAAATGGCAACACGAGCACGTGCGCTTCGGCTGGATGGACTTCATAGACGACCTTGAGGTGAGCCGTGCGCTATTAGACAGAGTGGCAGAATGGGGGCGCGAGCGCGGCATGAAGCAGATGAACGGACCCGTCGGTTTTACGGATTTCGACCACGAGGGCTTGCTCATAGAGGGGTATGAGTATCTTGCGCCGATGGCATCGCTCTACAACTACCCGTATTACGTGCGCCACATGGACGCCTACGGGCTGGTGAAAGAGGCGGACTGGATAGAGTTTCAGGTGTTCCCGCCCAAGGAGGTGCCCGAGCGGCTGCAGCGGATTGCCAACATCGTCATGGAGCGCACCCACGTGCGCGTGGACAAGGTGCATACCACCAAGGAGTTGACCGAGAAATACGGCATCGAGTATATGGACGTGATAGACGCGGCGTACCAGAAACTCTATAACTTCCAGCCCATGACCAAGAAGCAGAAAGAGTACTACCGCGATATGTATTTCCCCGCCATCAACTTCGATTTCGTAACGCTGGTGGTGAACGAGAAAGACGAGATAGTGGGCGTAGGCGTGGGCATGCCCGACATCTCCAAGGCGCTGCGCAAGTGCGGCGGACACCTCTTCCCGATAGGATGGTATCATGTGCTCAAAGCACTGAAAACGAAGCATATAGACGTGTTCGACCTGCTGCTGATAGCCGTTCGACCCGACTACCAAGACAAGGGGATTAACGCGCTGTTCTTCGTGGACCAGATACCGTACATGAACAAGTACGGCGTGAAGTACGCGGAGACAACCTCCATCTTGGAAACCAACTGGAAAAACCAAGCCAACTGGACGCAGTTTGAGCACAAGCAGCATAAACGCCGCCGCGCATACATCAAAGATATCTGATTGGCACGCTTTTTGTAGGAATAATGCTTGGTGTCAAACACTAAACACTAAACATTAAACTCTAAACTCTCAACAATCATGGAATCAGCCATTAATCCAAATACCCTTTATTGGATACTATTCATCGGAATAGCCCTTTTGTCGTGGATTGTCTCCGCGTCGCTGGAGAGCAAGTTCAAACGCTATTCCGAACTGCCTATCGCCCTGACGGGCAAGCAGGTAGCAGAGAAGATGCTGCGCGACCACGGACTGACTGACGTGCAGGTAACATGCACTCCCGGGCGCTTGACCGACCATTACAACCCCGCGGACAAGACGGTTAACCTGTCAGAATCGGTCTATAACAGCGCCTCGGTGGCAGCCGCAGCGGTAGCCGCCCACGAGTGCGGGCACGCGGTGCAACACGCCACTGCCTATGCTCCTTTGCAGATGCGCTCGGCGCTCGTCCCCGCGGTGAGTTTCGCCGGCAAATGGGTAACGTGGGTACTACTCGCAGGCATGCTCCTGATAAACGTCTTCCCCGGACTGCTTATCATCGGTATCTGCCTCTTCGCGCTCACCACGCTCTTCTCCTTCATCACCCTGCCGGTGGAGATTAACGCGAGCCAACGCGCCGTGAACTGGTTGCAGGAAGCAGGCATCACCGACCGCGAGACCACTCCTCTCGCCACCAGCGCCCTCCGCTCCGCGGCTTACACCTACGTAGTAGCCGCCCTCTCCTCCCTCGCTACATTGATATACTATATCATGATAGCCTTCGGCAAGAGAAACTAACGCAAACATAGCAAAGCCCCCACCGCAATGGCATAAAATTGCGTAGGTTTAGCCCCGAAGGGGCGATATAAAACAGCGTAGGGGCTTGCCCCTACGGAAGAAAGATTCCCCATAAAAAAGAAAGCCCCGAAGGGGCGACATAACTCAATTTTGAATCAATGGGGTGGCAAATGTATAGCCTTAAACTTGTGTTCTAACATGTACTGATACAAACCAAATGGGCAAAATAAATTTTGCCCATTTGAAAGCGGAGCAGCATTGGTCGCTCCGCTATAAAAAAACAAATTGGCAATTTTGCCAATTTGAGAGGAGGAGTCGCGAAGCATAAAATGGGCGCAGCCCATTTCTGCTGCGAAGCGCACTCCGACGAGGCTCCGTAGCTTAGTTGAATAGAGCGTCAGATTCCGGTTCTGAAGGTCCTGGGTTTGAGTCCCAGCGGGGTCACAAGGTAAAAAGATGTAATGTCTTGATTTCTATGAAAAAAGCCTGTTTCTTTACTGCACTCTCGTGCATTTTTCTTCTCTTTTTGACGGCTTGTCAGCCGGAGTCTCATTATCCCCAATCGCTGGTTGGCGATTGGCAGTCGCAGATTGTCGGTGATGTGCGTTACCAACTCGCCATCGCCACCGACCAAGCCGCTACCCTCACTACCTGCAATGCGCAGGGCATGCCTACTGCTGCGGCGGAACCGCTCACCCTCACTTACGACCCCAACACCGGCAAAGGCACGCTCGAAGGCAGCGGCAGATACCTCACCCTGCAAACCGCTAACGACACCGCTTTCACCATCCGCATGGCAAACACTGATTGGGTATTCACTCCCTTCACTCCTTCGGAAACGCCGATAACCGTAGCAGATGACCGCGGCTACTGGCTGGATGCCACTACAGGTATCGGACTGCTCTTCTGCCCTGAGGATGAGCAAGGGAATCTCCCCGTACTGCAAATTGTGAAGGATGACGAAGCAGGTACTGCTATGAGCTTCGGCATCCCGGGCTTCATTGTCTATACCGACAATACAATGAGCGAGGGGACGATCACTTTCATAATAGAGGGCGATACGATGGGCTATACGATGGAGCAAAAGGATGCACAAACGATTATCCTTTCATACGAAGAAAATGGAGATCAGGAGACTCTCACGCTAATCCATCAGCCCAATGCCACCAGTGCGCCCGCAACCATTGATGGTGTTTGGGTAGCATCCATGATGGGTATGTTCACCGTAACGGCTACCGTGCAGGCAAACGGAGACTACAAGGCGGATTATGAGGTAATAGTAGATATGACATCGGGGGAGAAGATGTCAGGCACTATGGCGGGACATGTCTATTATAGTCCTGCGGCAGGCGTAGGAGGCATCGTGGTAATGAGCACCAGCGATAGCGAATGGCAAGAAGATATGTCCATGTACGCCATCCTCGTACAAGCTACCTCCCCCACTACATTCAACCTCATGATGACCAACTCCTCCGGCTTCACCTTTACTTTCACCAAGCAATAACCGTACTAACTATATCAGCCTCGGATGGGGCAAAATAAATTAGCGTAGAGGCGTGCCTCTACGCTAATTTGTTATTTTCTGCCGAAGTCAGCGGGGATTTCCCCCCAGTGGTCGGTGTCCCATTTGAGGACGGTGGTGGTGTAGGTATTGTCGTGGAGCCACTGCTCTGCCTTGCGCAACATCTCGAAGAGCGGCTGATTGGCGGGCGTGCATTCCAGTTTCGTCTGTGCGTGCTTCTTCTGCAACCACGCCAGCGCGGTGCGGCTATCGGAATAGAGCACCCACGGCAGGTTATGCTGCTTGAGGTAGGCAAGCCCCAAGACAATCGCCAGAAACTCCCCGATGTTGTTCGTCCCCTCCGCGAAAGGTCCGCGGTGGAATACCTCAGTGGTTTGGAGAGTTGAGGGTTGAGGGTTGAGAGTTGAGAGAGAAACGGTTACCCCACGGAACTCCATCATGCCGGGGTTGCCGGAGCAAGCCGCGTCCACCGCCAGCGCAGGCGTTGTAATTTGACGATTTGACAATAGACAATTTGACAATTGCGTATTGGCTGTTTGTGCATCGCCTTTCTTGCGCCAAACGGGCGGCTCTCCTGCGAGAGCCGCCTCTGCTTCGGCGCGTGTGGGAAAGGACTTGTATTTGGCGCCCTCCACCCCTTTCACTTGGGCTTCACAATCTGCCCACGAGGTGAAGACACCCGTCTGCTTCCCCTGCCAGACGACATAGAATTTCTGCTTCTGATTGGACATTCCGTCTCTATGCCCTCTTAATTCTTAATTCATAATTCTTAATTATCTACGCTTCCCATTGCTCAAGAGTGCCGAGCAGTTCATCGAAGGTGTGAATCTTCGATTTGGCTTGCACGTCTGCAATCTGCTGATTCACCGCATGGTCGTAGGTCTCTTCCGCCACGTTGCGTATCACGCCGAGGGCGATGGGCAACTCCGATTCCGTCTCTGCGCCGCCGGCTTCCATGTAGCGGTCTTGCCCCATGAGGGCGAGCATGCGATGCAGAGTAGGGTCGGCGAGGGTGGCGTCGTGGGTGAGCACCCGCGGGTCGTCGGCAGGCACTACGGCGAGGTGCGGCAGCAGCGCCCCCTCGTCGGTGATGAGCGCAAGCCCCTTGTCGCGGTCTTTGCCAAAGAGCATCTTCTCGCCGTGGCGGAGGAGGATGGTGCGCTCGGCGCGCGTGTCGCGGTCGGCTATCCAGTCGTGGGTGCCGTTGTTGAAAATCACGCAGTTGACGAGGCACTCTATCACGCTGGCACCCTTATGCTGCTGCGCTTGCACCATGCAGTCCACCGTCGTGGGCATGTCCACATCCAGCGTGCGGGCGAAGAATGTCCCCCGTGCGCCCATCACCAACTCGGCAGGCACGAAGGGGCGCTCCACGGTGCCGAAGGGACTGGACTTCGAGACGAAGCCCCGCGGCGAGGTGGGCGAGTACTGTCCCTTGGTGAGACCGTAGATGCGGTTGTTGAAGAGGCAGATGTTCAGGTCCACATTGCGTCGGAGGGAGTGGATGAAATGGTTGCCGCCGATGGCGAGGCAGTCGCCGTCGCCCGTCATCTGCCAAACGGTCAGTTCGGGGTGCGCGGTCTTCACGCCCGTGGCGATGGCTGCGCCACGCCCGTGGATGGTGTTGAAGCCGTAGGTGTTGAGGTAGTGGGGCATACGGCTGCTGCACCCGATACCCGAGATGACCACCGTCTCGTGGGTGGGCACTCCTATCTGCGCCATGGCTTTCTGCAACGCCATGCAGATAGCGTGGTCGCCGCAACCAGGGCAGAAACGAACATATTGGTCGGATTTGAATTGACTTGCTTCCATGATGAGATGCTAATTAAGAATTAAGAATTATGAATTAAGAGACATTGGAATTGAGTTTCAGAGTATGAGCACTCTTAATTCTTAATTCTTAACTCTTAATTGATTTTACTATTCTTTCTACGGCGAAGGGTTGCCCCATGATTTCGTTGTATTGCTCCACATTGATGTCGGGGAACTTGGCGCGGAGGATGGTGGCGAACTGCCCATTGTTCAGTTCGCACACTACTATTCGCTTATATCTGGCTAACACCTCGCGGGTGTTGAGCGGCAGCGGGTTGATATAGTTGAAGTGTGCGAGTGCACAGTTGAGTTCCTTGGCGGCGGCGCGGAGGTGTCCTTCGGTGCTTCCCCAGCCTACGAGCAGGGTGTCGCTCGCGGCATTGCCCTGCACCTGCAAGGCGGGAATCTGCTGCGCCACATGGTCTAACTTATGTTGGCGCGCCTTGACCATCACCTCGTGGTTCTCGGGGTTGGTGGAGATGGTGCCTTTCTCGCTGTCGCGCTCCAGTCCGATATTACGGTGCTCGTAGCCTTCCATGCCCGGGAAAGCCCAGTAGCGGATACCGTTTTCGTCGCGCAGGGCGGGGTTGTAATGCCCCTTGAGCGACTCGGGTACAGTCTGCGGATGGATAGCGGGCAGCGACTCGATCGTAGGCAGTTGCCAGAGGGCGGTGCCGTTGGCGAGGTAGGTATCGGTGAGCAGGATGACGGGGAGCATATTCTCCAACGCCAGTCGGCAAGCCTCGTAGGCGTAGTCGAAGCAGTTGGCGCTATTCGATGCGGCGATGACCACGGCGGGGCACTCTCCGTTGCGTCCGAAGACGGCTTGGAGGAGGTCGGTCTGTTCGGTCTTGGTGGGGAGTCCTGTGCTGGGACCGCCGCGTTGCACGTCAATGACCACAAGCGGCAACTCTGCCATGACGGCGAGCCCGATAGCCTCCGACTTGAGCGAGAGCCCGGGACCGGAGGTGGAGGTGCAGGCTAAGTCACCTGCGAAGGCAGCACCGATGGCGGTACATACGCCGCCTATCTCGTCCTCCGCCTGCACCACCATGACGCCCATGTCCTTGCGGGCTGCCAACTCGTGCATGATATCGGTGGCAGGGGTAATGGGGTAGGAGCCGAGGAAGAGGCGCTTGCCCGTCTTGTGGGCAGCGGCAATCAAGCCGAACGCCGTCGCACGGTTGCCCGCGATGGATGTGTAGGACCCTCCCCGTCCCTCCCTACACAGGGAGGGGGAAGATGAATTACCTTCGTCTATGGAAACTAATCTTTCCTCTCCCCCTTTGTAGGGGGAGTTGGAGGGGATCAATATCTGATTTATCGCAATGTTCTGACCGTAGTTGTAGCCGTCCACCAGCACTTTGGTGTTGGGGGCGATGAGGGCGGGTTTCTTCTTGAACTTGCCTTCGAGGAAATGGATGGCTTTTTCCACGGGGCGGTCGAAGAGCCAGCAGACGAGTCCGAGTGCGAACATGTTGCGCGACTTGAGGATGGATTTGTTGTCCATGCCCGATTCTTTGAGCGAATCTTTGGTGAGTTGCGTCAGCCTAACAGGCACTATCTGCACGGTCTCGGGGATACCCAGTTCGGTGAAGGGGTTGTCGGTCTTGTAGAGCGCTTTCTCCAGGTCTTTGGCTGCGAAAGCGTCCATGTCCACGATGACTACGGCATGGCGCGTGTACATCGCATGCTCGTCGTTGTACTGCGCACCGGCTTGGTTGAACTGTGAGCCTAAGGTGCAGACTTTCAGCGCGGCAGCGTTCATCGCCACGATGACGTCGGCTTTGTCGCCCGGGGTGAAGACTTGCTTACCGAGGTTCACTTGGAAGCCCGACACACCACCTAATGTGCCCTGCGGGGCACGAATCTCTGCGGGGAAGTCCGGCAGCGTGGAAATCTCGTTGCCGAGGATGGCGCTCAGCGAGGAGAACATGTTGCCGGTCAACTGCATGCCGTCGCCCGAGTCTCCGCAGAAGCGCACTACTACATTGGTTTTTTCCATGATATATATAACTTCGTGTTAGGAACTCCGCTTCGCTCCGTGTTTGGCACTTTGTGTTTATAACTTCGTGTTTGGCACTTCGTGTTTATAACTTCGTGTTTATAACTTTGTGTCGGAAACTCCGCTTTGCTCCGTGTTTTTTAGTTCTTAATTCGCGGACAAAGATACTGCTTTTATTTAATATGAGCAAATAATCTTATTTTTTTTACTATTTTTCGCATACTGTGCGCAGGGGTGCGGCATAGTGCCCACGTAACCTATATACAAAGTCAGTGTATCCTCTCGACAATCACCTATGAATCACCTATGAATCACCTAAGAATCACCTAAGATTGACAGGGGACGATTTCGGTGGAAGAACGAAGAGGATTGGAAATGGAAAACAAAGAATGCAAACATTTTGGGGAATTTGTTGAAAAATCGTAAAAGATTTGCAAAAATGGATTTTTTTTTGTAACTTTGCGGCGGTTTTTGTTAGGATAAAGGATGAAGGACAAAGGATGAAAGACTTATTACCTTCGTCTATTAGGATAAAGGATAGATTATGAAGAATATACGCAACTTTTGTATTATCGCCCATATAGACCACGGGAAGAGCACCTTGGCGGACCGTATGCTGGAGATGACCGGCACGGTGGATAAGAAAGACATGGAGAACCAAGTGCTGGACGACATGGACCTGGAGAAAGAGCGCGGCATCACTATCAAGAGCCACGCTATCCAAATGCAATACAAGGGCTATACGTTGAACCTGATAGACACTCCGGGGCATGTGGACTTCTCCTACGAGGTGAGCCGCTCCATCGCCGCCTGCGAGGGCGCGTTGCTGGTGGTGGACGCGTCGCAGGGCGTGCAGGCACAGACCATCAGCAACCTCTATATGGCGCTGGAGCATGACTTGGAAATCATCCCTGTGATGAACAAGTGCGATATGGACTCCGCCATGCCGGAGCGCGTGGAGGACGAGATCATTGACCTGCTGGGCTGCAAGCGCGAGGAGATACTGCGCTGCTCGGCGAAGACTGGCGAGGGCGTGGAGGCGATATTAGATGCTATCGTAGAGCGGATTCCTGCGCCTGAGGGCGACCCTGAGGCACCCTTGCAGTGTTTGGTCTTTGACTCGATATTCAATAGTTTTCGCGGTATCATTGCTTACTTCAAGGTGGTGAACGGTACGCTGCATGCGGGCGATAGGGTGCGCTTTGTGAACACCGGCAAGGAATACGACGCCGACGAGATAGGCGTGCTGAAACTGGACATGCAGCCGCGGCAGGTGATAGCCGCCGGCAATGTGGGGTATATCATCTCGGGTATCAAGACCTCGTCGGAGGTGCGCGTGGGCGATACCATCACCCATGTGGCGCGTCCATGCGAGAAAGCCATCGAGGGTTTCGAAGAGGTGAAGTCGATGGTGTTTGCCGGCGTTTATCCCATTGAGGCGGAGGACTACGAAGACCTGCGCTCATCGTTGGAGAAACTGCAACTCAACGATGCCTCGCTGACCTTCACGCCCGAGTCGTCCATCGCCCTCGGCTTCGGCTTTCGCTGCGGCTTCCTCGGACTGCTACACATGGAGATTGTGCAAGAGCGCCTCGACCGTGAGTTCAACATGGATGTGATAACCACCGTGCCTAACGTGAGTTACAATGTCTATACCAAAGACGGGGGCATGAAGGAGGTACACAACCCCGCGGGCATGCCCGACCTGACGGAGATAGACCGCATAGAGGAGCCGTATATCCGCGCCTCGGTCATCACGACGAGTAACTTCATCGGTCCGATCATGACACTCTGCCTCGGCAAACGCGGCGAGTTGGTGAAGCAAGAGTATATCTCCGGCGACCGTATGGAACTGCTGTTCGACATGCCGCTCGGCGAGATAGTGATTGACTTCTACGACAAACTGAAATCCATCTCCAAGGGCTATGCGTCCTTCGACTGGCACGCCAATGGTTTCCGCCCGTCGAACCTCGTGAAACTGGATATCCTGCTCAACGGCGAGCAGGTGGATGCCCTCTCCACGCTGACGCACAGAGACAACGCCGTGGACTTTGGGCGACGGATGTGCGAGAAACTCAAAGAGTTGCTGCCCCGCCAGCAGTTCGATATTGCTATTCAGGCAGCAATAGGCGCGAAAATCATCGCCCGCGAGACGGTGAAGCAGGTGCGCAAGGATGTGTTGGCGAAGTGCTACGGCGGCGACGTGAGCCGTAAGCGCAAACTGCTGGAGAAGCAGAAGAAAGGCAAGAAACGCATGAAGCAGATAGGCAACGTGGAAGTGCCGCAGAAAGCGTTCCTCGCAGTATTGAAGTTGGATTAAGTAGATAAAACGAAAACCACCTATATAATTTGTTAATTGTAAAATAGTAAATTGTCAAATAGTCAAATAGAATATGAAACACAAAATGCTAATGACCGCAGCGTGGCTGCTGAGCCTGCTGATGGTAAGTACTTCCGCTTGGGCGGGAAGCAAGAAGAAAGCCGAAAAGGACACCAACCAATTCCGCTATGAGATCACCTGCGCAGGTAATGCCGTGCAAGGGACATACCTTGTGAAGGTGTACAGTTACTCACGCAAAGCGCAAGTGGCAGAGGACCAATGCCGCAAGAACGCCGTGCATGGTGTTATCTTCAAAGGTTACGGAGGTGGTGATGGCTGCGTAGCGCAACGTCCGCTCTGCAATACCCCGGGTGCCGAGACCGCGCATGAGGAGTATTTCCGCTCTTTCTTCGCCGATGGAGGTGAGTTCCAAAAGTATGCTTCTATCATCGCCGGTACCACGGAGGTAACGAAAGTAGGAAAAGAATATCGCGTGGGAGTAACCGTGAGCGTGCGCAAAGACGACCTGCGCAAAGCGCTGGAGGCAGCCGGCGTGGTACGTGCACTGAATGCAGGATTCTGATTTTGAATTATGAATTATGAATTATGAGTGCATTGCTACTCTCAACTCTAAACTCTAAACTCTCAACTAATACTACCTATAATTATGAAACTTTCTTCTTATGTGATGCTGCTCACGATGTTGGCAGGCATGCTGGTGATGAGCAGTTGCGGCGTGAAACGCTCGCAAGCCTATTACGACCAAGCCACACAAGTGCTATCCGCCAACTACGATGGCAGTTATGTATTGCGCGTGCCGGTACGCGCACGCAACGCGGCAGTCGGCTTTGCAGATGCGAAGCGACAGGCAGTGCACGATGTGATTTTCAAAGGTGCCCAAGCAGCGTCCAACGGCATCAGCGATCTCAAACCCTTGGTGTTCGACAAAAATGCGCAGGAGAAACACGAGGATTATTTTAACGCTTTCTTCGAGGACAACGGTGCTTGGACGAAATATTGCTCTCTACAAGACCGCCGCACCAACACCTCTTCTTTCGAGCGCACCAATACGCAGATGGTGCAGACCGTAACGGTAACTGTTGACCGCGCAGGACTGAAAAGACGCTTGCAAGCCGATGGTATCATACCGGCTAACTAATTATGAATTATGAATTATGAATTATGAGTGCATTGCAACTCTCCACATTATGAAAAAACTATACTTTGCAGCCATCTGCTGCCTAATGTGTTCGCTGGTGGCGAATGCGCAAATCAAGAAACCCGAGTTGATGGTTTTTCCGTCAGACGAATGGTGCATCCGAAACGGATACTTCACCGAGGTAGATAACATGGGGACCTCTACCCGCGTTCCCAACTACAAGCAGGCACTGCAAGAAGACATGGGCTTGCGCCTTGCTATCGCCAAGATCAACGACCTGATGGCGGAACGTCAGTTCCCCTTGCAGAGCTTGGAGCAAGCCATCAAAAACCTTGAGCAGCAACGCGCTGAAGACAACCTCACTGTGAGCAAACAAGGCAACGAGTTGGCAGAAAGCCCGCTGGACGAGTTGGCACGTGTAGCAAAGGCAGATATCATCCTTGACTTGAGTTGGGAGATGAAAGATATGGGTCCTAAACACTCCATCAGTTATATCTTGGAAGCCAAAGATGCTTATACAGGCAAGAGCATCGGCGCCGTAAGCGGCACCGGCGAGCCCTCGATGACCGCAGACGTGGATGTACTGCTCGAAGAGGCTATAGTTGCCAATATTGACAACTTCAACTATCGTCTGCAAGAGCATTTCACCGAGATGCAGACTATCGGGCGTGAGATAGTACTGGATATCAAGGTGTTTGCCGGCAATGAGCGTGGTATCGACTTAGAGAGCGAGTTCGGCAACGACGAGTTGACGGATGTCATCCTGCGCTGGATGCAACAGAACACCGTAAGCGGGCGTTTCTCGATGCCCTACGCCAGCGAGAATAGGATGAACTTCACACAAGTACGCATCCCCGTGTATGATGACTATGGCGTAGCCATAGACGCTTATGCTTTTGCTCGCAGTCTTTCGAAGATGCTGCGCAGAGAGCCCTACCAGATACCAAGCAAGGTGCTGGTAAAAGGACTGGGCAGAGCCGTGATCATCTTAGGCGAGAAGTAAATTGGGAATTATGAATTATGAATTATGAATTATGAGGGCGCATGCTCTGATTTTTCGGAGTACTCAGAATAATCGGATAACTCTGACCACTATTATAGCCCCGATGGATCGGGGCGCACCCGGACAATAATACTGACCACTGACCACTAACCACTAACCACTCAACAATATGAAACGCATATATATCAGCATAGTAGCCCTTGTGATGGCTACGATGTGCATGGCACAAAATGCCACCGAGTTTTTACCGCTCTCCGTGGTCGTAGAGCAGCAAGCAGAACCTTTCCCCGCACAGGCAAAGGGGATTCTGCAAAATCGTCTCTTGCAACTGCTGTCCAACAACGGCGTTGCCGGTATGGACTACTTGAGTCAATTTTTCTTGACTGCTGTAGTAGAGCCTGTGGACAAAGATGTGGTGGCAGGTCCACCGGCAAAGGTGGTGGAAACGATGGATGTAACGCTCTTCATCGCTGACTATAGCGCACAAAAGGTGTTGGCATCCACCACTATGCGCGTGAAAGGTATTGGCGAGAACGAGAACCGTTGCTACCTGAAAGCACTCGGCAACCTCAATCTCAACAACCAGCAGATGAAAGCCTTTGTGCAAGAGGGGAAAGAGAAGATTGTCCGCTATTACGACAGCGAGGCAGCCAACATCTTGAAGAAGGCCGCTTATTTGGCAGGGCAAAAACAATACGAAGAGGCTTTGAGTATGATAGCACTCATCCCGTCGCAATGCAAAGCATACGATGAGGCTCTACAACAAGGTCTCTCCATCTATCAGCAGTTGATTGACCAACGCTGCGTGGAGCTACTGGCGCAGGCACGCATGGCATGGGCGGCAGAGCAGAACGCCATAGGTGCGCAGAAAGCCGGCGAGTTCCTCGCCGAGATATACCCCGATGCAAAATGCTACGAGGATGCTATGAACCTCTACAAGGAGATTAAGGGAAAAGTGCTGGACGACTGGAAGTTCGAGATGAAGCAGTATCAAGACGGCATAGACTTGGAGAAACAACGCATCAATGCCATGCGCGAAGTGGGCGTGGCATTCGGCAAAGGACAACAGCCCACTACCACTAACATCGGATTCCTGCGATAATATGGCTACCTATTCTGTAACAAGACGCGTATGGCTGTGTTGCCTGCTGTGCTTGCCCCTCTGCCTGCTCCATGCACAAGAAGAGTTGTCGTATCGCCGCAATGCGCTGGCAACGATGATTGTTTATCATCCTGAGGATGAGTTTGGCAACGACATCCTGATTGCCTTCGACAGCCTTCCCATGCCCGATAAATACGATGAGCACGAAGCGGGATTCAAGATGTTTGACAACAGCCAAATTGTCGGCGTACAACAGCGCGACTCCGGTTTTTACAAAGCCACCTACGGGCATGCTCTCACGCAGCAGGAACTCAAGAAGAACGCACAAAAGATGGAAGACCTGCTCAATAGGAACAATGTGGGCAGAATCATGGTGGGAAAGTGGTTCAACCTGCATGGTGAGAGCGTGGCAACGGCTGTGTTCAATACCGACTTGATTGCTCAACGCGGACAGTACAACGCCAGCGATGTGGATGTGGCATTGGCACTGCAAACCACCCGCGGATTGGCAACCCTCTCCGATGCCGGCGAAGAACTGATTGCCAATACTTTCGTGCTGGTAAACGACATCACCTACGTAACCGCTGAGCAAGAGGCACAGGCTGCCAAAGTAGCAATGGCGGTGATAGGAGGTATCTTCGATGGTATTTTTGGCGGAAACACAGGCAGGGACCTCTACAACACTACGGCTGCCATAGCAGATTCCTTCACGGGATTCAAGGTGAAAACCCATAGTTACCTTTTCCAGTTGCAATGGAACGACTCGATCGCCAACATTTTCTATCGCAACTACTACACCGCCACCCCCGACTCCGCCAAGATAGCCGGCTTCCTGCAAGACAACTCGCTCTTCCGACTCAAGTATGTGGCACACGAGTATGAGTTTGACAAGAAAAGCGTACTCAAAGGGCAGTATGAGCGTTCGGAATTAGTGAAGACCATTTGCGCTCGCTCGATGGATAAGAACATTGCCGCCTTGGGACTGCAGTACGAGGACTTCAAAGTGAAAACCCCTATCTATTCCACGCTGTACAACAAGAAAGGCATGATTGAGGGCTATGCGGCAAAAATCGGCATGAAAGAGGGTATCACGGAGAAGACGAAGTTTCAAGTCATACAGCGCGTGGAAGACCCCGCCACCGGCAAAACAACTTATAAGTATGTTGCTACCGTGCAGCCCGTCAAAGGGAAGATTTGGGACAACCGCTACAACGCCGTAACCGAGCAAAGCGAGGGAGCCGAACTGACCTACACCACTTTCAAGAAGAAAGCCGGCGGCGAGATACTGCCCGGTATGCTCTTGATAGAAGGAAAATATCGAAAAGTAAAGTAGCTGGGCATTGTATGTTTTTCATTGCATGTTGGCATTGCATGTTAATGCGGAGCACCAACAGGAACTGACTAACAGGAACTGACTAACAGGAACTGACCAACGTAAAACGAAACGAATATAGCTTATGGAAGAGTTTGTTCATTCTGCGTGGAGTATGATTCCCTTTGGGATAATGCTCTTGATGATTGCCATCGGACCGCTGGTGGCAGAGAAGTTCTGGGAAAAGAACATGAACAAGTTGATTGTGTCGCTGGTGCTGGGCGTGCCCACTGCGGTGTGCCTGATTATCGGAGGCATGATGCACGAGTTGGAGCACCAACTGCTGTACGACTACGTGCCGTTTATCATCCTGCTGCTGGCGCTCTATGTCATCACCGGCGGTATTCACCTCAGCGGCGACATCCAAGCCAAGCCGTGGATTAACACCGCTTTCCTCGGAGCGGGGTGGCTCATGGCGAGTATCATGGGGACAACGGGCGCGGCGATGCTGCTTATCCGTCCGGTCATCACCACCAATCAGCAGCGCAAGTACACCACCCACACGATACTCTTCTTCATCGCACTGGTAGCTAACTGCGGTGGACTTTTAACCCCGCTGGGAGACCCACCGTTGTTCATGCTCTTCTTGCGCGGCGCCTCGTTCTCGTGGTTCATGCACTTGGCACCCGAGTGGGCAGTAACGGGCTTGATTCTCTTGGCAATCTACTTCGTGATGGATACTTTCTACTATCGGAAAGAGCACTGGACAGCGCTCTCCGCCGATGCGCGCGAAAAGCAGCCGCTGCGCTTGCAGGGGAATATCAACTTCTTGTATCTCATCGGCGTAGTGCTGAGCGTGGCGTTTATCAACGAGGGGACCATCCCGCAGATGGGCGAGGAGGACGCACCTATATGGTTGAAGTTCCTGCGCGAAATCATACTTATTCTACTCATGTTGTTTAGCCTCTATACTACCAAGAAGAGTGTGCGATACGAGGACAATAAGTTCACATGGGAGCCGATTGTAGAGGTGGCAGTGCTCTTCCTCGGTATCTTCACCACGATGACCCCTGCGCTGGCGTTCCTCAAAGCACACGCAGGTGAACTGGGACTGCATAGTCCGTGGCAGTTCTACTATGCTACCGGTCTGCTCTCGTCCTTCCTCGACAACACGCCTACCGCCGTAGCCTTCCACGGCGTGGCGAGCGGTCTGCCCGAGTCGCTGGCGGCTGCCGGAGCTGGGATTGTGGACGGTGTGGTAGAGGGCACGTCGTTCGTGGCAGGTATTCCTGAGGTGCTTCTCAAAGCCATCTCGCTCGGTGCCGTGATGTTCGGCGCGATGACCTATATCGGTAATGGTCCTAACTTCATGGTGAAGGCGATTGCCGAGGAGAACCACATCGAAATGCCGTCGTTCTTCGGCTATATGATTAAGTTCTCGCTCATCATCCTCCTGCCCGTGTATATCATTGTGCAACTGATATTCCTATAAAGGAGTAATCTGAGTATTCTGAATACTCAGAGCACAAGCAAATAAATTGTCAAATGGTAAATTGTCAAATTGTCAAATAAACTATGTTATTCGACCAAATCAGCGAGGATATCAAGAAAGCGATGCTCGCAAAGGATAAAGTGGCGCTGGACGCGCTGCGCGGAATTAAGAAAGAGTTCTTAGAGGCAAAGACCGCCAAGGGCGGCGATGGCGAGTTGCACGACGACAAAGCGTTGCAGATTCTGCAAAAGATGGTGAAGCAGCGCAAGGAGTCGGCGCAGATGTTCATCGATGCCAACCGCCCCGAGTTGGCAGAGGACGAGTTGGCGCAATGCAAGATTATTGAGCGCTACCTGCCCGCGATGATGACGGAGGAGGAACTGACCGCCGCCCTCACGGAAATCATTGCCCAAGTGGGTGCTACAAGCCCGCAGGACATGGGCAAGGTGATGGGGGTTGCCACCAAGCAACTCGCCGGACGCGCCGAAGGCAAAGCCATCAACCTCAAAGTGCGCGAACTGCTGGCGAAAGGCTAAAAATCGCTAATTACCAACTACAAATAGGAAATCCCCCTTGTTACTATTTTAAGTAGCGAGGGGGATATATTTTGCTGTTTGTGCGGTTAGGTTTAGGAGTACAGTCCTCCATTGATGGAGATACACTCGCCTGTGATGTAGCCTGCCTCTTTGGAGGCGAGGAAGCCCACCAGTGCGGCAATTTCCTCCGCCTCGCCGAAACGGTTCATGGGGATGGTCTTCTTCAGTTCGGCTTCGTCCAGCCCTTCGACCATGTCGGTCTTGACAAAGCCCGGCGCCACGGCGTTGACCGTGATGTTCTTGCGCCCTACCTCCTGCGCGAGCGCCTTGGTGGCGGCGATGAGTCCGCCTTTGGCAGCGGAGTAGTTGCACTGACCGGGCAAGCCCTTCAAGCCCGAGAGGGATGCCATGTTGATGATACGCCCGTATTTGTGGCGAATCATCGGGGTGATGAGCGGGCGGGTAACGTTGTAGAACGAGCAGAGGTTCGTCGTCAGCACGCGGGTGAAGTCCTCGGGCTCCATCCAAACGAGCAGGTTGTCCTTGCGGATACCCGCGTTGTTGACCAGCACCTCGATATAGTCGTCGGGGTGCGCTTTCTGCCAAGCCTCTAATGCGAGGCGCGACGCCTCCACGTCGCTCACGTCGAACTTCAGCAACTCGCCGTCGCTGCCTGCCTCGCGCACCATGGCGAGCGTCTTCTCCGCCTCCGCGTCGTTGGACATATAGTTGATAACCACTCGGTAGCCCATTTGTGCAAGGCGGAGGGCTACTGCGCGACCTATGCCGCGACTGCCGCCGGTAACTAATGCGAACACGATACTATATTTATTTGACAATTTGACAATTTACTATTTTACAATTAACATGAACTCGAAAGTAAGCACTATGGTGCGGCTCCCGCAAACGGGATAAACTTACGACCACACCTCCTTTTTTTTATTTCAACAAAAATTTCCAAAAATTGTTCAAATATTTTTTCTTTAACATATAATTATCATATAATTAACCATTAATTCATTACCAAAAACCAAATTAGTATTCAGAGCATGCGCCCTCATAATTCATAACTGCTTTGCATGTCATGAGGGCGGTCATGGAGACGCCGAGGATGCCGTGGAGGTTGAGGTTCTGCCCCGTGAGGAAGAGGTTGGGCAGCGGTGTGCGGGGTGTGAGCACCGTGGTAAGCGGGCTGCGCCAGTCTTTGCGGATGCCGTACGCCGAGCCGTGCGGGGTGAAGGTGTAGTGGGTGTAGGACAGCGGCGTGGAGGTATAGACGCGGTCGATGGCCTCTCGCAAGCAGGGGAGGAACGGCTCCGCCCGCCGCAGGCAGTCCTCGGTCTTCTGCGCCTTGAACGCCACATAGTCGTCGCCTCGTCTGCCGCGGGGCTTGTCCGCCCACGGTGCTACCTCCTCGTAGCGCATGGGCGTGAGGATGTCCAGCGCGTGCGCGTCGGGGTAGAAATGCACCAGCATGCTGTCGGTGGGGTTCTGCCACAGGTCGGCTCCCTCGCGGTGGATGAAGAGGTTGCGGTTCAGGTATGGCAATAGGTTGGGCTTGAGGCGGATGTTCGCGGTGAACATGCCGTCGGTGTTGTCCAGCGCGGCGATACGGCGGCGGTAGATTTTGCGGATGGCGGGGCAGTCGTCTATGAGGTCGAGCGTAATGGCAGGGTGCGTATTAGAGATAAACAGGTCGGCGCTCAGCCGCTCCTCGCCGTTGATTTCCACTTGGTTGATACGCCCGTTGTGCTCCATCAGTCGCGTTACCTGCGCTCGTGTGCGCACCTGCCCGCCCATCGCCTCGATGCCTTGGCGCAGGCGGTCTGCTATCTGCTGCCCGCCGCCCGAGAGGCGCCACGCGCTCTGTATGAACGAGTCGTTAATCTGCGCGAAGGTATATAGCGGCAGGGTGTCCGCCCGCAACTCCATCTTGAGCGACGTGCCGGACAAGACCTGCCGCAAGAGCGGGTCGCTGATGGTGCGGCAGAGCCAATCGTAGGCGGACTCGCCGAAGAGCGGATTGCCTTGATAATCAGGTTGCAAGGGGTCGAAGACATGTTCGCCCACGTGTTGCAGGAACTGCGTGTATTGGCGCAGGTTCTCGCGCTGGTGGGGGAAGCAGTCTGTCAGCCGCTCGGCAAACGCCTCATGCCCATGCGCGAAGGTGAAACGGCGGTCGCCGATGATGACCTCGTCGAAGCAGTCGGTGTCCAGCTGCCGCCACGGGAGGTCGAGCAGGTCAAGATAGGAGAAGATACGGTGCAGCGGCTGTCCCTCCGCCAGCCCGCCCACATAGTGGAAGCCCGCGTCGAAGAGCGTGTCGCCGCGGCGAAAGGACTGCAGGCAGCCCCCGACACGCGCATCGTGCTCGAGGACTGTTACCCGAAAGCCTTTCTTCGCCAAGATATAGCCGCACTCCAGCCCTCCCAGCCCTGCTCCTATGATGATGATGTGTTGCATATTGCTTTGACCGCCTTTGGCTGACCGACCATTTCATTGTCCGACCGCTTCGCTGTTTGACCGCTTCGCTGTTTGACTGATTATCAGTCTGACAGTCGTAAGACGGTCTTTCAGCGTCAGCGGTCGGACGTCATTTCTCCTTTCAGTTCCATATAGACCTCTTCGCCCTTGCCGATGGTGCCGCGGAAGGTGATGGTGTCTTCGCTGCGGCTGAGGATGGCAACGCGCACCTCCACCTCGGGGTGCTGCTGAGGCGTAACCAGAGTCGTCAGTCGGCATTGTTTGATATGGCTCAGCAACATGGTCGGTGTTTCGCTGCACATGGAGGTGCGGTCTCCAGGCCGCACCATAGATACCACAGGGGCAGCCCCGACTGTGTCGCGGGTGGTGAGATTATGCATTCTCTCTTGGTGCGGCCTGGAGACCGCACCTCCTTGAAGCACTATCTCTGCGCACTCTTTTATCATCTGGATGTTGCATACGCCCGGGGATATAGGTTCGCCAGGGAAATGCCCTTGATAGACCTCGCAGTCGGCATTCAACGCTACGCGAAACACACCCGCGTCGGTGGTGATTTCGGAAGATAATATGTGGTAATAGTTAAGCATAGTACTTAGAACAGGACCCTCCCCATCCCTCCCTACAAGGGAGGGAGTAGAATTAGTTTCTACAGACGAAGGTATTTTTTCTTTCCCTCCCCCTTTGTAGGGGGAGTTGGAGGGGGTCCTATCCTTTCAAAAATATCTTCATCTGTCCTTCTGCGACCACCTCATCGGCTACGCGGACTTCGGCGGCGAGCAGGGTGATACCCATGGCGGTGCCGAGCACGCGGAGGGTGGTGTGCAGCGTGTCGCCCACGCAGGGCAGGCGATGGATATGGAACTTCTTTATCTCACCTATGTAGCCCAACTGTGGCGGCAAGCCCTGCCGGAATGTGGTGTAGCCCGCCAGCGCGGCTGCCGACTGCGCCACGTGCTCTATGATGCCGGGCTCACGCAGATGGTTGTCTTGTACAAAAATGTTGGTGGCAGCAACTGTCAATCCGGTTGCTGCCGCCTCGTCCGCCTGCTCCCCGAGCGTGAACATATCCACCATGATGATGGGCTCACGCTGGGGTATCAGTTGCTTGATTTCTTCGCCTTGGAATAGCATAAATTGACCGCTTAGACCGCTATCGCTGAAAGACCGCCTTCGGCTGTCCGACCGCTTCGCTGAAAGACAGATTCACTATCTAATAGTATATCAGTCTGACAGCGCAAAGCGCGGTCTGACAGCGTAGCAGTCTTTTGTCTTTTTATCCGTTCATGTGGCTATCGAGGTAGTCGTACAGGGCTTGGAAGGTGGGGATAGATGCCAACTCGCTGTTCGCAATCTTCACACCGAACTCGTTGTCGATAAGGGCTACCATGTCCACCAGCGAGAGGCTGTCTAACTCAAGCGTCTGCTTGATGTTTGCCTCCGGGGTCAGTTCTTCTACGTCTTTCTCAAACTCTTCTGCCAATACTTCGTTTACTTTGGCAATAATTTCATTCTTTGTCATGTTAAAATAGGGGATTTTTAGTTATTATTTGACCGCCTTTGGCTGTCCGACCGTTTTACTGTCCGACCGCTTCGCTGTCTGACTGATTACAGTCTGACAGTGCGTAGCGCAGTCATTCAGCGTCAGCGGTCTTTCAGCGCGTAGCGCGGTCTGACAGTCGTAAGACGGTCTTTCAGCGTCAGCGATCTTATAGCCGAAGGCGGTCTTTCAGCGCGTAGCGCGGTCTATTAGATATTCCTTACTACCAGCGTGGCGTTGGTGCCGCCGAAGCCGAAGGAGTTGCTCAGGAAGGTGTCGAAATGCTTGCTTACGCGGGTGGCGGGGATGAGCAGTTTGGCGCTGTCTTCGTCGGGGTTCTCGAAGTTGAGGTTGGCAGCGATGAAGTCGTTCTTCATCATCAGCATGGAGTAGATGATTTCGCTTGCGCCTGCCATCCACATCTCGTGTCCGGTCTGTGACTTGGTGCTGGTAACCTCCGTGCGTTGGTCGCCGAACACATTGTAGATGGCCTTTGCCTCATTGGTGTCGCCCACATGGGTGGAGGTGGCGTGTGCGTTGATATAGCCTATCTCGCGGATGTCTATACCTGCGCGCTCTATCGCCATGCGGAGCGACTTGCTCGGACCGTCCACATTCGGCGAGGATATATGGTCGCCGTTGGCGGAGAAGCCGTATCCTAAGACCTCTGCGAGGATGGGTGCACCGCGCTTCACGGCGTGCTCATACTCTTCGATAATCACCGTAGCCGCCCCGCCGCCGGGAACAAGACCATCGCGGTCGCGGTCAAAAGGACGGGAGGCTTTCTCAGGTGCATCCTCGCGGATGGAGAAAGCACTGATACCGTCAAACGAACCGATGCTGAAGGGGTTGACCTCCTGCGCGCCACCGCAAACGACCATGTCCTGCAAGCCCGTCTGTATGAGCAGCGCGCCCAAGCCGATGGCGTGTGCGCCGCTGGCGCAAGCCGCCGACACCGTCATGTTGATACCGCGCAACTTGAAGATACAGCCGAGGTTCATCGTTACGGTGGAGTTCATCGACTGGAAGATAGCGCCGGAGCCGCAGAGCGTGGTGTCGTGCTTCTCGCGCATGGTGTCCACGGCGCGGACGGTGGGGTCTGCCGAACTGTCGTTGCCGTAGAGGAGTCCCACCTCGTGGGTGTTCAGATAGTCTTGGTCGATACCCGCGTTGCGCAGGGCCTCCACCGTGGCGCAATAGGCGTATTTCGCCTGCTCGGGCATATAGACGCGCTGCGAGCGGCTCAACTCTTTCTTCAGATCGGGCATATCCACCTTGGCGGTCAGCGCCGAGCGGAAGCCCATCTCCTTGCGAACCGGGTCGAAGATAATGCCCGATTTGCCATTGTACAATGCATCGCGTACTTCGTCAAGGTTATGCCCCAAGCACGACCAAATGCCCATTCCGGTTATTACTACTCGTTTCATGTATTTATTTGACAATTTGACAATTTACTATTTTACAATTATTTTTCCGTTAACGCCTGCTAAATTATTTGACAATTTATTCTTATTTTACAATTTACAATTTCACAATTTTTGCGCACCGCATGGTAAATTGTAAAATAGTAAATTGTCAAATTGTCAAATAAGTTGTCATTTTCCACTCTTGCACAGTGCGTTGGAGGTGCTTCCAGCCGTACCATGCTATGTCCACCGTGAGGGGGTAAAGCAAAATCCATGCCACGGCTTGCCACCACCATCCGAAGCCAAAACCGGCTACAAACAGCGTCAACAGTAGGAAAAATGGAACACCAACCACTACCGAAAGGATAATTCGCCACGTGTTTGTGAACATCTTATCCGTCTTTAGGAACATCAATGGCAGGGTATAGAGCAGGATGTTCGGCCATAGCGAGACTATCCATACGGGCAGTATCAGCAGGCTCAGCAGGGTATATCCGAGGGCGCGCCATACGCTGCCTTTATGCAGGTTGCGATAGTCCAAATGGCGTTTCTTGCACTCGGCGAGGATGTTCCTCACTTCCTTGCATCGTGCTTCGAACACCTCCGGCTGCTCGGCTTTCTCCTTCGCCAACGTCGCCACCACTGCCTTTTCCGCCTCCAAACGCGTGGGGAGAGGGAGAGAGGAGGAAGGCTCATGGAGGTGCGGTCTCCAGGCCGCACCATTGGTTTCCGATGTTTCGTTACATTGGGTGCGGCATGGAGACCGCA
>JAXDTJ010000032.1:0-70005 GCA_034090015.1 Paludibacteraceae bacterium | reverse complement strand
GGCGGCGACCCCCATGGGGGTCTGAGTATTAGAGTATCTTAAAAAAATATAAATAGATTTTGTTTCTAAGGAAACCAAAAAGTGTCAACGATGTCTTGATACATGACAGTTAGTGGTTAGTGGTTAATAGAATTATCGGAGTTTTCGGAATTATCTGAATTATCTGAGTTTTCAGAGCATGCGCCCTCTTAATTCTTAATTCTTAATTCATAATTCTTAATTAATTACCTTCTCTCTTCCAGTTCCTGCTTCATCTGTGCCATAGTGGCGGAGTCGAGGTTATAGAACGCCATGACGATGGCGCAGGAGGCATAGAGCACGCCCGGGATAACGCTGACGAGCAGACGGATACCCCACATCGCCGTGTCAAACTGCACCTCTGCATTGGCTACGAAATGCGTTGCGCTCAGTATCCAGCCCGCTGCCGCAGCACCTATCGCCCAGCCGAGTTTCTGTGCCAGCACCGAAGCGGAGAAAGTGAGACCCGTGGTGCGGCGGTTGAACTTCCATTCCCCGTAGTCCGCCACATCCGCCAACATCGTCCAGAGCAAGGGCACCGCTGGCGCATACGCCATCTTCGCAAGGATATTGAAGATATAAACCAGCGGCAGGTTATCGCCCGCAGCGAGAATCAGTGCGAAGAAGATACCGGACACGACAGAGGAACCGATATAGACCACCTTGTTGCCGAAACGCTTCGCAAGGGGCTTAGAGGCGGGCAACGCCACGATGAGAGCTACCGTACCGAGGATATTGAAGAGTTGCACGTTCTCCGCGTCGTTGATATAGTACTTGAAGTAGTAGGCGATAGCGGCGTTCTGCATGGCGAACATGATGAAGGACACAATGCCGACCACGGTCAAGACAATCCACGCCTTGTTCATAAAGAGGTACTTGAAGTCGCGCAGCACATTGCTGTCCTGCTGCTTGGGTGCCACCACACGCTCCTTGGTGGTAAAGAAACTAATGAGGAAGAAGGCGATACTCAGGATGCCGAACAAGCCCACGGTGTACTGGTAGCCCTGCGCCTGATTAACCTCACCCGCATTGCCCCATGCGCCTAACCACTTCACCAAGTAGAGCGCCGCGCCGGTAACGATGAACTGCCCGATATAGGCAGCAATGAAGCGGTAGGTGTTCAGCCCTGCGCGCTCGTTGGAGTCGTTGGTCATAACGGCACCGAGCGAGGAGTAAGGCAGGTTAACGAAGGCATACGCCGTGCGCAAGAGCAGGCAGGTGATGAGGGCATAGACGAACTTGCCCGTATCGCCGAAGTCCGGCGTGGTGAATGCCATCACGGCAAGGATCGCATAAGGCACCGAGCCGAAGAGCAGGTACGGACGGAACTTGCCCCAACGGGAGTTGGTGCGGTCGGAGACAATGCCCACCACGGGGTCCATCACCGCGTCCCATATGCTGCCTACAAACATGATGACACCGGCCATGGCGGGCGACAAGCCATAGATATCGGTGTAGAAAATCAACAACCAAAAGCCTACCAAGTCCCATACGAAATGAGACGCGGTGTCGCCCAGGCTATAACCTAACTTTTCTTTGATACTGAGTTTCATATCTTTCTATCGGAGTTATCGGAGTATTCAGAGCATTCAGAGCATGCGCCCTCATAATTCATAATTCTTAATTCTTAATTCTTAATTCATCTCCCATACTCTCACCCAGTCCACATACATCTTCACGGGTGTGCCGTCGGCGGGGAGGGCGGTTATCTGTTGGAAGTTCGGGTCGTCAGCGGTAACCACCTCGGGGTACTTCGGCGTGGTAGGCAATCCCGGGAAGAAGCCGCCCACCGCAAGGTTCAAGACCAAGTAGAAAGGATGGTTGAAGTAGTGCCCGGGCTCGTTGATGTCCTTGTTGCGCAAGGAGAGCGCGAAGTAGGGCGCTACCTCAGGGTATTGGTCTTGGTCGAGGTACATAGCGAGGGTGTCGGGTGTCCATACGAGGGTATAGAGGTGGAAGTCGCCCTGCACGCTATAGGGTGCTTCGCACACGCCGGCGCGGTTGGGGTAATGCCCATCGTTGAACGCCTCGCCCCAGTGGGCGGCACCGTTGAAATAGCGGTCTTGCTGCCCCTTGTCTATGCCGTCTTTATGCCCCATCTCCACGATGTCTATCTCGCCGCACTTAGGCCATACTACCCTGCCCTGTGCTGCCAAAGCGTCCGCCTGACGGTCCACAGAGTCGTCATTGCCAAGGTTGGTAGCGAGGTTGTTGCCCAGCATCCAGAATGCGGGCCACAAGCCGTCGGCTGTATAGGGGAAGGCGATACGCGCCTCCACCTTGCCGTAGTGCACCAAGACCTTGTCCTGCGTGTTGAGGCGCGCGGAGGTGGCGGGACGGTTGCCGTAGTCTTCGCGGCGAGCAGAGAGCACGAGGCAACTCTCGCCCGACACGGGATGGCGCTCTATGCTGATGTTGCGCGGGGTGTAATACTGCATCTCGGCATTGCCGCCGCCGCGGGCGTTGTCGTCCACATTCCAATAGGCGGCATTGAGTTCCGTACCCTCGAAGTCGTCCTCCCAGACCAAGCGGTACTCCTCCTTCTGTCCGCAGCCGGACAACGCTGCTGCCATCATCGCTATGGCTATGTAGTGGTTTGTTTTCATGTGTTCAGTAATAGTCAGTGGTTAGAGAGTATAGGCGAAACCAATCGCCTATACCCGATATGTTAGAGTTGTGCACCGAGCACGTTGTACTCTACTCCTCCGCGCATGATTACCAACTGACCGTTGCGGATGGTCTTGATAATCGTTGCGTTCACCTCCGTGTTCTCAATGCCTTCCGTCGTGGGAACAATCACGATTGCCGGTTTGGCAGCCGACCCTTCCACGTCAAACAGAGGCACATATAGGAATTGGCAATCAGCAGTACCTACAGCAGGTGCATCCACAATCATACCTTCTTGATTCAGGAACTGGATTGCATCGGCAGCAAACCACTTGGCGTCTTTACCCTCTTCATTGTCGGCGATGTTGAAGCCTGTGCCTCCCCAAGCGCCGGTGGCGGTCCAAGCATCCACGGCATTGTACTTGGTCTGCGTCATCTCTTTCCATGCCCAGTCTGCATCTTTTCCGGTGCCCCACGGATGCTTGATATACATGTGCTCTTCCACAGGCTCTGGTGCCTCGCCCACCTCGGTTATCTTAATACACTTGATGGTGATATCGTTGTTAGCGTCCGTCCAACCAAATCCGAATACAAGCGGTCCCTTGCCTGCAACGAGGTTCTCGTTCGCGAAGACGGAGTCGGTGGAGAAATGATAGGTGCCGCCACCGATGTTGAGGTCGTACAGAGTCTGCATGAAGAAGAGTGTCTCATCGCTGTCGTTCACCTTCACGGTCATACATACCTTGCCCGTGGAAACGATGTCGAACTCGTAGTGGTATGCCTTGCCTGCCTCGAAGGTGAAGCCCGGGTCAACAAACACCTGACCTTGCCACATATCCACGAAGGCTTTGTCCACATGAATGCTGATAACGCCGTTCGAGATGTCGGCGGTGCAGCCCGGGTTCGCGCCCCAACCTTCGGAAGCAAAGTAGGTGGAGTTGATAAGCGCCTTCGCGGGGTCGTACAAGCCGTGCTCACCGGCGCACTCATCCTCTACCGGCACTTGCTCCGTCACCGAGATAGGCAACGCCTGCGGAGTATTGTAAACAGAGTTCACCGCCTCGATGGTGTACTGCTTGCCCACCTTCAGCGTATCCGTAAGCTTAAACGTGTTGTAGAACTTAATCGTATCATTACCCATGATACCCAACACGGTGTTCTTGGATGCAAGGAATGCGGTGTCAGCAGCTACGGTTACGTTCTTATAGACTACGTACTTGTTCTGGTCTGCCACGGTAGGCGCTGCGGTAGCCAAGGCGGGTTGTGCAGGCGTGCCAGAGGTAATGGTCAGTTCTGCTTTCGGAGTAACGGGAACGAGTTCATACAACCCATTGAAGATATCTACTTTGGCTACCATTCCTTTCGCTACCTTGTCGCCGGCAACCAAACCGTAGTTGCTCTTGTAGATAAGGCCCGAAGCCGTAGCGTCTTTGATATAATAGTAGCGGGTGTCCGCTTCGGGTGCATAGGTTACCTCAAAGTCTTTCAGCACAACAGTATCACCTTTGGCAAGGTTATAGACCTCAGCCAACGAGGTGTAGGTAACAGTAGGAGCGGTGTAGCCGGAGAAATAGACATTGTCGATAGCATACTGCTGCGAAGCACCTTGGTCGAACTTGAATTGGAAAATCGAGCTCAAATCCAGCCCTGCAAAATCAGTAGCCAAGTTGAAGTCCACGCTGTTCCAGCCCTCTTTCAGGCTTACCGTCTTGCCCTTGGAGTCGTCTGTAGTCAAACCCGCGCCACCGTAAATGGGGACTACGCGCAGGTCTCCCGCTGTAGCCGCCCAGATGTCCATGTGGAGCCCTGTGCAGGTGCTCGCATCAATCGGAGTGGCGGTCTGCCAACCAAGATAGTTAAAGTTGGTGTAGTACAGCACGTGGTTACTATCCAACTCCAACACTTGCAACGCGGTGGTCTGTCCCCAACTTTCGCAGAAACCGAAGGTGGCAGCCGCGGTGTAGGTGTCGGAATAGATGGAAAGCACGGTAGCAGCGTCTGCCGTAGGTGCCGCTGGTGCGGTGGTCGGCTTCAAGTCTTCCAACGTTACATTACTTGCGTCTTGCAGGTGGGTTCCTGCTGACATTGTTACAGCCGTAAAAAAGGCTGCAACCATTGTAAATACCTTTTTCATGATTAAAATAAATTAAATAGTTAATGGATAATTAATTCCTTATTCTTACTTTCAGCGAAGCGATCTTTCAATCATCCTTCCCATCATATCATACGTCTCCCCGTTGCGTAGGATAACACATTGCCCGTTGCGAAGCATCTTGCGGACAGCAACCGATTGGGCTTCGGCTGCATCCAGAGAGGTAGGAGATTGCACCGTATAGTTCACGTAAGGTGTGTGGGTATCACCGTCGGAGTACATCCATTTGCACGCTACGGAGAGTTGCTGCCCCGGCGTACAATCGCTGAAGGTAATCGTATTGGTTTCCAGCACTTCGCGGAAACCATTGCTGTTGTCCCAAATAACGGGAACCAGTCCCACAAACGAGGTGGGGTTTAGCACTTGGAAAGTATAGGTAACGTTCCCCCCTATCTGCTCAATTGTGCAACTATATTGCAATCCTTGCTCGGTTGTGCCGGTGGTTGTAGTGCCTTCGGGGGTAGGATCCGGTTCGGGAGTGGGATCCGGCTCCGGTTCGGAGGGTACATCACCACCGGGATTAGCAGTGAAACCGCCTATCGTAACCACCAGTCTGTCAGGATGAGATGTGGCACATGTGGAAGACTGGTCGAAGGTATCGTCATAGCAGAAGGCATAAGTGTAGCCATCGTAACTGCGCTGCGGGTGGTGGAAGAATGCCACATACTTGTTCCAGTTGTTGCGCGTGAAGAAAGCATCACGGTCGCCCCAGTGCTGCAACGTATTGTCTGCCAAGTCGGTATCTATCATACCGCGGTTGATTGCACCGCAGAACTGCGCCTGCGTAGCTTTGTCATCTTCGCTCCCCGTAGCAAATGCGCCTGCACCCTCTATCACATCCACCGTCGTAGGACGCCCCACGTATGCTGTGCGCGCAGCATTGCCTTCTTGGTGCATCACAAACACTCCGTTCTCCACGCGCCCGTACCATTCGCCGCGGTCGCCCATGTTGCAACGAAGCGTCTTCGTGCTGAACGCCGTCCATATCTGATTTATATAAGCATCAAACTCGTTGCTCTCTTTGACGGATGCCACCTTAGAAGGCTGCATTATAATCGGACCCAAGTTGTCTTTTGAAATACGGTTGATTTGACAGTTTGCATAAATTGTCCCCCCAAACTCCTGCTGCCAATCGGCGATTGTCTCTGCGTATGACTTCAGGTCGCCGCGCTTCATATACGCATTGTTGGCACCTGCCGCAGTGTTGCCGTACAACTCCACCCCCATGGGATATTGAAAAGCATCCACACGGGTGGTATTGACAAACATCACATCATATTGGTCGTACGAGAACTCCACGATTTCCCAACGCAGATCCGCATTAGGGTCTGAAGGATTATTAAGGTCTGCACCCGCATAGCCCCCCGCATCGTGCACGTGCAGATACATCGGGCTGCGGAAACCCACGAACATACGACACGCAAACGATTGGTCTATATAGATCGTGCGATTGCTGATACTTTGCAGCGTAACAAAGATATTCGCATAGCCCCAGTCGCCTTGCTGCTTATGCAATGTATTGAGCGATGTAGTGAGCACGGGCATAGACACCCCCGAAGCCGTGTTGCTCTGCAGATCATAGTACACATGCGTCCCATCCTGTCGCTTACCGATAATGGCGATATAGATTTCCTCATCGGAAAACTGACTGTTGTTGGTGATCTGCATCGGGAAAATAGCAAATGCCGACATGCCACACGCACAAACCAAGATTAAAAGACATATTTTTTTCATAACTTGAAACTTGTTTATCCCGACAGAGTCGGGAAAACTTGAAACTTAAAACTTGTACTTCATTAAAGTTTTCTTCCCATCATATCATACGTCTCCCCGTTACGCAGGATAAGGTATTGTCCGTTGCGCAGCACCTTGCGGGCAGTAGCCGATTGAGCGGCAGGAGCCTCCGTAGAGGTAGTGCCCCCCTCGATGGGATCGGACGCTACCGCGGAATAAAACGATTCGCCGCTGTCTCCACGCTGATACACGCGTACATAATCAATATACATCGAACGCGGACCGTTCTGCAAGGCGGTGATACCATTGATTTCCCATATCGCGGGGAAATTGCCGCCGACCGCAAGGTTCAGAATGATAAAATTAGGTTTGTGGAAATACTTGCCGGGTGCATTATCTTCACTACTGCGCGGGATGGTCATCTGATAGTAAGGAGCGGCGGAAGGATACTTGTCTCTGTCCACATACATCGCCACTTTCTCGTCGTCCCAAATACACGTCCAGAGATGAAAACCGTCTTCCACACTATAGGCGTTGGTGATATCCTGCGCATACTGGTAGTGTGCGTCCCAGCGGGGTCCCCAGTGGCTGGCACCGTTGAAAAAGCGGTCTTGCGTGCCCGCATTGATACCGTTCTGGTGTCCCAGTTCCACAATATCGGTTTCCCCGCAAGCAGGCCAACCCGCCTCGCCATAGTCGTTGCCCATCATCCAAAATGCAGGCCACAGACCATTGGCTGTGTTAGGGAAGTAGATACGCGCCTCTATCTTGCCGTATTGGAAATATACCTTGCCTAAGGTATTGACACGCCCCGAAGTGCAGGTCTTCCCTTGATAATTTTCCTTTTTCGCCGTCAAGATAAGGCAATGTTTGCCCGTAGCCGGCTCCACCCCCATAGACACTCCTTTGTCGCAGTAGTACTGCAACTCGTTGTTGCCACCACCGTTGCCGTTGGTCTCTATGTTCCACGCCTGACTGTTGAGCGTTGTGCCGGTGAAATCGGCATTCCACATCAGCGTATAGCCTTCATCATCCACAACAGGGTCTGTCGGATCGGGCGTATCCGGTGTGTCGGGTGTGCAGGATGTATTCGGCATGGTACGCAATGCGGGGTCGTTGCTCAACACGATATCATCCACGTACATCACCGCATCGGAACTGATGTCCGTACGGTCCACCATGAGAAAGAAGAAATTCACATCGTGAGAGCCAAGGTCAAACACCACGTCCTGCCACATGTTTGCCACCACCGTACTGTTCATCGGACTCAGGTCGGCAGAGCCGCCCCCATCTTCCGGATCATATACTTTCAGGTTGGGCAGGTTGGTATTGTTGCGATACATCAACACGTGCGCATAGCGATAACCACTGATGGGCGCCGAGGGCGTGTACATCGCACCCGACCAGTTGTCGCAGCCCACCGCACGCGTTATGCAAAGCACGCTGCACGACAGGTTCAAACCCGTAGCAGAAGGATTATCCACCACCGCAGCACCGCATGCTACGGGGGTCCATGTGTTGGCGGATGTCTCAAAATCGTCTATCGTAACCTGCGCGCAGACCGCAGTGGATAGCAAAAACAAGAGGGGTAAAAAAGAAAAGTGTTTCATTGTGTTGAGAATTGAGAAAATGAACAATTACACATAAAAGGAATACAAATTGCATGAACCTTTCAGCATCTCCACCCGTAGCGTGTGGTACCCTGCGGGGATAACAACCTCGGTGGTGAATGTTTCCACAAGATTCAAACCGGCTGTCTTGGGCATGTCCGCCACAACCTCAGCCTCCCCGTCCACGTATATACATACCTGCGGGCTTACGATAGACGCATAGGCTATCTGCAGCGGCTTAGCCTCAGACACTTGCACCTGATAATCCATCCACATACCTGCCTGAAAATTATAGACATACACCCGTTCCGTATCGTCCACCCGCAGCGAGACTCTATCCGTACTCAAGGCTGTATATTGATAGGCAGCCACCGAGCGGCTCAACGGCAGGAAAGCATGTTTGTCAAAAGAAGAGAGAGAGGTGTATATACGTCCGAGAGGGGTGAGCGCGGTAGGCGACTCGTGGTCCAGCAGTTGCATGTAAGGATAGGTATCCACCGCCCCTTTCGCGCGGGGGATGAACCACGCATAGCGCTCCACAATGGGCGACTGCTCCAAATAGTTGAGCGCCGCACACATATAATCCATCTGCGTCTCCACACTCCCCACCGTCTTTTCCCATGCACAAAACTCTGTTACCCATATCGGTTTGCCGTACTTGGCAAAACGCCCAATATAGTCCTTCAACGCAGAGGGTGATGCCATATAGCAATGCACGGCAATAGCGTCTATATCGCTGAGCGACACACCCTCGCAGGCGAAGAACTCGTCCAACCACTTTATCGGATCGCCATAGCCCTCCAGCGTCCCGTAGTTCATGGCGGGGGACACCAATTTGAGATTCAGTTCCTTGGCAAGCGCCACCACCTCCTGCCAATACTGTGCTGCCTTTGAAGGAGTCAAGTTGCATTGGTCGGTCAGGTTCGGTTCATTGAATCCCAGCAGATACTTCGTGCCGGGGTGCAACGCTACATACGCTCGTATCTTCTCTGCATCAAAACGCTGGTTCCAACACATCGGACAGAAGTCCATATCATTGGTATCGAACCAGAAAGCGGCATCATCGTTCTGCGCATTGCCCCAGTTGTACGCCCACGAGACAGCAGGCGAGAGCAAAGGCAAATCCTCCAAACGGGAGAAATCGAAAGCCACGCCCCGTTTCGGACTTTTCGCCTGACTTGTGGCAGGCACATCACCTTGCGGCACAACCTCACCGCAACCGGCAAAAACCAGCAGCAACAAAGACCATACTATGTAGCGAAAGCGCATCATAACTCCTCACGCTGATATACCCGCACCCAGTCTATTTTCATCAAGCGAGGCGTAGCAAAAACGGCATCGTTGATATCACCTCCCAGCGTACCGCCCACCGCCATATTGATGATAAAGAAATGCGGACGGTTAAACGGCCAGTAGTCCACATTATCTATCACCGACTCGGTCTGTGTTGAGAACACCTCATCGTCCACATAGAAACGAATCACATCGCGTCCGTTGCTCTCCTCTTGCGTCCACTCTATACCATACACATGGTAGTTCTCCTCAATGTTTGTCCCCCAATAAGCTCGACTGCTTTTGCTGCCGGAACGGTCGTTGGTGGTATGGAGGGTACCGAGTATGCGGTTCGGGACATTGCCCACATATTCCATAATATCTATTTCTCCGCATTTGGGCCACGAGCCGGAGTTGCCCATCATCCAGAAAGCAGGCCACAAACCTCCGCCGCCGGGCAGCGAGATACGCGCCTCCATCTTACCATAGGTGAAGGTCTTTTTATCGCGCGACATGATGCGCGCAGAGGTATAATGGTTGTTGTCGTATTCCTCCTTGCGCGCCTCAATGATTAAGTTGCCGTCCTCCACACGGATATTCTCTGGGCGATTCGTGTAGTATTGTTTCTCTTGGTTTCCCCATCCTCCGCCGCCGGTCTGTATGGTCCATACCGACTCGTCCAGCGCAGTGCCCTCAAACTCATCGCTCCATACCAATTGATAAGCACCCCACTGATGCTCCACAGACACAATCGCACTCACCGACTCAATGTTGGTAGAGAGGCTAATCGTAGCCATTCCCCCCTTGAGGGCAGTAATCAGCCCGTTGGCAGAGACCTGCGCCACAGATTCGTCCGAAGAAGTCCATGTCATGGGCAGTTCATAGGCATTACCGTATTGCAGTTGGTAGGTCTCGCCGGGCGCGAGGGAAACGGCTGCCGGCGTGATACGCAGCGAAGCGCCGTCCGTTCCCAGCACATAGATCGGGCAACTCACGGAGGTCTTGCCCGAGGTGGCGGTGATGGTAGCAGCCCCTATCGCTTTCGCAGTAACAACCCCGCTGAACACGGTAGCCACCGAATCGTTGGAAGAGGTCCATACGATGCCGGATGCCGTACCCACCGGCTCTATCGTAGCCATCTCGCCTACCGTCATCTGCAAAGAGACAGGGTTGAGCGAGAAAGAGGGTTCATTACCGATACATGCCGACATGCCGAATAGCATAAGCAACAAGACGGCAACATAAATACTGCGGATAGACGTAGTTTTCATAGAAATCATTATTCGTAAATCGTAATTCGTAAATCCTTTACGGTAGAGCCAAAAGGAGGTAATCAGCCTCCTCTTGGCAAATCAAGGTATTATTTCTTGTAGAAATACACAGCGTCAAGGTTCAACTGCGAGCCCACTTGTCCACCCGAAAGTACACAGAAGATATTGAAATCTGTGTTCAAGAAATTAATGGAAGCCAATGCGGTAGCAAACTGGGACATCGGTATATCAAACTCCGCCCACGAGCCATCACGAGTGAAATCACCAATCACAGCACCTTGTTCTATGGTAGCCGTACCAATCGCAAACGAGGTAGATTTATCGGCGAAGGTATAGAACTGGTGGTTACCGGTGGTGGTAGCCTTCATAGCCAAGTGGAGATAATAATCATCGGGGCTGGCAACGATAGCCTTGCGCAACTCTTCTGCTGCAGCAGCGGAAGTGGCACCCAAGCAGAAACCGCAACCCGACCAACCGGCAGGAGCAGCCACAGTAAGCGATACATAGCCCTCGTTGTTTCCAAAGAAGTTCTTTCCGGTACCTTCACCTGCCACATAGGTCTCACCACTTGCCCAGATATAGAGGAAGTTGTTGGTATCATCCACGCGGAAATCACCTTTCATCTTGCTTGCGTTCGCATCAAAGGTTACAGCATCCATGATAATAGGCCATACTTCCGAACCCTTTACGGAAGAAGTGGTACCGCCGGGGTTATCGCCACCCGGGTTATCACCACCGGGGTTGCTGCCCGCTGCCGCGATAGAAACGATACAAGTCTTGGTTACACCCTTTGCCGTAGCAGAGATGATAGCATTACCTTCGGCAACAGCAGTTACCAATCCGTTAACCACAGTTGCTTTGGTAGGATCGGAACTGTTCCACTCCTCTACCGTAATGTTAGCCACGAGTTGGTGGGTCTCACCGACTTTCATTGAAACGGACGATTCGGTCAGTTCCAGCGTTTTGTCATCTTCTTTGCTCTTGCAAGCAGAGAAACCAACCAGCGTCAACGCTGCCAAGGCAGCCGCAAAAAATTTGTTTGTTTTCATGATGATGTTAATTAGTTGATTAGTGAATGAGTTAATTGATTATTTTTTCAGAAATTAGTATCCCGGATTCTGAGTAAGAGCGGTGTTGAGTTGTCGTTCCTTGGAGGGAATAGGCAACAGTTCATGCACGCCTTCAATAAATGCATTCATCTGCGCCTTGGCTTCGGCAGTCTCGGTAGCAGCGTATGCGTCCATGTGTGCCTTGGTGCCGCCATAGCGCACAAGGTCGAACCAGCGATGTCCCTCCATGGCAAGCTCTACGCGACGCTCGTGGCGCAGACATTGCTCCACCGTAGGATTAGCAATCGTCTGCCCGTTGAGGGTAATGCTGTAGGTACCTACTTCGCCTAACCCGACTCGGTCGCGCACCTTGTTGATATAGGTCTTGGCTGTTGCCTCGTCGCCGGTTCCCAAGCATGCTTCTGCATACATCAGATAGGCATCGGAAAGGCGGATCTGCTTGTTGTTGATAGGACCGCGCGTGGCGTGCGCCAGCTTGTAGAACTCTGTTCCGGTCTCATTGGTATAGAGCGCATACTTGCGACTCAGGTAGCGGGTACCCAAATAGAATTCTTCGTTCGGATTTTCTACCAAGGTATCCACGGGATCCAATATCGTAGCATCACGGCGCGGATCCGCAGGCTCATACTCTTGATAGAGATTGTTAGTCGGCTTGTTGAATCCCCAACCTTCACCACCTATCTTCGAGGAACGCGAACGGGTCAAGACGATAGTAAAAGTTCCGCGTGTAGCCCCAAAACCACCCTCGTTGCCTCCATAGTCCGAGGTCGGGTCTTCCACATATTGTATCTCAAAAATAGACTCCGGTCCATTCTCTCCTTCAAGGGTGAAATTGTCTGCATAATTCGGACAGAGCGAATACTCACCCGCCTCGACTTCTGCCATCAGTTTCCCGCCCCAATACTTCGCCTGCGCATAACATTCGTCTTGAGAAACAGACAACTGTTTGTTCCAATAAGGCGATGCCATATAGAGGTAGGTCTTCATCAACATGGCTTGTGCAGCCCCCTTGGTAGCACGTCCCAGTTCCGTAGCAGGATACTCCGACTTGTCCCATAGTCCCGCTTCTGCATCTATGAGATCGGCAATGATGGCAGCGAAAATCTGATCCACACTCGCACGAGGCATCGTCCACTCTGCATCATCAGAAATGACATCCAATGTCAGAGGTACTCCACCGAAGATACGCACAAGGCGGAAGTAGTAGAACGCACGCAGGAACTTCGCTTCCCCTATCAGACGTTGCTTCATAGAAGCATTCATCGTAGAATCGGTCGCCACATCGGGAATATAATGGATAGCCATATTGCAACGAGCAATACCATAGAAATTAGCACGCCATACATCGTAGGCTATCTCGTTGTTGCTCACGGTACGCCAGTTCTCAAGGTCAAAAGCCGCTGCCATGTCGTTGGTGTTCTGTCCGCCTTTCAGCGCATCGTCAGACATCACGTCGCCTATGAACCACTCCGAGCAATACGTGGACGAGAACTCCCACATCAGCGGCACATAGCAACCATTCACGTTATAGACACACGCCTGCCCGCTTGTAAAGTAATCCTCAAGGCGGGTAACGCCCGGCTCCGGAGCCGTAAGATAATCCTTACAACCCGTCAAAGAAACGGAAAGGATGGCAAAAAGAATATACTGAAAACGTTTCATACGTCCTAATGAATTAAATAGTGTAATGAAAAAGTATTCGGTTATGTACGTTTAGAAGTTCGCGTTCAAGCCGAAAGTGAAGGTGCGGCTTTGCGGATAGTTACCATAGTCCACGCCGTTGCCCACCTCGGGGTCGTAGCCGGAATAGGATGTAACCGTAAAGAGGTTGCTTGCCGTTACGTAGAAACGCAGGCGCGAGCAATGGAACTTATCGGTAAGCTTGCGAGGTAAGGTGTAGCCTATCTGCATATTCTTCAAGCGGAAATAAGCCCCGTTTTCCACAAACCGATCAGACACAGCTGAGTTGGTGGTGGCGCCAACAGGATTAGGAATAGTACCTTCGCGGTTCTCCAACTCTGCCCAGTTCACGCCGTGGTTCAGCATCGCATTGCGCACCACATCCGAGTAGCCAACCCATACCTCGTCTGCCATGTAGTCAGCCAGCGTACATACATCGCCCGCTCCCTCCGTACGATAGCGCAGGGCATTGTAAATCTTGTTGCCTGCCACGCCTTGGAAGAACAATTGAATATCCACGCCATAGAAATCGGCTCCGAGGTTGATACCATAGGACACATTCGGGAAGGAGTTGCCTATATTCACCTTGTCGTCATCGTTAATCACACCATCGCCGTTTTGGTCCGTATAGCGCGCATCACCCGCATGCACAGGGATGGTCTCCGTGGTGTAACTATACACGCGATTGCCGTTCTCGTCAAGGTAACTCAGGTGCTCCATCGCCTCTTCATCTGTGCGATAGATTCCCTCGTAGTGGTAGCCGTAGAAAGTGCGCAGCGGCATGCCAAGGTTCGTATAGCGGATATAATCGCTCTCCCACAACTCCGAACCGCCGTTCAGCGCAGTCAGTTCATTGTGCGTATAAGAGATATTACCACCAATGTTATAGTGCACCTTGCCCACCGTGTTATCATGGTTGAGCGTCAGTTCAAAACCCTCGTTACGGATATTGCCCACATTGCTTACCATCACGCCTACTACCGCCATGTTTCCTACATGCGACGGCGCGTTCACATAGAGCAACGCATCCTTGGTATCACGACGGAAATAATCCACCGTACCCGACAGTTTGCCGTTCCAGAACGAGAAGTCTATACCCGCATCCCACTGTTGGTTCGTCTCCCATTTGCCGTTCTCATTGGCTTGGCTCAGTACGGCGGCACCCGTCTGCAACTCTCCTCCGAAAGGATAGCCGTAGAACCAATCCGCAGAACTGTTCATCTTGGTGATAAATGCATTGTTGTTCACCCCATCGTTGCCTACCTGACCAAAGCCGGCACGTATCTTCAGGTTATCCAACCACGTTGGCTCTGCATCCTTGATAAACGGCTCCTCGCTCAGTCGCCATGCCACAGCCACGGATGGGAAGTAGCCCCATGGATTCTTCGTGAAGCGCGAAGACGCATCCGCACGGAAGTTCGCGGTAATCATATAACGGCTATCGTAGTTATAGAAAGCACGCCCGAGGAATGAGATACGGCGTATGCGACTCGCCTCATCGCCGGCGTAAGTGCGGTAGTCTGTTGCTCTGTTCAGATACCAATTCTCCTCCGTGGGATTCAAGATGCTCGCACCCGAACCACCAATACCATACACCGTGTACTCCTGCCACGTCTGACCCGCCATGATAGAGAAGTTGTGCTTACCTATCTGCTTGGCGTAGGTAATGGTAGCCTCCTCCAGCAGGGAGCAATAGCGATACATATTGGAGGATATATAGTTCTTGTCTGCCCGATCATACAGCGAGTAATCGTATGCTTCTTTATAGAGACGATAGCGCGTATTGTTGTTGTCGATTGACATCGATGCCTTTATCGTCAAATCGTCTATAGGCTTTATCTCCGCATAGATATCGCCCACCCAACGGTTTTCCTTGCTTTCCGGATGCGACATCTCTACCATGGAAAACGGGTTGGTCACATTCTTGAAGTTGCTGGAGGCGGCTATCTGCCCGCTCAGGTCTTTGCCCTCCTTGTTCACCGACCCCTCGGGATAATGGGTCGGGTCCCACGGAGCCATCGCCAACGCCGCCGAGATAATAGAAGCACCCGGGCTGGAGTTGTTGTTCATCGCATTGCGGCTGCTTGCGTACATAAAACTCAAGTGCTCACCTATCTTCAGCCACTTGCGCACCTGATAGTCTGAATTGAAACGCAACGTCAAACGCTCGTAGTTGCTGCCGATAATCGTACCGTCTTGGTTGAAATAGTTCACCGAGAAAGCATAGTGTCCATCGTTGTTACCGCCATCGATACTGAGGTTATAGTTGTGCATGAAAGCATTCTCCTGAAACACCTCATCCTGCCAATCGGTCTCTTGGGCGGAATAGTCAAACCCCTCCGGATGAGAAGACGACTTCACCACCGGGAAATAAGGCGAAGACGACAAGTTCCACGAACTCATCCATGCGTTGAAACCATCGTTTAGGAAATCGGAAATCTGCTCATAGCCGTTCTTCATGGCATCAATACGCAGTTTGGTCATCGCCATATCGGAGGCATTGAGCAGACCGAGTTTCTTCCAGCGATTCTGAAAACCCCAATAAGCGTCAAACGAGATATTCGCTTTCCCCTGCGTTCCCGACTTCGTGGTAACCAATATCACGCCGTTAGCACCACGACTACCATAGATAGCCGTAGCCGAAGCATCTTTCAGAATCTCCATACTCTGAATATCATTGGGCGCAAGAAAAGAGATATCCGATGTGATCACCCCATCAACCACATACAACGGGTCGTTGCCTCCCAACGCGGAACCAATACCGCGGATACGAATGGTCGCCGCCTCGCCGGGCTGACCCGAGTTGGTCGTTACTGTTACGCCCGCCGCACGTCCCTGCAAGGCTTGGTCAAGCCCCGACACAGGGGCTTTCAGCAGGTCATCTGCTGACACCGAGGTAACAGCACCGGTCAGGTCCGACTTCTTCATCGTACCATAACCAATCGCTACCACTTCGTCCAGCAGCACGTTGTCTGCCTGCAAAGTGATACGCATAGGAGAGGTGCTTGCCTTCACCTCTTGGGACTTGTATCCCATGTAAGAAATAAGGAGAATGTCGCCTAAATTGGCATCCAGAGAGAAATTACCGTCAAAATCGGTGATAGTACCATTACTCGTACCTTTCACCATGACGTTTGCACCAATGACGGGGTCGGGCTCGCCTTCCGCCATCACCACACCCGATACCGTCAGTGTCTGCGCGTGCGCACTAATCGATAGTGCAGCTGCGCAAAACAGTGCGAATAGCCGCGGGGGGGTCAAATGTTTCATCTTCGTATTCATTGCTCTTCGCAGATTAAAATTTTTCGTGTTTGTCATGTGCTTTCACAACACACTATTTCTCGAAATCCGCTGCAAAGGTACTGCTTTACAATAATTTATGCAAATTTTGAAAATATGTTATTTAACATACTTTTCGAAATACGAAGTAGAATAAAAATACTACATAGTTTCTATAATATATTGATTTTCAATACTAATTAGTTCTATATAAATACTATACAAAAATTCAAACAAAAAAGAACAAAGTTGATTTTATGTAGAAATCTTATACCTTATTTTCTGTGTCTCAACCACGCTACCCCCAGCACACCAATCCGATATAGCAATGGTTTAGCAATCAGCAGGAAACGCCCTTGCTCCACCAGTTTGCCGCCCATCTGCGCCTTGAATGCCCTGACGCCGTAATCCTCCCCGGGCTTGCCCGCCCCCATGAAATCAAAGCGCGACAGACCATGCTCCGCCGCATACTGCATGGCGGCATAGGTCGCCAACACCGATGGGTACTGCTCACGATACTGCTCATCCAACCCGCAGACATACCACTCATAAATCGCCCTGCCCTCTAATATCGGACACATCATGCCGCCTATTACCTTGCCCTGATACTTCACCAGCAGATATTTTCCCCGCCCCTGCCGAAAGAACACCAAGAAGAACTCCAACCCAAACAACGGTGTCTTCACCTTTCTGCGATACAACTGCTCCAGAATCCGATAGAAATCCCGCACCTCCTGCTCCGTCTGTGCCTCCTCTATCACGGCTCCGCTCGCCAACCCCTTGCGCACCTGCCTGCGGCGCGTCTCGTGCATATTGCGCTGCATAACAGTCTCTTCCGAACAGTCCAAATGGAAATTCAGATGCGCCTGATAAGCAAACCCGCAAGCCTCAAAAACATCCCGCCAACGCGAGTAGTCGTTGAAATTGCGCATCTCAATATAGATAGCCTCCTTCGACACCTCTTCTTTCACCTTCCCCAACAACAGCCGCAGCGCCTCCTCGCTGATATCGTCCGCCAGCAAAGGACCGCCATTGATAATCGCCCGCCGCGTGAAGAACTGCCGCCAACGGTTTTGCTCCACGGTAACAAATCCCACGACCACGCCCTTCAACACCCCATCTTCCGCCACACCATACGCAAACGGGCGCATCTCCCTCGGCAAGGAAGCAAAAAACAGATACGCCGCCTCGGTCTGAAACCAACTCGCCGTATCCGCTCCCGCCGCCAAGGCTCCCCACTCCGCCCTGTCAATCTCGCTATATGAAAAAACCGTAATCAATTTATTTAACACGAACTCGAAATAAGAAACATATACATCGAAACAACAATGATTATTTTAATTTCAACAAAAATTTCCAAAAATTAGTCAAATATTTTTTTCTTAACATATAATTTCCATGTAATTATTCATTAATTCACTACCAAAAACCAAATTAGTCTTTGATTGCTGACATAACTCGCTTATATTGCACTCACGTTATTTAGCAAGTACGCCCGCGACCTGTCGGGGCTATAAATCTCGTTTATCGACCAATTTCTCTACAGTTTCAAATTTATCGGCCAATTTATCGGTCATAATGGTCGATAAAAAAGTCTGCAATTACAATTTTGCAAGTATCTCCACAATCCGCTCGGCGGCGTGTCCGTCCCATAGTTCGGGGATCGCCCCTTTCTTCCACTCGCCGGCGTACAACTTATCCAGCGCGGGTTTGACGGCGGCAGGGTTGGTACTAATCAGTTCGTTGGTACCCACCGTGCAAGTCTCCGGTCGCTCGGTATTGTCGCGAAGCGTGATACAGGGCACGCCCATCACCGTCGTCTCCTCGGTGATTCCGCCCGAATCGGTTACCACCGCGCGGCTATGCTGCACCAAATAGTTGAACTCCAAGTAGCCCATCGGGTCAACGATATGCAAGTTAGGGAACACCTTGTGCAACGCAGCACGATTCTCTTCCACCGATTCGGTTGCCGAGCCCCATAAACCATAGAATATCTTTGCCGTACGCGGATGGATGGGGAATACAATCGGCTCTCCGTGCACATTCGTGATAATCTGCTCCATCAGAGCCCGCAGATGCGTCTCCTCATCCACATTCGCGGGTCGGTGCATGGTCATCACTACATACCTACCCTCTTGCAACCCCAACTCGTCATACACAGCGGGCTTTCTAAACCTCGGCATGTTCTTTAGCAGCGTGTCTATCATCACATTGCCCACTCGCCACACCCGTTGCGGGCAACGGTCATGCCCCAGTGCGACCTGCTCCGGCTGCCAGTCCTCGGCACACACAGCCCCCATCCGCAGTAGGTTTCTATCTGCTATGTCCGTAGTCGTGAACATATAGTCCGCCAGCGAGTCGGTAACCATACGGTTGATTTCCTCAGGCATCGTCAAGTCCCACGAGCGGATGCCCGCCTCCACATGCGCCACCTTCGTGTTGAGTTTCTTCGCCACGATAGAGCACGCCATCGTGCTGGTAACATCTCCCACCACCAGCACCAAATCACAGGGATTCGCCATCAGGTATTGCTCAAACGCCACCATGATATGCGCCGTCTGCTCCGCCTGCGTGCCGCCACCGCAACCGAGATTCACATCCGGCTGAGGAATGCCCAACTCCTCAAAAAAGGTGTCGGACATATTCTTATCATAGTGCTGCCCTGTATGCACCAAGCGATAGTGTATATCTTGTCCTGCCGCCTCAGCCGCTTTTATCGCACGGATGATGGGCGCAATCTTCATAAAATTAGGGCGTGCCCCCGCAATCAAAGTAACCAACATAACAGATATTTACGAATTACAATTTACGATTTTTATCTTCATTTTCAACCTACGCCAGCAGTTCCAAGAGGTCTTGTGTGGTGAGTTTGTGCGACATATTCGTGCCCTCGAGCAAAGAGTCCGCCAGCGATTGTTTGGTTTGGTGCAGGCGAAGAATCTTCTCCTCGATAGTATGCTCGGCGATAAGGTGATAGACCGTTACTTTTTGGCTCTGCCCTATACGATAAGCGCGGTCCGTTGCCTGCTGTTCGATAGCAGGATTCCACCATGGGTCCAGATGAATCACATAGTTTGCCCCCGTGAGGTTTAGCCCCAATCCGCCGGCTTTCAGCGAGATAAGGAACACTTGTCCCTTGCCGTGTTGGAATGCCTCCACCATGCTTTGCCGTTCTTTGATGGGAGTACTGCCGTCTAAATAGAACATATCCTTCACGCCGGCATCCAGAATGGCCTGCTTTGCTTTCTTCAAGAACGAGGTGAACTGACTGAATACCAACACCCTATTGCCCTGCTCCACCATCGGCAGAAGTTTGTCCAGCAGTGCATCCAACTTCGATGATGCACCTTCCCATTTCTTCTCCACCAGCGAGACATCGCAAGCGGCTTCCCGCAGTTTGGTAATCATCGCAAGGGTATTGACATTGACCGTCGCAGAGGTCTCCAACTGCGCTTTCGCCTCGCGGCGGAGCACCTCATAAACCGCCATCTCGTCCTCCGACATCGTAACGGGCACCTGTATCTCCACCTTATCCGGCAACTCGTGCGCCACCTCCTGCTTGGTGCGGCGAAGCATGAACGGAGCGATAAGACGCTTCAGTTGCAGCTTGGTGTCCTCATTGCCTGCCGCAACGGGATTGATAAAATGCTCCGTGAAATAATCATACGACCCGAGCAACCCCGGGTTGATAAACTGCATGAGATTCCACAGTTCCCCCAAATGGTTTTGGATAGGCGTACCCGTCAAGATGATTCGATTGGCTGCCTTCAGTTGCATGGCGGCGGCAGACGATTTGGTATCTCTGTTCTTGATGGTATGCGCCTCGTCCAAGCATACCGTTACCCACTCTTTTGGGGTAATCGTTTCGCTTTCCGAAACCAGCATCCCATAAGTCAGAATAAGTACATCGTTCGCATGCAAATGTGCTACACACGCAGCACGCTCTTCCGCCCGCAACTCATAGTAGAAAACAATAGGGTTAAGCGAAGGAGCAAAGCGCAGAATCTCTTGTTTCCAGTTGCCAACCACGGACGCGGGTGCCACTACCAATTGTGCCCCTTCCTGCGCATGTGCCAGCAGCACGGCAATAGTCTGCACGGTCTTGCCGAGTCCCATATCATCCGCCAAGCATGCCCCCGCTCCCCAGTGGTTCAAGCGCATCATCCAGCCGAAACCGTCCACCTGATAGTCTCTGAGCGTAGCATTGAGGTTGTCGGGAACGGAGAACGACTGCCTATCGCTCTGCCGGATACGTTCGCGCAACTGAAGTAGCGAATCGGGCTCTTGTATCTCCATCTCGCCTTGCAGCGACCCGCCCAAAATAGTATATGCCAACTTGGGCAATTTCACTTTCCCCGTACCCGTTTGCGCTATTGCCTCAATCCGCGCCAGTTGGCGGCGAAGGTCTTCGCTGATTTTTACATAATCAGTAGGCGACAGACGGATATAATTACCATCGCTCTCGCGGAAGATTGCCAGCAGTTGCGCCATGGTCAGCACATGGTCTTCGGTCAGCGGTATCTCGCCCTCCAACTCAAACCACCCGCCTTGCGGCTGTGCCGACACGCTCCACCCCGCAGCGTCCGCCTGCCGAACGGACATCTTCGTCCCATCCTGCCACTCAATAGAGAAAAGGCGTTCGTATTGCGGAGCCGTCTCCAGCAACTGCAGCATCTCGTAGGCAGTAATCTCCTTTTCGTTCTCCGAGACTGCAAAAGGCGTGCTATGGAGCAGGCTGATATAGTATGCGTTGAATTTTCGCAGGGCATTCTTCTCGCCCTTCATATCGCGCGTTACCTCCATGCGCCTACCCTCCTGCGCATCGTAGATACATTCATTGCCCCACGCGGGGAAGAATATCTGCTTGCCGTTCGGCAACGGGTAGATGCCGAGACCAACACGGAACATACTGCCTTGCGGCGCAATACGCAGAGTGAGATGCGTCTGCCCTTGCACTTTCTCTATCGCCGCGGCTCCCACGATATCCGAGTGAATCTCTACTTGCCCTTTCAGCGCCTCAAACAGCGTCTGCAGCATGGGTTCTGCCGCGACAGGCACTTTCTCGAGTTGCAATAGGCGCTCCACAATCTTTTGCGCTTTGGCATCCATCGGATAATACACCCACTCCTTTTGTAGCGAACGGTCCACCCACATCTCTTTCCCCGTCTCCACATCTTCCGGAATGTTGGTCTCAAACCCAATCGTATCCCCCTCGCGGCAGGTGAAGAGAAAGGGTTGTTCTTCGCGGATGCTGATAGGTTCAAGCCCTTTTCGCCCCTCCAAACAGAGTTTATCCGTTCCTTTTAGATAGGGCAACACAAGGAACACCGGCATGCTGGGGTCTGCAGAGCGAGCACGAGAACTCCTGCTCCATGCGTTGTATATCGCCGTGTCCGCCTCATCCATCTGCAAGTCCTGCGGATTATAGTGCAAGAAACTGACTTTCTTTCCCTTTCCCCATTTGCCGCTCTTCAAACGCTTCTGCTCATAGATGTCCAATTCATCCATATACTCGTCCCATAGATAGTACAAACGTCCCTCTTTCTGCTCCGCCTGCTCTGCATTTTTCGCCGTATTCTCAGGCTTTACACTCCGTATCAGTTCCTCCAACTCCAGTTCCCATGCCTCATGTTTCTGCACCCTGCTTAACACAGGTTCGTAGCCCCACGCGCCTTTCTCTGATAATCCAAACGGAGCACCCTCACGCTGCAGCAAAGCAAAGCGCGGCGGCTCTACTTTACCATCTAATTCGTTCTGCTTTTCGAAAAAATATAGAATCAGCGCGGAAATAGATTTGAGAAGATGAGGTGTATTCTGATTGGTCAATACAGTCCTAAGTGGAGAGGAATCTTTCTTTTGGTCAGTCGATTGAAAGAAATCAACCAAGGCAAAGATTGGTTTTAGGGGTTGCTCCACGATCTCCGTTCTTTTTTTCAGCATCCGCCTCAGCAGGGCTACATCGGCTTCCGAACGGCGTAAGCCCAATGCCATTACATAAGTAAGAAACGTAATCGGGTCTCGCGGAATAAATTTCCACACGCCGATTTCCTGCTCTTGTTTCAATCCCTTCTTGTAGGACAAGATGGCTTTGTCATAATCCCCTTGATACAGCAGTTGCACCGCATTGGCATAAGCAACCGCTCCGGACAAATCTTCATCCACCTTCAACGGGAGCAGTTCGCCGGTGGCGTAAAACCAATATAGGAGATACAACAAATGCAGTTGCTTTTGCGTAATCGCCTTCGGCGAACGTTGCGCCAGCACCTCGCCCGTTTTCCTCAACAACTCTACATTCTCCTCATAATAAGCATTTCGAAGGGTTTTTGCCAACGTGTTATAGAACGGCGCGTCCGTCCAGATGGCATTCAGCGTGGCAGGCGATTCCTTCTCCACCAGAGGGCAGAAAACCTCAAAGAGCCACTGATTATCACCATTTTGGCTGGAACGGTACTTCCATGGCTTATCAATCATGACTCGCTTCCCCGACAACAACTCCACGAGTTGGATGAGATACACCATCACCTCACTCGGCTTATTCCATTTCTTTTGGAGGAATAACAGCCAATCAGGACGGTTCACCACCAATTCGCGTAAAACAAGAATCACTTTGTTAGGGGAGACAGTTTCTGGTATATAGGAATAATACGCGGTGTACCATGAATGCCCGCTTGACACCATCCATCCTGTCTCAACTAAGTGCCGAACAAAGCCCTTCTGCTCTTTCTGCGTGAATGACCAAGCGCGGTTGGGAACACTCTGTTTGCCTTGCAAGTAGTAAATATCCTTGTATGCATAGGTTAGGTAGCACAAGAAAAACAACTCCTTCTCGCTCATCTCCGTGCCATGAAACGAGATGCTCGTCTGCTCCATTGTGGCTGCCGCATCGGTATTTGATTTTACATTAGGGGACAGGGTGTTTCCACCTACATTCTCTTGCCCGCTTGCCGCTTTTCTGCGCATACGAATCTCGTAGAGCAATGCCGCCGTATGCTTGCAGCAGAGTCCATACGGGCAACTGCAATGGGTGCGCGTAATCTCATCCCCATCAGTCTCTACTATCGTAGTGTATTTTTTAGTGCCGCGCACCGTAGCCCGAAAATAATTATCTTCCGCGATCTCCACCTTCACCCTACCCTGCTTCCAATAGTCCACCCCCCGCCGATAAATCACAGGTCCCAACGCTTGCGCAAAATTACTTATTTTCATAACGCTACAATTCTTTTCTCGAAATACGCTTATCAATCATTCATCTCATCCACGCGCGCTATCATATCCTCCAGCGGGAAATAATCGGGGTCAAAATCCTCATCCACCCATGAATAGAACGAATCATCCACTCCTTCTGCTCGCTTGCCGGTACGGTAATACTCACATAGTGCATTATACCCCCACTCGCCGCCGCAATCCTCCGGCGGACAAGCATTCTTGCCGCAGATAAGTTTCACTTTCCGCGGCTCATCTTTTGCATAATCATCTACTGACGAGAGCAAAATCTGATGATGCCAATCATCGCCGAAATCATAATCGAAATGTATTTTATCCCCTTTGCCTACCATTATATCCGATAAGCAAAACTCTTCACTTTTATGGTTTATAGCAGCGCCGAAATCGGGGAACATATCCGGATCTTGTTGGCTCGCAGGGCTGTAGAAATGATTGCCTTTCCTGAATTGATGGAGATGTTCATTCTCCCATCCCATCGCCTCTAACAGCACAAAACCCAAAAATGTCATAGATATATTGGAAGGTACCTCCAATTTTCGCCAAATGACAGGGCGAATACCTTGCAGGGATATACGAATGGTCCATTTCTTCACATCCCGCCGCATGAGATACTTAGGATAGTCCATGCAATGTGGGGTTACATACTGTCCGCTCGGATTCCAATCCTCGTCATCATCATCGTCTTCATCCTCCTCATCTTCATCGCTGACAGGCGGGACGGGAAATGTCTCAAACATCAGTTTCTCCATTGCTTTACCCAACGAAGCAAGCAACGTTTCCTCATTCGTCAGATCCAATTCCTCCTGCCGCTCCGAGATGATTGTGGTAAACATACGAATCATATCATCAGGAATGCCTTGCTTCTTTAGCATATCCACCAACTGCGCTATCTTCTGTTGCATAATCGATACGTTTTTGGGGGTATTGTTTCTTATTTTTCAATTATAACATATTTATTTTCAGCATATTAAAAGCCATTTTACAAATAAGCATGATTCATCCGTCTTATTTGCAAGCCTATAATCCGGCATAATTATATACATGTTTTAGGGTATTTTCGCCCACCGTATAGGCATAGCATGCCACGGGTATAAAGTGCAACAACACCTGCTCCATTTGCTTATCTGCGGTTTTGGTTTTGGAGGTTACGATTGCCTCTTCCAACCCATTCTTAGGCATAAATCCGAGCAGGGATGCCAATTCGCCCGGATTTTCTGCATAGCGATCACTCCATTTAATCTCCACACCCCATTGGGGTTTCTGTCGTGCGATATCTATCCCCACGATATCCACTTCTCCCTGCTCTCGATTATTCTGTCGCCAGTTCGCATAAGATATATCAACGCCTTGCCGTGGAATCCATTGTGCATAGACTGCCGTCTCTACCATATCGCCTATTTTCTCATCCGTTTCGCGAATAGGCTGGAACAAAGCACAACGCAGAGAAGGATTGGTCAGATAAATCTTAAAACTCACTTCCCGCTGGTATCGTTTAGCGGTATCATCCGTTCTGTGCACCACTTTTATTAAAAATGCAGCCTCGAGATAAGCGATGTATTTCCGCAAAAGGTCCTTACGCACCCCCGATTCTTTGGAAAGAGACTCGAATGAAAATTGTGCGCCGGAATGGTATGCAATCATCGTAAACAACGAGTTCAACTCCTGCACATCCTGTATGCCATACAAACTGGGAAGGTCTCGCAAAAGCACCTTGTCAATAATATCATGCCTGATGAACTGTCCGGGATTCTCTTGTATCTTCTCGCTAAACACTACTTCAGGATAACCTCCATAATTGATATAATCCACAAATAGTGTATTCAACTTATCCACATCCACCGTCCCCCGATAGGGAACTTTCCCGCCTTCCCACGCCATCGTTTGCGGAATCATCAAGTGTTCATATCCTTTCAAGTGTATATATTCGTAGAATGTTAAAGGAGGCAGACTAAAATCCGTGAAACGCCCTGCCCCACTCTCATCACTCCTCTTCTTCAACTCCGCTGCCGCCGAACCCGACGCTACAAATTTTACATTTTTGTATGTATCTACCAGCGATTTCAAGTTAACCTCCCAGTCTTTCAGATATTGAATCTCATCGAAGAACACATAGTATTCCTCTTGATCATGTTCTTTCTTACCCAATGTCTGTTTGGAAAGGCTAAATAGTTGCTCAAGGTATATCTTATTGTATATGGGTGTTTCCACCGATATATATATGATATTTTGCGGCGAGACACCGTCTTCTATCAACCGCTGAATAGTATGATATAACATCACAGTCTTACCGACACGCCGAGGTCCCATCAATATCACCGCACGTTTTACCTCGTTTTCTTTCACCAAAGGATAAAACATGTCCAAATATAACCGAGGTGTCATGTCCTTGTAGTAGGTAGGAATCTCCCCCTCAGTCCACCATGGATTATCCACTCTCAATCGACCGATAATCTGCCTTTCCAACAACTCTGTATATTCCATAGACCAAAAATTTTCTGCAAAATTACAGATTTATTTCCAAATAGACAAATTTTTCACACCTTATTTTCACAATTTCTGCAATTTTAAGCAAAAACATCAAGAAATAGCATCTTATTTTTCATTCATCCGGTACACGGAATAATCCTATCTTACCTGCTGCGTACTAAAGCACGCGAACGGATGCCACTGATTATAGAACTGCAGGTATGTCATTTCGTTTTATTTCTATTTTGCTGCAAAATTACTGCTTTTCTCGAATATATGCAAATTATATTGCGCCACACAAAAAAATACTTATTATTCTCTTGGCATCCAAGCCACATCTATAAGTTTTTTGGGGTATTGTTTCTTATTTTTCAATTATAACATATTCATTTTCAGCACATTAAATGCTATTTTACAAATAAGCATGATTCATCCGTCTTATTTGCAACCCTATAATCCGGCATAATCATGCTAAGGTTTGTCCATCACATAAACCGCTCCCAAAACGCATCATCCGCATTTCTACCTTTCGCCTCTCGGGCTGAGGATGGATAGTTCTCAATAAACCAAGTCAAAAAAGCAGTATAATCTATCTTATCATCTAATAACTTCTGCCTACGCATTGCCCACTCTCCTTTTAGATTTGCTAAGCCCATAGCCAACAACTCATCTATCTTTGCAAACATCTCTTCGGATTGTTGGGGAAGGAAACCAAATGTTAGTCCATATTTATGTTCCTCTTCTTCCAAATAGTGTATGCGTCCAACAAAAGTATTACAACGAATAGCAGGTGTGCCTAAAACAGCCGCCTCAGAAGTCATTGTTTGACTATCACCTATCAGCATGGTCGCATAATACATCAACGAATGCGCTTTTTCGGGACTGACTCTCAATTGGTATGGTAGAAACTCCTCATCTATATTACGCTCGGTAGTAATAAACACTTTCCCGATTTTTGACAACATATTCACCAGCCTCCGTTTATTCTCTATGGTCAACCCCACAACCCCCACATCATGATGCGCCTTGAAGGCATTGAAACGCAATATAAAGTACGGCTCAAGCACTTTCACGGTTCCGTCTATCAATATCTCATATTTCACTCCCGCCTCATCCAGCACAGACATATCCGGCGTGAAACGATTAGGGTGTAGATATGCTAACTCATGGTAGGCAGGATAATACACCACGCTCTTTACCTTCCGCGGCGTGCCATCTGGAGAAAGGACAACAGAAGCAAACGGATGAGCATATTTGGCAAATAGTGGTTCTACTTCATCATCGTCATCATCTAAAATGATACTTTTCATTCGACAGAAACGACTTACATGCGCCAAATTGATACTTGAACCGATACCAATATCTATATTATGTCGTATAGCGAACCACCATATCTTCAGGTCGTAAATAATCTGTTCCAAACCCTTGATGAATAACTTATCGTTCTTCTCACCAATTTGTTGGTATGGAATATGATACAAGTCCATCAACTTTTTAGCGGATGGTATATCTTTCACCAAGACATACACAGTATGTCCATTAGCCATTAAGGTTTTGTACAAGTTCCTCAACAAATGTACATGGGCAGGATGGTTGATATCTATCAATATGTTCATGCTTTTGGAATATCTTTTATTTTATGGGCTGGATTCCCTACTACGACAGAATAAGGCTCTACATCTTTTGTTACTACTGCACCAGCACCTACTACAGCACCTTCACCAATTGTTATGCCATTAAGAATTATTGCACCGGCACCTATCCAACAATCATTACCGATTCTCACGCCCCCCACGAACAGAAATAGAATTACGAATCCTTGACGCATTCGCATGAGATATTAAGGTTATAATTACATGAGGTGCAATAGATACTCTATCACCAATTACCAATTTTCCTCTATCATAAACAAAATTTTGCGTGATAGTTATGTCGCTTGCAATATAGACTTGATTGCCTACATTGTATCCCAACCGCCGCATTGACCATATGCGAACAGGATTATATGGGAAATGCACCCCTATCTTGTAATATATCGCATTTTTTATGCGTATTAGCCATTCTTTTAGTGTCATATTTTCTTTCTCTTTAGTATGCGAATACCGAAAACACCTATCTTAAACAATAGTGATTTACAGATACATTTATATCTTCCATGCTCCACGAGTTCTCCACCAAATCGAGCCTTAAAATCACGGACGCCATAGGCATCCCCCGGCTTGCCAGCGCCCATCATGTCAAAACGCGGCATATCATTTTCGGCTGCATAGCGAATACCCGCATAGGTAGCAACCGACGAGGGGAAAATGGATTTCCACTCGCCATCTCGTCCTGCCACAAACCACTCATATAGACATTTATCTTTCTGCGCTACGCAAACTGTGCCACCAATGATTTCTATACAATCATTCTTCTTTGGTAATCCAACTAAAATAAATCGACCATCTGGATGATGATACAAGGCCTCAAAAAACGAAAAGGGGAAGAGAGGGGTTTTTACCTTAGTGGTATATAAATTGCGTAGGATACCATAGTATTCACGCACTTGTCCTATAGTGGGATGGTCAATCACTATGGCGCCATCCCTAAATGAAGTCTTAATATCGCGAATACGATTTTTCCCCATTGAACCATTCACCACTTTCTCATACACAATATCGCTTCCTTGCCCTTCATTATCTCTTACAGAACGAAACGTATCCGTATTGATATGAAAATTATTATGCTCCTCATAGGCAAACCCTGCCCTCTCAAAGCCCTTGCGCCATGGGGTGTAGTCATTGAAATTGCGTGTCTCAATATAGATAGCCCCACCTAATTCATTAATACGACTCTTCACCTTCTCCATCAAAAGAGCCACTTCCTCGCACGTGCAATCTGCTGCTAATACAGGTCCACCGATGATGATGGCACGCCGAGTAAAAAACTGTTTCAACGGATTCTGCTCTACTGTGATATACCCCACGCATACCGCACACAGAAGTTGCTCATTTTTCGTCTCGTTCGTCCGTGCCAACGCAACTACAAACGGGCGAAACTCCTTCAGTAGTCCTGCAAAGAATTCATACGCTTCAGGCGTTTGGAACCAAGTTCCGGTAGGAGAGGTTTGCACCAATGCGCTCCATGCTACATGGTCAATATCATTATATTTTTGTATGGTGGTCAGCATTGTTTTTTTTGATATTTCTTTTCGTATAGATTATTTAGCATTGTTATTTGGATTCACCTCGTTTCTCCCAATAACCATTGGCAGAATGTCCCACCCATTCATATCCGAGTGCCTTCATTTCGCGCTTTATGGTTGATACGCTCAACTCAATTGAGTTGCCAGCCTTGTCAAACAAGACATTATCTCGAGATTCGTCGGGGGATTCGGAATCAACCAATCCACCTCCTCGGAATAATCAATATCTTCAAAATAACATAACTGCGCCCGAAACATCTTTTCTGAGAATAACTCCCCAAAGATCGTTAATGCTCGCTCTGATACTTGCTGTATAGTGAAATGCTCTTTTAATAAGAAATACAAATCTACATAATCTTTCCACTTGGAACGGCGACCAAGCGCATAGGCTTTCATTGCTGCTAAGTCCAATAAGGTGGGAATACGAAACACCCCGTCAGCATCTTGTTTAGCAATAATCTCAAACGGATACTGAAAGAATGTTACCTTTACACCATTCACTAAATAATGCATCTGATTTGTCTCACTATACAGAAGAGAATACGGAAAGCCTGACTGATGTACCGCCTCATGATACTTGCGAGGTTTAAGTGCACTATGCTTAAATAAGTCAAAATCTATTGAGTTACGGTGCCCTAAATACAACGCAATAGCCGTTCCGCCCACTAAGTAGAACTCACGTCTAAACTGCTTCACCCATGGAAGAAGTGCTTGTTGTTGCTCTGAAAGAATCTCAACATACATACTGTTTCAATAGAATAGAAAAGAAATGACGAATAGGAGGGAAATAGTTCTTTGCTTGACGCTCGGACGCTCCAAAAAAGACTTTTGCGACATATTGAGGAGTCAGGACTTGCAATAATGTCCGATAGTCCTCTAATGTTCCATAATTCAAAATGGTTTCCACCAATAGTGCATCAGAGATTGCCTCCTTTTTATCAGCAGGGATGTACCAAAACAAATTGGCATGTTTTTCTATGAATGCGGCTCTTGTCATATTACTTTCTTTTTCAGCGCACAAAGTTACAAAAAAGAAATGACATAAGCAAATTTTATGTCATTTTCTTACCTTTTTACATATTGTACTATTCGTTAGCGTTTTCATTGTTCTGTTAGTAGATAGCCCATGTACATCGGCAAGGTCAGCACCTCTCCTTCTCGTCCGACATTGTAATCTCCCACCTTAAGGGCGTGATTTAGATGGTAAACGTTTTTGTTTGTGAGTACCGTCTTCAGCGATTTTGCTTTCCCTGTGGTAGCTTTACACTCCAATGGTACACATTCCCCTTTGTAGCGGATTACGAAATCTAATTCTAAGCCGCTATTCTTGTGGAAATAATAGAGTTTGCGTTCCATTTTCCCGAGTATATCCGCCATCACATTTTCGTATATCGCCCCTTTATACATTCCCAACTCTCCCTGCTGAATACCTACTTGCGTGCCATCTTCCAACATGCTGATAAGCAAACCAATATCTGCCATATATACCTTAAACTCACTTTTCTCTTTTTGTCCCTCCAAAGGTAATTCAGTAGCGCGGATATTATAACATCTGCGCACAATACCGGCATCTTCTATCCAACGCAAACAACCTGCGTAGTCCTTACCTCTCGCCCCCTTCTTAACGGCAGTATAGGTAAACTTCTTATATTCTCGTGCCAACTGCGATGGGATAGATTCGAAGCACTCCACTATCCTTGGTTTGTCCGTCTGGGCTGCATATTGCAACATATCGCCCTTGTATTCCTCCACAATACGACGTTGGATACGCAACACTTGCCCTAATTGTTTCGTTTCCATGAAGCAAGCCACCGCCTCCGGCATACCGCCTACCAAAATATAATTGATAAGATGCATGCGCATCGTTTCGTGAATAGCCATATCCACCGGCACCTCATCCACAAAGCATTGCCTCAAATAATCCAGCACTATCGGCTTTACTCCGTTAGCCCACAACCACTCTTCAAAATCCATCGGATACATGGTCATGATATCTTCAAAGCCCACTGGAATACTCGCCCTTTCCTCATCCTCTATATCCTCTTTGCTCTTGTAGCCGCTTACCCCTAATAGCGACCCCGTACACATGACTTCATACCGTCCATCCAGATAAAAGTACTTCAATGATGCTCGCGCCATCGGGCAATCTTGTATCTCATCAAATAGCAAACAAGTCTCGCCCGGTTCAAATGTGTAGTTTTGCAATTCGGGCGTAGCCGACATACGCATGATAATCTGAGTAACATCCAAATTTGGCGTAAAGAAACGCTTGTACTCTGGATGTTCACGGAAGTCCAAATAGACTACCTCCTTGAATTTCTGTTCTGCAAACTGCCGTACCGAAGTGGTCTTTCCACACTGGCGGACACCTTTTATCACCAGCGGCTTGTGCTTCGGAGAGTCATACCATTCTTCTAACTTGCTATATATCTTGCGTTTATACATTACTAATTACATTTTTCAACCGAATAATTGACTCGTCTATTACATTTTTATACCGAATAATTGGCGTATTCGTTACATTTTTCTACCGAATCATGCCGCAAAAATACAAAAAAAATCTGACATACGCAAGGTTTTTGTCATATTTCATTGATTTTTCCTTTTAGGCAAGCGCGTTTCTGTGCTACCTATTCTTCTACACAATCAGATTGCCTATTCCTCCACCACCTGAGGAATGGCTCTAAGGTCTGTTCGTTGTAGGGGATGAAGGTTTTGGAATGGCCTATCAAGACTACCTCTATCGTCTCTTGCCGACATGGGTCTTCTTTCTGGTTCGTCAGTCGCACCAAATCCATTTCCTCCCCGCGTTGCAGCACGTGCTTCATCATCCGTTTCAGTCCGCGGCTATCCACTTGGTTGAAGTCCATCTTCAAAGGACTTAAGCGGAAGAAAGAGCGGATGGTCAGTTTGCGGTTATCATGTTTGTCCGCCGCAGCCGATGTCTCGGTCTTGATGGTGGTCTGCTTGTGTTTATGAAACTTGGCGCGCACCATGCGGAATATACGCATCGGACTGATGAACGCCCAAAAAGGACGCATCTCCGTATAGATAGGCATCTCTGTGAGTTGTCCGTCTGCGTCTATATGGTTGATATTCAACGCCGAAGCGGGATAGGACAGCAGGTTGTCATACGCCTCGCGGTAGTCGTAGCACACATTTCCCCCTTGGCAGCCGCCTTTATAGACCGATGTGTCATGCGTAATGCCGTATTTCACCAGCACCTTATACAGATTCTCAGTCGGCATCATGCTCCAGTTTGCCGCGCGGAAAAGCCACACTTTGTAGTCCGACTTCACCGGTCGCAATAACCCCTCCAGATAACGCACCGCCTCCCCCACCATCTCATCAATACGCTCCATGGGCAATGCCGCCATGTTGTAGTCCTCGATACATTGGTCAAAATGTTTCCCGTTCCATTGGCTGCGAAAATACGAAGAATGGATATGCAGTTGTACATCATGCCCGCGCACAATGGCATCACGCAATTGCTGCTCAATAGCCGCCACGCTCTCCCAAAACGCGGGTACTCGCTTGAACGCCAAAATCTCCGCCACATCCGCCATGATAGTCAGTCTCTGTCCGTATTTCTCCAACAGCGACATCAATCGATAGGTAGGCTCCACCATCAGCGCCATAGGGTTGCCGTCCCCATTGCCATGTATCTCGTAGTCAAGCGTGAAATAGAGTTTATAATTCATAGCGTAGTATTTTATCTTTCAATTGTTGTTGATATAGGGTAAATCCCATTTTGTGGTATAGATTCTGCGCACGGACATTATCGTTTGCCACCACCAAATAGACTTGCTTAACATGCAGATTCCGTAGCGCACAAAGCAGTTTCTCCATCAGTATACTCCCATAGCCATGCCCTCTATGGTCCGGGTGAATCCAAATGGCATACAGCCACCACGAACGCCTGCGTATGTCCCTACTGTATTTGCGCCGTATCACCCCGCATCCGACCAGTTGTTCATCTCGTTTAAGTAGCATAAACTGCGATTTATACACACCGAATAGAGACAAGATTTTATACCCCCCCCTATTCGTATATTTCGCCAGTTCTTGTTTAGAAAAGATACCTTGCAGCAAAGGGGCATCAGAGGATTTATAGGGTTGAAGCGTGAACATAGAGTAATGATACAAATCAAGAGATAACAATGATATTCCTTTCAGCAGTCAAACACGTAAGATATACGTAGGATATACGTAAGATAATTAGGACATTATACAGACACAGACCTGCTTTATTACAGTCTTTTACTAACCAAGCGAAGGAGTTTTCGTTGAGATAACAAGAAATTCAAGAGGCGGTATTTCTGTTTAGATATAATAATCTGCCCTTCTCGAGCAGAGAGATATGTCCCTCCAAAACCTCTTTTGAATACAAATACCCCAAAGGCGGGGTCATCTTCGCTCGGGTCAACCGGACAACCTCCAAAATCAAATTGCCTTAGACCTTTCGCACGAAAATACTCAATGGCTTTCCAATAATAGTATGTACCTGACCCTGTAGCCCGATTTGCCTCTGCATCACTACCACTCATGTGTGCATAAACCGTTGCTCCGCTTTCTATAAAAGTGGCAGCAGCAACAATTTTTCCTTCTTGTGTTCGAACGACTGCCAAAGTAGTCTTGTGCGTAGCAAACAGACGTTCAAAAAAGGTGTCTGATTTCAACAACATAGAGGCATTTTGATTATGCTCAATAGCCCGCTGCTGCGTTTCTTTTCGCAATGCTTGGAACTGCGGGATATAAGGTATGGCCTCTTTACCTGCATAAAATTGCACATCCAATTGATTCGCCTCCGCTTTCTTGATGGTTCGTTTTTTCAACCGATCAAGTTGGTTGTACAGGTTCTCCATACTCATAGATAAATCGTAATAGAAAGTTGCACAAGGTGCTTCTTTATCTAAAGCGATACTGCAATTTCCGCGTATCCAATGCGTCAGATTCAGCATCACGATATGGCTCTTGCGAGCATATTGCTTAACTGACTCTATCAAATAAGGCAGATACTGCGCTTCATCTTCGGGCGATTGGAATATCGGATAACTATCAAAATAAACCGATTTGGCTATGCAGCGCACCATCGGCGCATTGCCCCGCAAGATACCCACCCAGCCACCTGCAATACTCCCCGTGGAGTCCTGCATCAGTATGCCCCAAAGCGAGTCATTATACGCAGTAGGCAACATCGGATTACCCCACTGCGTGGACTGCACAAGGGCATAGAACGCACCGTAATAATCCTTTTTTAATGGAATAAACTTCATTTTTTATGAATGTTTTGATAAACTATATAAACTTCTTGGGCAACTGCCGATGCCGTATAGCGGGCAGGAAGGTTTGTTTCTGTGAGGTGCCCGATGGCTAATGCTTTGCGCAATTTGTCAGCGACATCCGTTGGGTCGTAGGTAGTCAGAAACGCATTCTCCACGCCCTCTATTACCTCTGCTACATCCCCCACATCCGTGCTGACAATAGGGCAACCGCAAGCCACTGCCTCCTTCACGAACTGCGGACTACCCTCCGTGAAAGAGGTAAGCAAAGCCGCGTCCACCGCTTGGTAAAGCAGCGGCACCTGCTCGCGCGAATAGCCAAAGAACTCAAGGAGCACTTTCTTGGGTCTTTGCAATTGCTCAACCGCAGCATGCGCGAGCGGGGCATTCTTCACATGGTCGCCAAACTCCTTAGAGAACAGGATATAAGTGGTATCTTCCTCTAATCCGAGCATGCGGCGGCAGTCGGCTTTCGTCTTCTCCTTTCCCAACGGGCGAAAACGCTCCGTATCTACCGAACAGGGAATCAGCGTGGCGCGCTTGGGCTTAGCCTTTGCAAGGTGCATCAGGTCTTTGGAGACGAAGATACTATGAGCAGATAGCGCCATCGCCACACGCGAAAGCATACGAATGGTTGGCACATTGATGTCGGAGCCATGAAAGGTAGATACCACCGGCACGCGGCGCTGCATATTCGCCAAGAAACAGCACAAGCCGTAGTGGGCGTGGATAATATCCGGCTGAAAATCGGCTATCTGCCGCCGTAGCGAGCGGAAAGCACGCAAGTATGCTTTGATACCATTGCCCCGCACAAAGCAAACTTGAAACTCACACCCTAAAGGGCGGAGCGACTGCATCTGCTCGTAGATAAACGGAGCCACATAATCGGTATAAGGCGCATAGTAGCGATGGCTACAAAGAATAAGGATTTTCATTTTCGCATACGAATTACTTTTGCCGGATTACCGCCAACGATGGCATAATCAGGCACATCATGAGTTACTACGGCTCCTGCACCAATGATGGCACCATGTCCTATCCGTTGACAACCAGGGAGAATAATGGCACGAGTCCCTATCCACACATCTCCACAAATATGCAAAGGGGCTTTCTTTTCCCCACCTTGTAACTGCATGGGGATGGCAATATCCGCATGGTTATGTGTGCCGCCCACGAAGACCACGTCCTCCCCCATCATCAAGTAGTCATCAATAGTAACAATACGATTGTGGCACACAAAATTCTTACCCAGTCCCACATGGTTAGCCACCGAGAAATCGTTTCCCGCCCCGAAATACGCGCCTTGCTCTATGTTGAGGTCTGCACCACATTGCGCAAAGAGGTGTTTCGCACACCTACGCCGGAGTCGTTTCGCAAACTGTCCAAAGAACGGAACCGTGGATTTACTCAGATGCGCGGCAAAACCATAATATACTATTTTCCAAAATGCTCTCATAATCTTTTTTACAATCCTCGTCCTTTTAACTTAATGTATGCCCAGCCTATGTTAGCAATCACGATAAGAATAGTCCAGTAGTTAAACCAACGCCTAATTTTTTGCTTATTCCCAACGGTAAATATCGCCATTGCCGCGAACATCAATTCCACGGATAAGACAGGCATGTGGAATCTCTCTGACTGTGCAAAATTGCTGAACACTAATACCAGTAAGTATCCCAACATAAATGCAAGCGGGAACACATGCTTTCTCCATTCACCCGACAAGACGAGTGTCAAAAGCGCAAACAGCGTGAAGAAAGAAAGAATATTCTTCACATAGTTACCACTATGAATCATCATCTGGTTCTCCTGCGAGTCCACATGCACCATAGTCGGAAACGGTATCGTAAAAATCAGCGGCGCAAAAATAGCGGCACCGGCGTATTTGGCAAATGTGTTTCCTCCTTCTCGCTCAGCCCGCCATTCCATATTTCTACGTTGCTGTTCTCTTGCATCGGTCTGTGCGACTTCATCAATCTCAGAAATGATTTGTTCCTGCATAGTGAGCCCTACAAAACCGAGCGCAATAATGCCTATCAAAATACGTCTTCCCCACTTTACCACCCTTGAGGAGGAGAACACTAATGCAGTGGCTAAAGCCAACAATGCCACCACCCCGAGTACTGTGCGGAACGAGAACAACGCAAAGGCAGCCAAGCCAACAGGGAGCAGATTTTTCAACTTGAACTGTCGTAAAATCAATAGTTCGTCTGCTTTCTGCAGATAAAAGACTACCAAAAAGAGCATCTCCGTCTCTTTCAGATGCAAACCGCAATAGTAAATTAGATTAGGCATCAAGAGACACAATACACCGGTCATCCGCCCTATTTCTTCCCCAAAATGATTTCTCGCCAACCGATACATCAGCACGACCGTCCATGTACTCCATACGGCTTTTAGGATGCGGGCAGCAATTATGGAAGAACCCGATAATAAATAGACTAAGGAAAGATACGCAGCATATCCGGAATCAGAAAAGGCGACATCCTGACCCATTGATTGTGATAATATCTCTTGAAAATGCCAATTCCCGTTTGCTAATTGATGTGCCATGCCTTTCGCACAAAGATGATATATCCACGCATCGGCAGAACCGAACTCAAATGGTTTTCCGGTCATCACCAAGTAGAATATATAACTGGCTATCACATATACGATGCGAATAGACAGTCCATATTTCCATAGTCTCTTCTCATACGTATGCGGTGAGATGGTACACCAACGCTTGCTTAACACATTGGCATAATAGAAGAAAGCCCCAACAGACGCCACCCCAATCAGCATAAAGAGCGGCGGCATTATTCTTCGAAAGAACAGTGCCGACACCACGATGAGCAATGCACAATAGGCATATATCGACTGCCGTGTCAGCCATTTGGGAATAAATATGTTCGGTTGCTGAATCATCTGCTCGTTGTACGAAAATGTTGAATGGTGGATGAGATATAAATCATTAACTTTGTGCCCACAAGGCGTTGGAGTTGAAGTAATCTGTCGCTCTTTTTGGTGATGCTATACTGCAACAGCGGCGCAAGCGCAACGATTCTGTCGTATATCTTTTCTCTATCTTTCGCCGCAATATCCATATAGCGATACACCAATGTAACATAAAGATATGCCAAGTAACCAAGGTAAATCCTTCGATGCGGATTCTGCGAGTTTTCCCAATGGGCTTTCCATGTCTCCAACGTCCAAGTAAAGTCCTCAGCATTCTTCAGCCGGAAAGTGGTAGTAATACTCCCCTTACGAATACGATATCGGTAACATACATTATTATTGAATCCCACAGACTTGACACATGGCCATAAACGCATTATCCAATCCATATCTTCCCCAAATAGACCTACGGGAAAAGCTATATTATTATCTTTTAGAACAGAAATCTTTATCATCTTTTGACATGCGCTCATAGAAAACTCATTCTTGCGAACTAATTGATACATGATTCCCGAAGGTGAACCGCAAAAGTCCTCATCACAATATATAGCATGCGGTTGTATACATTCTTCTTCATCCCTAAAACGCACTAAATCAAACAATATAACATCATTATGTTCCTGTTCTGCCTGTATAACCAATCTCTCTACAAAATCAGTACTACCCCACTCATCATCTGAATCAAGGAATAAAACATACTCTCCCGTGGCTAAACTGAAACCCACATTGCGTGCATCGCTAAGACCTCCATTTGGTTTATGAATCACCCGAATACGAGAATCCGTAGCAGCATACTCATCGCAAATCTGACCGGAATTATCCGTCGAGCCATCATCTACAAGGATAATTTCAAGATTGCGATATGTTTGCCGAAGCACAATATCCACACAATGGCGAATATATTGAGCCACATTGTACACCGGTATAATTACACTTATTTTCATTTTCTTATGTACTGATAGCAACGAGACAATAGATTATACAACCGTGGCGATAGAACTAAAACTCTATTCATAAACTTTTGCTGTCTCAAATCTAACTTACTTATTATTGCTTTAATAGAACGGATTTCGATACGATTATTAATATATGGTATTAACATACCTAAAACGGTAGAATCAAAAAACTTTCGAAATGCTGCATCCTTTCTGCGTTCGATTTCATACTTATCAACATAATATGCTAAGGTCTTGTTCAAAGGATGAGTTCTATTCATCGCCCGGTTCTCAGCATCTTCCACATAATGAAGGCCTAAATAATTAGGATTAAAAACTCCCTTGTTTGCCAATAGCAAGCGAAATGTTACATCCAAATCTTCACCCATAGAGATACGTTCATCATATCCATTTACTTCCAATAATGCCTTTTGGGAATAAATGGTTGCACTCACATGGAAGATATTCGAATGAGCTGCATTGCTCCAAAAATCATTTACATATCCTCGCTGAAAACATGAAGGAACTTTGAGAAAAATAGTTGAACCATTGAACACTTTACACCATCTAACACTCCACATAGCGGCATTCGGGAAATCTTGTATCATACGGGACTGTTCTTGCAAATAGTCAGGTTCCCAATAATCATCCGCATCCAAGAATGCAATATAATCTCCTTTTGCCTCTTGAATTCCTCTATTGCGTGCGGAAGACACACCACCATTCGGTTTCCGAATGAGAGACCAAGTTTTCTGTAAGTTATTTCGAAAGATGAAATCCTCTACCACAGAGGGGCTATTATCTGTACTGCCATCATTAATTATCAGCACCTCAATCGGAGGATAGGTCTGCGCCAAAATACACTCCATTGTTTTAACGACGGACTGCTCCTTATTATACAATGGCACTACAACAGATATATTTATAGTTTCACACATAACTTAAATAACTTTCCTGTTCCAAAAGAAATGATAAGAATACAAATTGATATGAACAGCACCAATATATCCTCACTCATATCGTGCCATATCAGCGCGGCATGTATGTATGCGCCCCAATGGTAACAAATATAAATACATAAAGTGGATAAGATAAATCGCTAACGTTTCTTTCCCCAAGAAGTCAATACTTTTCATACCCGATATGGATATACGTTCCAACAAGTACATCATTTGTATCAAAAGTAAGGTAGAAGTGATGGTACATAGTTCGGATGTAAACGGCATGTGAAAATGGTACCTGGCAGTACTCATGAAATGTATTATGCGCACTATGTTTCCCGCCATTAGAACGGTTTATGTTATTGAATAACTATCTTATTGTTTTGTATCCACCATTGCACTTACCATCCTATATCATCTTCGCTTCCATCATCCACAATTAACCAAACAAACTCTGAGCTTGTTTGTTGGCAAAGACTATCGTACGCTCACGGTTGTAATAAACGCAATTATATGTAGGTGTAAAAAAGCCAGTGTTCTCATAATACAAAATCACACGCATGATTTTTCCAAATTCTTGTTCAGATGAAACCGAATATTTATCCATCTACGAGCAAAGATAGGCACTTTCGAATAGGTTGAATAATATGCCAAAGATAATAATGACTGATCTTGACGATGATTCTTTTTGCTACTACCTACTGGCGACAATAAATTTGGTAAAGCGCCCTCATGATACCATCTCGTAATAATACCTACTGCTTTGGTATTATGAATATTTACCCCAACGCATCCGGACGATAACATGGGTTTACTTCCAATACAAACAATACCCTCAGCATATTCAGACATAACATTGGGCACTGTTAACTGACTTACTGTAGTAGAACTATATGGTGAATATATGCCATACATTTTCATAATATTTCTTTCTGCATCTAAGCGATTGACAATACCACATCCGGCATCCAACCACAACAAATAATCAGTACCACAAGAACACATTGTCTTCATCATGCAATAACTCTTAAACGCATAATTTTGTTTATCCATGGCATAATGTTCACTCAATTCTTCAAATGGAAACTTGTAGACTACCCCCCCCCATTTCTTCACAAAGTACTGAAGTTCAGAAAGTTGCGAATCAAGAAGCCCCAAATCCCAAATAACTATTTTTGTCTTGGGTTCATATTTAACAATCGATGACAAAAGATTATCACGCATTGATTCATAAAAAGGAGCATTTGCACCAGTGCAGATAGTTAAGGAACCTTTGTTTTGCACTACTTTAGAAAAAGCATTGAATACTTTAGCAAAATATTTATTTTTGTTCATATACATAATTGTTTTACAGCATTTTCCCAAGAAACATCTTTGAATTTAGTTTGGTGAATACTTTCTACAATATTTGTAGTTCCATTACAAATAGCCTGCATCTTCTGCGCTAGATCATCAGAATTATCTTGTAAAAGTGTTTCACCTGCACATCCCATTGCAAACATATCCTTTGTAAACCCCACTTCTGTCGCGAGGATGTATAGCCTAAAAAAGTATGCATCAAGCATTGATAAATTGAAACTTTCAAATCTAGAGGTCATTAGATAACATTGCGAACTATTGTATAACTTCCATAAAACACTTTTATCATATATTGCACCCATGAAAATGACTACATCTATTAAATGTGGATTTTTACTAAAAAATGAATTAATCGTCAATTGATAGTCTTCGTTTTCCAGCGGTCCCACTATGTATAATTTCCAGCCGTTAAAAGATACTTTTTCTGCCGCACGTAAAATCATATCCGTATTTTTAACGCCTTTTCCCACCCAACCAACGGTTAAAAAACTTTTTTCTCTATTGCGTATGTCAGACACTCGGATATTTAATCTTTGCATTAACTCAGTATCAACTCCATTAAGCATATGTCGCACTTTTTGAGATATATCAATATCTATTAATGGCTTATTCTTTAGTTGAGAATAGCAGTTATAATCTTCTATTGCAAAAATATCAAGTTCACGAATTAAACGCTGATAATGCCATCTCCAAAAATAGCGTTTCACAATAGCCATCTGTTTTTGCATTGGGAAGTGGTAAGAATAACTTAAATTAAAGGGTTTATCATAATGCCACATTCTTTCTACCCAGAATGCTCCGTCTGCTTTTACTAATAGTTTTCCCTTAGGATTGCGCATCTTAAATATGTGTCCTAATACCATTGTATTTTTCGATAAGTGATACATAAGTAGGATGTCAAATTCACGAGCAGATTTCCAAACATATCTCATCATCTGCAAACGGACATCACCAATATTTTGAATAGGTTTCGACACAGGTATGGGTAATAATTTTACCCCCCCCCGTGCGAATGCATCACAATTTAGAGTTCTACTATTCTTCGGACACGGATATGCAACTACCGCTTCTGCTTGTAATTCTTTTGCCAGATAATATGGAATCAGATACACATCTCTACCAAATGTATCAGTCCTAAAGACTTGAGCACAACATAAGATTCTCATAAGAAATATTTTTTATTGTACAATCGTTAGTTTTTTATTACCAATTTGCGCTGCGAGTTCGGAGAAAGAGGAATAATAGGAGCCCCATATTTCTTGACATGCCGCCAATGTATAGAGTTCAATAACAGCATGTTGAATGCCCTCTTTCGAATCTCGTGCCAGTGTTCCTTTACGAACAATAATCCGCTTTCCATACTTTTTGCAGAACGCCTGTTGCACGCTTTGGTCGTCCGTTGCCAGATAAAAGGTAGCAGCGGGATAATCTTTCAAATAATTGTCAATTTTCGTCTCAAACGCTTGTAAGGGGCTTTGCCGAATACTATCCACATTATCTGTTCTGCGGATGTGTACTCCGATAGTGGTCGGCAATATACATTGTTGCGCTTCATCAACCTTCTGTTGCATAAACGCATTCAAGCGGAAGACTTGATGATAGTCCGGCTTAGCGCCTTCGTAAAACCGAGAGAAAGTGCGGCACATTATTTTACCCCCCCCCATATAATTTTTAATATACTGATTTACAGCTTTGTACTGCATCTCATCAAATACCGCTCTCCAAGGCAGGAGGTGCATCTTTGATAATTTCTTCACAAGCCGGAACAGATATCCTTGTGTTTTTCCCACCTCGCTGATTTCCTTAACCGGCATATAGATATCCTCGAATCGGCATGCTAAGTCCGGATTGGCATGCCACCAGATAGACACTTTCTGTCCGTAATCTTTCTGCCATTGTAGCGCACTCAAAATGACCCTCACCCTATTGGCAAGTCCTCCGGATGGAATAAAAATATGCTTCATATAGTACAAATCTTCTTGATTAGTTTCAGACGTGTTTTTGAAGAATCAGCCAGTTGGAAAACATGTCTCCATTCAGCTAACGGCAAACGGATATGCAATCGTTTTAATCCGAGCATAGCATTGAGCAAGAGAGAATAGACAATGCGGCGCGTGGCAGTGTTCATGTTATTATGTTCTTGAAAGAAACATTCCAATTGGTGTGCAATGGAAAGTTTGTCTCGAGAGTGTTTCTCCGTTTCTGTATGCACGATGGATGATTTGCGCATGCGATAGAGGTAGATGCTCTCCGAAATAGTGTGCACCTCACCGGCAAGGCTAAGGGTTTGCGGCACAAACAGTTCATCTTCGTGGAGCATACCCACAGGGAAAAGCAGTTTATTTTGCGTTATTAGCGTCCTACGATACGCATAGAAACACGCAGCCGAGGGTCCCCATCCACGTGTGTTAACAAAATAAGCGAGGTAATCCATACCGCTACGATACATAATCGCCTCTGTATGGTTAAACGCGGCATTTGGGGTTTTCTTGTTCTCGGTGTCATACCATAGGATAGAACCAAAAGCAACGATATCTGCCGAAGGATGGAGCCGTATGGTCTGTTGCAAAGTCTTTAAGGCATTGGGCAGAAGCATGTCATCGCTGTCTAAGAACAGGACGAAATCTCCGTTGGCATGTTGCAAGCCTGCATTGCGTGCCGCGGAGAGACCGGCATTGGGTTGGTTGATAAGGCGGATATTCGGATAACGCGCTAAGTAAGGTTGCAATACCGCCACACTATCGTCCGTGGAGCCGTCGTTGATACAGATAATCTCCACCTCCTGCTCGGGGAGTTGGCACACAACCGACTGCAAACAATCGTCTAAATAGACTGCGGTATTATAAATCGGTATGATAACGGAAAATAAGGGCATGTTTTACAGATTACAAATTTTTCTGATACGTTGCATAATATGTTTATCAAACTTATGGGAGAACCAGTGTCTGAATCGTTGTGTTTTGAAGCGAATGGTATCTATCGCATACATCCATATACTTAGTGGCAAAAAGGTAGCAAACATATTTTTGGGGAACCTCCGAACAGGGGACAAACAATGCCTATGGTTTGCTACATTATGCGAATGCAGCACTTCTATCCACCCCCCCCCCATTATTCGTAGGTAATTCCGTATATTCTCCATATAGAGAAAGGTCAGAATGGTCAATCCCCAAGCATGTATGATAATCAAGCGTGTAAGGTTCTAATACGGAAAAATAATGATTGTCGGGATAATACATTCTGTATATGACTTTTCTCTTCACATCATATTGATAGCCCTCGGCATAGTTGAGTATCATCCGATGGTCAGTGGGCGTGGCAGCCTGCTGTATCCACATCAAGTAATCGGTATGGAGCATATCATCGTTGTCCATACGAGTGGTAAGCAAATAGTCGGTATTACAATGGGAAGAAATATATTGTTTGACAATAGCCGTCTCATCTCCATAGGGGTGTAAAAACAATGGGACAAAATTGGGCATCTGTCGTTGGTAAGCAGTAATGCGCTGCCGATAGCATTCCGGTGTTTCAGAATTGAACAATACGAGCCAAGTGAATGTAGCTGTTTGCGACTTGACGGAGGGAAAACAATAGCGTTCAAAGAGCATAAAACGATTGTCAAGCCACTCGTCGGTTTGGATGGCGGTACCACGTCCTTTCTCTGCACAAGAGAAATACCAAGATTGGACGATATTAAAGCGAGTAATAAGATAATGAGTTAGTTGCATGATATATTTTTGAATAATGTATTAACGATGGATAGATAGTATCGCAATTAAAATGCTATTTGCATTCATAGCCATCTATACATCATTTGCAAAATTCAGGTATTTGATAAGTCGGAAATAGCAGCCTTCCAGTCTGACCATAGCACGCTGATATATGTTTGGCAGGTTGCGGGCATCTCGTCTTGCCCGTTGGGCAAGGTAGCCAAAGAGCAGTCGGTGGAGACAGGGCTTAGCAATAGATGTAGTATGGCGAACCATATAACGGACAAAAGCCACACATTTTCTCCATTGAGAATAGGCAGAAATTCCATCATCCATACTGATAAATGCGTCTATATATTCTTTGCTAACATACGGGCATAGGCGGGCAATATATTTCTGCCGTATCTGTCTACATTTCTCTGCCGAACGCATATCCGTAGCCGTTACTTGCTCGGGATAGATACGATAACGATACAACAAATCTGGGATGTTCACCATCTTACCGTAGAAAACGGCTCTTGTCCATAAGCCATAATCTTCCGCAGGGAACTCGTCCTGCATAAACATCAGATGGTTTTCCTCAAAAAATGCCTTCCTCCACACCGATGAGGCATGTCCGATAGCAGAAGAGAAGAGCATCTCTGCCTTCACCAACTCAAAGTCTTCTCGTCCTATCATTTGCTTGTCTGATGCTCCAAACTGTTGCAAAGCACATGAACACAACATGACATCGGGATGTTCGTCAAGATAACGTACTTGTGTTTCAAGCCTTGTTGGTAAAGATATATCATCCGCATCCATCCGCGCAATGAGTTCCCCGCGCGCCAAAGAAAGCCCTTTGTTTATCGTATTTGCCAAACCTATATTTTGGTCATTGCAGATATAGACGATACGCGGGTCATTAAATTCCAGCACCACCTGTTCGGTGTTATCCACGGAGCCATCATTCAGCACCAGCAACTCGAAATCAGAGAAGGTCTGTTGCAGGATGCTATTGATAGCCTCAGGGAGGTAGCGTGCGGCATTATATGCGGGCAATATGACAGATAGTCGAGGGGTATTCATCGTTAATAGAATCCTAAATTAAAGACATAGGTATAATTGTATTTCATATTATTCATCAAAAGTGCCAAAACTGTTCCTCCACAATTAGATGCAACCAATCCATCACAACGCGAAAGGATCTCCATTGAAGATAAATATTGTATGCCACGTTTGTAGTTAGCATCCGTTCCATTCAACTTAACATCCGTGATATCAACAGAACTATTGTTTCTTCTCAACCTTTCAAATGATTCGGCAAAATATAATCTTTTGTTTACAATAATCGTATCCGGAAAGGTATTCATAAAGTGCTGCTCTATTCTTTCATCTTCTGTTGCCAAATAAATCTTATCATATTGTCCATTTCTAAATACCTCCTCAACTTTTTTCACCATTTCGTCAATCGTCGGCTGTATAGGATGCCCCTTAGGCTTTATTACAAGATAGTCTGAACCTCGACAAAGTACTCCCAATATTTTTTGCCCATGTTGAATAATTGCATTATAATCATCATCCATATAGCGTTTGGTTTGCGCATTATATCGAACCAAAGCATGATATACTCGGCACCATCTTTTCAACTGCTTTTTATCCCATGCAATATCCATCCAATAATTACAATAGCCATGGGGGACATCGTTTGAAATAACACACTGCGCTGTATTGGTCTTAAACGGTTGTTCAAAAAAAGTTTGCCAATTCGTATAGTCATCTTTTCTATTACCGAGTTCAATATGAGGGAGGTATCCCCGCGCTAAACTATATAGAGAAAGCGATAACATATTTTGGATAAAATATGCGTTAAAGAAGGGATATACATATTCTCCGTTATCAATTTTCATTACTCGTCAGCGCCCACATACATACATACATACATACATACATACATACATACATACATACATACATACATACATACATACATACATACATACATACATCACAGCTCATCATCAGTCGTGGCATTGTACGGAAATAAAAGCGTTTGAGCTTTCCTATAATACTTTTCATGGTTGAACAATGTAAACACGATTTAAACTATGTGGATTATCTCCTTTTCTAATGGCACCACCATAACCTAATGTGGCTGTTTGGTAGCCTGCCTGCTTCACCAATCTTAATATCGTTTCATTCTGCATACTATGTGGATAGGAGAAATGCTGCACCTTGATATGCAATCGTGTTTCTATGATATGTTTTGATTCTATTAGTTCTCGGAGTACCTCGTTCGATGATATTCTTGTTAATCCCGGATGTGAGCATGTATGCGAACCTATGGTACAGAGTCCGCTATCCACCATTTCTATGAGTTGTTCCCATGATAGTGCATATCGGCGAGTTAATTCAACATCTATTGAGGTTGATGTCAGTTGGTGCATTACCTCAGCCATGGGCTTTTCAGAAGCATATATCTTCTTATTAATGGATTCGAAATCGGCGGGAGTAAATTCCAAATGCTCCATCTGAAGCCACCACAGATCTGCCTTGTAGTCAGGAAATCCTGTGGTTAGATAGATTGTGAAAGGAATATTATAGCGTTTGAAAATAGGAAACGCATTTTCGTACACATCCACGAAACCATCATCAAAAGAGATATTCACCAATTTCCGCGGTAGTATGCACTTGGAGCGCACTAAGCAATCAATACTTACAAAGTTGTAACCCTTCTCTCTATACCTCTGAATTAGATGCTCAAGATAGTCCGAGGTAATTTCTAAGTCTCGATTAGCAGGATATATAGAGCGATTATGCACCACACGATGCAAACACCAAATCTCTCCTTGAGTAGGATGTGTGAGTTTATATAATTTTCGTTTGATTTTTATTAAGAATGACATATTATGCGAATCTGCAAATTTACATACTTTGAATGTTTACTATACAAAAACAAAGAACTTCTATACTTCAACAAATATTCCCAAAAATTGTTCAAATATTATATATTAACACAAAATCTTTATTTTACTCTTGACATATAGTAACGATATTTCAATCTCCACACATACAACGTGAACTTTGTCAACATTGCTATATTCCGCCATGCCCCTAATGGTGATTCAAAATAGACCTGCATGAGGTTGCGCGAGCTAAGATATCTTATGCTACTACCCAAAATCTTTAGCACAATGTTCATCTCAATGTCACGCCAAATGCAATACCTTTGAAAAAAATGTGCAGATAAACAACCTTTCAACAAAAATTTTTTTTGTCGTGTATTCAATAATTCCGAAGATGATATGGTATCATGCACTACATCAAAATAAGCTTTTAGGGCACGAATATCATTTTGTGATTGGAAGTTAGCCATATTTCGCGTGTTGGTTAAGTTCCAACAATAATAAGTCTTCGGAACTATTAAGAAATTATTTGTTTTCGTAAAGACTTGTACATTAAAAAGAGTATCTTCTTCCAGATGCGTAGAACGACTATAAAAACCGATTATATTTTTCTCAATAAAGTCTCGTTTATAAACAGAGTGCCACACACTGCGTGCCAACTTATTTTTACATAAAGACGAATATTCAGGGAATAGCAAAGATTGCAATTGTGTAAAATTTGTTGTGTGTTCATCAAACCTTATTGGTGTCTTATTGCCCCCACTATCTATTATGACATCCGACATCACGACATCTGCGTTATGTTGTTGCGCCGCAGTGTATAAATCTTCAAAAAAGGTATGCGATATAATACTATCATCATCATCACAAAAGCCTACATATACCCCTTTTGCCATCTGCAAACCGATATTCCTGCTTTCTCCAACTCCCTTATTTACCTCGTTTCTAATTACTATAAAACGCGAGTCAATACGAGTATATTCCGCTAAGATTACATCACTATTGTCAGTCGGGCAATCCAATATACATATTATCTCCATGCATTGCAAAGATTGATTATGCAACGCATCAAGCATATCTCTAAAACAAGCACCGGGATTATAGACCGGCATTATCACAGAGACTAAAACAGATGATTCAATAGTTTCTTGCATTTTCGAATAAGACGTGATAGCATTCTTTTATAGAGGGAAGGTTGTGGTTGCGGCACCTCGTACCCTACTCCATTTTTTATATACCATTGCCAATTATCTTTCATTAAGTCATTCACAACATCTTCCGCAGATATTCCTCTTCGTTCACAGGCTTTAATAATCACATATATTTGCCAGTACATACTTTTGAAATCGCCATGTGTTGATATTTGTTGGTTATGGATGCGATAATAATACGTGACATTTGGCAGAAAAATAATTCCTCCTTGCTCTTCCAACTTGACATAAAGGTCAAAGTCCACTGCTCGTTTGAGATTAGGGTTTATGCCCTCTGTCTGTGAGTACCTTTCGCGTTTGTATGACGCGAAAGGTATTGGTCTGAGATGTTGGAAATCAGTCAGATAGCATTTACCTTCAGAATAGACCCATTGGTCTGAATGCCAAAGTTTGTTCATGTGTTCATCACAGCACCAATAGCAGCTGCCGATAGTGGATACCTCCGGATGGGCGGTGTGTTGTTCTACCATGATTTGCAGGGCATCGGGTGTTAAGGCGTCATCGGGATCGAGGAAGCCGCATAGTTCTCCAGTTGCCAAATCTGCGCAACGGCGTTTGGTATAACCACAGCCGCGGTTCTCTTCATTGTAGTAGATGTGGATACGATTGTCCTTTTCCAACTCCTTGTATAGTTCTTTGGAGTTGTCGGTTGAGGCATCATCCACAAGGATAATCTCCCAATGGGTATAGGTCTGCCGCCGGACACTGTCTATCGCATCCATGAGGTACTTGCCATTGTTGTAGTTGGCAATCAATATGGAAAAAAGAGGATTCGACATTGGTACTGCTATTAGAATTAACACAAAAATGTTCGTTAATTATATACAAAAACAACCAAACACTTTTTGTTTCAACAAATATGCTCAAAAATTATTCAAATGTATTCTTCTTATAACATATAATTATCGTATAATTAGTCATTAATTGGTAGCAATAAGAGACACATTAAACATGGAATCGTTGCCATTAAGAATGTAATATGCTGGTATTATTTTTTCTGCAAAGAATAGATATAGGAATGAAGCATTTTTTTGAGAGAGAACAGCAGCCCACGATTACCATAGAGATACCTATCCTGCGGGAAATAGAGTTTGCCACGTTCCCAAGCCTCTTTCCACCGATGCTGTTGTACCAAAGCACGTATGCTATCCAACATAGTCTTATGCAACTCCTTCATATAATCCTTCAGGTCAACATCATCGGGATTTGCACGCAATAACTCGTTGGTTATCAGGTATCCAACTTTCTGCTTCTGCCAATTGCTCAAGGGAGCAAAGACTCCTCCATCCTGTCTCCTATAAACCGCTCCAATCCAAGGCAAACAATAGCCCCTACCCTGCTTCAACATATAATAATTCCGATGTACATCACGCCAATAACGGAAATGCGCGGTATCAGGAATTGCTACTGACGCACGGTATAGTAGCGTCATCGTCTTGGTAATCCAAGTATGTAGGTTGTCCTTCTTCGTAAATGCAAATCCCTCTGCGTTTATGTCTTCTGTAAAGAAAGCAGCGATATAATCTTGATTCCAAGTACCATCGTTTTGATTAAGAATCTTATATCGATGGCAACATAGTACATACTCCGGGTGGGTGTCAAGGAAATTGACTTGTTTTTGGAGTTTGTGGGGGTCGGTCCAGTAGTCGTCGCCTTCGCACATGGCAATATAGGTAGCACCGGTGGCCGCGATGGCAGTATCCATTATCTTGGTTAGGGAGCCATCTGCCTTTCGCCATTGGTTCTCGGTTTCGTAGATGGGATGGATGATGTCGGGGTACTTGGCAGCATACTCGCGGATGATGTCGGCGGAGTGGTCGGTGGAGGCATCATCGTGGACGATAGCCACGAAAGGGAAATCGGTCTGCTGCATGACAAAACCTTCGAGGCATTCACGAAGATAGGGCTCGTGGTTGTAGACGAGGCAGTTGATGGCGACTTTATATTTTGGTAGTGTTTGTGCGGACATTACTTTAGTTGTTTTGTATATTCTTCTCGTTTTTCTGTGCGTTTTTCAGTTCGTTGTAGATAGTTGTGCGGACGAAAGTGTTCAGTTGGCGGTATGTTTTGCGGAGGGGTGAGTTCGGGTCTGAAGGGTTGGTGTGCTCCGGTTTGGTAAGTTGGGCTTGGAAACGCTGTTGCCAGTATGCACGGCGTGGCGAGTCGGGGGCAATCTCTATGGTGGTACGGCGGCTCGCCTCCGCAAAGAGGTCTATCTGTCTTTTCTCCGCTCCGACTGGCGGATTCTTCTCACGGTCTCTTGGTTTGGCAATGACATAGGCTTCCTGCGCCCCCTGCGCGATGATTTTGCCATTGGCATCACGATAGTGCTTGCAACGAAAGATAGTCTCACCCTTGCGGGACATCTTGCCTTGCAGGCTCTCTACGGGATCTATCAGTTTGACTTGGCTCATAATTTATTGATTTAGTCGTCGAGATAAGGAATTGTCTTATCTACAAAGCTTTATTTATTCTATAAAGATTTTTCAAACTGCTTCGTTGTGTACTCTTATTGCTTTGTTGTTTTATTTCTGCCATATTAATCACCCACTAATAACCTACTAATCACCCACTAATCACTCACTCTTGACAGGTAATAAACTCTTAATTATCTTCGGATGAGACTGAGTAAGTATTGGCTCTGCCAATTGCCATTTTTGTACACACTATCACGTAGTAGCCCCTCTATTTCGTAACCTACTTTTTGATGTACTCGGAGGGAGGATTGATTTGACTGCAAAACCAAAGCACTAATCCTATGTATGTGCCATTCATTAATCATATAATCCACAGCCATTCCCAAAGCCTCAGCCGCCAATCCTTTACCCCAAAAACGCTTATCACCAATGAGGATATGAGATATACATGATTGATTCTGCAAGTCAATATCTGTCATATATACATTTCCGATATGGGTATTATCATCCACCATACAAATAGCTAAACGTACATCTTTTGAATGAAAGATTGCATCTTCAATCCATTTTCTTTCATACGCAGCAGAAACATATCGTTTCATACCGCCTAACATGGCATTGATTTCGTCATCATTACGCCAATTGACGGTCGTAAGATAATCATTCGGTTCAAATGCACGGAGGTACACACGAAAGTTGTTCATGCAATCCTCCTTTCTTTGCTACTTGCAAATAAGTAGTTATTGTTTACCCCCCCCCCTCGAATGGGATATTGGTTATAGATTGCGGCATCTTCGTTATGTTTTGGGCTTCACAATTATTTACCTTTTTTTCTGTAGTATTCATTGTTTCATCATTTCGTAGTCTTAGTTCGCGGAAACGCTGGATTTCCATTTCTCTTTTGATATCCTCTAATAACTTGCGACAATCATATTGAGGAGCATATTGCAAATCAATAACCGCATTAGAAATATCCATCAAGAAACCACCGGCACAAATCTTATCAGGAGCATATACAACAGGAGAAGGATTTTCCTTTGGGGAGAATACTTCCACAATGGTTCTTATTTGCTCCTCTATTGTTACAGGCTGTCCTGTTCCAACATTATAAACTCCTTTTTCTCTGCCAACTTTCACCGCACTACAAATCATTTGAGCACAATCATACACATAGACCATATCTTTCGCATAGGTACCATCTCCATAAATAGTTATAGGTTCGCCTTTCATAGCTTTTTCTATCATTTGATATAGAGGCCTTTTTGTTTTAACGCCATTGGGGAAATAATACGGATAAGGCGAATAACAATATATTGTAGGGAATCTAAATACAAAAGTTTTTAGACCATACTCTTGATGATAATGCTCCAACAACTCCAACATAGTATTTTTAGCAATAACATAAACAGCATGATCTCCCTTATAATTAAAATTAGGTCTATCATCTGCTAATAGGATGTGTTCGTGTGGATATTCTGCTAAATCAAAAACGGTGGTTGAAAATAAAATTCTATCCACATGCGTTTTTCGGCACCATTCCAGCACATTAAAACCGCCATTAATTATGGAAGTAATGTATTTTTCAGGTTCATAAACCTCCATGTATGATGGGATTTGTGCCGACAAAAGAATAACAGCATAAACATTCTCGGCGGGCAACTTGTCCAAATCTTGTACATTAGTAAGATCCACAGAATAATAAGATATCCCCCAAGAGTTGAAAAAATCAGTTTCTCTTCGACCACTTGCGATAATTTCGTATTCCTCTGTATTGAAATATTCCATGGCGTATTTAAGAACATACGAGCCTACATTTCCAGTTGCGCCAAAAAGGATAATTTTTTTCTTCATAAGTTATTGTATATCTTTGTTCTTAATAAGTTTAATTATCTTCCTCATTTCCTGCTCGCCATATCTTTGGTCTATGGGGAGGGGGATTAAGTTTTTTGCTAATTTTGTTTCAATATCCTGCGGATTGCACCAACTGAGGACATTCTGCCAATAACGAGCGACATATATTTTGTTTTTTATTAGTCGATTCCTTATATCCTTATCCTCTTTCGGCAAAAACGGATACACCATCGGGCAGACAAAAGTATTCATATCCAGTATCGGCAACCTGTTGTCATCTCCAAGCATCTCGTGCAACATCTTAAAGTTGATTCTTCGACGAGCAATCACTTTATTGTAATCTATGTGGGTTAAGATATCACCCGTTGCAACAGCCATTCTACGAATTGGTTGATCATCCAATAGTTTCTCATTTTGGCGATAAGCTTGAAAACCTGCCTCAGCTCCTTGCTCTTTTCGAATCAACAAATGTGAATCATGTTGGTGAGTATCCTCCTCGTACTTCTCGATAGGTAACTCCGAAACCCCTATTGCAAAACCTCCATCTGCTACGCCAACAAACTTCCTCGCACTATAAATAGCCTTTATATTAAGTAACGTCGGTGCGAAAAGTGCTTGGGCATTATCTACGATCAGATGTTCCCCATACTTACTTGCCATTTTTGCTACATACGCGTCTTTTAATCCAAAATAGTTATTTACAATCACATACACACCCTCACCCATTGGGATATCTTCCGCCATCTCCAGGCGCATATTGATATGATAGAAATGATACGAAAGAGACAACTTCTGAAGTGGTTCTATAACGGCTTCGCAGGTATAAAACGGGAGATAGATTGTCTGTACATCGGGTAACTGACGTAAGATATACTCCAGCGCAGTGCGTGCGGTGTTTACCCGAACGCCATCTACCGGATAGTGCTCACTTTCCAAATCTCTATCCGCCAGTCCAAAATATCCTCCTATCGCGTCTATCATCTTACATCAATCCTTAGCCATTCATGCTGGTGGGTAACGGCATACTCCATCTCCTCTTTGTCGGCAAAGCGAAGGACCAAAGTGCCTATGGCATTGTTAGCACCATTGAACGCTTCCACCTTATCCCCCTTTCTGACCCACATATCTTTCTCGACCACCTCGGCAGGAAGGTCTTTTGCGATTTCGATGCCTTCATAGACTCCACTTTTCTTGGCATGCAGGATAATCTCAGCCCAATGACCATGGTACATTTCTGCATCCGGCGTAATCGTTTCCACATCCACAGTATCTCCTACAGCAGCCCGCACTTGCGCAGTTATTAAGTCTTTGCCTGTTGCATAACGCAACATCTCACATAGGCGATTGCCACCTCCTCGCGGAGTGCACTCCATGATATAGGGTTTTCCGTCCGTTGATACACGTGTTTCGATATTAAAGACCGATGTCTGCATATTCAACAGGGTCATCAAGCGTTGCAAGTCTTTTCTTAACTCTTGCTCCGCATGTGAGAAGGTACTAGGCCAAGTATAAGCACATGGGGCATACGGATTAGCCGCGTCGGCATCAAACCGTTGAGCATTAAAAGACATAAAAACAAACTTCCCATTGAGCAGGAAACTATCGGTATCACTGCTACAACCCACTTTTTCTATATATTGTTCGACAATGATATGCCCACTAATTGATTTATCAAAGGCTTCATCTATGGCAATATCCAGATATGCCAAATCCTCCACCTTTGTTACCCCTTTGCTACCTGCGCTATCCGTTGGCTTTACGATAAGAGGTAATGACCATTCATCATTTTTAATCTTATCAGATACTTCTCCTATGGCACTTGCCTTATCTGCAAATCCTTTCGCGAACGGTACATTGAAACCATTTTCGGCAAGAAAAGCACGGAATAAATCTTTGTTTTGCAATATCTTAACCGACTCATAAGGTCCCATGCTCGGTAAGCCCATCTTTTCCTGCACATACGCCGCAGAGACCACTCCCGGATCCACGCCGAAAGAGATGATACCGTCTATATATCTCTCTCTTGCCACTTTCAGCACTGCGTCCTTATCAACAATGGACACATTAACATATTCATCCGAATAACGATGTGCGACATTATCCGGCAGGTAGTCTGCCGTAATGACATAGTAGCCCTGTTCGTGCGCCGCCTTGATAACCGGCAAAAGATAGTGGATACCACCGAGGAGCATTATTTTCTTTGGGTTGGACATTATTTTTTGTAGTATTACTTTTCCTCATCAACATATAACCTTGTACATATTCTCTTCGCCCAATAAAATACATAGATGAGAAAAATTATGAAAGCATGTCTAATACATATTTGTTAAACCAATCAGTATTACTATAAACCGTTAAGCGTCCATCTGAACCACTATATTCGGCTATCCATCGGTTAGATTTTCCGCTATTGTCAAATACATAAGCACGATCTGCAATACTTATCGCATCCCGTAGCAGTCCTAATGAACGATAATATCGAGAACGTATCTTATCTTCCTCTACATTGTGTCCTCCCTCTGCCACGCGCGCTGCCACACGTCCTATATTAATTTCCGGAGACAATGTGGATACATAATACAAATACACTCTATATCCTTTTTCTTTCGCATTTAACATAACATCCAACTTACTCGGATGCGACATAACAGTCTCAAATGAAAAAGAAACCCCTGCATTTATCAAAAACGATTGAATATACGAAGCGACAAAGGCCGAAAAATAAGAATCAAGCAAATTAGAATCTTTAATCGTCAAAACATCATCCACCAAATCTATATTTGACAAAACGCATCTTGACTTTTGGGCTTGCAGAGACTGATTAAATGCTAGTTCAAATTGCGCAAAATTAGTATTACAAACGCCATAGGCACTTAAATTGAGTTCAGCACATTCCCTCAACGCCTTTTCTATCTCATCTGCATTAACAAATACTCCCCAATTGAATTTATCACGGAGTCCCCTATAGATAGACGTTTTTCCCGAGCCGTTCGGACCTGCCAAGATTCTTAGTCGCTTTGCCATATTCTACTTAAGGATATAGATCTTAGGTGTACGCAATTTGACTGATGGCTTCACTTCTGCAATAACAGTGCGCTTTCCATTGTGCATAGTTACCACTTTCGATCCTGATACAAAAGTTACGGGTATCTTTGCCTCAACGGCACGTTGATATCCATCCGATTGCTTTTGCATTACGACACTTTCAATGGCACGTTTCTCATTAATATCAGCTCTATTCATCATGATAATAATACTTATAATAGTGTTACACCTATATTTTACGCATTGTTTATAATACAACTCAATACTCGTTGAACATCTTCCTCGGTGAGTGCGTGGTGCATGGGGAGGCAGATGACTTGGTTGGCTATGCGGGTGGCTACGGGGAGGTTGGTGGGAGAGGCGCTCGGATAATGTTTGTAAGGTTCGAAATCGGTTATAAGCGGATAGAAATAGCGGCGTCCTAAGATACCTTGCTCCTTCATGTGGAAGTACAACTCATCGCGGGTTTTGCCATATTCTTCTGTAACCAAAATAGGGAAATACGCAAAGTTCCACAGGAAACGAGCCTCTCCTCTATCCTCCCCTAAAGAGAAGGAAGATAGCCCATCGGCATTTTGGAATGGCGTTATCTCGTAAGGAAACAATTTGATTCCTTTCACATCCTTCAGAGCATCCACATACATGGAAGCCACTCGCTTTCTTGCCTCAATCGCCTTATCTACTTGCTTAAGGTTCAGGAGTCCGTAGGCAGCACGCATCTCATCCATCTTGGAGTTGATACCCGGTGCTACGACTGTAGTCTCACCACGGAAGCCGAAATTCTTGAGATTATCCACATCGTATTTCATCTCGGGTGTGTGCATGACCATTGCTCCGCCCTCGATAGTGTTATACACCTTCGTGGCATGAAATGAAAGGGTGCTTACATCGCCATATTCTAAGATAGAGAAAAGCCTACCCCCAGCCCCTCCCTGAAGGGAGGGGAGATGGGAGGCTACACGGGAGGGGAGATGGGAGGCTACATCTTTGATTTTGGATAAGACTTGGTCGGGTTGCAAGAAGAGTTCTTCGTTGGTAAAACGAAGTTCGGTAACGCCTAATCTCTGAAGTTCCTGTGTCCTACGTGCATCTTCCTGTTGTTGCTCTTTTGACAGATGATATCCACCATCCAACTCAATGCTCAAGCCCTTATCTACACAGAAGAAATCTACAATAAAATCTTGAATGATATGTTGCCTGCGAAAATGCAGATTCAACCCATTACCTCTCAACATATTCCACAAGATAGATTCGGCTTCTGTCGGGTTCTTCCTATTATGATTAGCATGTTCCTTTAGCCTCCCATACAAGACCGCGTCTGCTGTATGAGCACCCCATTTGCAAACAAACGAGTCTTTATTATCGTATGATAAGCTCTGCGCGAGAACTTGTACACCGAATGCATGGGCGGCGTCGTAGATTACTTTTAGGTTATGCTTCTTTGCTATGGCATCTATGGCTTGCACATTACACGGGCAACCATAACAATGCACTGGCATGATAGCCACCGTCTTATCCGTAATTGCCTCCTCAATCTTCGTCGGATTCATGCCGCAGGTGTCTTCCTCTATATCCACAAAAACAGGCTTCAGTTTGTTCCACCAGATAGAATGGCTGGTTGCGACAAAGGAATACGGTGTGGTGATGACTTCACCTTCGGTGATACCCAATGCCTGCAAGGCCGTGATAAGCGGTAGCGTACCGTTGGTGAAAAGGCTGATATAGGGCACACCGAGGTATTCGGCAAGGGCTTGCTCCAATTGCTGATGGTAATAGCCATTGTTCGTAATCCACTTGCGGTTCCATATATCTTGGAGCATGGCATTATACTCCTCCAAGTTAGGGAGGAGCGGACTGGTAACGGTTATTTGGTTCTGCGCTGCCATGATTAGTGTACTTTATGCTCGGTATATTCGAACTTGGGGGTTATATCGCCCGGCTCGCGTCCCATCCAACCGCCAATCTCCACCGGACGATTTGCCAAGGTGAAAGAGATGAAATCAGACTCTGACATCAAGCATTCGACGTTGGAGGGCTGGTTGAACGCCATAAAATCAATGGTGAATGTTCCCCAGTTGAAGAAATCTTTCGGGAGGTGGCATATCTGCTCGTATTCGCCAGCCTCATGGTGCTTATCGTAGCAGCGTCCTCCACCGGAAGTGGAGAATAGGCGTTCGCCTTGTTCATTTTTCAGATGGAGCGTTATCCAAAACTTCTCCAAAGGTTGTTGCAAGCGATAGCGCATAACCAATTCCAATTCATCGGACACCCGCATCACATCGGTATAGTCGCCGCCTTTGGGGCGCACGCCTATCTCCAACAGTTCGAAACCGTTATTTCCTTTGTAGGGTTCGTTCCATACCTTGTGGTTATCCAAGTCGTTGTCGCCACGGAGGTAGTGGCTTACAATGGGGTCTATCTCGCCTTGGTCGATGAGCATACCGTTTTGCAAGATTACGCCGTGTTTGCAAAGGCTCTTGATGCTGGTCATGTTGTGGGAGACAAAGAGGACGGTGCGGCCTTCGCCTTGGGAGACGTCTTTCATCTTGCCGATGGCTTTCTTCTGGAACTCGGCGTCGCCTACGGCGAGGACTTCGTCCACGACGAGGATCTCGGGGTCGAGGTGGGCTGCAACGGCAAAGCCGAGACGCACCATCATACCGCTGGAATAGCGCTTCACGGGGGTGTCGATATAGCGTTCACAGCCGGAGAAAGCCACTATCTCGTCTAACTTAGCGGCAATCTCCTGCTTGGTCATGCCGAGGATGGCACCATTCATATAGATATTCTCGCGACCGGTCATCTCCCCATGGAAGCCCGTGCCGACCTCAAGGAGGCTGGCGATACGTCCACGGGCGCGGATGGTGCCCGTGGTGGGGGCGGTAACCTTACTGAGGAGTTTGAGCAGGGTGCTCTTGCCGGCGCCGTTCTTGCCGATGATGCCGACCACATCGCCCTGCTCGACCTTGAAATCAATATCGCGCAGCGCCCATACATACTCGCTATCGGCTTTCTGGGCACGGTCGTTGACGGAACCAATCTTCAAATAGGGATCTTCGCGGCGAAGGATACTGGTCTGCCACCAACGGTTGAGGTCGTGGGCAATGGTGCCCGTAGAGACGAGTCCTAAACGATATTGTTTGCCTACGTGGTTAAATTCTATTGCTGTGGACATGGTGTGTTTCTTACATTAATTGCTTTTTTCTTTTAACATTAATTGCCGTGTAATTAGACATTAATTTCTCGTAATCGTTTTACTTGAACAAATATTTCCAAAAATTTGGCAAATATTTTTCTTAACATTAATTATCGTGTAATTAACCATTAATTTCTCGTAGTGGCTTTTACCTGAACAAAGATTTTCAAAAATTTGGCAAATATTTTTTCCTCTAACATTAATTGTCGTGTAATTAGACATTAATTTCTCGTAATGGCTTTTTACTCAACAAATATTTCCAAAAATTGTTCAAATATTTTTTTCTTCTAACATTAATTATCGTGTAATTAGACATTAATTTCTCGCATGTACATTCGGAGGGGACATCGATTATTCTTATCAGGGCGCAAAGTTAGTATTTTTTTAGGGATTATGCAAGGATTACGGTGAAATTCATTAAAAAACTTGCACTTGACGCTAAACAGTTGGTTACAAACTGCCCGCGGGCGGGATGCCTGCGTACCCGGTGGTTTTCTTTTTTGATGCGGCCTGGAGACCGCACCTCCTTTAGAGCAGGCGGGGACGCACACGACAAGTCGGTATGTGCCACCTGCGTACGCCGGACATCGCCTGCGTACCCTATATTGTTTATTTTGGTGCGGCATGGAGACCGCACCTCCTTTATTAGAGCACCCTGACATATAGGGTTACAAATATGCGCCGATGCCGAGGGAGACGAACTCGACTTTGGTGATGTGGGCTTTCATATTGGCTTGGAGGAAGAGGTGGTAAGGCAGGCGGTAGCGGAGGACTATCTGCGTGTAGAGCCAGCCGTCGGGTTTGCCTGCACTGCCGGCATTGAGGAGGTCGTAGGAGTAGAAGATTCCTTTGTTCTCTATTCTGCCCGTAGAAGAGGCTTTGGCTTCGTCTGCGGGCTCCAGTTCTTTCACGGGGTCAAGCAGGTAAAAGCCGACATGGAAGCCTGCGGTGAACTGCCCGATGATGAACTCCGGCTGGAGGCTCACACCCAAGCGCCAGCAGTCGGATGGTTTGGCGGCGGCGAGGTGGGTCTTGCCGAAATGGGTCTCGCGCTGTTTATAGGCACCGTCGTAGAAGAGGTCGAGTCCTCCGCCGAGGCGGAAGATGGGATGTGCGAGCCAGTAGGCTGCCGCTTGGAACTCACCCACGGCAAAAGTGGCTTGGTCGCGGTAATAGACTTGGCGGGCACCGGCGGCAAGGGAGAACTCGAGTGACCAAGATTTAGACCCACCCATGCCCTCCCTACATAGGGAGGGGGATGATGGATTCGTTTCTGAGTTGTCGTTTTCTTCCCCATATTGGGGCTGCATGGAGACCGCACCTCCTTGATTGCTCTGTACTGACCGCGGGCGAGACGCCCGCGTCCCCAGTAGTTCCCTTTGGGGCGGCCTGGAGACCGCCCCTCCTTGAAGTGCATCGAGGGTTTTGCGGGCACCGAGGGAGGCGGCGAAGATGTTGTAGCCTGAGTTGGGTTGGACTGTAGAGCCGTTGCTGAAATGGTACCAGCCGCCTTCTACGGCTATGCTCCAGCCGTTGCGGATGGGGAACTCCATATAGAGGGCTTCGGGGAAATGGAAGTTCGTAACGCTGCCCACGCAACGGTTGGCGTCCACCAAGTCTTGGAACATGTGCCCCTCGGGGACGGTGTTGCGATAGGTCTTGGTGAGGAACCCGAGTCCGATGCCCGGGCGCAGCCCCAAGACGAAATGCGGCAGGCTGACGAGGGGGATGTCGAGATAGAGATAAGGAGCGATAGCATGCCCGAGGAGGGCGTTCTGTCCGAAGCACCAGTAACTGAGCCCCACGCCCATGCCTGCTTGGCGGTGGCGGATGGGATTGCCGTGGCGGTCGGTGCGCGGGTGGAAAGAGATAGACCAGTCGTCCAAGGCTTGCCACTGTGGATAAAACGTTACAGAGAAGTCCGCGCCAATGCTCGGTCCCGTCCATGCCCCTTTGTCGCCCACCATCACATCGACCTTGCCGTCAGGCATGATGGCGCCTGCGCGGAGCATAGCGCGGCAGTCAAGGGAGATAAGACCTCGCTCCGCGCTGCCCGACCGCCTTCGGCTATCAGAAGTTAGACCGCCTTCGGCTGTCAGACCACATTGCACAGAGTCGGTCTGCACCAGCGAATATACTTGAGGAACCTCCGCACACAAGAAAGAGGGCGGAAAGACGAGGAGAAGGGTGAGCAATATGAGAGGATGGAACTTCATTCGGCGTGCAAAATTAGTTAATTTTTGCGGGATACGCAAACCTTTCAAGGGAAAATTTGCGTATGTGGCAAAAAAGCAGTACCTTTGTCGCCGGAAATCAAGATGGAAAGCAAGATAGCGACGATAGGATATTTCGACGGGGTGCATTTGGGACACCGATGTCTGTTTGCGCAACTGCGCCAATTAGGGGCGGAGCGGGGGCTCTTGCCTGCTATCTATACTTTTCAAGAACATCCGAAAGAGGTGGTAAGCGGCGTTTGTCCGCCGTTGCTGACCACGCCCGAGGAGCGTTTTCGGCTGCTGGAGCAGGAGGGGGAAGTGCATGTGCTTTCCTTCGCCGCCATACGGAGTCTGACCGCCGCAGCGTTCATGCGCCGGTTGCGCGAAAAGGGAGTGAGCGCGCTGCTGATGGGCTATGACCACCATTTCGGCTCTGACCGTCTGACGGACTTTCGCGACTATGCCTGCATAGGCAGGGAGACGGGGATAGAGGTGTTGCCTGCCAAGGAACTGGCGGAAGAGGGCTTGGGGCACGTGAGCAGTTCGGCAATACGGCGCGCACTGCTGGCGGGGGATGTGGAAACCGCCAACAGGATGCTGGGATATGGTTATTCCATCTGCGGCGAGGTGGTGCGCGGGAATGCCATCGGGCGCACTATCGGTTTCCCCACGGCGAACATCGACTATGCGACGGAGAAACTGCTGCCTCCTGCGGGAGTGTATGCCGGCAGGTGCCGCGTGGGGGGAAAAGACTACCCTACTCTTGTGAATATCGGTACCAACCCGACGGTGGGGAATGCGTGCACGACCGTAGAAGGCTATTTGGCAGGGTTTGCGGGCGATGTGTACGGGCAACGGCTTTGCCTTCAGTTAGAGCACTTTGTTCGCGGAGAGCAGAAATTTGCCTCGCTGGAGGCTCTGCGGGAGCAGATTGCCAAGGACTTATCTTTTTGCAGTAATTTTCTGAATCATTTTTGAAAAATACCCTCATACTTGCTATACATACAAAAAAACAGAGCCATAATCACTTATAGCTCTGTTTTTTTCTTATCCCCTTCTATCCTCAAACCAGTTTCTTGTACCGTATCCGCTTGGGCTCCAGCGCGTCTTCGCCGAGGCGCATCTTCTTGTTCGCCTCGTAGTCGGAGTAAGAGCCTTCGAACCAGAACACCTTCGAGTCGCCCTCGTAGGCGAGGATATGCGTGCATATACGGTCAAGAAACCAGCGGTCGTGGCTGATGACCACCGCGCAGCCCGCGAAGTTCTCCAAGCCCTCTTCCAGTGCCCGCAGGGTGTTCACGTCGATGTCGTTGGTCGGCTCGTCCAGCAGCAGCACGTTCGCCTCCGACTTCAGCGTCAGCGCCAGGTGCAGACGGTTGCGCTCGCCGCCCGACAGCACACCGCATTTCTTCTCTTGGTCCGCGCCGGTGAAGTTAAAGCGGCTCAGGTATGCCCGTGCGTTTATCTCTCTGCCGCCCACGCGGATGTACTCCGTGCCGTTGCTGATGGTCTCGTAAACGGTCTTCTCGGGGTCGATGTTCGAGTGCACTTGGTCGACATACCCCACTTTCACCGTCTCGCCTACCTCGAAATGCCCTTTTTCTGCCGTCTCCATGCCCATAATCATACGGAAGAGCGTGGTCTTACCCGCGCCGTTCGGACCTATCACGCCCACGATGCCGTTGGGCGGAAGCATGAAGTTCAAGTCCTCGAACAGCACGCGGTCGCCATAGGCTTTCGCCACGCCCTCTGCGTTTATCACTTTGTTGCCCAAACGCGGACCGTTGGGGATGAATATCTCCAGTTTCTCTTCGCGTTCGCGTTGCTCTTCGTTGAGCATGCGGTCGTAGGCAGCCAGTCGGGCTTTGCCTTTCGCCTGCCGCGCTTTGGGCGCCATGCGCACCCATTCCAACTCGCGCTCCAGCGTCTTGCGGCGCTTGCTCGCCTGCTTCTCCTCCATCGCCATACGCGCGGTCTTCTGCTCCAGCCACGACGAGTAGTTGCCTTTCCAAGGGATACCCTCGCCGCGGTCGAGTTCGAGTATCCAGCCTGCCACGTGGTCGAGGAAGTAACGGTCGTGCGTGATACAAATCACGGTGCCGGCGTACTGTTGCAGGTGCTGCTCCAGCCAGTCGATACTCTCCGCGTCGAGGTGGTTGGTCGGCTCGTCTAACAAAAGGATATCCGGCTGCTGCAAGAGCAGACGGCATAGTGCTACACGACGCCGCTCGCCGCCCGAAAGCGTCTGTACGTTCGCATCGTCGGGAGGACAACGCAGCGCGTCCATTGCGCGGTCGAGTTTCTGGTCGATGTTCCAGGCGTCGGTGCTGTCCAACTTATCTTGCAACTCCGCCTGCCGCGCCAGCAGGGTGTCGAAATCGGCGTCCGGCTCTGCGAAGGCGGCGTTTATCTCGTCGTACTCGCGCAGCATGTCCATCACGGGCTGCACACCCTCTTGCACTATTTCGCGAACGGTCTTTGTGGGGTCGAGTTTCGGGTCTTGCTCAAGGTAGCCCACCGAGTAGCCCGGCGAGAACACCACTTCGCCCTCGTAGTTCTTCTCCACGCCCGCGATAATCTTCATCAGCGTAGATTTACCCGAGCCGTTCAGACCGATGATGCCTATCTTGGCACCATAGAAAAAACTAAGGTAGATGTTGTTCAGTACTTTTTTCTGCGGCGCGAAACTCTTGCTAACGCCCACCATCGAAAAAATAATCTTCTTGTCGTCTGCCATAAGAGATAAAGGATTAAGGATTAAAGACCGCTTCGCTGTCCGACCGCTTTGCTGAACGACCATTTCATTGTCCGACCGCTTCGCTGTCCGCTGTCCGACTGATTCACTATCTGTCTTTCAGCGCGAAAGCGCGGTCGGACAGCGTCTGCGGTCGTTCAGCCGATAGTCGGTCTGTCAGTCGTTAGACGGTCTGTCAGTCGTTAGACGGTCTGTTTCGGCTGCAAAGGTACGAAAAAAAACGGGAGTATGCAAATTTTCGGCATCGTAAAAGTGGCATATCGGCTATTATTTTTCTAATTGAGAATTAAGAATTATGAATTAAGAGGGCATAGATTTGGTAAATGGATAGCCTAATGGGCGGCTAAAAATGTCCATTTAGGGGACGAGACTTACTTTTTTGTCAAGATATTTGGAAATATACGTTTTTTTTTGTACCTTTGCAGCCAATTTTTCAAGGATGAAAGATAAAAGACTTATCATGGATAAAGGATGAAGGATGAAAGACTTATAACCTTCGTCTATGAGGATGAAAGATAAAGGATGAAGGATAAAAGACTTATTACCTTCGTCTATGAGTTTTCAGAGTCGAAACTTATAAACAGCAAAGCGGTCAAACAGCGAAGCGGTCTTACTTAGTCTTTAATCCAATGTCCTTCATCCTTCATCCTTAATCCTTAATTAAACCACTAATCACTAAAAAAATATGTTTGATAATTTGTCGGAGCGGCTGGAACGCTCGTTTAAGATTCTGAAGGGTGAAGGACGTATCACCGAGATTAACATTGCGGAGACCGTGAAGGATATTCGCAAGGCGCTGCTGGAAGCCGATGTGAACTACAAGACGGCAAAGCAGTTTACCGACCAAGTGAAAGCCAAAGCGCTGGGGCAGAACGTGATGACTGCCGTTCGCCCCGGGCAGTTGATGGTGAAAATCACCCACGACGAGTTGGCAGCGTTGATGGGCGGTGAGGCGCAGGAAATCAACCTGAAAGGCTCGCCTGCGGTAATCCTCATGTCGGGTCTGCAAGGCTCCGGTAAGACAACCTTCGCCAGCAAGTTGGCGAACTATCTGCAGACGAAGAAAGGCAAGAAAGTGATGTTGGTGGCGTGCGATGTATATCGTCCGGCTGCCATCGAGCAGTTGCGCGTGTTGGGCGAGCAGATAAACGCCAAGGTCTATACGGGCGAGGGCGAGAGCAACCCCGTGAAGAAAGCCGAGAAAGCCATCGCGGAGGCACGTGTCTATGGCTACGATGTAGTGATTGTGGATACTGCCGGTCGCTTGGCGGTGGATGAGCAGATGATGCAGGAGATAGCGGCTATCAAGCAGGCTATCAAACCCACGGAGACGCTGTTCGTAGTAGATGCGATGACGGGTCAAGACGCTGTGAACACCGCAAAGGAGTTCAACGATAGGCTCGACTTCGACGGCGTGGTGCTGACGAAACTTGATGGCGATGCCCGCGGCGGTGCGGCGCTATCCATCCGCTCGGTGGTGAACAAGCCTATTAAGTTCATCGGTACGGGCGAGAAGATGGACGCGCTGGATGTGTTCCACCCCGCGCGTATGGCAGACCGAATCTTAGGCATGGGCGACGTGGTGAGCCTCGTGGAGCGCGCGCAGGAGCAGTACAACGAAGAGGAAGCCCGCCGCATCAGCAAGAAGATAGCGAAGAATCAGTTTGACTTCAACGACTTCCTCTCGCAGTTGGAGCAAATCAAGAAGATGGGTTCGATGAAAGACCTGATGGGCATGATTCCGGGCATGGATAAGGCGCTGAAAGGCGTAGAGATAAGCGACGATGCCTTCAAGCCGATAGAGGCGATTATCTCTTCGATGACGCCAGCCGAGCGCGCTAACCCCACGTTGCTCAACGGCTCGCGCAAAGAGCGCATCGCCAAAGGTTCGGGCACCAGCATCGTGGAGGTGAACCGCTTCCTCAAGCAGTTCGAGCAGACGAGCAAGATGATGCGCAAAGTGCAACAGATGAAGAGGAGATAAAGAGGAAATTAGACCGCTTCGCTGTCCGACCGCGCTTCGCGCTGAAAGACCGTCTATCGACTGTCAGACCGCGCTTCGCGCTGAAAGACTGCTGACGCTGACAGACCGTCTATCGACTGTCCGACAGATAGTGAATCAGTCGGACATCGGACAGTGAAACGGTCGGACATCGGACAGTGAAACGGTCTTTAATCAACAAAACAATATGGATATTCTAAACAAGATAGAAGGCTTGGAGGCGAAGTTTCATGAGATTAGCCTCTTGATAACCGACCCTGCGGTGATTGCTGACCAAGCGCGGTACGTGCGCCTCAATCGCGACTACCACGATTTGGAGCGCGTCCTCTCGGCAGCAGCGCGCTACAAGACCACGCTCCAGCACCTCGAAGAGGCGAAGCAACTGTTCTACAACGAGCAGGATGCCGAACTCAAAGAGATGGCGCGCGCGGAGATAGACGAACTGGAGCCGCTGATTCCCGCGCTGGAAGAGGAGGTCAAACTCATGCTCCTGCCCCAAGACCCCGAGGACGGCAAGAATGTGGTGATGGAGATTCGCGGCGGCACGGGCGGCGACGAGGCTGCCCTCTTCGCAGGAGACCTCTTCCGCATGTACACCAAGTACTTCGAGATGCACGGCTTCAAATACACCGTGTCGTCCTTCTCGGAAGGTGCCGTGGGCGGCTACAAGGAAATCATCTTCAACGTTACGGGGCAGAATGTCTATGGCACGCTCAAGTACGAGTCGGGTGTGCACCGTGTGCAGCGAGTGCCCGCCACGGAGACGCAAGGGCGCGTGCATACCTCCGCCGCGACGGTGGCAGTGCTGCCAGAAGCCGATGAGTTTGAGGTGCATATCAACGAAGGCGAAATCAAATGGGAGACTTTCCGCTCCGGTGGTGCCGGCGGACAGAACGTGAATAAGGTGGAGTCCGGTGTGCGCCTGCGCTACAACTGGAAGAACCCCAACACGGGAGAGGTGCAGGAGATACTCATCGAGTGCACCGAGACGCGCGACCAGCCGAAGAACAAAGAGCGCGCCCTCTCGCGCCTGCGCACGCAGATATATGATAAGGAGCACCAGAAGTATATTGATGACATTGCCGCACGACGAAAGACAATGGTCTCCACGGGCGACCGCTCGGCGAAGATACGCACCTACAACTACCCGCAGGGACGTATCACCGACCACCGTATCGGCTACACAGTCTATAACCTCGCGGCGTTCATGGACGGAGATATACAAGGCGTAATAGACGCCCTGCAAGTAGCCGAGAACGCTGAGCGACTCAAAGAAGCGAATTTGTAAGACGAATGACCGCTACGCTGTCCGCGTCTTACAACTGAAAGACCGCCTATCGGCTAAACGACCGCTGACGCTGTCTGACCGTGCTTCGCGCTGAAAGACTGATATAGTCGCGGATAGTGAATAAGTCAGACAGTGAAACGGTCAGACAGCGAAGCGGTCGGATAGTGAAACGGTCAGACAGTCGTAAGACGGTCTTTTATCCAAACAAAAGTTTATGTACCTCTTCTATACCCCCCATATTCTTACGAGCCATTGTTTGAGCGAGGATGAGTCCGCGCATTGCGTGCGTGTCCTGCGCTATACTCGCGGCGACGAGATACTGCTCACCGACGGCGTGGGCAACACCTACCAAGCGCGTATCACCAACCCGCACCCCAAGCACTGCGAGTTTGAGATTATCTCGCAGGAGCAACAGGCGAAATCGCACGATTTCTACCTGCATATCGCCATCGCGCCGACGAAGAACATCGAGCGGCTGGAGTGGATGGTGGAGAAATGCACCGAGATAGGTGTGGATGAGATAACCCCCCTGCTCTGCCGTTTCTCCGAGCGAAAGACCCTGCGCAACGACCGATTAGAGAAAATCATCCTCTCCGCTGCCAAGCAGTCGCTCACGCCTTATCTCCCAAAGTTAAATCCCTTGACCGATTTCGAGACTTTCATTGCCGCTAACACACAGGAGCAGCGTTTCATCGCCCACTGTTATAAAGACGACAAGCGCGAACTGCGCGACGAGATACAGCGCGGCAAGAGTGTATGCGTACTGATTGGTCCCGAGGGCGATTTCTCAGAGGAAGAGGTGCAACATGCGCTGGCGAGAGGCTTTATCCCCGTAGGCTTGGGCAAATCGCGCCTGCGTACAGAGACCGCCGGCGTCGTAGCATGCCATACGGCAATACTGATGAACGAAGAATAGACCGTCTTACGACTGAAAGACCACCTATCGGCTGTCCGACCGCTGACGCTGTCTGACCGCGCTTCCCGACAAGTCGGGACAAGTCTCCGCTGAAAGACTGATATAGTCGCGGATAGTGAATGAGTCGGACAGCGAAGCGGTCGGACAGCGAAGCGGTCGGACAGCGAAGCGGTCTTAAAAATCTTTATTTAATGGACTCTTTGATACACATTGACCAACAATGGTTGCTGGCTATCAATGGCTGGCATGCCGAATGGGCAGACATGCTGATGTGGTATGTGTCCAAATCCGCCACATGGCTGCCCCTCTATGCCCTGCTGCTCGGGCTGGTGGTGTATCGGTTTGGGATACAATGGTATCGGAGCACTCTGAATACTCGGAGCACTCCGAATACTCCGACTCTCTCCAAACAGAAAGCCCTCTTGCGTGTCCTCATCGTCCTCGCGGGCTTTGCCGTGGCGGTGGGGTTGAGTGATTTTATCTCTTCGGGGCTTATCAAGCCTTGGGTCTGCCGTTTGCGCCCTACGCACGAGCCTGCGCTGGCGGGGATGGTGCACCTCGTGAACGGCTACACGGGAGGCATGTACGGCTTCGTCAGTAGCCATGCGGCGAACACCATGGCATGCGCACTGCTTTTCTCCCTGCTATATAGAAACAAATACGCCACCATAGGCTTAATGCTATGGGTGGCGTTGAATTGCTATAGTCGTATGTATTTGGGTGTGCATTACCCGGGGGACATCATCGGCGGTCTGCTGGTGGGGGCGGCGTTGGCGAGCCTGACGTATGCATTGGTGCGCCGTCTGCTGGCGCGTGTGGATGCCCGCCTTGTGCGTTCTGTGGCATCTTGCAAACAGACTGCGGGCGACGGGGGCTCTCCAACTGCTGGTTCATAAATTGCTCGTATTGCTCCGTGGTCAGCACTTGACGCAGTTCGTTGTACATCTGCTGCACGCGCTCCAAATGCTCTGCTCGGGTATTGCTCACTTGGCGCAGACGCGCATAGCGGAGGTGAATACGATAGATGGTATCTATCTGCAGAGAGTCTTTGATTTCCAAGTCGCGAATCAACATCTCCGTCTGCTTCCGAGCCACCTCCTCGGGTGTACGCCGCGGGGCGCCGGCAGACGGCTCGGAAGAAGGCGGCTGCGGAACAGCAAACGCCGACAAAGCAAAGATGGAAAGAAATAGAATAGAGAAAATATAGAAACGATACTTCATATAAACAACTGTTTTTGACCACATTACAACAAAAACCGTGCCAACATGGATGAAGGATAAAGGACACAGGATTAAAGACTAAATAGTTTTGACTATAGTCCTAAGCCCCGAAGGGGCGACATAGATTAGCATAGGGGCTTGCCCCTATGTAAGAGACGACCCCATCACTCCTAAGCCCCGAAGGGGCGACATAACTACATCATGTAACAATTGCCCGAAGAAATCCTCATAGACGAAGGTAACTTTAACTCCCCCGCTCTCCTCGTAGGGGGGG
>JAXDTJ010000031.1:0-27592 GCA_034090015.1 Paludibacteraceae bacterium | reverse complement strand
CCCCCCGGGGGGGGCGTCCCCCCGCCCCCCCCGGGGTCGGGTGGGGGGTGCCCTGTGGGGGCGGCCTGCCCCCCCCACCTCCTTTGGCACATGAGACCGCACCTCCTTGAGGTTTCTTCTCAGCCACTTGGAAGAGGGTGGTCTCCACAGGGGCATTGGCTTGGCACTCGATGTTGGTACCGAGGCAGATGATACGATTGTCAAAACAGAAGACCGACTTGCGGGCGCGAAGCGTACCGTCGTACTTGTCGTGGCTGTGCAGTTTCATGCCCCAAATACCGTTGCCGCCGAACGAGAGTCCGTTGCAGAAACTCTCATCGCTGAGCAACATCTCCTCGAAGCCTGAGTTGACATCCAAGTTCTGCACGCGGCACAGGAGCGAGTCAATAGGCAAGATAAGGGTGGTAGTGCCGGGCCAACGGTTCCAGTCCCAGCCTTCCTGTCGGAAGCCGGAAGCGAAGTTAGAGACAGGGTCGCCGCTACCCATGATTTGGATGTTGCCATAGTTGAGATAGCGCCCGTAGAGGTTGCAGCGCTCGTAGGTCTCGGTGTTCCATATATAGCGGCTGTGTCCTTTGATAGCCACCATCCACTCGCCGCGGCGTTGCACTTGCAAGCAGGAATAGGGGAACGACCATGCGCCTTCGGGGGTTTTCTCTGCCGCGGTATCGCCTTTATGAATCAGTCTGAGGTAGGCTGCCTGCAACTCAGGGTCTGTCTTGTGCTGCCCGTCGGGACTGCCGCATTGGGCTAACTGCTTGTAGTGGCGCGGGATGAGGTGTCCTTTGCCATCGGGGTGTCTGCCCGAGAGAGAAAGCGGCCACGCGGTGAGATTGCAGTAGATACGCATGCTGAGCAGCGACTGCTTCAGTATCTCGTGGCTCTCGCGGCTGATAGCCCACTCGGTGCCGTGGAGCAACCATGTGGCTTTCACCGCGCCCGTCAGTCCACCCACGGCGTAGGCGGGATAGTGGTTGCAATGGTGGAAGATAGTGCCGTCGGGCTTGAAGCAGCCGCTCAGTCCGTCGCTGTAGCGGAAGCCGTTGTCCACCCAGCGGGAGAAGGCATTGAGGTAGCGCACTTGCTCGCGCGGGTCGTCTATCATCAGGATACTGAGCAGGCGCCCTTCGAGGCTGGTGTTGAAGGCGTCGATGTCCATACCGGCGTTGCGCGGCAGGACTTTTACTTCGCCTGCGCCGCTGAACCACTCCATCGCCTGTTGTACCTCGCGGAGCATACCCGCCTCGCGCAGCACGTCGCGCATGAGGTACATGGCGGGGTAGAAATAGCGCATGGAGTAACCCAGGTGGTGTAGCGTTCCCATGGCGCTGCCTGCTTGGAAGCCTTGGTCCAGCATGTGGTGCGTGAGGGCAAGGAACATGTGCGCTATCTCATCGCTGTCCGCAGTCTGCCCCGATAAATCGGGACAAGTTACCGCCCGCGACACGGTCGGGGCGTCCCCAGTATTTTGCCGATGGGCAAGGGCGAGGTCGTAGAGGAGTTGGTTGGCATGGGAGAGCCCCATGTCGCCTATCTTCTGTGTGTAGGTAGTGGTGTTGTCGTAGTGGGTGTAGGTCTCCCCGAAACGTTCGAAGAAGATGGGCAACCCGGGGCTGTCTTCTAAATGATAGACGGCATATCGGGCACGCAGGGAATCGATATTGGGTGTGTCTTTTCCCCGATAGGTCGGGATCAGTTCCTTATCCATCCGCTGCTGAATACGGCGGATGTCCCGCTGTTGTGCTTTGCTTACCGCATCGGGCAGCGGTAACTCAAACTCCTGTCGCCACGAGCGGAGCAACACCAGCCAATGGCTCTCCGAGCGGGGATTGACATACGGCGCTTGGAAGTCCGCCGTATGGTGTCGCACGTCTTGCAGAGACGATAAGATGACATGGTCGAGGTATAGACGATGTGGAATTGTTCTTTCATTGGGGGCGGCTTTTCCTATTTCTTGGTGCGGCCTATAGACCGCACCTCCTTTGGGTGCATAGATACGCAACTCGTCCATACCTTCCTCGGGCGTGCCTTGCATGTCGCGGCGGAAAGCGAGCCAAGCCCCTCGCCAGCCTGTGAAGTCGGCGGCATAGTTGAACCAACAGCAGACCTTGCCCTGCTTGCGAAACTCGAAACGGACAGAGTCGGTGAGGGGTTGCTCCAAGTACATCCAGAAGACAAAGGTATAGACGCTGTTGTCGGTGTTCACGGTCTTGTGGTGTTCGTAGGCAATGGGTTGGCGGACGGAGAGATAAGCACCCTCGCGCGTCCACGACCACAACAGCGAGCGGCAACCATGCTTGTAATGGTCGCCACTCGTAGTGATACTCCCGCCTCGTGAGGCGGTGAAGGGCTGCACAGAGCGCTCAAAACTCAGAATATCAGGATGGGAGAACTCGCCATAGACATTCACTGTCCATAGCAAACAGCATAGAATGCAGGAAAATAGTTTTAAGCGCTTGTTCATCTTTTCTTAGGGTAGGTCTTTCCCTTCCGCACGCAGAAGTGCTTCGAGGAAATAGTAGTCTGCGTAGTTGATAGGCACATCAATCTCTCCGCCGAAAGGCAGCGCACCCGTAGAGTGCATGAGGATGAAGTTGCCGTTGGTGCCCACGAGCGCAAGGTAAGCAGGCGAGGAGAGCGATGCCATGATTTTATCCGCCGTAGCGCGGTACTCGGGAATCCACTCGCTCAGGAGATAGAGTGCCGAAGCAGTAACGGCAGCCGAGGAGGCGTCACGCGGCGCATTGGGGATAGCGGGGTCGTCGTAGTCCCAATAGGGTACGAGGTCTTCCGGCAAGCGCGGGTGGTTGAAGATATAGTTGTACACCTGCTTGCAACGCTCGAGGTAACGCTCGTCGTGGGTGTAGTAGTAGCAGATACCGAAGCCGTAGAGCGCCCATGTCTCACCGCGTGCCCAGCAGGACTCATCGAAGAGACCTTGTGCGGTGCAGCGACGGCGCACACCGCCGTTCACCTTGTCGTAGTCCACCACGTGGTAGGTGGAGTAGTCATCGCGGAAATGGTACTTGAGCGTGGTGTCCGCATGGCTCACTGCCATATGCCAGAAGGTGGAGTCGCCGCTGATTTGCGTTGCCTTGAACATCAGCTCGAGGTTCATCATGTTGTCGATGATGGTGGGGCACATCCATCCGCGCTCGCCTTGCCATCCGCGGTCTTCGTCCCACGATTGGAACACGCCTGCAGCTGGGCGGAAGCGGGTTGCCAGCGAGCGTGCGGTCTCCACCAGCACCTCGGCATACGCGGGATTGCCCGTAGCCGACAAGCCCTGACCATAGGAGCAGTCCATCATGAAGCCCACATCGTGGTGCCATTTCAGGTGCTTGATACTATCCAGCGCCTCGGTGTATTTCTCGGCATAGGGGAGGTATTTCTCATCGCCAGTGAGGCGGTACATCTCCCATACGATACCGGGGAAGAAGCCGGAGCACCAGTCATCGATGGGGATATACTGGATAACACCGTTTACCACCGAGCGGGGATTGAGTACTTGCGTCTGGTCTTCTTCGACCAACTTTATCTGATAATCCACCTGTGCTTCTGCCACTTCAAGGATATGCGCCTTGTCGTAGGCAGGTTTTTGGGGCGTACATCCTGTCCACGCCACTGCAATCATGCCGCATAAAGCAGCCAAAGAGAGTTTTTTACATGTTGTGTTCATACTTATAGATAGGTATTAGAGTGATTATTGATTAACGATAGTATTCCCAAGGAGGTCATACACTTGTTTGCCGCGAAGGATAAGCACTTGTCCGTTGCGCACAACCTTTCGGGGGGTGTCTGCCGTGTCGGTAGCAGGATTTCCTATTGAGGTGATAGGATCATACACTACCGCATTGAAATAGACGGGCTCGCCGTCGGTGAATGTGATGGTAACCTCGGTCAGTTCGTCCTTCGGCTCTGCGAACACCACTGCCTCATTCGGTGTCTCTGCCATCCACTCGCCCGCGAGGGTGAGGGTCGCCGTAGTGGGCGTGGAGACCCAACCGTAAACAGCATCGTCCTGCGGCTCGAGGTTGGGGTTGCAGGCGGCGAAAACATGCTTCTCTGCGGCGGCATCGTAGCGGTCGAGCAGGAGGTGCTGGTGGGTAGCCGCCCGCACGATACCGAACGTGAGGTTATCCGCAGCCCCGTAGAACGCATACGCCGTGGTGTTACCACGCTGCACGGCATGCAGTTGGGTCGTTTGGCTCAGGACGGTGAATGCCGTGCCTGCCTCAAACTGTTGTGCCCATGCTGCCATAGCAGTGGCGTCGGTAGCGGGAACGACCACAAACTCATACGATGCGTTGGTCGCCTTGCTGCCGTGGTTGATATACGCCTTTGCTGCGGTAGCGGTCGCCGTAGTAGCATTGGTCTTGTGCGACGGCGTGGTCTGCTCGCCATAGATAACCTTCACATTGCTCTCCGTTGCAGGCAACCAATAGCCCGTTGAGGTGGGAGTCAACAGCCAGTTGCTTTGTCCCGAAGGCAGCACCTCGTTGTATGCAGATGATACTTCCGTACCGTTCACTAGCAGTTTGTTCTTGTTGGAAGTGCTGATGAGCGACTGGAAGAGGTTGGTCGCTGTAAGGCGGTCGTCGCTGTAAGCGCCCGACGAGTTGATGTCAGAACCCAGCGCCACCATAAAATCCCCAAAGATAAACACGGACTTGTGCGCCTTGAGGTTGGTGGGCGTGAAGCACTGTGTGCCCCAACTGTCAGTCTGCGAGAGGTTAGCGGCAAAGACACCTATGCTGTCAGCCGCCAGCGCGCCGGCAAAGTTCGTACCGTTGCTGTATTGGTCGAAGCGTTGAGTGGTATTGCTCTTGGGCATCATCTCCGCCCAGTCGATATAGTGTACCGTAGTGGTACCCGGAATAACGTTCCAGTCCCATCCTGCGCCGTTGTTGGCGGTAGGATAGCCGCTGGCAGCAATGCTCGTGCCCGCGTACATCACTTCCAGCGAGCCGTGGCTCTGGTAGCGCCCGAAGCGGTTCGTGCCCGAGTAGATTTCCGCACCCCAGAACTTGCTCGTGGGGGCGCGCATGGTGGCTACCCAGTTGCCCTTGCGCACCACGGCGATAGGGCTGTAGTTGAACTGATAGACACCCTCCAACTCCTGCGGTTCTACACCTGCGTAGTTAGAAACACCCGAGAAACAAGCATTGTAGAGACTTTTCAATCGGGTCTGCAAGTCTGCATACGGGCATGCGTCCACCACGTTGTGCAAACGCGTACGATTGAACGCGAGTTTTGCGCCGGAGCCGAAGGTGTTGCGCCCGCTCAGCGAGTTGGCGAAATAGCGGGCATCTGCCGAGGACGAACTGACCATGGGAGTAGCCATGATGTACAGGCTCTCCAATGCCTTGGCGAAATGGGCGTATGCCGTCTCGGAGATTTGGAAACAAGTCCCCCTTAGGTCATACACAGCATCAGCAAAGGTCTGGTAGGCATACATGTAGTTATTGTAGTGGGTGTTGTGGTGGAAACCCGTACCGTCCGGCTTGAGCATGTCGCCGCCGCCGGGCACATAGTCCATGTTGCGCTCCACAAAGCGTTTCACGGCTTTCAAGTCGCGCACCGCCGTGGCATCATCAGGATGAAGGGCTGCTGCCTGCAACATCCATTGCATGGAGAGATAGACAATATCAGAATTGATATTGCTCAGGTAGGTATCTTCCGAATAGTAGCATGCACCGTAGTAGCATACCCACTTGACAAGCCCGATAACCCCTTCTTTCTGTCTGTCGGAGCAGAAAGGCAGGATGGAGAGCATGGCGGGGATGAACTGCCGCGGCGTGGTGTAACTGTTGCTGGCAAAGATGATGTTGCCGCCCTCCGCAAAACCTTGGTCCAGCAGTAGGTCGAGGTAGTTGTCAAACGCTTCTTGGCAGCCGGCTACATTGTTCTCTATACCCGCTGCAAGGTATTGCAGGCGCGTAGAGATGGTCTTCAACTCCTCGTCCGTCAGGGCGGAATGCGAGGTATTGATGACCGTGCCGTTAAGCAGCGTGCCGTCTTCATTGCGAGTAACCTGAATGTTGCTATTCACCCAGTTCTTCGCCTGAACGGTGTTGATGGAACTATACGTCGGGGACTCCGGTTTGAGGCGCGTGCGGAGCGTTGCCAAGTCCGCCTGCTCGGTGGCAGTAGGGGTCTCAATGGGCAGGTCCACTTCGTTAGCCGCCAAGAGCACCGGCGCGGTGTTCACCTTGAGGTACGCACAATCTTTCACCCACTGCGTGCCGGGCACGCGGGCACCGTCCGCCGTAGCATTGAGCCGCACATCATCAAAATAGATTTTGCGTGTAGCGTCGAGGTCGGTAGGTGTCAGGGTGAAGCGCAGGGCGTTGATGGTAGTGGAAGCCGTGGAGGCATACTCGCTGTAGAGCCGTGAGAACTCGCGCCAGCCTTGGTAGTTGCAGACAAAGACAGCAGTACGTTTCACGGAAGTGCCGTTCAGGAACTCCACCTTCAACTCATCGCCTGTTGCCTCAGGCAGGTAAATCTGCATGAAGCAACTGTTGGTATTGGCGGAATAGGCGGTGAAGCCCGACACAACCATCTGCGCCTTACCCTTGGTGGTCCACTCCAAACTATGCGTGCCTTCCTTGTAGTGGTCGGAAGACAACGCGAGTGTGCCCTGCGAGGCAGCCCAATGGGTGTAGTTCGATTCGAAGGTGTAGGTCTGCGCCGCTCCCGCCATAGCGGACAAGAGCAGGCAGACCAACATGGTTACTCTATTCATGTACTATAAACTTAAAGGTTTTTGTAGTGCGTACATTTTGCTTGTAGTTGGCATTGGTAGCCAAGAAAGTGATGGTGTACTCTCCGGTCTCCTCAAGGGTGAACTGATAGTCTTCGGCAGCGAGGTAATAGTTCTTGATAACCACTTTCTTTACCTCATCATCCTTACCGCGCGAGATATAGATGGGGCTGGTGAATACCCAATCTTCATTATACTCGGTAATCTTCATTTTCTGCCACATAATGAGCGCTGTCTTGTCCTCGTTTTGGAAAGAGCAGTCCCAACGTCCCGCCATTTTCTCATCGGGGTTGGTACTCAGATAAGAAACAGAGTCGTCCATCACCAGCATGTCGAACGGTTGGAAACCCATGGTAGAAGCGGCTACTGTCTTGAAGACTTTTTGGTCTTTTACGGTACGGTAGGTCATCTGCAGGTTAGAGATGGTGAACATCGGTTGCGAGCCCACTTTCTCTTGATTTCGTGTATCGTAATGGAATGCTAAGATAACAGATTCCCCTCTATAGTCCTTCATATCAATAGTGGAGGATGCTTTTTCGTTCTTTGCTTTCGCCCATGTGAGGGTATCCACTTTAATCCATTCGTGGTCGCGGATAAGCGCAGAGTCGGCTTTCGCATTGTTTTTCTGCAACTGTAACGGTGCACGAGAGATATACAAGTGGAGGTTATCTTGATTGGGATAGAAACTTACTTCTTGGTCGAACGTAAGCGTTGCGTCCGCCTCGTTGAAGCAGTTGTACTTGAGCGTAATGAAGTCGGCGTTGCCCTCAAAATGGAAATTGGCTACCTGCCCCACGGTGGCGCGGAAGGTGGTGTCGTCCACTTGCTCAAAAGCAGCCGACGGGTCTGCGGGCGAGAGCACGACTGCAAACTCCACAGGTGCTTCCAAAGTGTCCTTGCAACCGGCAAAGCACAGCAGGAGGGACAACATGGCAATCCCCCATTTGTTCGTTCCGAACAACCGCGGGCGGGACGCCCACGTCCCCAGTGTATTTTTAATAGTACGTTTCATGATTTCACGTCATTAATTGATTGTGTTCGTTATTTTCGTAGTTTTCGTAGATTACGAATATGACGTTAACTACGAAAACTACGGAAAAATTCTTTCTCTTACCACCCGGGGTTTTGTTTCTTGATAGCCTTGTTGATAGACAGTTCGGTATCAGGAATAGGGAAGTAGTTGTATGCAGCCGTTACGTTGAGATAGCGTTCCTCTGCATAGCGCAAGCCGGGAGACCACCCGTCTTGGTTGACATACGCCGCTGTCTCGTGCATAGTCTGCACGAACTCGCCCCAACGTATCAAGTCCCAATGGCGAAGCGACTCGAAGCAGAGCTCCATCGCACGCTCGTCTTTGATAGCTTGACGCATATCTTCCGACCCGTCCAGCAAGGGCACACCGGCGCGCTCGCGCACCATGTTGATATATTTCTTTACCAACTCAGGATGCTCGCCCAACTCGTTGTAGGCTTCTGCACACATAAGGAGTACGTCGGAGTAGCGAATAAGCGGGTAGTTGATACAAGTGTAGTTCTTGTCTTTCGGCGTAACGGGCTCATACTCGCGGCGATATTTAGCGCAACAGCGGGTCTTGTTGTTGTTGCTGGTGCTCTCTGCCTCTATAGTGTGTTGATAGCCTTTGCCGTCTTCTTCGATCTGTGCGGAGTCCACGCAACCAAAGTAGTACTTGCGTCCGAGCACGCTCTGCTCTCCACCGGCGTTCTTTCCGTAGATATATACGAAGGGTGCGAGATTCCAGTTTTTACGCAAGGTATCGTGGTTCTGCTCGTAGAGTTCATAGAGCTTGAGCGAACCATAAGTAAACTGGTAGGAGTAACCCGGGTTGTCCAATCCGCCGGCATCCTTATGAGTGGAGATACCTACCTGCTGGTCGGTAGAACCCATGCCGATGACGTTACCGATACGTCCGCAGCCTTTTTCTGCCGATGCCATGGTGCCGGTGAAGGGTACTTCCCAAATGCTCTCAATATGACCGGTGCTGTTGTATTCGTTTTGGCAATAGTCGAGGAATACCTGCTTGTAGGAAGGTACGAGCGAGCAGCCGCTATGGTCTATCACGTCTTGCGCCCACCGCGCTGCCTCAGTGAAACAATGCTTGCGGAAGGCGGCATCAGGCGTTTGTTTATCGCGATAGCACTCGCCTGCGCGGAAGAGCCATATACGCGCCAAGAGGGCTTTCACCGCGGTCTGCGACAGGGTCTCGGGCGTGGGAGAACCGAGCACAGGCAGATTGGGGATAGAGGCAACAAGGTCGTTGATAATCGTGTCGTAGATAACTTGCTTGTCGGTGCGCGGCAGGTCGTTGCCTGATACATCGTTGGTGGAGTGCAATCGGAAAGGCACATCTCCCCAACCTTGTACGAGGTTGAAATAGTAGAACGCACGCAGGCAAGTAGCCTCTGCTTTGGCGCTCTGGCGGGTAGCGGACGAAAGTGAAGGATGCAGCGCAGAGTCTGCCATGTTCTCAATGAGCATGTTCGCACGGTTGATACCCTGGTAGAGCACTTTCCATAGGTTGGAGGTGTATTGGTCGGCACTGTTGGTGTTGAAGCAGGTCATGCAGGTGGGAGCTGTCAGACGTTGATAGAAGGTCAGATCATCGCCGTTGACCATATACAACTCGTAGTTGCCGCCGTAGAAATGCTCCTCCATGATGGGAGCATACGTACCCGTGAGGAAACTATTTACCTCATCGTCGGTGTTGAAATAGTATTCGGGTACCAAGCGGTGGGGCTCGGTGTTGAGGAAGTCGCAACCGCTATTCATCCATGCCACCAATGCCAAGACACTTACACCCACTATATTTTTAATAGAAGACTTCATTTTGGTAATTATGAATTATGAATTATGAATTATGAGGGCGCATGGCCATTTACAAATTTACAAATTGTCTTAGAATCCGAGGCTGACGCCGAAGTTAAAGGTCATGGCACGGGGATACGCCGAGAAGTCAAGCCCGGGAGTGAGGGCAGAGTTCTTGATGCTAACCTCAGGGTCGTAACCGGAATAGTTGGTCGCCGTAAAGACATTCTGTGCGCTGAAGTAAAGGCGTGCCTTGGTCATGCGGGCGCGTTTCACGAGTTTGTCGCTGAAGGTGTAGCCGATGGACAAGTTCTTCAGACGGATATAGGAGCCGTCTTCTATCACGCGCGAAGAGAATACCTTGTTGGAGCCGGAGTCGCTGACGCGAGGGATATCGCTATTGCGGTTCTCCTCCGTCCAGCGGTCGGCATACGATGCGTACATATTCAGGTCTTTCGTCTTGTTGCCGTTGTCGAAGAAGAGACGGTTGGCATTCAAGATATTGTTGCCGTAGCTCCATTGGAAGAAGATGCTGATATCCACGCCGTAGAACGAGAAGGTGTTGGTGAAACCACCGGTATGGATGGGGTCGCCGCGTCCGATGATGGTCTGGTCGTTGCTATCCACTACGCCGTCACCATTCAGGTCGGCATAGCGCGGGTAGCCCGGCAGGGGATTCGGCTCTGAGACAAAGGCAGCCACGCCATCACGCAGAACGCCGTTCTCGAAGTCTTCATCCTTATAGGTACCTTCATAGATATAGCCATACATCATACCAATCGGCATACCCACCTTGGCAATGTAGTTCGCGCCGGTGTACTGCTGGTCGAAGCGGGCGTTGGTGAGCATCGCGCTCTGCCCCTCTGCCAGAGCGAGCACCTCGTTCTTGTTGAAGGCGATGTTGAACGACATGTCCCACGTGAAGTTCTTCATCTTCACGGGCTGTGCGTTGAACGAGAACTCCCAACCGTGATTGAGCACGGAGCCGATGTTCTTCGTTGCCACGGGGTAGCCCGTTGAGGGTGCCATGTCGGCAGCGAGCAAGAGGTCGTCGGTAACCTTGTAGTACCAATCGACGATGAACTCTAAGCGGTCGCTGAAGAAGCCGAGGTCAAGACCTATATCGGTCTGCGTGGTGGTCTCCCATTTCAGGTTCTTGTTCTCAAGGGTGATGGGCACTACGCCGGTGCTAAGTTGGTTCTCTGTAGCATATACACCGGAATAAATTCCATCGGTCAGTCGCTTCATCTGCAGCAGTTGGGCATACGAGTCGTACTCGCCCACGCGGTTGTTACCCGTCTGTCCCCACGAAGCACGCAACTTCGCGTTGCTCAGCCACGGGTCAGCGGCTTTCGCCCATTTCTCCTCGCTGATAGACCATGCCACCGACGCCGAGGGGAAGTAGCCGAACTTATTGCCTTCAGCCATCTTGCTGCTACCGTCGGCACGGAAAGTAGCGGTAACATAGTAGCGCGACTTGTAGTCGTAGGAGAAGCGTCCGTAGTACGAGAACATCGTCCAATCGGTTTGACCGGAGGTGATGGTGTTCGGTGTACCATCCTGCATACCTGCCATGCCGAGGGTCTCGTAGGGGATGCGGGTGGTCTTCATGGTGTAGTACTTATATTTCGAACCTTGCAGACTGACACCTGCCATCACGCTGATATTGTGTGCTTTTTTCACATTGGTCTGGTAGGTGATATAGTCCTCGTTGAGCCATGTATGTCGCTCGTAGTCGCCGAATTGTGCGTTCACCTTATCGGTGCTGGTAGGCATACCATAGCGGGTGTCGCTGTTGTTGAAGGTCTCCGCCTTGCGGTCATAGATGGTGTATCCGCCCGTCGCCCGCAGTTTGAGCCCCTTGATGAACTCATACTCAAGGAAGCCGTTGAACTGTGCGTTGTGGGTGCGCGTGAGGCGATACTCATTTGCCAATGACTTCACGGGGTTGAAACGGTAGTCGTTAGCGGGGTTCACGGCGTCGTCCTGCGCTTTGTCGAGCAGGTTGCTCAGTGCGGTGTTCGGCTGGGTAGTCGGTCGATAGCCCCAAACGGAGTAGAAGAGGTTGTTCTGACCGGAGTACTGGCTCTGTGAAGGGGAGGAACCCGTCTGCGTAGCGCAACTGTAGTTGGCTTTCAGGTTGATAGTCAGGCGGTTCTTCTTCACGTTCAGACCAATACGTCCTTGGAAACGGTTGTAGTTGCTGTACTTCACGATACCGTCCTGATAGTAGTACGAGAGGGAAGCGTTGTAGCGTGCTTCGGGGGTACCACCCGTCATAGAGAGGCTGTGGTTGGTCTGCACGGCATCGCGGAAGATGATATCCTGCCAATCGTATTGATCGGCATTGCGATAGTCCTCCAACGACACACGGTAGTCGTTGGGTTTATCAGCAAGGAGGGAAGCGAAATAGGAATTGTTGATGGTGCCGTACTCGTCCAGCAGGCTCTGCTTGGTGGGGAAGTAGCCGTTCTTGGCTTCCAACTCCGACTGTGCGTACATCTCGCTTTGCAGGCGGACGAACTCATAAGCATCCATCATTGGGATTTTGCGGGTGATATGCTGCACGCCCACACTACCATCGTAGGTAACCTGCGGTGCACCGATAGCACCTTTCTTCGTTGTGATGATGACGACACCGTTCGCACCACGGCTACCGTAAATCGCCGTTGCCGATGCGTCTTTCAAAATATCGATACTCTCTATATCGTTCGGGTTGATAGCAGAGGCTATGCTCGCGTCTTCCACAGGGAACCCGTCCACGACATATAGCGGGGAGTTGTCTTGCGTAACAGAGTTGCTACCACGGATGACGATGCTCATCTCGCCGCCCGGCATACCTTCGCCCGAAGACACGTTCACACCTGCTACACGACCTGCCAAGGCTTGGTCGAAACTGGCAACCGGTGCTTTGAGCATCTCTTCCATGTTCGGCTTAGCAACCGAACCGGTCAAGTCTTTCTTGCGGACATCTTGGTAACCAATCACCACCACCTCGTCCAAGGCTTGCTTGTCCTCATAGAGCGTGATGAGCATAGGTTGTTTCTTGCGGTTGATATTCAGTTCTTGGGTCTTGAAACCGAGGTAGGAAACCACCAGCACGTCTTTGTCGTTGACGCTCAGCGTGAAGTTTCCGTCGAAATCGGTCATAGTACCCGTACTTGTCCCCTTGATAAGGATATTCACACCAATCAGGGGGTCTCCATTCTCGTCCACAACCGTACCCATAAAGGGCGATTGTGCGCTTATGCCAACCGTAGCGAGCAACGACAAGAGGAAGATGGATAGGCGTTTTTTCATGATATTGGTCGTTTACGTTCGTTTCACGTTGTTTTCGTAGTTTACGTAATTTGCGTGATTAGCGTAGTCCTCGTTGTTTACGTTGCATACGAAAGCTACAAGAAACTACGCAAACCACGTAAACTCCGAAAACTACGCTAAAAGCCTTGTCTTACTTCACAATCGCTTTGCCGCGGTTAGCACCTTGGCGGATGATGTACATACCTTGTTGCAGGTTGATGAAGAGGCTCTCGCTCTCAGCAACAGTGCTAAATACTTGGCGTCCGTTGAGGTCGAATACCTCTACGGTGCTGCCTTGTTGCAGACCGCTCACGCGTACACCATCTTTCTCCGAGGTGATGGCGAGGGTATTGGCTTGTGCGTCAGCTAAGCCTTCGCCCTGCTCGAAGGTTGCGGTCAGGTTGAGGTCTTCGGTTACCACAATCTTGCGCGCAGCCTCGGTGTTCTCATCGCTCCATTTTACAAAGCGGTAGCCTGCTTTAGCAACTGCCTTGATGGTAATTTCCGTACCTGCTGCATAAGTGCCTGCTCCTTCCACGGTACCCATCTCCTCGCAGCCTGCTACCACTGCCAATGTAACGGTATAGTCCACGATAGGAGCTGTCCAAACCACCTCCAGCTTAATCGGCTCCACGATGGTCAGGTCAAGGATTAGCTCCTCCGCATCTATCGAATCAGTAACATTGGTCTTTGCTCCATCGAAGGTCAAGCCGCCGTTGGTGGAAGCCACGGTCTGCACGAGGTAGGGCACCTCTGCATCGGAGGTCATCACATAGAAGCGGAGCGAAGAACCTTCTACCGCATAGAGGGTAGTATCGTTCAGGTCAAGACCTTTCTCATTGGAGATGGTTCCCTCCTCTGCGTTGTAAGCGGGAACGACCACAGAATGGTAAGGCAACTCATAAGCACCTACATCCCCGCGGGGACCCTGCGGACGGTTGTTACCGTCGAGGTCTGCCTCCACATAAGCCGAATCGGTACCTGCATTCAGCAACGCCGATTGGCGCTTGATATGGAAGTCAGCAGCCTCCAACTCAGCAAGGGACACTTCCTTGTCTGCCTCTGCCATGTCAGCAGGAATAGCACCGAAGAACGTGGGCACTTTCACAAAGTGAGGACCTACTAAGCACTTGCCTTCGGGAACCTCTGCACCCTCAGCTACCTCAAAGTCTCCATTCGACTTATTGGAAGCAAACTGTACATTGCTATTAGCTACCTCTGCATCCACCGAAAGTTTCCAGCCCTTGTTGGTAGGGATGGGGTTGTAAGTATAGTTGTTGAGCGCAAGCAGGTTGTTTGCGTTATCACCAGAGAGACTGGTAGCGGCATCTCCAGAAGCATTCGTTACGTTTGCCCATACGATATTGTTGCAAACCTCAGAAGTACTATTTCCTGCACCTATATATACACCACCGACATTGTAAACTACGGTATTGTTAATAAACTTTCCGGGCTTAATGTAGAGCGCATTGGAAACTTTATTTAATTTGAGATGCCATCCGGTATTGTTGTAGAATACACAGTTGGTAATGCTGGTCGTATTAGGCGCATTATCATAGAGAGCGCCACCACCTCTATTTTTTTCCAAAGTAGAATCATTGTAGAATGCATTATTGTAGAATATGCATGCATCAATGTAGTTTTTGCCTTGCCCTTGGCAGTTGATAGCACCACCACGAACTGCAGAAATATTGCCACGGAAGACACAATGCTCAATATGTGTTTCCTCGTTCTTTACGGTATTGGCATGAATGGCACCACCGCCATTAGCATTAACCCTTTGCGAGTTGTTCTCGAACAAGCAGTAGGTGATATAGCCGGCATCTACCAATGCGGCACCACCACCTGCTTTGGCGTTATGGTTGTTGCGCAGGATAGAGCGGGTCAGCGTCATGTTGGGGCGCATACGGACAGCACCACCATAACCGCCACCCTGCGAATTACCATTCTCAAAAATAAAACCGTCCACAATCATTGGTTGTACATAGGCTTTGGCTGGTGCATTGAAGCAAGAGATAGAGTCGCCGCCGTTGATGATAGTGGGATTTGCAAACTCCCACGGCTGTCCGCCTTCTACCATGGCGCGGTCTTCGATGGAAGTCTCGGTGCCTGCAAAACTACCATAGATGCTGACCGAGTCTTTCAAGGCAATCGTAACAGGGATGTTGTAGGTACCAGCCTTCACCCACACATCGGTGGTGCCGGTAGGGTCTTGCTTGGCTTTGTTAATCGCCATCTGGATGTTCTCCATGGCGTTGTCCCAACTCGAGCCCGTGCTGTCGCCTACGGCATTGGGGGCTACATAGACTACTCCTGCGTTGAGCGACATAGCGCCCAACAGCAGCCCAATCGAAAGAATTAGTTTTTTCATAGGTATTTGTTATTGTTAGTTAGTTGATATAGTGGCTATATGTTGTTATAGTGGCTATAGTTGTTATAGTGGCTATAGAGATTATCGCATCAGGACTTTCTGTCCGCCTACGATATAGATGTTGCCTGCCTGCAAGTCGCCTACGCGCTGACCGAGGATATTAAACACCTCGCCCACCTGCAATGCTGCCTGAATATCCAGCGGTGCCTTCTCTGTGTTCTCAAAAGCGGTGCCCGGACCTTTATCTACATATGCGTATGCGCCTACATCGTACTTGCCTGCCTCGCGGGCTGTACCAAGAATGTCGGTAGTAACATAGGTCAAGTCAGTACCTGCATTAATCAGCATAGATTTTGCTTGCAGCGACCAATCGGCTGCTTCCAATTCTTCCAGCTTGCTTTCCTTATCGGTAGCATCTGCAGCGATTGCACCCACGAAGGAAGTCGGTTTTACGAAGTAAGGACCTACATAAGTTGTATCTTTTTCATCAACCGTTTCTGTCTTGGTCTCGTTAACGGTGTTGGTATTGAAAAGAACGTTGTCGGTAACAGTCCAACCAAGGGTCGTTGTTAATGAAGAAACGCTTTGCAGATGGAAGTTGTTTTTGCAAATTACATTTTTTGTTGCATTGTTTGAAGAATTACCCCATAGGCTCGTTGCTACACCACTAGCATTGGTGTTTCCCCAAATTACGTTGTTGCTTATTTCAGAACTTGCATTACCTGTTGCCACGTATGTTTGACCAATGTTTTTCACAATGGTGTTGTTAGCAAACTTGCCTAATTTCAAATAGAATACATTTAGACCCGTATTGTTGTAAGCCAAGCAATTGGTTATATTACTGATGTTGCTACCATTGTCGTATAGCACACCACCAGCCTTTAGGGTCTCACCGCTCTTGCAGACATTGTTGTAGAACACACATCCGTCAATATAGTAGGGGGAAGCACCTTGTCCATGGATGGCAGCACCTGTAGTTTCCGCTGTATTACCTACGAAAACACAATGACGAACCTCAGTAGTAGCGTTGGCAGGGTAGTTGATGTATATCGCACCACCTTGATAAGTAGTGGAGTTCCCCTCAAAATAGCAATTCTCAATGGTGGTAACCGCAGCCGTAGATTGCGAACTAATCCAAAGGTTAAACACGCCACCCTGACCTGCTTTGATTTTTTCATCTGTACCTACTATGGTATCGTGTGAGCAGTTGAGAAATTGACATGCCTTTACGGTTGCACCCGGAGCCAAACGACATACACCGGCTGCCGAAACGCCTCTGACACCTTTACTGTTCTGAACAGTCAGACCATTGAGAACCATGCCGGTTTTGCTATCTGTCAATAGTTTTACAGATTTGCCTCCGTCGAAAATGGTTGCGTTCTTAAATTCGTAAGGCTTATCAACACTTACCAATACACGCTCATTCAATATTGTCTCTGTTCCTGCAAAACCACCATAGAGTTTGGCATCGTTTCCAAAATTGTATGTTGCTGAAAATGTATATGTACCTGCTGCAAACCAAATCTCGCCCGTCTTAGGGAGTTTTGCTACACCTGCTGTATCGAAACTTATAACTTTCAGATTGGCATTGTCTGTTAGAAGAGCGTTAATAGCCTCTTGCGACCATTTGACATCGCTTCCGCCGCTACCTGTTTGGACAAGATAGTCCACGGCGTTTGCAGAGATTGCACCGCAGAGGAGCGCGGTGGCTACGAAGAATAATTTTTTCATGTTGTTAGAATTTTGTTTTGTTAGTATTTGGTTGTTCATTTTTGGCGTAAGTCCAAACGTGGCGCAAATGGCAGCGTTTCGATGTTGAGTTATTTCGCCCCGTTGGGGCTTTTTTTTTGGGGGGGGGGGAGTGGTTGCCCATTTCCGTAGGGTTGCACCCTACGCTAATCTATTTCGCCCCGTTGGGGCTTGCAGTGCTACATAAACCAAATTGTCAACTCGTACATCTACGACTTATTAACGGCAAATTACATGGCGATTAACGGAGGACCAACATATCAAGCAATTACAAATTATATGGTCAATTACACGGCGATTAACGGAGAACACGTGCACCCCACCCTTAAAGCACCGCGCAAAGGTACGACAAAAAAGAGAGACTGAGGTTAATTATCGTCCGTATTTAGGTGCAGAATAGTCCAAAGAATAGTGGAAACAAAGTCGAAAAGTGTCAAAATCGGTTTTTTTTGACAAGTTGAGTTTGCAAAAAATGCCGATGAAAAGGGAGAAAATCGCAGGTTGACGTTCAAAATATGTTTTACAACACATTTTTGGTGTAGTAACATGTAATGGGCGTGTTTCTTAACGTATAATGTGTGTGTCTTAACATATAATTATCGTATAATTAACCATTAATTTCCTTTGATATTCTCCGTTAATTGCCGTGTAATTAGCCATTAATTTCTTTTTTAACCTAAACAAATATTTTCAAAAATGGACCAAATATTTTCTTTTAATTATACGACCATTATATGTTAGGAGAAGATATTTGAATAATTTTTGGGAATATTTGTTGAAATAAAATTTAGATAGTGGATTCGTATTGCAATAATAACGGCATTATTTGCATATCTCAAAAAAAAGTCGTAACTTTGTCGCCGATTTTTTTAAGTTTTAGATTCTATGTTTCAATTCGAGAGAAAACGGCTGTGGATAATGGGTGTTGTGTGCTGCTTGTCGGTCATCCCGATGGTCTGTAGTGCACTGCCCGAGATGGCGATGGAGACTGCCTATCGGCAGTTGGAAGCGCGGTTTGAGTCGCGCGACCAGTCGTTGCAGAACGATTTGGAGAGTTACTTGGAAAAGTTCCCTTATACGACCTATAAGGATGAGGTCTGTTTCATGCAGGGCGTGCTGTATGCAGAGGCGGCTGACCCCGATAGATCGGGACAAGCTTGGCAGCGCGCGGCGACAGCCTTCGAGCAAACGGACTATAAAGCACTGAGCCGCCCGCACCAAACGGATTACCCTTTCTATCGTGGATATGTGAATCTGATGCTGCATGACTATGAGCGGGCAATAGCGGATTTTGAAGTCCTGCGGCGCTATCCCAATCCTTATACGCAAAAGGCGACCTACTATTGGGGGTATTGCCAATATAAACTGCAACGCTATGACAAGGCGTTGCCTGCTTTTTTATCCTTGGAGAGAGTGAGCGAGTATCAGGCAACGGTGCCTTATTTCATCGTGCAGTCGTACTACGCGCAGGGGGACTTCACCGAGGCGCAGGCGCGGGCGGAGGAGATACTGGGACCCTCCCCGACCCTCCCTACGGAGGGAGGGAGTGAGAGTATGCAGGGTGAGTTGCACCGTATGCTGGGGGAGATATATTACCGCAAGGGGGATTACAAGCAGGCGGTGAGTCATTTGAGAGCGTATGTGGAGGCAGCGAAAGCGAGTGCTCAGCCCCTGACCGACAAGACGCACCAGGAAGTATCGGTTCCCGCGGGCGAGACGCCCGCGTCCCCAGTGCCCATCGTGCGCAATGATATCTATTTGCTGGGTATGGCGGAATATCAGATTGGAGCATATCAAGATGCTGTTAGCCACCTCAAGCAGGTCCCCGATAAAACGGGATGCAAGCAGAAGCAGGAGAAGGACACTATCTCGGAGAGCGCGAGCCTGACCTTAGGGCATGCGTACAGGAAGTTGGGCGAGAGCGGGCAGTTGCCTATGGCGAGTGCGCAAGAGCAAGCGAAGATGGCATACCAAGCGGCGATAGGCTACGGGCTGACACCGCGCGTGAGCGAAGAGGCACTGTATAACTACACGCTCTGCACCTACGAGCACTCGTCCGCCTTGGGCGAGAGCGTGAAAGCCTTCACCGCCTTCCTGAAGAACTACCCGCAGAGCCAATACCGCGAGCAGATATTCACGCTGCTGGGGGATGCCTTCATGCGGTCGAAGAACTACCAAGCCGCACTGAACGTGCTGGATTCTCTCTCCCCCGCCATAGGGGAAGACGGAGGAGGTCTTGAGACTACCAAGCAGTATCTGCGCTATCAGTTGGGCGTGGACGCTTTCCTGCAAGGGAAGATGGAGAAGTCGCGCGAGTGGATGACGGAAGTGATAGATAATAGTGGTCAGTGGTCAGTGGTTAGTGGTCAGAAGGCAGAAGGTGCGTCTTATACCACCGAGGCGTACTATTGGCGGGCAGAGGCGGCGTATCGCCTGCACGACTACGAGGCTTGCGCAAGCGACATAGCGCACTATCTCGCACAGCCGGATGTGCGGCGGTCGGCTAACTATGCGTCGGCGGCATACCTGTACGGCTATGCGCTCTTCTCGCTGCGGCGCTTCGATGAGGCTGGCAAGCAGTTCTTGCGGTATATTGACCAAGTCAGAGGTCAGTGGTCAGTGGTCAGTGGTCAGTCCTCAGTGGGTAGTGGTCAGGGAGGCAATCCCGATAGATCGGGACAAGTTGACCCGACCTATGCCGATGCGCTCAACCGCATGGGCGACTGCGCCTTCAATGCCCGCGACTTCCGCGGTGCCATCGCCTATTACGGGCAGGTGATAGACCTTGGCGCAGCCCCGACGGGTCGGGACGAGCGAGGCTCGGACTACGCCACCTTCCAGAAAGGGTATGCGCAGGGACTGTTGCGTAGATACAACGACAAGATAAGCACCATGCAGACGTTGGTGGCGCGTTATCCGAAGTCGGACTACGCAGACGATGGCATGTACGAGATAGCGCGTGCGCAGTTGCAACTGGAAGATGAGCCCGCGGCGATAGAGACCTACGGGCAGTTGCTCAATACCTATCCGAACAGCAACCTCGCGCGCAAAGCGTCGCTGGAGCGCGCCATGCTCTACGGCAACCTCCATCGCACCGACGAAGCGATTGCCGCCTACAAAGCCACTATTGACCGCTACCCCGCCACCGACGAAGCGTATGCGGCACTCGATGCCCTCGAGGCACTGTATGTGGAGACCAACAACATCGCCGAATACTTGGCTTATACCAAGCAACTGAGCAAGATGAATATGCAGGTAACCACCGCCGATGACTCGCTCTCGTATGCAGCGGCAGAACTGCAATATATCCAAGGCAACTACACGGCGGCGGCAACGGCGCTGAGCGGCTACCTGAGTACTTACTGCGCTCCGATGGATCGGGACAAGCGAGGCGGACGCTACTGCACCACGGCGCAGCAGCATTTGGCAGACGCTTACTACCGCCTCATACAGCCGGAAGATGCCCTGCGCGAGTACAAAGCGCTGGCAGAGATAGCGGGCAACCCGTATATGGAAGAGGCGTGCATGCGCGTGGCAGAACTGAGTTACGACGCGGCGGACTACGCGACGGCGCTCGACTATTTCTACCGCCTGCTGTCGCAGGCTTCGTCCACGGAGAACACCGACATCGCGCGGCTGGGCATCCTGCGCTGCTCCTACTACCTTGGGCAGCACCGCGCGACGATAGACATCGCGGGGCAGATACTCGCCGACTACCACACCGACAGTAATCAAGCCCCCGTGGCGGCAGAGGCGCGCTATAACCGCGCGAAAGCCTACATCGCGCTGGAGCAATGGGGAGAGGCGATAGCCGACCTGCAGGTGGTGGCGGAGGAGGTGCGCACCGCCAACGGTGCAGAGGCGAAATACCTGCTCGCAGAGTGCTATTTTGCTGAGAACGAATTGGATAAGGCGGAAGCCGAAATCATGTCGTTTGCGCAGATGAACACGCAGCAACAGTACTGGCTCGCCCGCGCACTCATCCTGCTGGCGGATATCAACACCCGCCGCGGCGACACCTTCCAAGCCAAGCAGTACCTGCTCTCGCTGCAAGCCAACTACCAACCCGCGGGCGACGGCGACGACATCGCCGAGCGCGTAGCGAGCCGACTGGAGGAACAAGACCCACCCCATCCCTCCCTACAAAGGGAGGGGGAGTAGTCCGAGCACTCCGAATACTCTGAATACTCCGAAAAACTCTGATTATTCTGAACACTCTGATTATTCCGATTGATGATGAAAACGATGAGAAAGCGATATATCGCAATTATACTCTGCCTGCTTGCCGTTGCGGCGGCGATGGCGCAGACCGATACCACGCTCAACCGCAACGTAACGGTAGAGCGGGAGTTTCAGCCCGTGGTGCAGGCGGCGGGGAAAATCAACCAAAAGCCTGCCATCACCGAGACTACGTTGCCTGAGCACCCTGTGGTGTACTCCGACTACAACGCGCTGCTGAGCCCCGCCTTCAACACCAACGACCTGCTGAGCCAGCCCACACGCTTTGCGGAGCCCGAGCCCCTGCACGGCTATGTGCGCGGCGCCTTCGGACACCCGAACACCCTCCTCGACTTCCGCTACACGCTCAACGGACTGAACAACAGCGGGAAGAAAGCCAAGGACCAACTCGAGGTCTATGCCAACCACCGCGCCGAATGGGGCAGACGCGCCAACAGTCGTACCCGCCTCGGATTTCAGTTCGGGCATAGTTTCTCCACCTGCCAACTCTATTTCGGCTTGGAGGGGCGCAACACCTTCTACACCCGCCACGGACGCTATTTCGACCCCGCGACGGAGGCGCTCACGATAGACAAACCGAGCCAACTGCTGCCCGAGGACAAGCAGACGACATGGGGCGTGGATGCTTTTGTGGGCGTGAAGAGCAACAAGAAGCAGGATTTCCAATATAAGATACAGGCGGGCTACACACTCTTTGCCCTGCCGCAGTACGCCACCGAGCACCAAGTGCGCTCCACGCTCGACCTTGCCTACAAGATGAGCCGTCACCGTATCGGATTGAACCTCTCGGCGATAGACGCTTTCATTGCCACCGACCAGATAGCCGACTCGCTCTACAACCCGCGGCACGCCATCCGCATAGAGCCCTTCTATGCCTACGGCGGCAAGCGCTTCAACATCCACGCGGGTGTGAACCTCGACTTGAACATCGGGCGCGGGCAGATGATGTCGGGTTTTGACAACGTGTCGTTTGCGCCCTCGCCGAACGTGCAGTTTGAGGGGCAAATCGCCAAGGAGTGGCTCACCATGTACGGCGATATCCGAGGCTCGTTCGGCACGGGCATCTACCAAGCCTATATGGAGAGCATGCCCTATCGTTCTCTGTCGGCGGGCATCACCTCGCACCACGTGGCGGGCTACAAGCCCGTGGATGCCACGGTGGGCTTCCATATTAAGCCCTACCGCGACTTGCTTATCAATATCTACGGCGGCTATGCGTATGAAAAGAATCAAATCACCCTGATTGCTACGGCAGCCGACTTCACGGGCGCTTCGGGCATGTTCCACCGCACGGGCGACTTCGTCTATGCCTACTCCGACTACGGGCGCGGGAAGATTGGCGCGAACATCCACTACCACTATCAGGACATTATCCAAATCAACCTCGGCGGGAACTACTATATTTGGGACTGCTTCAGGCACGAGGAGATACCGAAGGACTATCGGCAGTTCTTTGCAGAGACGGACGAGAAGATGCCCGAGGACGCTATCTACGGACGCGCCAACTGGGACCTGCACCTGCGTATCGACGGGCGTATCGACGAGCACTGGTCGCTCTATTCCGACAACCTCTTTGCGGGCAAGCGACTGGCGCTGACCACCATAGGCACGAAGACGCTCAAGCCGACCGTGCAACTCAACCTCGGTTGCCAATACGAGCAAGACAACTGGACGGCGTTCCTGCAACTGAACAACTACATCCACCGCCACAACGATATCTACTACGGCTACCAGTCCGAGGGTATCAACTTCCTCCTCGGCGGGAGTTATAAATTTTGATATATGAGCCAAGAACCAAGAGCCAAGAACCAAGACGGATTACTCACCATACAAAACTATTTAGTCTTTGCTCCTTGTTCCTTAATCCTTGTTCCCTTATGAAAACTACCGTATTCCTTACCGGCGCCACAGGCACCATGGGGTGGGCAGGTATGCAAGAAATCCTGAAGTACCCCGAGCAATACCACCTGCGTATTTTAGCACGCCCGAGTGCAAAGAACAAAGAGAAACTCGCGCCCTACGCTGACCGCGTGGAGATTATATGGGGCGACTTGACGCGCTACGACGATGTGCTGCGCGGCGTAACGGGTGCGGACATTGTCCTGCATGTGGGAGGCATGGTGTCGCCGCAAGCCGACTACCGCCCGCGCGCTACGCGCAAGACCAATATCGCTGCGGCGGAGTATGTGCGCGATGCCGTCTTGGCGCAGCCGGAGGAGAAACAGCCGAAGGTGGTTTATATAGGTAGCGTTGCCCAGATGGGCGACCGCCGCGAGCCGCTCCACTGGGGACGCGCCGGCGACCCTATCTGCATCTCGGCTTATGACCACTACGGACTGACCAAAGCCATGGGCGAGCGTATCATCACCGGCTCACCTATCAAACATTGGGTCAGCCTCCGCCAGTCGGGTATCCTCTACCCCGCTATCCTCAACAACTACGACCCCATCATGTTCCATGTGCCTATCCGCGGCGTATTAGAGTGGGCGACGGTGGAAGACAGCGGACGACTGCTGGAGCGCGTTTGTCGCCCCGAGGTGCCGGAGGAGTTCTGGAAGAACTACTACAATATCGGTTCGGGCAAGGACTATCGCATCAGCAACTATGAGTTCGAGTGCCTGCTCTTGGAGGCGATAGGTTGCCCCCGCCCCGAGCAGATTTTTGAGCCGAAGTGGTTCACCACCCGCAACTTCCACGGCATGTGGTATATCGACGGCGACCGCCTGGAGAACTACCTGCATTTCCGTGCGAACATACCCATCCGCGACTATTTCCGTCAATTAGCGCAGAGCAACTCTCTCCCGTCTGCAATTAAGTTTGCCTCCAAGACCAAGATAGCCAAACTCTTCCCGCACTGCGTCAAACTGGCGATGTACGCCATGGCATGCTCCGAGGAGCACGGCACACAATGGTGGATCAAGCATAACATCACGCCCCGCATCCACGCCTACTACGGCTCGTTGGAGGCATACCGCGCGATCCCCGACTGGAAGCATTTCGACACCTCCCGCCCCTCCGAGACCATCGTGCGCCTTGACCACGGCTACGACGAGCAGAAGCCCAAAGCCCTCTTCACCATTGAGGACATGCAGCGTGCTGCGGCTTTCCGCGGGGGCAAGTGCCTATCGGAGAGCATGGTGCAAGGCGACTGGGACACGCCGTTGGAGTGGGAGTGCGCCGAAGGACACCGCTTCACGGCATCGCCCCGACTCATCCTCTTAGGCGGACATTGGTGCCCCGAGTGCATGCCCTATCCCTACGCCGACGAGCCGAACCCGCGCCCGTGGCACTGGGATAAGATTGCCCGCGAGAACCCCTTCTTCGCCCAACTATGGGCACCCCTCCACGAACCCGACGAAGACAACATCTACGGTCCCGAGGTCTTCACCGGCTGGGAGAAATAATCTTTCTTTAACATATAATTTCCGTGTAATTAACCATTAATTCACTACTAAGAACCGTATTCCTTATTACTCATTAGCCCATGTTTTTTGACGAATTACCTTTATCGGACGGGGTGCTGGATGCGCTGTGGGACATGCACTTCGACACCTGCACACCCGTGCAAGAACAGACCATACCCATCATCCTGCAAGGCAAGGATGTGATTTCCTGTGCGCAGACGGGCACGGGCAAGACGGCGGCGTATATCCTGCCCCTGCTGACGAACCTCGAGTACGACAACCACGACCCGAACAAACTGAACGCCATCATCATGGCACCCACGCGCGAGTTGGCGCAGCAGATTGACCAGCAGATGGAGGGCTTCGGGTTCTATGTGCCGTTCTCATCTGTGGCGATATACGGCGGCAACGACGGCGGCGCGTGGGGCACGCAGGTAGCAGGTCTGCAGCGCGGTGCGGACATCGTCATCGCTACACCCGGGCGGCTCCTGAGCCAGATGAACATCTACGACATCGACTTCTCCGGCGTGAAATACTTTATCTTAGACGAGGCAGACCGCATGCTCGACATGGGCTTCTACGACGATATCATGACCGTGGTGAAACGGCTGCCCAAAGACCGGCAGACCATCATGTTCTCCGCGACCATGCCGCCGAAGATTCGCGAGATGGCGAAAGCCATCATGCACGACCCCGAGGAGGTGCAGATAGCCGTCTCGCGCCCGCCCGAGACCATCCACCAGCAGGCGGTGCGGCTCTACGAACCGCAGAAGACCGCGATGGTGGTGGAACTCCTGAAAGGCAGGAACCTCAAGAAAGTGATACTCTTCGTGGGCAAGAAGCAGAAAGTGCGCGACCTGACTCGCGCGTTGCGGCAGCAGAAGATAGAGGCGCGGGCGATGTACTCCGACCTCGAGCAGAAAGAGCGCGACGAGGTGATGCTCAATTTCCGCAACGGTAAGGTGGACGTATTGGTGGCGACGGACATCGTCTCGCGCGGCATAGACGTGGATGATATCCCGTTGGTTATCAACTACGACGTGCCCCGCGATGTGGAGGACTATGTGCACCGTATCGGGCGCACGGCGCGTGCGGAGAACTCCGGCGAGTCGGTTACGTTGGTCAGTCCGAACGATGCGCAGGCGTTCCGCCGCATTGAGCAGTTCCTGAAGAAGACGATAGACCTCATCCCCCTCCCCGACTCCTTCGGTGCCGCCCCCGCAGACAGCGAATACACCTCCCGCGGCGGACGCGGCGGCGGGCACGGTAACGGACGCGGCAGAGGACACGACGGACATAGAGGCGGACACGGCTCCCGCAACAGCAGAGGCGGCAAAGGCGGGCACGGCGGACGCTCCAACAGAGGCGGAAACAACAAAGGCAAGTAAAAAGTTTCAGTACCGTCTGGCAATGGGCGTACCCTTGTATTTCAACAAATATGTTCAAATATTTCCCAAATATCTTATTTGACTATTTGACTATTTTACCATTATAAAAAATATTTATCTAATATTTGATACTATTTGTTTTTAAGAAATATGGCAAAAAATACGAATTTAGGGGCAGCGAAGACGGCGAAGAACGATGAGTTCTACACCCAGTATGCGGATATTCAGAAGGAGGTAAATGCCTATATCGAATACAATCCCGATGTCTTTCGGGGCAAGACGGTGCTGCTGCCCTGCGATGATCCCGAGTGGAGCAACTTCACCAAGTTCTTTGCGCAGAACTTTGAGTTCTTCGGTCTGAAGAAACTCATCTCCACGTCCTATGCCATCGAAAGCAAGAAGTACCAAACCGATTGGCAGCCGACCCTTTTCGAGACCGAAAATCCGCTATACAACGTGGAGAAGAGCCGCGTAAAGGGTAAAATCTTCACGCTGACACACGACACGAACCACAACGGCAGGATAGACATCAACGACCTGCAATGGCAGTATTTGGAGGGCGATGGCGACTTCCGTAGCGCGGAGGTAACCGCCCTGCGCGATGAAGCCGATATCATCGTTACCAATCCGCCGTTCTCCCTCTTCCGCGAGTTCCTTGCGTGGATTATGGAAGGACAAAAGCAGTTCTTAATCATAGGAAATAAAAACTGTATCACCTATAAGGAAGTCTTTCCATTGATAAAGAATAATAAGATTTGGATAGGACCTTCTATCACAGGTGGAGATAGAGAATTTAGAATTCCTAAAGAATACATAACCCATTCCTCCTCTTTAAGAACTGATGAAAAGGGAAATAAGTATTTGCGTGTCCCCGGAGTTCATTGGTTCACCAACCTTGACCATGGTCGGCGACATAAGCCATTGCTACTGATGACCATGGCGGACAATATCCGATTCAGCCGCCACAAAGAGATAAAAGATATTGGCTATCAACACTACGACAACTACGATGCCATAGAGGTGCCCTATACGGATGCCATCCCCTCCGACTATGAAGGTGTGATGGGTGTACCTATCTCCTTTATGGACAAATACTGCCCCGAACAATTTGAGATTATATGGCGTGGAGGAGATATAGACTTTGCAGAAAATATTTGCGATTTCTATACTCCCCCAACCGATGAGGAAACTGAGATTTACAAAAAACAAGATAAAACGTGGCGCATTCAAAACCCCTATCTTGTTGATGAACAAGGGAAAGCGCAAGTGGTTTATCAAAGAGTGTTTATCCGCAAGAAGCAATAAGGAGCACTGAGGACGCAGGCGAACTCCCCCGCCCCGCTTGCGGGGAGGGGGCCGGGGGCGGGGCGACATGGAGGTGGGGGGGGGGGGGCGCGGCGGCGGGGGCGGCGGGGAGCCCGCACCTCCTTTGCCTTTCAGAGTTGAAGGTAAGTTCAGCTCCCCCGCCTCTCCGGCAAGGAGGGGAGGGGGCAGGGGGCGGGAAGGTGCACTCGGCTTCAAGCCGCAAAGGGGAATGAGGAAGAAAGGGGCA
>JAXDTJ010000030.1:0-4244 GCA_034090015.1 Paludibacteraceae bacterium | reverse complement strand
AGCGCCGTCGTCGCCACCGAGACGGCGAAGTCGTTGATTTCTATGCCGTAGAACTGGTGGATATCCACCTTGATGGGGTTGACGAACTCGCCTATCACCGCCTGCCCGCCTTGCAGACGCGCGATGATTTTGTTCTCCAGTCGGCGTATCGAGATATAGGTCTCGGTCAGGAAGTTACCACTGCCGCAGGCGGGGTCGAAGAACGTGAGCGAGGCGAGTTTGTCTTGCAGCGCCAGCAGGTCTCGCTTGCCGGTGCACTGCGCGTACTCCTGCTCCAGTTGGTGCATGAAGAGCGGGTCTATCACCTTGTGGATGTTCTCGATAGAGGTGTAGTGCATGCCGCCCGATCGCCGCGTCTCGGGGTTAAGCGTGCTCTCGAACACGCCGCCGAAGATGGTCGGACTTATCTCGCTCCAGTCGAAGTCTGCACTCGCCTTGGTCAGGATGAGGTCTTTCAGTTCCTCGGTGAACTGCGGTATCTCTATATGCTCGTCGCTGAAGAGCCCGCCGTTCACGTAGGGGAACGCCTTGAGGTCGTCCTCCAAATAGGGGTCGCGCTCCTCCACGGGCGTGTCGAGCACGCGGAAGAGGGCTATCAGCGCATTGCGCCACTGACCGGCGGGGAACGCCGCCATGTAGTCGTGGAAAGCGGAGCGGTTGTCGAAGAGTTCGGCATCTTCTGCAAAGAGCAGGAAGACCAGCCGGACGCACAGTTGATTGAGCGAGCGCAGCGTCTCGGGATGGGTCGGGTCGCGGTATTGCAGAATCAGTTTGTCGTAGATACGCCCCACCAGTTCGCCCGCACGCATGCTCAACTCCATCTCCCGTTGCAGGTGCTCGTCCTGCTTCTTGACGAGGAACCCCAGCAGGTAGTACTCTTTCTCGAGGTTCTCCAGCAGCACCTTCGTCGGCTCGGCGTTGGGCTGCTCCATGTCGTATATCCAGAACTCGCGAAAGTTGCAAGTTACTATCCATCTTGGACGTTGGCTGTAAGGCAACTCCGATGCATAGCGTTTCGCTTGCTGAAAGGGGTTGAGTTGTGAGCCGTCCGACTGGCGGATGGGTGCACCAAGGTCTTTGGTGATGCTCTTCTGCTCTATCAGCACGTGCGTGGCGGGTATATGCCCATCGATGAACGAGGTGTGGTCGAGGTGCACTTGGTCTTCAAAGCGGATATACTGTGCGGGAGACGGTACGCCAAGGGCGAGGAGCAGGTCTATCCAAAAAGGTTGCGATTCGCCTTTTTCGTATCCTTTGTCTGTCCAATGGGCTACGAAATCCTGTATGCGTTGCAGGTCTGTCATGGTGTATCGATTTTTGTGGGATTCTATACCTGTTTGAGCGAGAGTTGGATGCGCTGCCTGTCGCGGTCGATGGCGATGACGCGCACTTGTACGTGTTGGTGGAGGGAGACTACCTGCGCGGGGTCGGAGATACGGCGGTTTGCCATCTCGGAGATATGTATCAGTCCGTCTTTGTGCACTCCCAAATCGACGAATGCGCCGAAATTGGAGATGTTGGTTACGATTCCCGGCAGCACCATGCCCACTTGCAGGTCGTCAATGGTGTGCACGTTCTCCGCAAAATGGAATTCCTCCAACTGCTCTCTGGGGTCTCGGCTCGGCTTCTCCAACTCATGGAGGATGTCCGTAAGGGTGGGCAGTCCTATCTGCTCGGTGATGTATTTGTTCGGGTTGATTTGACTGCGAAGGGCTTTATCTTTTAACAGGTCAGCCACTGTGCAGTCTAAGTCGCGTGCCATACGCTCCACCACAGGGTATGCCTCGGGGTGGACGGCGGAGTTGTCGAGCGGCATGTCGGAGTCGGTAACGCGCAGGAAACCCGCCGACTGCTCGAAGGTCTTGGCACCCATCTTCGGCACCCGCAGCAACGCCTTGCGGTTGGGGAATGCGCCGTTGGCAGCGCGGTAGTCCACGATGTTCTGCGCGAGGGTCGGACCCAAGCCGGAGATATAGGTGAGCAGGTGCTTGCTGGCGGTGTTCACATCCACGCCCACGTGGTTCACCACGCTCTCCACGGTCTGCTCGAGGCTCTCTTTCAGACGCGTCTGGTCCACATCGTGCTGGTATTGCCCCACGCCGATGGACTTGGGGTCAATCTTCACGAGTTCGGCGAGCGGGTCCATCAGTCGCCTGCCTATGCTCACTGCGCCGCGGACGGTTACGTCTTCGTCGGGGAACTCCTCGCGGGCTAACTTGCTCGCGGAATAGACCGAAGCGCCGTTCTCGCTGACGACGAACACCTGCGGTTTCTGCGTATCGCTCATGTTTTTGAGCGCGACTTGCACCATCTGCTCCGTCTCGCGGCTCGCGGTGCCGTTGCCGATGGCAATCGCCTGAATGTCATATTGTTGCACGAGTGTGGCAATGGTCTTGGTGGCGTCGGGCTGGTGGAGATAGACCACGGTGTGCATGAGCAGGTCGCCTTGCGCCGAGAGCACCACCACCTTACAGCCCGTGCGAAAACCCGGGTCAAGCGCCAGCACGCGTTTCTGCCCGAGGGGCGCATCTAATAGCAGTTGGCGCAGGTTGTTGGCGAACACGCGTATCGCCTCCGCGTCGGCTTTCTCCTTGCTCTGCGCGGCGAACTCCGTCTCTATGGCGGGCTTCAGCAGCCGCTTGTAGCCGTCTTCCATCGCGAGTTCCACTTGGTAGGCGGCGTCGTTGCTCGACCGCAGATAGAGATTTGCCAGTTTGTCGAGGCTCTTCTCCGTGTCGGGCGAAATGTCCACGCGGATGAAGCCCTCTTTCTCCGCGCGGCGGATGGCGAGCAGGCGGTGGCTGGATATACGTTTCAGCGGCTCGGAGACCGCGAAATAGTCTTTGTAGTTCTGCGCCTCGGGCTCGTTCTCTTTGCCTTTCACCACCTTGGTCGTGAGGATGGCGGTGTAGGAGAACTCGCGGCGGATGGCGTTGCGCGAACGCTCATCTTCGGCGATACGCTGGGCGATGATGTCGCGTGCACCTTGCAGCGCCTCGGCGGTATCTCGCACGTTTTCATTGACATAGCGCTTCGCCATCTGCTCGGGGCTGCCTGCGGGTTGCTTGAGCAATTCCTCCGCCAGCGGAGTCAGCCCTTTCTCTGCGGCGATGTCCGCGCGGGTCTTGCGGCGAGGCTTGTAGGGCAGGTAGATATCCTCCAACTCGGTGCCGTTCCAGCAGTCTTCTATGCGGCGGCGCAGGTCGTCGGTCAGTTTGCCTTGGCTCTCGATAGTGGAGAGCACGGTCTGCTTGCGGTCGGCTAAGTCCTGCAAACGCGTGTATTCCTGCTGTATGCCGGCTATCTGCACCTCGTCTAATGAACCTGTCTTCTCCTTTCGGTAACGGGCGATGAACGGGATGGTAGCCTTCTCGTCAAGCAGCGCGATGGTTGCCGCCACCTGCTTGGCACTGATGCCCACGATGGGCGATATAAGCGATTCGTAGTTCATAATTGGCGATTCATTTTTAATCCTTTGAATTGGACTTTTGTTTAACATATAATTATCATGTAATTATTCATATAATTTTGCAACGTAAATTAATGGTAAATTATACGATAATTATATGTTAACACACACACCCGCAACGCATGTTAATTGTTAATTATTTCCTCACATAGGTAGCGAACGCATACGGATACGCATGTTGCTCGTCGGCGGGGTGCTCCTCGCGGGAGACCTCCTGCCAGTCGGATGCGGAGAAGGCGGGGAAGAACGTGTCGGCGTCCTCCCACGCATGGTGGATATGGGTGAGGTAGAGTTTGTCCGCCAGTGGCAATGCCTCGCGATAGACCATGCCGCCGCCGATGATGAACACCTCCGGCGCGTCTTCGGTCATACGCAACGCTTCTTCTAATGACCGCGCCACTTCGGCTCCCTCAAACAGCGCGGCATCGCGCGAGGTGATGACGATATTCCGCCGCTTGGGCAGCGGTCGCCGCGGCAAAGAGAGGTAGGTGTGCGAGCCCATGATGACGGGGGCTCCCAGTGTGGTCGCCTTGAAGTGCTTGAGGTCGTTCGGCAGGTGGCAAAGCAGGTCGCCGCCTTTGCCCAGCGCATTGTTCTCCGCCACAGCGGCAATAATTGAAATCTGTAACATAAGTCCGAAATACAAGTTATTCTGCTGCAAAGGTAGTGCTTTTATTTGATATGTGCAAATAAAATATAAAAACAAAGGAAAATAAAAAATCTCTACAAGTTCACCACTTATAGAGATACAGACTCAATATTTTTCGTAGGGGGG
>JAXDTJ010000029.1:0-43578 GCA_034090015.1 Paludibacteraceae bacterium | reverse complement strand
GGCTAAAAAATATACGTTAAAGAACACTTTTTTTTTGATGACTTTTTGCTCTGAGCCAACGAACTGATAACATATAGTCCGATAGTACTTAACTATCACAAAATAAACTTATTAAAAAATATTCACGAACTATTGAATCGTAAATCATTATAATAATTATGGCAAGTTTACAAAAAATTCGTAACCATGGCGCCCTGCTGATTACCATTGTGGGCGTTGCGATGCTCGCTTTCATCCTCGGCGACTTCCTCAACTCCGGAAGCACCCTCTTCAACAAGGGGCGCGAGAACATCGCTACTATCGAAGGTCAAGACGTGCATTACACCGAGTATGAGGCTGCGCGTGAGCAACTGACCGAGGTGTACAAGATTGAGACCGGTCGCACCGATTTCGATGAGGATTTGTCCGCCCAACTGCGCAATCAAGTATGGCAGATGATGCTTATGGACTATACTCTGCGTGCTCAGGCAGAGAAAATCGGAATGGACATCACCTCCGATGAACTCTCGGAACTGTGCATTGGTCAGAACCCTCACCAAATCATCCGCACCCGTCGCACATTCTTTGACCAAACGGGACAATTCAGCCGCACCGCCCTCGTGCAGTTCCTCAACGCCATTGAGCAAGAGCCCGAAGACGCAGAGCAGAGCGCGAACCTCAAGCAAGCCAAATCCTATTGGATGTACTGGGAGAACGCCGTGCGCCTGACTTACATGCAGGAGAAATATACCAACTTGCTGCAAAACCTTGTGCAAGCCAACTCGTTGGAGGCTAAATATGCCTTCGATGCACGTCAGCAGAGCGTTTCCGCACAATACGTGATGAAACCCTACTATGCTGTAGCAGACAGCCTTGTGAAGGTGAGCGAGAGCGACATCAAGGCGCTCTACAAGCAGCACAAACCTCTATACAAGCAGACGCCCAATCGCGCTATTGCTTATGTTTCCTTCCCCATCGTACCTTCGGAGGAAGACTTTGCTGCTACCGAGAAACTGATGCAGAGCCTTGAGGAGGAGTTCCGCACCACCGAGGACGTGGCAGTGGTAGTAAACACCAACTCCGACATCACCTACGACGGTCGCGACTACTCCATGGAGACCGTACCCGCTGCATACAAGGAGTTTGCTTTTGCCAAGGGGGCTAAAGCCGGTGATTTCACGGGTTTGCAGTTCGCCAACGGCACTTACTCCATGGCGCGAATCATGAAGGCAGGCTACTCGCTGCCCGACTCTGTGGAACTGAAAGGTATCGCTTTGCAGGAGGGTCAAGAGGATGTGGAACTCGGCTGGTTTACCTTCGACGAACTGCCGAAGAACATCGCAGAGAAGGCTTTGAGCACGAAGCGCGGCGGTCGCTTCACGGTAACCCAGGGCATGAACGAGCAGACGTTTGAGGTGCTGGACGTAAGCCCCGCAACACCGAAAGTACAATTGGCTATCTTGGAGCGCAATGTAACGGCTTCGAGCAAGACCTACTCCATATTATATAATAAGGCAAAGCAGTTTATCGTGGCTAACCCCACGGAGGATGCATTCCGCGCTGCTGCTGCCGAAGCCGGTATGGTTGTTACTCCGCAATATAACCTGCAAGCCAACACCGACAAGGTGGGCAGCCTGAAAGCCAGCCGTCCTATCGTGCGCTGGGCATTCGAAGCAAAAGAAGGCGCTGTGAGCGATGTGTTTGAGTGTGGCGACCAATATGTAGTGGCAGTAGTAACCGAACTGAATGATGGTGACTATCGTCCGCTGGAGGCAGTACGCGCAGAGTTAGTTTTGGAGGCAACCAACAACGCCAAGGCTGCTTATCTCATCAAGCAATTGGCAGGTGTTCAGTCGCTGGAGGCAGCCTCAGAGATTACGGGCACGCCTGTGCAAACGGTTGAGAAAGTGTCGCTGGCAGACTACCGCTTCGGCAATGCCGGCGCAGAGCCCGCGATTATCGGTGCGACGCTGGCGATGGCAGAGAACACGCTGAGCGAGCCGCTGCAGGGCAAGATGGGTGTATATGTAGTGAAGACCGGCACCAAGACCACTGCCGCTGCCGAATTTGACGCAGAGCAGGAGAAGAGTTCGCTCACCGCTCGCTCGGCATACAGCCTCCCCTACCAAGCCATCTCGCTCATCGAGGAGAAAGCCGAGGTAGTGGACAACCGCGCTAACTTCCAATAAGACATAACGAATACGCAGGTTACAAGCCTGCTCCGAAGAGATAAAATCGGCAGATACTATTTGGTATCTGCCGATTTTGTTTGTGTGAAGGATTTTATGCTTTGGAGGCTGTCTTGCAGAAGGGTTTAATGCCGCAGGTCTCGCAGAGAGGTTTGCGGGCTTTGCATACGTAGCGTCCATGGAGCAAGAGCCAATGGTGTGCTTTCGGAATAAGCTCCGCGGGAATATACTTCACTAATTGCTTTTCTGTTTCGAGCGGAGATTTGCTGTTGGTGGTCAGCCCTATGCGCTCCGAGATACGGAAGATATGGGTATCTACTGCCATTGTGGGCTGATTCCAGATAACGGCACAGACCACGTTTGCTGTCTTTCGCCCCACGCCGGGGAGCGTCTGCAAATCATCGATATTGCTTGGCACCTCACCTTGGTAAGCTTCCACCAAGCGCTGAGCCATGCCCACGAGATGTTGCGCCTTGGCGTTGGGATAAGACACCGACTTCACATATCGAAGCACTTCCTCTGCGGTCGCTTTTGCCATTACCGCTGCCGTGGGGTATGCAGCAAAGAGCGCGGGGGTAACCATATTCACTCGCTTGTCGGTGCACTGCGCAGAGAGCATGACGGCGCACAGCAACTCGAACGGATTGTTGTAGTGGAGTTCAGATTCCGCAACGGGCATGTTCTCGGCAAACCATGCCAGCACTTTTTGGTAACGCTGTTTGTCAGACAACATGAGATTTACGATTTACAATTTACGAATTACGTTTTTAAGCAGGCGGGGACGCACCGATCAATCGGCATGCAAGCACCTGCGTGCCCGGACAAAATTATGATTTGCAAACTAACCAATTTTCTCCGAGCGGTATATCTTGCTCAGGAATTGCAGCAACTGCGTCACTTGCGTCTGCGTCTCTGCCGTAGCGGGGGTGATTTCCTTGTGTTGCAAGCGAAGCAGCAGCACTTGATAGAGCAGGGTGAGTCCCGCCTCGATGTCGGACATCAAGGGATTGTCCGTTTTCGACTTGAAGATGTTGAGCGCCGGCGTCAGCCGAATCATTGCCGCACGATAAGACGCGTCTGCGTCCAGCAAGCGGTGGTGTAGTTCTTCCAACTCCGCCATGGCGTTGCGCGCCAGTTGTACATGCCTTTGCTCGGTTACTCCCTCGCGGTGCATCATCTCGCTCAACTCAGCGAGAAAACGCATGTCCGGTGAAGGGTTTCCGCTGTCGCCCGCCACATTCGGAAACGCGCGCAGGTAGTCTTCCAACTGCCAAATCCAAAGGATGTACTCGGCTATGTTCTCTCGTTTATTCTTCATCGTCGTCGTCGTCAAAGTCCAACTCGTCTAATAGGTAGTCATCGCTCATGAAGGTCTCTATGTCGCGGCGGTCTTTCTTGGTGGGTCTGCCGGTGCCTCGGTCGCGCCCGCTCGCCCCCGCCATCTTTGCCAACTCCAAGAGTTCCAACTGCTCAGGTGCCGTCTGATCGCGCAGATAGTCGGGCACCAACTTCGCCCCTACTCGGTTCTCGCAGAGTTGCAAGACGCGGTAGGTGTAGGTGATAGGTCCTTTGCGAACGGAGAAGACATCGCCTACATGGAACGTGCGCGAGGGTTTGAGGGTGGTCCCGCCCATGGTTACACGCCCTTTCTTGCAGGCATCGGCAGCGATAGTACGCGTCTTGTAAAGGCGCATGGCAAAGAGGTATTTATCTACTCGAACTTCCATAGTGGCTACTTCCCATTGTATAGGTTCATGGTGCGGTCGATACCCTGCAAGCAGAAAGAGGGGATGATTTCGGAGGTGAGTTTGAGGCGCTCGGGCAGCAGTTTCTGCTCCTCGTCGGTCCATTTGCCGAGGACGAAGTTGCATTGTGCTCCGCGGCTGAAGTTATTGCCAATGCCGAAGCGCACTCGGGCGTAGTTCTCCGTACCGAGAACGGACTGAATGTTGCCCAAGCCGTTGTGTCCGCCGTTGCTGCCCTGCTTGCGGATACGGATAGTGCCGAAAGGCAGGTTGAGGTCGTCCACGAGCACGAGCATGTTCTCCACGGGTATTTTCTCCTGCTGCAGCCAGTAGCGCACGGCGTTGCCGCTGAGGTTCATATAGGTGCTAGGCTTGAGCAGAACCATCTCCGCATTCTTCACGCGGCACTTTGCCACAAAGCCATAGCGCTTGTCCGCCCATTGTACGTTTTGGGTGTCGGCAAAGGCATCGAGCATCATGAAGCCGATGTTGTGGCGCGTGGCGGCATACTCGTCGCCGATATTTCCGAGACCTACGATTAAGTACTTCATAGAAGACCCTCTCCGACTCCCCCTTAAAGGGGGAGAGTAGAGAGATTAGTTACACATTACTTATTGTTAACTTCCCCTCCCTTTAAGGGAGGGAAAGGGAGGGCCTCAAAAAAGGAGCGTCGTTTGACGCTCCTTTTGAGTTATGCTTTCGCGCTTTGGCGTGTTGCTTTCACTTCTGCTACGCAAGCGTCTTTCGGATTCATCATCGTCAGACCTTCGATGTGAACATCGCCTACGGCAATCTTCTTGCCCAAGCCGAGCGAGGTAACATCTACTACTACGCGGTCGGGGAACTGAGTGTAGATACCGTTCACCTTCATCTTGCGCATAGCCTGCGAGAGTTTACCACCGGCTTTCACACCTTCTGCGTGACCGGTCAGTTGGATAGGAATCTCCACGGTAACGGGTTTCTGTTCGGTTACCTCAAGGAAGTCAATATGGAGCACATCGCCGCTCAGGGGGTGGAACTGCATCTCTTTCACGACAGCCGTAGCCTTCTTATCTCCGATGGTGAGGAGGATAATCAGTGTGTCGGGGGTGTAGATCATCGGGCGCACGTCAGCGACTGTAACCGTAAAAGTGGTGTTGTTGCCTACGCCATAGAGGTTGCAGGGCACCAAGTTTTGTGCACGAAAGGCTTTCGCTGCCTTCTTACCGAACTCCGAACGGAGTGTGCCGGTCAATTCAAACGTTTTCATTAGATAATAATTTGTGTTACTCAATATGGGGCAGAGATTATTTGTTAATTATGAATTATGAATTATGAATTATGAATTATGAGGGCATCGTATGCCAAACTCAAAGCATGGGCACTCTTAATTCTTAATTCTTAATTGTACATTGGTGTGGCTGCCCGTATCCCATCACACTTTCGTTAAAAAAGCCCCGACTTGTCGGGACTTTTTTGTTGTCCAACCTGGAATCGAACCAAGATTTTCAGAACCAAAATCTGACGTAATAGCCTTTATACCATTGGACAATCGCGACTCTCATCACGAAATCGGGTGCAAAGGTACTGCTTTTTTTTGATATATGCAAATTTTTCGCACTTTTTTTGTAAAAAACTTGGATATATGTCAAAAAAGTGGGTGAATATTGCAAAAGACCCAAATTAAAGCAGCATAATACACTTGCAAATGGATGTATTTCCAACGCCTGACTGGGTTATCTTTGGCAGCATGCTATTTTAGACAAACGAGATGAACGTATAAAACAATTCCTAATTAGAATTTTGCTGTAAAAATGTGTTTTTTCTGTTGTTGTAGAAAAATTGCGTCAATTATTCTACATATTCAATCGGAAAAAGCGGTATCTTTGCAACCGAATAGGAAAATTGCAAAGTGGAGTTTGCAAAATCAAGAAAACTAACTAACTAAAATCAATACAGATGAAACCTTTTATGGATAAAGATTTCCTGCTTCAGACGGAGACTGCGCAGGAGTTGTACCACGAACATGCGGCTAAAATGCCGATTATCGACTACCACTGCCACTTGATTCCTCAGATGGTGGCAGAGAACAAACGTTTTGAGTCGATTGCACAAATTTGGTTGATGGGCGACCATTACAAATGGCGTGCCATGCGTTCCAATGGTGTGGACGAACGTTTCTGCACGGGTAAAGACACGACCGATTGGGAGAAGTTCGAGAAATGGGCAGAGACGGTGCCTTACACCTTCCGCAACCCATTGTATCACTGGACGCATCTGGAACTCAAAACCGCTTTCGGCATTGAGGAGCGTTTGAATCCCGAGACCGCACGCGCTATCTACGACAAGTGCAACGACCTGATTGCGAACGACCTGAAGTTCTGTCCGCGCGGCTTGATGAAGCACTACGGCGTAGAGTTGGTTTGTACGACTGATGATCCTGCTGACAGCCTTGAATGGCACAAGATGGTCAAGGACGACCCGACGGCAGAGGTACGCATGTTGCCCACTTGGCGTCCGGATGCAGGCATGAATATCGAGGCGGCTACATGGAAAGCCTATATCGAGAAACTGGCAGCCGTAGCGGGTATGGATATTGCTAACTTTGCGGATATGGTGGCTGCTTTGCAGAAACGCCATGACTTCTTTGAGTCGATGGGTTGCCGTCTGTCTGACCACGGTATCGAGGAGTTTTACGATGAGCCGTACACCGATGCGGAGATCAATGCTATCTTCCAGAAAGCGCTCGCAGGCAAGGAACTCTCGATGCATGAGATTCGTCAGTACAAACATGCTTACTTGCATGCACAGGCGGAGATGGACTATGCTTCCGGTTGGACGCAGCAGTACCACTACGGCGCGATTCGCAACAACAACAGCAAGATGTTCGCGCAACTCGGCGCAGACACGGGTTTTGACTCCATCGGCGAGTTCACGACGGCGAAAGCGATGAGCCATTTCCTCGATGAGATGAACAGCGAAGGACATCTGGCAAAGACCATTCTCTATAACCTCAACCCGTGTGCAAACGAAGTGATTGCCACTATGTTGGGCAACTTCCAAGACGGCTCTGTTGCCGGAAAGATTCAGTTCGGCTCGGGCTGGTGGTTCCTCGACCAAAAGGACGGTATGGAGAAGCAGATGATGGCGCTGTCGAACCTCGGTCTGCTGAGCCGCTTTGTAGGTATGCTCACCGACAGCCGCTCGTTCCTTTCTTATCCGCGTCATGAGTACTTCCGTCGCACGCTCTGCAACGTCTTGGGCAACGACGTGGAGAACGGCATGATTCCCTACACGGGCTACGAGAAAGCCCGCCTCCAACAGATGGTAGAAGACATCTGCTACAACAACGCGAAAAACTACTTTAATTTTACAAATTGACAATTGACAATTTTACAATTAACTATGCAGATGCAAAATTTTGTAAGGCTGTGAAATTAGATAAGGAATGGAGGAACAAGAGTTAAAAGAACGTTTTCGTCAGTACTCTATACGGATTGTTAGGATGGTAGATTCTATACCAACCAAACGTATAGCGGCATTGGCAATTGCCAAACAAGTTATTCGTTCAGGTACATCTCCTGCTGCAAACTATAGAGCGGCATGTGTGGCAAAATCCAAACGGGATTTCCTTAACAAATTAAAAATGGTAGAGGAGGAATTAGACGAAACACGTTATTGGTTGGAATTAATGGTTGATACAGATATTTTTCCAAAAGAAAAGTTAGATGCACTCATCCAAGAAACCATTGAATTATTGAACATAATTGTGAAATCCATTGTTTCCACTCGTTATTATCTATCACAACATCCGGAATAAACATTTAATAGTGATTGTAAAATTGTAAATTGTAAAATTGTCAAATAAAAATAATTGTAAAATTGTAAATTGTAAAATTGTCAAATACTATGAGTAAGATTGTAACATTAGGCGAAATTATGCTTCGCCTGTCGCCTGCGGGCAACGACCGATTCATTCAGAGTGAGAACTTCCGTATCATCCCGGGTGGTGGTGAGGCAAACGTGGCAGTTTCGTGCGCCAACTACGGGCACGAGGCTATCTTCGTGAGCAAACTGCCGAAACACGAGATTGGACAGATTGCCGTGAACGCACTGCGTCGCTATGGTGTGAACACCGATTTTGTGGCTCGTGGCGGCGACCGCGTAGGCTTGTACTATTGCGAGACCGGTGCTTCAATGCGTCCCTCGAAGGTCATCTACGACCGTGCGCACTCCGCTATCGCAGAGGCTGACCCCTCGGACTTCGATTTCGATGCTATCATGGAAGGTGCACAGTGGTTCCACTGGAGCGGTATCACTCCTGCCATCTCCGACAAGGCAGCAGAAATCACCAAGTTGGCTTGCGAGGCGGCTAAGCGCCACGGCGTAACCGTTTCGGTGGACCTCAACTTCCGTAAGAAACTGTGGACCAGCGAGAAAGCCATCTCTATCATGCGCCCGCTGATGCAGTACGTGGATGTATGTATCGGCAACGAGGAGGACGCTGAACTCTGCCTCGGCTTCAAGCCCGATGCAGACGTAGAGGGCGGTGAGACCAACGCAGAAGGCTACAAAGGCATCTTCGAGCAGATGATGAAGGAGTTTGGCTTCAAGTACGTGGTTTCCACCTTGCGCGAGAGTTTCTCCGCTACCTTCAACGGCTGGAAGGCTATGATTTACGATGGCAAGGAGTTCTACCAGTCTAAACGCTACGAGATCAACCCGATTATCGACCGCGTAGGCGGTGGCGACTCGTTCTCCGGCGGCTTGATTCACGGTTTGCTGACCAAACCGACCCAAGGCGAGGCATTGGAGTTCGCAGTGGCTGCCAGCGCACTGAAGCACACCATCAACGGCGACTTCAACTTGGTAAGTGTAGAAGAGGTAGAAGCATTGGCAAAAGGTAACGCAAACGGACGAGTACAACGATAATGGCAAAGTTTGATAAATTTCAGGTGATGGCCAAGATTGCGGCTGCACCTATGGTTCCTGTGTTCTACCACAAAGATGTGGAGGTTTGCAAGAACGTGATAAAGGCTTGCTACGAAGGTGGCGTTCGTGCCTTTGAGTTTACTAACCGCGGCGACTTCGCCCACGAGGTGTTTGGCGAGTTGAGCAAATGGGCGGCTGTGGAGTGCCCCGAGTTGGCGCTCGGTATCGGCTCCGTGGTGGATGCACCTACGGCTGCGCTCTATCTGCAACTGGGTGCGAACTTCGTAGTCGGACCGCTCTTTAATAAGGATATAGCGGTGGTCTGCAACCGCCGTTGCGTAACCTACTGCCCGGGCTGCCTCACTCCTTCGGAGATTGGCGCGGCGCAGGAGGTAGGCTGCGATTTCACGAAGGTCTTCCCCGGCGATGTGGTAGGACCGAACCTCATCAAGGGCTTGATGGCTCCGATGCCGTGGTCGAAAATCATGGTTACCGGCGGCGTGGCTCCCGAGAAAGAGAATCTGGAGAAATGGTTCAAGGCTGGCGTGTATTGCGTAGGCATGGGCAGCAAACTCTTCCCGAAAGAGGTCATCGCTGCACAAGACTGGGCGGCTATCTCTGCTAAATGCCAAGAGTGCTTCGAGGCAATTCGTGCAGTTAAATAATTGTAAAATAGTAAAATAGAAAATCTATCATGAGTACACAAAAGAAACTTATGACCAACTGGCGCTGGTGGCTCTGCTCGTTGCTGTTTGTGGCGACGACCGTGAACTACCTCGACCGCCAAGTGTTATCCCTCACCTACGAGGAGTTTATTAAACCCGAGTTCCACTGGACGGACTCCGACTACGGAACCATCACCAGTCTCTTCTCCATCTTCTACGCTATCGCATGCTTGTTCGCAGGTAAGTTCGTGGACTGGATGGGCACGAAGAAAGGCTACCTCTGGGCTATCGGCGTATGGTCGGCAGGTGCGTGTCTGCACGCTGCTTGCGGCTGGGCGACTGCTCAAATCGAGGGATTGGAGAGCGTAGCGGCTATGCGTGCTGTGGAAGCAGGCTCGAATGTGGCATTGGCTGTCGCCACCACCTCGGTCTATCTCTTCCTGCTCTGCCGAGGTATTCTCGCGCTGGGTGAGGCGGGCAACTTCCCTGCGGCTATCAAGGTAACGGCAGAGTACTTCCCGAAGAAAGACCGTGCGTTTGCTACCTCGCTCTTCAATGCCGGTGCATCCGTGGGCGCATTGGCGGCTCCGCTCTGCATCCCGCCCTTGGCAAAACACCTCGGCTGGGAGATGGCGTTCATCATCATCGGTGCGCTCGGCTTCATCTGGATGTTCTTCTGGCAGTTTATGTACGATAAACCCGAGAAATCCAAACACGTGAACGAGGCAGAGTTGGCATATATCCACCAAGACGATGAGGCGGAGGCAGAGGCTGCCAAAGCCAATGCACAAACCGAAGAGAAGGCTATCCCGATGATGAAGTGCTTCGGCTACCGTCAGACTTGGGCATTCATCGTGGGTAAGTTCTTCACCGACGGCGTTTGGTGGTTCTTCCTCTTCTGGGCACCGTCTTATTTCCAAAACCAGTTCGGCTATAAGGCTTCCGACCCGATGGGGCAAGCACTTATCTTCACCCTTTATGCTATCGTTACCATTATCTCTATTGGCGGCGGCTATCTGCCGAAGTTGTTTGTAGAGAGGAGAGGCATGGAGCCGTACAGCGGTCGTATGCTTTCGATGTTGCTCTTTGCGTTCTTCCCGTTGGTGGCTTTGTTGGCACAGCCGCTGGGCGCACACAGCGCATGGTGGCCTGCTGTCCTGATTGGTTTGGCAGGTGCCGGACACCAAGCATGGTCGGCTAACTTGTTCTCCACCATCGGCGATATGTTCCCCAAATCGACCATCGCCACCATCACGGGTATCGGTGCGATGGCAGGCGGTATCGGCTCCATGATTATCCAAAAGAGTGCCGGTGCGTTGTTCACCTATGCAGAGGAAGCCGGTGCAGCATTCACGTTCTTTGGCTTCGAGGGCAAGCCCGCAGGTTACTTCATCATGTTCTGCTTCTGCGGTTTGGCATACATCATCGCATGGGGCATCATGAAACTATTGGTTCCGCACTACAAACCGATTAAAGCATAAGTTAATAGATAGATAATAGCAAAAAAGGGACTGTCTAACAAGTCAAGTAGGCAGTCCCTTTTTGTTTGTGAATAGCTTATAAGGGGCTAAAATCACCGCAAAAACCTTCGTTTTGTTCCCAAACGCCCGCAGGCGAGACGCCTGCGTCCCCAGTAAGAGACTTGTTAGACAGCCTCTTTTTTGTCAGGTGGTGTGGTATTTTTCTGTTATTCCACTTGCAAATGTCAAAAAAAAGCAGTACCTTTGCGCCCAATTATCGGCTGATTTTTATAAAACTACAATATCAATACGAAACTTATGAAGAATTTTGTAGAAGAATTGCGTTGGCGCGGCATGCTCCAAGACATCATGCCGGGCACGGAAGAGCAGTTGATGAAAGAAGTAACCGCTGCGTATGTGGGCATAGACCCGACGGCGGATAGTCTGCATATCGGGCACCTGTGCGGCATCATGATGCTGCGCCACCTGCAACGTTGCGGGCATAAGCCTATCGCCCTCATCGGCGGTGCGACGGGTATGATTGGCGACCCCAGCGGCAAGTCTGCCGAGCGTAACCTGCTCGATGAGCCTACCCTCCGCCACAACCAAGAGTGCATCCAACGCCAGTTAGAGCGTTTCCTCGACTTCCATTCCGATGCGCCTAACGCGGCGGAATTGGTGAACAACTACGACTGGATGAAGGACTACACCTTCCTTGACTTCGCCCGCAACGTGGGCAAACTGATTACGGTGAACTACATGATGGCGAAAGACTCGGTGAAGAAACGCTTCAACGGCGAGTTCTCGCAGGGTATGTCCTTCACCGAGTTCACCTACCAGTTGCTCCAAGGCTACGACTACGTCTATCTCAACAAGCACAAGAACTGCAAACTCCAGATGGGCGGCTCCGACCAATGGGGCAACATCACGACGGGTACGGAACTCATCAAGAAGATGGGTGGCGGCGATGCATTTGCGCTGACTTGTCCGCTCATCACCAAAGCCGATGGCGGCAAGTTCGGCAAGACCGAGAGCGGCAACATCTGGCTCGACCGCAAATATACCTCGCCGTATAAGTTCTATCAATTCTGGCTCAACGTGGGCGATGACGATGCGAAACGCTACATCAAGATATTCACCTCGTTGGAGCGCGAGGAGATAGACGCGCTCATCGCGGAGCACGAGCAAGCGCCCCACCTGCGCACGCTGCAAAAACGCTTGGCGAAAGAGGTTACCATCATGGTGCACTCTGAGGCGGACTATAACGCCGCTGTCGAAGCAAGCAACATCCTCTTTGGCAATGCCACCCACGAGGCATTGGCACGCTTAGATGAGGAGACTTTCCTGCAAGTGTTTGAGGGTGTGGAGCAATATACGGTGAGCCGCGCGGAACTGGAAGCGGGCATTCCGCCGCTGGATTTGCTCGCGGAGAAGACGCATATCTTCCCCAGCAAGGGCGAGGCGCGCAAGATGATTCAGGCAAACGGCTTCTCGATGAACAAAGAGAAACTCACCGACCCGCAGACTCCCATCACCACTGCCGCCCTGCTCAACAACAAGTACCTCCTTTTCCAAAAGGGCAAAAAGAACTACTACCTTGTGGTTGCGGAATAAGTTCTGCTAATAAAGAGGCTGTCTAACAAGTCCTATGAAGTACTGCCACTGGGGACGCAGGCGTCTCGCCTGCGGGCGTTTTGGAACAAAACGAAGGTTTTAGCGTTGATTTTAGCCCCTTATAAGCCATTAACAAACAAAAAGAGGCTGCCTAACAAGTCAAGTTAGGCAGTCTCTTTTTGTTGTGTAATTCATTAGCCGACAATCGAAAAGAGCGGAGGTGCACCAAGGTATGCTGACCGTGGTTGCACTACAAATATAAGACATAGTTGCCAAATATTATCGTAATCATTACGCTGATATACCCTATTTTGTTAATTTTTGATGAAAAAATGGCATTTTATTTGCAAATATAAATAATTAGTATTACCTTTGCACCATAATCCGATAGCACTCTGCTATTCCCATAGTGTGTAAGTTTAGACGACCGTCTAAACTTACACACTTTTTCTATGCTTTTCCCCTTTATTCTCGCCCCGTTTAGTGTGTAAATCTAAACGGTCGTTTATTCTTTCCCACGCACTCTTCTTCCCTGCAAAAAAAAATGCAAGCCCCAACGGGGCGACATAACATAGCGTAGGGGTGAGCCCCTGCGGAAAAAGCCCCACCCACAACCCAAGCCCTGTAAGGGCGACATAACTAAACAACCCAAATTAACCATTAAAAACAAAAACCATTTATGAAAGAATTAACAGAAGAACAAGCGAAAGCCTTGCAAGCCTACAGAGAAGTAATCCCCGTTAAAGATGGAAAAAGTATCAATGTCCTTCTTCGCGAAGAAAAGACATGCAAAGAAGTGCAAATCTTGGACGAAATGATGACTATCGGGAACACTCCTAATGTCTTGTTTCAACCAACAACAATACCTTATGTGAAAACTAATATCATTGAAGAAAACGAAGTTTGTTTCATTTGTGATAAGGCTTTCCTATCAACCAAAAATAAAATTTTTTCACACGAGTGGGTGAAGGTCGTGGAACCTGCTATACTTATAATTGATAAATGTTCAAATGTACCTTCAATAGATATCGAAGGATTGCTTAGTGAGACTACTGATAATCACGAGTTTATTTTGCCAAGGAATATAAAACTTAAAATCATTGGTATGGAAAGATGTAACCATAATGAGTCACTTGAAGAATTTGTAACCAAACATCCTCAAATAATTTTTGATACACCAGCATTAAGATATACAACTCCGATCACGATATACAAGGTAGAACCTATAGAATGTGTTGCTGAAAATTAATGATAAACTAAATAATAATCAATAAACTAACTTTCAAAACATCATGAAAAAAATTACTCTTTTATTGTCTGCTATGTTATTGGCATGCGCAACAAACCTGTGGGCTGCAGACCCTGTAACTGTTACCAAAACAGTCGATGCCTTGATTACAGAATTAGGGTGGAGTGTTTCTGCCCAAGGAAGTGAAGTCTGCTATACCTCATTCAATTTGGATGAAAACATTACCGTTTCCACTTCCGGTGAGGCTAACTGCGGTAGTGTTTGGGGAACATCCAATAGAGATTGGCGTTTGTACCAAGCCCAAAAAGGTGATGTAACAATTACCGCAGCTGAAGGCTATAAAATCAACTCTATCACACTGACGTACGGGACAAAAAATGATGGTATTCTTTTGAACGGTACTGCTACTTGTACCTCAGGCACTGCAATCACGGTGAACGACAAAAGTATCACTTTGACGGTTGGCAAGTCAAAAACTGGTACAAATGGTCAAATTAAAATTACCCAGTTCTCTGTTATATATGAAAAACTATCTATCGTAAAGACCGTTTCGGTAGCCATCGCCGAAGGACAAGAGGGAATGGGTAGCGTAACCATGTCCTACAAAGCCAATAGCGCAGCCACAGAATGGACGGCAACCACCGATCCCGTAGAAATTGCCGGCGAGGGAGAAGAAGAGTTCCAGTTTGTCGCTACTCCTGCCGAGGGCTACAAGTTCGCAGGTTGGACTACTACCGGCGACATCACGCTCAACAGCACAACGGAAGCCACTACCGAAGGCGGTTTGGCATGGGAGACAAGCGTAGTAACCGCCAACTTCGAGCGCGATGCCACGCTGCAATCTTTGGCAATCTCCGGCACCGCAACTAAACTGAACTACTTCGTAGGAGACACTTTCGACCCCGCAGGATTAGTAGTTACCGCGACTTATTCCGATGGTGCAACGGACGATGTAACCGACCAAGTAAGTTGGACTATCACTCCCGCAAAACTGGCTCTTGCTACCACGTCTGTTTCTGTAGTGGCTACATGGAATGAAGTGAGCAGTGCAGCCTATGAAGTGAACGGTATCGTGGTAATTGATGCTGTGCAGTTTGAGAGATGGGTAGGCGAAGTCGTAGAAGGAGAGTATCTTTTGGTGGACATTACCCAAATAGACTCCATTGCGATGAATAGTACAATTGATAACAAACGATTCCAATACAGCAAAATTACAATTAATGAAGAAGGGAAAATATTAGAGCCAAGCGCAAATATCATTTGGACAATTAAAAGAGACAGTGCCTTTTGGACAATAGCCAATGGAGAAAATTTAGCCGCAAGAACTGGAAGTAACAATCAAGTAAAATTTACGACAAATGCCTCCGACTCTTCGCGCTGGATTATCACGCCAACAGAAGAAAAGGGACATACCATTGTTAATTATGGCAGCAATGTTAGCGGAAAGAATGCTACTCTGCGCCGAAATGGTACGTATGGTTTTGCATGCTATGGAGCAACTACAGGCACCGCACCGGTACTCTACAAGAAAGTAACAAACGAGACCTTTGTTACCGTTACGGTTACGGTCAATGACGCAAGTATGGGTAGCGTGTATGGTGGCGGTAAATATGCAGTAGGTGCAACTGCAACGCTGACCGCTATTCCCGCAGCAGGCTACAAACTCACAGGTTGGAGCAACAATAGTGAAATTACCACTACCACACAATCCTTTACGGTTGAGGAAGACATCACCATCACTGCTAACTTTGCAACAGGTGAGACCGCAATTGATAACACCACCCTTGCACCCCAAGTTGTAAAGACCATTGAAAACGGACAACTCATTATCCTCCGTGATGGCGTGAAGTACAACGCAATGGGTGTACGGTTGCAATAAGATTATCCTCAGTAATGAAATTTTTGTTGATAAATTAATGGCAAATTAACGGCAATTAATGTTAGAGTGTTCTTGGACATTATTGTTAGTATATTTGGCTGTTTTTGTTAACAACTATACCAACCATAACACCCCTATGTGCCAAATTGTCAAATAGTAAATTGTCAAATTGTCAAATAGAGCGTGTTTCCAGCCGTTTCGGTCGCGGGAGCGAGTGGGCGGTTGCAGATAATGTAAAAATTTTAGATTGTTTGTAAATTATTGTTGTGAGAGAGCCCGTCGTGAGACGCGCTCTCTTTTTTTAGTTCTCCATTAAGATCCATTAAAATACCATTAAAATCTCCGTTAATGTCCGTTAATTGACCATAAATTATGGCAATGATATACATGTTGACCCGACGATTCAAAATTGAGTTATGTCGCCCCTTCGGGGCTTGCATATAGGGCTATTCCCTATTCGTAGGGTTTTACCCTACGCTGATTTATATCGCCCCGTTGGGGCTTGCATTTGATAACTAAAAATGGGTCAACTCGTATATCATTACCTAAATTATTCTCCGTTAAAGCACATTAATGGTTCTTTAATGGTCTTTAACGGAGAATTGAACGAGGTATTAATGACTTATTAACGGAGATTAACGGAGTAGTTGTAATGGTCTTTGACGGAGAACGGAATGAGAGATTAGCGGCTTATTAACGGAGAAGTGAAGACAGAATCACTTGCTTCCTTGCATCTCTACGAGGCGGCGATAGTAGCCGTCTCTTTTTATTAACTCTTCGTGTTTGCCGGTCTCTACGATTCTGCCTTCGTGCATCACGCAGATGAGGTCGGCGTTGCGGATGGTGCTTAGTCGGTGGGCTACTACCAGCGTGGTGCGCTCTTTCATCAGGTGCTCCAATGCCTTTTGCACCTGCTTCTCGCTCTCGGTGTCGAGGGCGGATGTCGCCTCGTCGAGTATCAGGATAGGCGGATTCTTCAGAATGGCTCGGGCGATGGAGATACGTTGCCGTTGCCCGCCGGAGAGACGGGAGCCGCGGTCGCCGATGCTGGTTTGGTAGCCCTCGGGCGTTGCCATGATGAACTCATGCGCATTGGCGATACGCGCTGCGTCTTCCACCGCCTCCTGCCATGTCTTGTCGTCGGGAGCCGGTTGCGACAGGTCCACACCGAAAGTGATGTTGTTGAAGAAAGTGTCGTTGAAGAGGATTGCCTCTTGGTTCACATTGCCCATCAGTGCGCGCAGGTCGCGGGAACGCAGTTCTCGGATGTCCGTCCCGTCGATGGTGATACAGCCCGCCGCGGGGTCGTAGAAGCGCGGCAGCAGGTCGGCAAGCGTGGTCTTGCCGGAGCCCGACTGCCCCACTAATGCTACCATTTGCCCCTTGCGGATGGTGAGGTTGATGTCTTGCAGCACAGGGATGTCTTTTCGATACGCAAAGCACACGTCCTTATAGACAATGCTCTCGCGGAAGGTCTGCAACGCCTTCGGCTGCTGCGGCTCTTGGATATTCGAGGGCGTGTTGAGGATTTTATCGATACGCTCCAGCGACGCCATGCCTTTGCGCACGCCGTAGCCCGCTTTGCTCAGGTCTTTGGCGGGGTTGATGATGGAGTAGAAGATGACGAGGTAGTAGATGAACGTGGCAGCATCGATGGTGCTGTGGTCGCTGAGGATAAGCATGCCGCCGAACCAAAGGATGATGGCTATCAGTGCGGTGCCTAAGAACTCCGAGATGGGGTGGGCGAGGTAGTAGCGGCGGTTGATGCGGTTGAAGGTGCGGCGGGTGTCGTTGATGAGGTGGGCAAAGCGCGTCCGCAGTTTGTCTTCCGCGTTGAAGGCTTTCACCACGCGCAGCCCGCCCAAGGTCTCCTCTATCTGTGTCAGGATTTCGGCGTTCTGCTCCTGCCCGTGCTGCGAGGCACGCTTGAGCGACCGCCCCACGCGTCCAATGAGCAGCCCCGCCACGGGAAGCAGTATGATGACGAACAGCGTCAGTTCCCACGAGATACAGAACAGCGTAACGATATAGATAGTGAGCATGATGGGGTCTTTGAAGAGCACGTCCAGCGCCGCCATGATACTTGCCTCCACCTCGTTCACATCGTTGGTCATACGCGACATCACATCACCCTTGCGCTCCTCGGTGAAGTAGCCGATGGGCAGGCTCACGATTTTGTCGTAGAGCATCTGCCTAAGGTCGCGCAACACGCCCGTGCGGATAGGCACCATGAAGTAGTTTGCCATCCATGCGCAGAAGCACTTGAACCCAGTCATCACCACGAGGAACACACCTAACATCGCCAGCACCATACCGCCGCCGTGGGTCAGCGTCAGTTGCTCCATGTAGAAATAGAGGTTGCCTTTTAACGCTCCTAAGGTAGCATCCAAGCCGCTTACGGTGGATATATCGGTATATACAGCCCCCGCCTCGCTCAACCCGAACAGCAGTTGTAGCACGGGGATGATGGCGGCAAAAGAAAACAAGGATAATACGGTGGAAAATAGGTTGAAGAGGATGTTAAGCGCCATCTGTCCCTTGTAGGGCGGCACAAATCGGCGTATCAGTCGCAGGAAATTCATTGGTAAATACGATTTGATTATTTTGACCGCTTCGCTGTCCGACCACTTCGCTGTCCGACCACTTCGTTGTCCGATTGTATATCAGTCTTTCAGCGAACGAAGTGAGCGGTCTTTTGTCTTACAGCGTCAGCGGTCTGACAGTCGTAAGACGGTCTGAAAGCGCGAAGCGCGGTCTAATTATAAGTTTTGTTTTACGTAGTTCAGTATCTCTTGGTCGAAGTCTTTGTTTTTGTCGCCGCGGAGTTGCACCTCTATCGGCAGGGTGTGCAGTCGCTCGCCTAACTGTTCGGGGACGGGTGTCTCCGCGAGCCGTTGATAGTCTTTCTCGGTGGTGAGAATAGTATCATAGCATTGCGCTTTATAGAGAATACGCTCCACATCTTTTCGGGTGAAACGATGGTGGTCGGGGAACGCCATCAGGCAGGCATCGGGGTGCTGCTTGCGGACATACACCATCAGGTATTCCGGCTGCGCGATGCCCGTCAGCACCAGCACCCTCTTGCCGGCAGTGGCTTGCGCTTTGGCATACTGCACCTGCGAGAAGAAAAGATGCTGATACGTAGGCAGGTGCAGGCGGTTGTCTATCACACGGAAGTCAATCGGTTGCGCGTCAGGCGGGCATTGCGTAACGATGATGCTGTTGGCTTTCAGCGCGCGCGTCTTCAGGTCGCGCAGCCGCCCCCACGGCAGCAGGTGGTCGTCGATATAGAGTTGGTTGTAGGGCGTGAGCAGGATGTAGTAGCCGCAACGTATGGCGCGGTGTTGATAGGCATCGTCTAATATCACCACCTGCAAGCCCTCCACCTGCTTCTTGAGCATGCGCACACCGCGCACTCGGTCTTCGCATACCGCCACCGCCACGTGCGGGAACTTGCTGTGTATCTGCATCGCCTCATCGCCGATGGTGCTTGCGGAGGCTTGAGCGTCTGCCAAGACGAAGCCGCGCGTCTTGCGCTTGTAGCCGCGTGAGAGCACCGCCACCTTGTAGCGCGGCGAGAGCAGGCGTATCAGGTACTCCACATGCGGGGTCTTGCCCGTGCCGCCCACGGCAAGATTGCCCACGCAGATGGTGGGGATGTCCGCCTCATGGGAGGGTAACAGACGGTTGTCGTACAGCGTGTGGCGTATCGCCAAACCCAAGCCGTATAGCCAACTGATAGGGGCAAGAAGTGTTCGCATGGCGTTATATCGCATTATTGAATGATGATTTTCTCCATCTGCATCATCTGCCGCGGCTCTTTGGCGAACGCACGCGCCTCACGCAGCAGTCGCTCCTCGGGCGAACTGCCATCCAGCATCTTCAGCAGTTCTTCCATCGGGTCTTTCTTCTCGGGATAATAGATGGTCTTGTATTGCTCCACGCCCGCCAACTCCACGGCTTTGGCGATGGCGTCGTCTATGTTGCCGAGGCAGTCCACCAAGCCGATACCTATCGCGTCCTTGCCTAACCACACGCGCCCTTCGCCAATCGCCTTGATAGAATCTTGCGTGGTATGTCTGCCCTCCGCACAGCGGCGCGTGAAGAGGTCGTAGCCGCGCTCAATCATCCGTTGCATCATCGCCTGCTCCTCGGGGTTCATGCCCTTATAGACCATGTTCACCTCCAAGTCGGAGTGAGCGTTGGTGCTGACGCCGTCGATGTCCAGCCCCACCTTCTCGCGCAGTTTACCCCAGTTGGGTACCACGCCGAAGATACCGATAGAACCCGTGAGCGTGGTGGGCTCGGCGTAGATATAATCGGCGTTGCAGGAGATGTAGTAGCCGCCCGACGCCGCATAGTCGCCCATCGAGACTACCACGGGCAGCCCTTTCTCTTTCAGCAGTTCCACGCCATGCCAAATCTGCTCGCTGGCGTCCGCGCTGCCGCCCGGGCTGTTCACACGCAGCACTACGGCTTTCACATCGTCGTTCTTTTGTATCTTCTTCAGTTGCTTGAGCACTTGCTTATCCACGATGCCATCGCCCGACTCGCTGTGGATTTCGCCTTCCAGGTAGAGCACCGCTACTTTGTCCTTGGCTTTCGACGTTGTCCGCTCCACGCGCGCCAACTCCGTGGTGGTGTAGAGGGTGTAGTCCTTGGTGCCGGCATAGAGGCGCAGGATGGAGTCCACCGACTGGCGATAGATGAGCGTGTCTGCCAGGCCGCAGGTGAGGTAGTCTTCCGCAGGCTGCAGCGCCATATAGCGGTCGGCGTAGGCGTTCAGTTGTTGGTCGGTGAGGTTGCGGCTCAGCGCCACCGCGCCAACCATCTCCTCCCAGATGCCGCTGAGATACTGCTTCGTCTGCAAGCGGTCGGCATCCGACATCGAGGTGCGGAAATACGGCTCTACCGCCGACTTGAAGGTGCCTACTTTCAGTATCTGCATCTCCACGCCTATCTTCTCGAACAGACGCGTGTAGTACATCTTCTGCGCAGTGAGACCGTTCCATGCAATCGCCCCCGTTGGGTTGAGGCAAATCTTGTCCGCCACCGAGGCGAGGTAGTAGTTCATCTGCCCATAGTTGCTTGCGTAGGCGATAACCCACTTGCCCGAGGTCTTGAAGTCGAGCAGCGCGTCGCGTATCGCCTTGGCACTCGCGGGTCCCATCGAAAGGCTGCCGCCGTCAAGGTAGATACCCAAGATGCGGTCATCGCTCTTGGCGAGGCGGATATTGCTCAGAATATCGTCTAATCCCACATTGGCTTCCGGTGCGCTGTAGCCCGGCACTTCGCCTAATAGTGCTGCAAATGGGTCTTCTTCCTGCCCTTGCTCCACCAAGGTGCCTTTCAACTGCAGTTGGTAGATGCCGTTGGCTTCCAACTTCGTGGCAGGTGTGGAGAGCAAGTCCCCCATGAAATAGCCCATCAACCCACATAAACCAACATACAATAGTACGCATACGATGGCTGTCCATAGGCAGCCGTGTTTACGGCGAGGTTGTCCCTCTGTTTGCTTAATCTTAATCATAACTTTATTTGACAATTTGACAATTTACGATTTGACAATTATAAAGACGGAATGTACGCCCACAACGTCCTCTTAATTCTAAATTCTTAATTCTTAATTAGTTTGAAGCTTTTCCTATGATACGGCGTGATGCCGTATTGTGCGATGGCGGCGTAGTGTTCGCGGGTGGGGTAACCCATGTTCGTGTCCCAATGATACTGCGGGTATTCCGCGTGCAGACGTAGCATGTAATCATCTCGGTAGGTCTTTGCCAGCACGCTTGCCGCGGCTATCGACAGGTACTTACCGTCGCCTTTCACTATCGTCTGCGCGGGTATCTCCATCAAGCCCCCTTCGGGGATATACGGCTTCCATTTGTTGCCGTCCACGATGATATGATCGGGCTGCGGCTGCAACTGCGCCAACGCCCGCCGCATAGCCAGCAGCGCGGCATTTAGAATGTTTATCTCGTCTATCTCTTGCGGTGTTACCTCCGCCACAGCCCATGCCGTCGCCTCCCGCTCTATCACCTCTCGGAGGGCATATCGCTCGCGTGCCGTCATCTGCTTGGAGTCGTTCAGTCGCTCCAACTTCGGCAGCCGCTCCGCCCGCGCGCTGTCCCATACCACCGCCGCGGCGAACACGCTACCCGCCAGCGGACCCCTGCCCGCCTCATCGCAGCCGGCTTCCAACACATTCGGTATGTAGTAGGAGAGAAGCATTTTTAATTATGAATTATGAGCAAGCCCCAACGGGGCGACATAAATTAGCGTGGGGTGAAACCCTACGAATGAGGGCATTCTTATTTAACTCCCCCGCCCCTTTGGGGAGGGGGTAAGGGGGCGGGGAGAAGAGATATAAATTAAACAATGAAACATATTGTTTCAAATTCTCAAATCCCCCTTCGGAACTCCGCCAGTGTGATGGCAGTGGCAATCGCCACATTCAGGCTTTCGGAGGTCTCTGCGTCGGCGGGGTAGGGCGGAATCAGAAGCGGGTGGGTGATGTGCCGCCGCACCGCCTCCGATATCCCGTTGCCCTCGTTGCCCATGATAATCACCCCCCGTTGCCGTTCGGCTATCGCCCCCTCTTCGTAGAGGTTCCTGCCGTTGAGCAACGTGCCGTAGATGGGGAGGGGTGAGGTTACTGGGGGCGTCCCGACTGTTTCGCGGACGGTATGTTCAGTATAAAGCGCATGAATCTCCTCCAGCCATGGCACCAACTCCACATACTCCACCCGTACTCGAGCGAGTGCCCCCATTGTCGCTTGCACCACCTTGGGGTTGTAGCAGTCCGCCGTGTCGTGCGAGCATACCAGACGGCGCACGCCAAACCAGTCGCAGGTGCGGATAATGGTCCCCAAGTTCCCGGGGTCTTGCACGCCGTCCAGCGCCACAATAATCTCTCCCCCTTCCTTTAAGGGAGGGTTGGGGAGGGTCTCTCGCTTCCGAAACACCCCAATCACTCCCTGCGGCGTGCGCAGCGACGACATCTGCGCTATCTCTTGCGCCGTCGCGTTCTCGCCCTCTACGAACAGCAGAACCCGCTCGAAGGCTTTCGACAACTCCTCCACGCACTTACGCCCTTCCGCCACAAACAAGCCCCGCTCATCGCGGAACTTCTTCTGCTGCAAACTGCGCACTAACTTGATATTTGCTTTCGAAACAGACATGTAGGTTAATTTGAAAATTTGTAAATGTGTAAATTTGAAAATGAGGAATTATGTATCGGAGTATTCGGAGTATTCTGAATTATCCGAGTGACAAAGTTGGGAGAATTTTCAAATTTTCAAATTTCCACATTTTCAAATTGCTCTTAGAACGGATACCCAATCGCGAAATGCACCGTGCAGTCGTCTTTCCAGTTCAGGTGGTGGCTCGCCGTGCGCCACTCCGTCCCTGCGTACTCTCCGTACATCCGCGTCGGGTCGTGCAGTTTCACGCCGAAGTCCAACCGAAGCACCAAGATACTGAAATCCAGTCGCAGACCGAAGCCCCACGACATGGCTATCTGCTTATAGAACTCGTCCCAGCGGAACACCCCGTAGGGCTGCTGCTCGTAGTCGCGTATCGTCCATATGTTCCCTGCGTCGAGGAACGCCGCCAACTCGATGAAGTTCCACACCCGCCAGCGGTATTCGATGTTCAGGTCGAGCCGTATATCCCCTGCTTGCAGGTCATACACCATCGAGTTCCCCTGCCCGTGGAACCCGCCCGGACCCAGCGTCCGCGCCTGCCATCCTCGCACGCTGTTTGCACCGCCGGAGAAATACCGCTTCTCAAAGGGGATAGTGCTCGCGTTCAGGTAGGGCACCGCCACGCCCAACCCCACATGGTACACCAACTGGTGTTGCGGCGCCATTATGTGGTGGAAGACGAAGTTCACATCCCCCTTCGCGTACTGCGCAAACGGTATATGCCACAGCGTGTAAGCGCCTTCCTCGTTCTGCCGGAAGGGGAACAGCTGCGCCATACCGTAGAGGAAGTTGCCCGCCGTCTCCACCGAGTAGTTGAACTTGATGTACGACCGATTGCTGTTCTTCCGCTGGTTGGTGAACTGACCCGAGTAACTCCAGTCGAGTATGAAATGGTCTTCGTAACTCGCTTTCAGCACCGACGCGCGGTCGATGAAGTCGGTCTTGAACTGCTCCGACATCCACGGCAGGTAGATATAACTGATGTCTATCAGGTTGAATCGGTGTGTCCATCGGCTGTCCGCCTTGCGTGGAATGGTGTAGTAGAGACCCGCGTTGGCTATCGTGCGCGTGTACTCTTCGGGGCGCTGCTGGTAGTTGTACGCGATGTTTATCTTCACCTGCGAGGGGAACGCCAGCCCTGCCTCGCCTTTCGCCTCTATCGCGCGCCCGCCGTTCTGACGCCATTCGTAACTCGCACGCGCAGCGAGCGACAGCAACTCCGAACCGCGGAAGATGTTCTTGTTCTGATACCCCACGCCCGCGCCTATGCCCCAGTCGCCTGCCGAGTACGTCCCTTCCAACTCCGCCGACACGCTGTGCACCTTGCTCTTCGACACCGTGATGTGGCAATCCAACTCGTCCCGACCAATCGGGTCGAAGGATATATCCACGTACTTCACCGCGCCAAGGTTATTCAGCAACGTATAGGTGCGCTCCACCCGCCATTCGGCATATAGTTCCCCCTCTTTCAGTCGGCAGTTGCGCCGCAGCACGCTCTCGCGGATGAAGTTATCGCCATCGCTGTGGAAGAACACCCGCCTTATCCTCAGCGGCGTGTATATTCGCTCTTGCACGCTGTCCGGCATTGCCTTCACGTAGTCCGCCAGCGCCATCTCCACCTCCACCGTGTTGTCCCGATACGAACTGTCAGCCGTATAGACCAGCATCGACTTGTCGAAGTAGAAATATCCCTTGTTGTGCATGCGGCTCGTGATACGCTGCCGCTCCTCGTCCATCAGCGCTGCGTCGAACTGCATGCCTTTGTCCACCTTTCGCTGTTTCTGCATCGCTATCTCGCGCACCTCGGGGCGGTCGATGTCCACCGTGTATTTCCGCACCGTGTAAGGCGCGTTGGCTACCACCACGTAGGTCAAGTCCATCTTCCGGTCTTTCACTTTCTGCACCGTATCCACCTCCACGCGGAAGTACCCCTTGTTCTGCATCGCTTGCGCCAACTGCTGCATGGACAACGCTGTCAACTCCTCATCATAGACCACCGGCGCCTCACCCACTTTGTGCGCATTCCGTGCGAAGAACTTGTTCGCTTTGCTCGTCGTGTCCGCAGGTGCCGTGTTGTACACATGCAACTGCAGTTTCCAGAACCCGAATATCTCCGTGTTCTGCTTCTGCCTCAGGTACGACTTCAGGTCGCCCGCCAACGCATTCGCTTCCCCTTTCGTCAAACCCTGCTCTTTTTGCGGCACCACTTTCACCCGCGCCTTATCCAGCAGCAGTTCGCCTTCGGGGACGAACTTAGTGGTCTTGCATCCGTAGGCGAATACAAGAAAGATAAGCAATATGTAGTGTAAGCATCTTTTCATATTTGAAATTCGGGTACAAAGTTACAGAAAAAAAACGGTATATGCAAGCATCATCTGCATTTTCTATTCTTTATTCTTAGAATGGTCTATGATTTGTTCTGATTAGTTGATTTAAGGCGAGTGCGAGATAGATGAATACGTTCTGTATTCAAAAACGAATAAGACCTTTCTTAAAAAGCAACTATTTTTTCTATTTCCTTGCATATGTGAAAAAATGTTAGTACCTTTGCGGTCGAAACAGTGAATATCATGTTCAAAAAACTCCAAAAGATAGTGCGTTTTTATTGGGACGGCTTTCAAGGAATGACGTGGGGAAAGCAACTTTGGATTCTTATTATCATCAAGTTGGTTATTATCTTCGGCATCCTGAGGCTGTTCTTTTTTCATCCCGTTGCTCCGACCATCAACCTTTGATGTAGTTTCACGTAGTTTATGTAGTTTTCGTAGTTTACGTATTTTTCGTATCTATCGTACTTATTAACTACAATGCAATCAACGAAAACTACAAAAAAACGAAAACAACAAATCAACAATTCTATACCATGGATGTACTTCTTCTTTCGCGCTTGCAGTTTGCGCTCACTGCCTGTTACCACTGGCTTTTCGTTCCCCTCACGCTCGGCTTGGGCGTGGTGATGTCTGTCATGGAGACCGTCTATGTCGTCAAAGGCGATGACAGTTGGCGGCGCCTTGCCCGCTTCTGGCAGAAACTATTCGGTATCAACTTCGCCGTAGGCGTTGCTACGGGTATCATTCTCGAGTTTGAGTTCGGTACCAACTGGTCGAACTATTCTTGGTTCGTAGGCGATATCTTCGGCGCACCGCTTGCCATCGAAGGTATCCTTGCGTTCTTTATGGAAGCCACTTTCATTGCCATCATGTTCTTCGGTTGGGAGAAGGTGAGCAAACGGACACACCTTGCCGCCACATGGCTTACCGCGCTGGGTACGATGATTTCCGCATGGTGGATTCTGGTCGCCAACGCATGGATGCAACACCCCGTGGGCATGGACTTCAATCCCGACACCGTTCGCAACGAGATGATGGACTTCTTCGCCGTGGCTTTCCAACCCGCGGCGGTCATTAAGTTCACCCATGCCGTCTCTTCCGGCTGGATGACGGGCGCGATGTTCGTGGTAGCCGTATCGGCTTGGTTCCTATGGAAGAAGCGCAACGAAGAGATGGCGAAGAAATCCATCCTCGTAGCCTCCATCGTGGGACTTATCGGCACGCTGCTGTGTATGTTTGCAGGCGATAAACACGGTGTGGATATCGCGAAAAACCAACCGATGAAGTTGGCTGCCGCCGAAGGGCTCATGCAGGGCTCCAACGAAGCGGCTTTCTCCATTGTGCCGGGTATTGAAGTGCCGCACATGCTCTCTTTCCTCGCCACACACGACTGGAACGGGTATGTATGGGGCGTGGAAGACCTCAAGCAGGCGGGCGAAGAGCAGATAGCAGAGGGGAAGATAGCGCTGGAGGCATTCCGCACCTACCGCGAGCATAGAAACACCAACGACTCCATCGCGCAACAAGCCCTTGCCACCTTCCAACAGCACAAGGCGTATTTCGGCTATGGTTACCTTGACTCGACCGAAGAACTGGTGCCTAATGTAACGCTCTGCTATTGGTGCTTCCGACTGATGATAGGCTGCGGCTGCTTGGTGGCGCTATGCTTCGTGCTGGGACTCTTCTTCGGCTACAAAGGGTGGTTGTCGCGTTATCGTTGGTTCTTGCTCTTGTGCATGCTTTGTCTGCCCGCAGTGTATGTGGCAGGGCAATGCGGCTGGATATTCACCGAGGTGGGGCGTCAGCCATGGGCAATACAGGGGCTGCTCCCCGTGAAGGCGGCGCTTTCTTCGGTCAGCGCCGGCAGTGTGCTGACCACGGTAATTATCTTCGCCACGCTCTTCACCGCACTCCTCGTAGCCGAAGTGCGTATCATGCTCAAAGCCATTCAACAACACAAAGACGAAGAATAAGATAATAATTTGAAAATTTGCAAATTTGAAAATGTTCGGGTACGCCCGTGGTACATTCCGATTTATCGGGGCGACCTGTCGGGGCTAATAGTCAAATAGTAAATAGTTAAATAGTCAAATAGAAAATCCTATGACCTACTTATTTTTGCAACAATACTGGTGGCTGCTGGTCAGCCTCTTGGGCGCATTATTTGTAATGCTGACCTTTGTGCAGGGGGCGAATGCCCTGATTTTTACGCTTGGAAAAACGGAAATTGAGCGCCAACTGATAGTGAACAGCACGGGGCGCAAGTGGGAACTCACGTTCACCGCGTTGGTAACCTTCGGCGGGGCGTTTTTCGCTTCGTTTCCGCTCTTTTATTCCACCTCATTTGGCGGCGCCTATTGGGTGTGGATGCTTATCTTACTCTCTTTTGTGCTTCAAGCCGTAGCATATGAGTTCCAATCGAAACCCGGCAACCTCTTTGGCACGAATGTCTATCGCGTCTTCTTGCTTATCAACGGCATCGTAGGACCGTTGTTGGTGGGTATTGCCGTCAGCACTTTCTTCCATGGTGCCGAGTTCGTGGTAACCAAAGATGTGATGGGTGTGGGCGGTACTATCTCCCAATGGGCATCCTCTTGGGGCGGACTGGAGGCAGTGGCTAACCCGTGGAATGTGCTACTGGGAATTACGGTTGCGCTCCTCTCCGTCTTACTGGGCTTGCTCTATATACTCCGCAATATCGCCGATGATACGCTTGCTGCGCGGGCACGCAAATTCCTTTGGGTGGTGGCTCCTTTGTTCGTCCTGCTTTTCTTGCTCTATATGGGACACTTGCTCATGACAAGCGGGTGGGCAGTGGCAGAAGATGGTAGCATCCATATAGAGGAGTACAAATACCTGCATAATATGCTTCAGATGCCGGTAGTAGCCGCGCTCTTCCTCACGGGCGTGATTGGGGTGCTCGCAGGCATTGTCGTGGCTCTCTTCGCGCAACGCAACTGGGGTTTCTGGCTCTCTGCCCCGGGCGCAGTGTTGACGGTGATGACGCTGCTCCTGCTGGCAGGCTGGAACGACACTTGTTACTATCCGTCTCTTGCTGACACCGCCTCATCGCTGCATATCGGCAATAGTTGCTCCGGTGAATTTACGCTCCGAACCATGTTCTATGTGAGTCTGATTATTCCCTTTGTGATAACCTATATCGCATGGGCTTGGCATACGATGGATAAGAAAGCCCTCACCAAAGACGAACTCACCCAAACGGAGGATAAGTACTGATACCCCCCCAAAAAAAAACTCGGGGCGACATAACTTAACATCGCCTTGTCCCCGCGAACAAGAATAATAACCTCAATCAATACACAAATGAAAAAGTTATCGACATGTTTTGTCTGTAGATCCCTTTTGTTACCCGTTTGTTTATTCCTTTTTTGGGGTGCTTATGCGGCAGAGCGTGAGAGTGCCAATACGTCGTCGGAGGATTTTGTGCCCGTGCAACTCTCTCAGCAGATTACGCATGTACAACCTATGACGGGCTTGGTGATGTGGCCGGGGCATGAACGGATGTCGCAGTATCAACACACCATTTCCATGGAGTTCCACTACTGCCTGCCCTGTCGAGTGGTTAAGGGAAAGACTAACGGGCGGATTGATTATGACTGGACGTACATGGAAGATATACTAAATGATATCTCTTCGCGCGGGCACCAAGCCATCATCCGTTTCCGCTATGAGTATCCCAACAATACGGAGGTGGATGGCAAGCGGGGCACCACGGCTGTACCGCAGTATATCAAGGACAGGAGCGATTACCACGAGACCTACAGCGCCAACCCCGGCGGCGATGGTCCAACCTACTATGCCGATTGGAGCAATGCGGAACTACAGTGGTTCACACGACAGTTCTATACCGACTTTGCGGCGCGCTACAACAGCGACCCTCGTATTGCCTTTCTCGAAGTCGGTTTCGGGCATTGGTCGGAGTACCATATCTACGGCACGAAGTTGCAGTTAGGCACCAACTTCCCTTCCAAAGACTATCAGGCGGCTTTCCTGCAACATCTCGATACCACGCTCCAAATACCATGGGCAATATCTATCGATGCAGCCGATGAGTCCTATACGCCGATAGTGAACAACACAACACTGAGGGCGTTGGGCTTCGGACTCTTCGATGACTCGTTCATGCACAAGGAGCACGAAATAGGCTCCGGCGACGGATACAACGAGGAGTGTTGGAATGCGATTGGCGAGGGAATGCGCTGGCAAAAAGGAGTATGCGGCGGTGAAATCAGTTACTACACCTCCAAGGACCAAAAGAACTTCCTCAATCCCGCGGGCATGTACGGGGTAACTTGGGAGGCGGCGGCTTCGAAGTACCATATCTCGTTCATGATTGCCAATGACGCGCCCGGCAGCACCTACGGCACTGTGGAACGGTTTGCTGAAGCGGGTATGGCAACGGGTTACAGACTGCTGGTAACCCGCTGCGAGACCAATGGCGAGGAGACTCGTCTGACTGTTTATAACGAGGGTGTCGCGCCGCTCTATCGCGATGCGTATTTTGCTATTGACATGGTGGCTTCTGCCACGACCTTGCGGGGCTTGCTGCCCAAAGAGCAACGGGAAATCATCATCCCTGCCGCACTGACCAATGGAGACGCGTTGCATGTGGTGTCTCCCTATATCCTCCCCTCCCAAGAGATAGAGTTCCGTGCGGGGAATAGGAAGGATGGAGTGGCGGTCGTGGTGGAAGATAGTCTGCGTACAGGCAAGAAGGAAATACAAGACGGGCAGGTGGTCATTCGGTACCAAGGAGATACTTATCTGCTTTCGGGCGCCAGACGGTAGGCAGTACAATTCTTTTCCTATTTTTCGTAAACGATATGGCATTTCGCTCAAAACGAAATGCTGGTACGCTCTTTGTCTTAAAGAAAGTAAAAAGTAATTCCTAATTCCTAATTCCCATGTCTTCTCCTCATGCGCGGCTCAAACGCGCCTACATCATCTTGATTGCACTCACCTGTGTGCTGGCGGTGGCGAACACCATCTATCTGCTCTGCCAACCGGATACCACCCTCAAGACCTTGCTCTTCTGTGGCGGACAGTACCTCGGTATGCTGGTTATCCTCGCGGCACCTATCATCCTGCGCAAGCGTTTCCTGATTAACATCCCGCTTGCGCTGACGGTTGCCGTTGGCGCATTTGCTTTCGTGGCTTTTGTGCTGGGCGATGGGTTGGATTTCTATGGCAAGTACTCGTGGTGGGACTCGCTCCTGCACATGTTCAGCGGTATCGTGCTGGGTTTCATCGGTTTGTGGGTGGTGCATGTCTTGTTGGCGGATAAGAGCATGACGGTCTTCAACAACCGCTATTTCCTTGCGCTCTTCCTGCTGGTATTCTCGCTGGCGCTTGGGGCTATCTGGGAGATATGCGAGTACTCGTACGACGACCTGATGGGCACCAATACGCAGCAGTTCATGGCAACCACCACCTCCTCGCTTATCACGGAGGAGGACATCCCCCTCGCCGGACACGAGGCGCTCCGCGACACCATGACCGATCTCACGCTCGACTTCTTCGGCTCGCTCATTGTCGCCATCTTCACCCTCTTCACCCACAAACGCCTCATCGACCACGAGCAACTAACTACCGAACGACAAGACAATACCGAAGATACAAATTAGTGGTTAATTATACGGAAATTACATGTTAAAACGATAGGAACATATACAAAGAAAAAAGCCGTCATCACGACGGCTATTTTTCCAAGGTATTAGTCTGTTTTTTAAGGTACAAAAAAGATTGTGTTGTTGTTTTGATTTCGAGTGCAAAGGTACTGCTTTTTTTTGATATGCACAATAGCAAAATGTATGTTTGAAAACATGTTTTTGCCTATTTTCGGACTTTTTTGCCGTTTTTCTGCCTTTTTTGCCCTCTGCAGCCTACCATTTTTTCACGCATATTATTCAAAAAAGGGGTTTCGGTCGTCCATTTTCTACCTTCTGTCCAACTCTATCACCTCGAGGTCTTTTATCTCTTTTCCGTCGATAGCAAATCGGAGCAGTGTCTGCACGGTTTGCCATCCTTGTTTGCCTGCGGCGCCCGGGTTCATGGTGAGGAAGCCGTAGTGCTTGTCGTACATCACTTTCAGGATATGGCTGTGCCCGCAGACGAAGAGGTCGATGATGTTGTGGCGGTCTGCAGCGGTATCAGCAGGCATCTTGGTTTTCGAGGCATCTGCGGGGGACAAATCGTCCTTCGTGAATCGTCCTTCGTAAATCTCTTTGTCTTTTCGGCTTTGCTCAAACCAACGGATGAGCCACGGGTTGTACTTGCTCGGATAGCCGCCTATGTGGGTCATGAGCACATTCACTTCTTCCACGCGAAAGCGGTAGAACTCGCTCAACGAATAGCGCACATCGCCGCTGTCCATGTTGCCAAAAACGGCGCGGGTGGGCTTGAACTCACGCAAGCGTTGCAACACCTCTGCGCTGCCTATGTCGCCTGCATGCCATATCTCGTCCACATCGCGGAAATGCTCCAACACGCGCTTATCCAGCAGCCCGTGCGTATCACTCAGAAGTCCTATTCGGGTCATGGGTTATTTGACTATTTGACAATTTACTATTTGACTATTAGCCCCAACGGGTCGGGGGAGAAGCAGGCGGAGACGCCTGCGCACCCGGACAATTTACCGCGGGCGAGACGCCCGCGTCCCCGGTGGACGCCTGCGCACCCGGACAGCGATTTTGTTTCAAGTTTCAAATTTCAACAAGTATCGTTACGGGTCCATCGTTGAGCAGTTCGACCTTCATGTCGGCGCCGAAGCGCCCTGTCTCTACGCGCAGACCATACTGCTCGCGGAGGAGTTGGTTGAAGTAGTCATACAGCGGCTCCGCCTGCTCGGGGCGGGCGGCTTGGATGAACGAGGGGCGGTTGCCGTGGGAGCAGTCGCCGTAGAGCGTGAACTGCGAGACAGAGAGCACCGCGCCGCCAATATCGTGCAGCGCAAGATTCATCTTGCCTGCCTCGTCCTCAAAGACGCGCAACTGCGCTACCTTCTTCGCAACATACTCCACTTCTGCACGGGTGTCGGTATGGGTGATGCCCACCAAAAGGAGAAAGCCTTTTGGGATTTCTCCCACGACGGTGTCGTTTATCCGCACGCTCGCATTCGTTACTCTTTGAACAACTACTCGCATAATAATTTATGTATGGAACCAAGAGCCAAGAGACAAGAACCAAGATTTGTTACCTTCGTCTCTGAGGTAGCTCCCCTCCTTGCCCCTCCCCGAAAAGGGGTGGGGGAGTTCGTTTGTAGAACTATTTAGTCTTTGTTCTTGGCTCCTTGTTCCTTGCTCTTTACAAACTAATCGGAAAGACTGTGTCAAAATCCGCGTGGAAATAGTAGTTGGCTACTTTCGCGCGGGTGTCGAAGAGGATAGACCACTGCGTCCAATCGCTGAACGACACTTCTTTCAGGGCTTCTACGATGCTGGTTGCTTCGTCTGTTGCCTGCAACTTCTCCATACGCTCCACGGCGCTCGGAATCCCGGGCACCTGCATATCGAACTCGCGCCCTGCGCGGGCATGGCAGAGGTTGAAGTTGGTGCACAGCGGCGACTCGTTCACCACCATCTGGCCATCTACATACTCTATGACCACGGCGCGGCCTGTTGTGTCTGAGACGGCGTAGTGGTGCGCGAAACCGATAGACGAGTGCATGTCGTACTGCTCCAGTAGGTTGATGGCTTCCTCTACCGTGGCGGCTTTATCCAGCAGCAGGCGGATACCCGAGACGGTGGTCAGGTCGGGCTTGCCCGTGTCTTGGCTCACCTGCTCGCCGTCCAAGTCAATCAGGTCTGCCACGCAGAGCCCTTTCTCGTTCATACCATCCATCGGCACATAGATTGCCGCGATGGCAGCCATGTTCTCCATCACGTTCTCCGAGGGTTTCCAGTTGGCGGGCAGCCCGAGAAACTCCATGCTGTTGGTTGCGATAGAGGCGTAGCCGTTGTCGGGGTAGGTGAGGGTAATCATCGTGGCGCCGCTGTGGTCGAAGTCGTAGTTGCGCCCCATCATCACGCCGTCAGCTGTCTGCCGAACGAGGGTGGAGCAGCCGTGGGGAAACTCTTCCTCTTCCTTGTTGGTGCAGCATGGAGACCGCACCTCCATTACCGCGGGCGAGACGCCCGCGTCCCCAGTGACATCTCCAGTAGCGCCTGCGGCAAAACCGTGCGAGAGAAATTGCAGGATGAAGGTTGCCATCTCCTCATCGGAGGAAGCGCCGCCTGCTTCGAGGAAAGCATCGAAACCGTAATCGCCACGGTAGGTCATCGTATAGACGCGGTCTGATAGGGTGGTGATAGACTGCGCCGCCTGCACCTGTGGCATGAAGAGGCGACCTACATAAACGGCTATGCCCCCTACTATAAGTAGAAGGCATAGGATTACCGTTGCCACAGAAACTAATACTTTCTGATAGGTTTTCATAAGAAGATGAATTACGACTGTTTCACTGTCAGACCGCTTCGCTGTCCGATGTCCGACTGATTCACTATCTGTCTTTCAGCGCGAAAGCGCGGTCGGACAGCGTCAGCGGTCGGATAGTCGTAAGACGGTCTTTCAGTCGTTAGGCGGTCTTTTGTCTTATTACAGTCTCGCCTTGATGGCTTTCGAAGCCTCTTCGTAGCCGGGCTTGTCGAGCAGGGCGAACATGTTCTTCTTGTATGCCTCCACACCCGGTTGGTTGAAGGGGTTCACGCCGAGGATGTAGCCGGAGATACCGCAGGCGCGCTCGAAGAAATAAATCAACTCGCCGAGGTAGAACTCGTTGAGCACCGGCAGCGTAATCTTCATGTTGGGTACGCCGCCGTCCACGTGCGCGAGCATGGTACCGAGTTCAGCCATCTTGTTCACCTCGTCCACGCGCTTGCCGGCGAGGAAGTTCAGTCCGTCGAGGTTCGCCTCATCGTGCGGGAAGTCCACCTCGTGGTTCGGGGTCTCTACGGAGATAACCGTCTCGAAGAGGTGGCGCTCACCGTCTTGGATATACTGTCCCATGGAGTGCAGGTCGGTGGTGAAGTCCACGCTGGCGGGGAAGATACCCTTGCCGTCTTTGCCTTCGGACTCGCCGTAGAGTTGCTTCCACCACTCGCTCACATAGTGCAGTTTGGGATGGAAGTTCACCAGCAACTCCACTTTCTTGCCTTGCTCGCCGTAGAGGAAGTTACGTGCAGCGGCGTATTGCGCAGCGGGGTTCTCCTCAAACGGGGTGTCGATACCGCACACCTCTGCCATGCGTGCCGCACCGTCCACCAGCGCGGTGATGTCGAAGCCTGCACAAGCGATAGGCAGCAGCCCTACGGGCGACAATACGGAGAAACGACCGCCGATGTTATCCTCAATCACGAAGGTCTTGTAGCCCTCCTGCGTTGCCAGCGTGCGGAGCGCACCACGTTTCGCGTCGGTGATGCAGACGATGAGTTCTTTTGCCTCTGCCTTGCCCTGCTGTTGCTCCAGTTGGGTCTTGAGCAGACGGAAAGCCAGCGCAGGCTCGGTGGTGGTACCCGATTTCGAGATGGAGATGATACCGAAGCGTTTGTTCTTCAGCAGTGCTTGCAACTCAAAGAGGTAGTCCTCTCCGATGTTCTGCCCTGCATATACTATCGCGGGCTTCTTGCTTTCGAGCCACTCGAACGATGACATCAGCGCCTCGTTCACGGCTTTTGCGCCGAGATACGACCCGCCGATACCGATACATACTATCACCTCGCACTTCTCGCGAAGCAGGTTCGCAGTAGCCTGAATGTCTGCCAATTGGGGCTTGATGTCTTCCGGCAGGTTGACCCATCCGAGGAAGTCATTGCCTTCGCCCGTGCCCTTTACGAGCATTTCTTGGCAGTTAGCCACTTGCGCTTTGTACGCGTTGACTGCTTCGGCACTCGCCGCCTTAGCATACGAAAATTGAATGTCTTTCATAATTTATTTGACTATTTACTATTTGACAATTTGACCATTTACTATTTTACTATTTGACTATTGGCTATCGCAACTTCGTAGTCAGTGCGCGAATGACTGAGACCGGCGACTGGCGGTCGTAGAGGATGGCGTACATCGCATCTACTATCGGTAGCGCCACCTGCATACGCTGGTTGGCAAAGTATATCGCGCGCGTACCATAATATCCTTCTGCTACCATCTCCATTTCCATTTGCGCGGCTTTCACCGAGTAACCCATGCCCACCATCTGTCCGAACTGTCGGTTGCGGGAAAACTTCGAGTAGGCGGTAACAAGCATATCGCCCAAGTAACCGCTCGCCGTGATGTCGCGGTGTACGGGCGAGGTGGCGGCGGCAAAACGCTGTATCTCCTGTATGGCATTGGTCATCAGCACGGAGATGAAGTTATCGCCGTAGTGCAGGCTTTGGCACATCCCCGCAGCAATCGCGTAGATGTTCTTCATCACGCTCGAATACTCCAGCCCCACCACATCCGTGCTCGTTGTCGTATGCACAAACGGCGTTCGAAAGAGCGAAGCCCATTCCTCGGCGTGCTCCGGTTTCTCGCAGCCGATGGTCAAATACGAGAGCCGCTCAAGCGCTATCTCCTCCGCATGACACGGACCGGCGATAATACCCAACTGCTCCATGGGGATGTTGAAACGGCTGTGCAGATAGTCCGTTACAATCATGTTCTCATCCGGTATCATACCCTTCACCGCCGAGATAACGATCTTGTGCGTCATGTTACGACGAATCTTGTTAAGCGACTGCCTAACATACGGAGAGGGGATAGCCAATATCAGGATATCCGACTGAGAAATAATGCTGTTGATATCGGAGGAGAAACGGATACGACTGGTATCAAACTGCGCAATCGACAGATAGGATGGGTTCTTGCCGGTAGCGATAAACTCATCGATCACTTCCTGACGACGAATATACCAGTTTATCTTCGGCTGGTTTTGCAGGGCTATCTTCGCCAAAGCGGTCGCCCAACTACCCGAACCTAATATAGCAACTCTGTTAAACATGCAATGTGCAACAAGGTTTATTCTACAAATTCGCGGCAAAGTTAGTACTTTTTCCCAATATACGCAAATTTTTTTTATAAAATCTGTTTTTCTCTATCCTACTATTGATTATATGTAGCGATAATTATAAATACGTATTACAAGTAATTACTCGTTCTTTTGTGTAAAAATCAACGTTGCATAGGGTAAAAAATGTCGCTTTTAGCATGAAAATCGACAAAAAAAGGAAAAAATACGTCATTTTGCAAACTATAATTTGCAAAATTAGAAAAAATATCGTAATTTTGCACCATCTTTTTAGGGCATGCACATACATGGTAACGATTGCGATAAACAAATTTGCATTCCGAAAACCTAATAGCCTTGTTTTAGCCTAAAATGAAAATACAATAAAAACACTACTTTTCATGAATCATTTTACTACTCTTAAATTGGTGCTGACATCTCTCATTTTGAGCGTGTCATGCCTTGTTGCGTATGCGCAGCAGACGGTGAGCGGTACCGTGATAGACGATGCCGGCGAGCCGCTGATTGGCGTGAGCATACAGGTGAAGGGTACCACCACGGGTTCGATTACGGACTTTGACGGTAACTTCACCTTGGATAACGTCGCTTCGAGCGATGTGCTTGTGTTCTCCTACGTGGGTTATGCTCCCAAAGAGATTACCGTAGGCAACCAAAAAGTGCTCAAAGTAACCCTCTCCGAGGACACCGAAGTCCTCGACGAAGTAGTCGTAGTCGGCTACGGTCAGATGAAGAAGAACGACCTTACCGGTTCTGTTTCTTCAGTGGGCAACGAAGCCATTACATCCCGCGGTACAACCGGCGTAGTAGAGGCTTTGCAAGGTTCTGTTGCGGGTGTAAACATCTCCCAAGCGTCCGGACGTGTCGGAGGTAGTTTTGATGTTGAAATACGTGGTAAGTCTTCTACCAACTCCGATACCAAGCCAATCTACGTGGTGGATGGTATCATCTGCGATGACATCGATTGGCTCAACCCGCAAGACATTGCCCGTATCGACGTCCTCAAAGACGCATCCAGTACTGCTATATATGGTTCGCGCGCGACAGCCGGTGTCGTACAAGTAACTACCAAGTCCGGCTCCAGCGAAGGAAAGAAAGAAACCAAGCCGTCCATCAGTTATGATATGTATGTAGGATGGGTGAATCCTGCACGTATGAACAGTTTGATGACGCCACAGGAGTTTTATGATTATCGTTTTACCCGTTTCTTGGGCATGACCGATGGTGTGCAACCTACCTATTCTATGGGTGCAGGATTCGGACAAATGGCATTGCAAACGACCTCTACCAGCGATGAGTATCGCTTGAAAACTTTCTTAAAAGAAGGTATGACCACCGATTGGACGCAGATGGTGCTTCGCCGCGGATTCCAACAAAATCACTATGTGGCAGTAAACGGTTCTTCGGAGCATGTGGCATATCATCTCGGTGTCGGCTTCAATCAAGATAAAGGTATATTCGTTGGAGACGAGCAGAAACGTATCAACCTAAAAGGTTCTATTGATGCGACTATCAATAAATATGTACAAGCAGGTATCAATTTCAATCTCTCTTTCATGGGTAATGATTATACCAATGATGATGCAGTTTCCCATGCTTTCCTGATGAACCCTTTCAACCAGCCTTATGACAAGGATGGCAACCGCAATGAGCAACCCGGTCTCAACTCCGCAGTAGGTACTGACGGAAACCAATTCACCTCTGAGTTGAACCCGCTACGCTACCTTGAGCATCAAGAGAAATCCAAAGAATCGTGGCGCGCATTGGGAAATGTATATCTCCAAATCGTTCCCGTCAAAGGTCTTGTTATTAAGACTATGTTTGCGCCCAATTTCTCTACCTACCGTCTTGGTATGGCGCAGACTCCTGACCCGCTTGAGAAGAACTATACGGACTATTTCGTAGAACTGACGAATTACCGTGATTTCCAATATACTTGGGATAACACCATCTCCTACTCTGAGACGTTTGCGGACAAGCATTCTATCAACTTGATGGGACTTTTCTCTATGACAGGTGATAACTACGAGAAATACTTCTGGAAGTTCACTAATCCGTTGGAGAATACCAAGTGGTACAACATGCCTTCCGGCGACTATGATGCTACTTCTAGCAAATCTAATTATAGTGAATACTCCATGATGTCGTGGGCACTCCGCGCAAACTATTCCTATGCAGGCAAGTATATGATAACTGCCACTGTCCGTGGCGATGGTTCCTCTAAGTTTGCCAAAGGAAACCAATGGGGTTACTTCCCCTCTGTTGCATTGGCATGGCGTATGTCTGAGGAAACATGGATGCAAGAGGCTGATTGGGTTACGAACTTGAAATGGCGTCTCAGTTACGGTATGACCGGTAACAACTCCGGTATTGGCAACTATGATACGCAACAAGTTCTTTCCGACCCTATCTACTATCCTTTCGGAGGTTCGTATAGTACAGGATACTTTGTAAACGCTATCGTTGACCAAAACTTGACATGGGAGACCTCTAAAGAGTGGAATGCGGGTTTGGACTTCGGTTTTGTGCGCGACCGTATCACTGGTAGTGTAGATTTCTACAACAAGACCTCTGAAGACCTCCTCTACAAAGTGGAGTTACCTCTTGAGGCGGGTGGTGGTACCGTTACCACAAACGTGGGTTCGGTGCTCAACCGTGGTGTGGAAGTTAGTCTGAAGACGGTCAATGTAGAAACTGCCGGTGTACATTGGGAAACTACTTTCACCTTGGCTCACAACACCAACCGCGTCCTCGAAATCAACGGCTCCGGTACTGACCTCCCCAACGACGGGCTCTTTATCGGGCAACCCATTAATAACGTCTATAACTACGAGTGGAACGGTATCGTCAGCGACCGTGAAATGACGGTTCCCGACAATGCTATTGCTGTTGAGAAAGGCTTCACTCCGGGCGAGAATGTCCGCGAATGTGATTACTACTACGCTTGCTATGGATGGTCGGAAGGTGCGCCTATCATTGTTGACCAAAATGGAGACGGGAAATTAACCGATGCGGATAAGAAAGTCTATTCTTCTGACCCTAAAGTAACAGGCTCGCTTTCTTCTACCCTTACATGGAAAGGGCTGGAGTTCTCATTCACACTCTATGGAAGATATGGAGGTGTTGTAAACTCGAACTTCTATAGCCAATACCAAGACTATAGCGACCGCGGCAAACAACACATGTCGTTCGACTACTATATCCCCGCAGGAACAATTATTGATTGCGATGGTGTCAATCCGGACGGTACGTATATCAATCCCGTTTATCAAGAAAGCACGCACTATGGCTCATATCCTTTCCCTGCGCTCTACGGCTCGTCCGGAATGTATGCTGATTGGAATAAGAACTTGAATACCATGGTGGATATCAGTTATTTGAAAGTAAAGAACATCACCTTGGCATACTCTTTACAGAAAAAAGAGTTGGAGAAAATCCACTTGCAGAAACTGCGCTTCTATGTAACGGTTACCAACCCCTTTGTGGCTACCCAATACCGCGGTTTTGACCCCGAGTGGGCACACGCATCCCTCAAGAACGATGCGCCTTCTACCATCAATGCGCAAATTGGTATGAGTCTCAAGTTCTAAGTATTGTCTAACCTGCTTAATAATTAGGATATATATGAAAAAGACATTGTATATTTTGATAGGTTTGCTTCTAAGCACCTTGATGCTTAATTCTTGCAAAGACTATCTCGTACCCGAGAATAAGGTTACAGGCGGACAAACGGCGGATGATTATTTCTCCACCAATCCCGAGGCATTGCGTACCTATGCTTACTCTTTGATGAAACCAATCGCCAAACGGACTGACGTGTTTGCTAAGGGTACCGACCTTTATATGATGACGCACCAAAAAACGGTTTCGCAGTTCCAGAACTATATTCTCACCCCTGAGAACGATGATGTGAAATCGCTCTACGCTGACTGCTATGCGTGCATCAATGCGGCTAACGCGCTTATCTACTACGACAAAGAGCAAAAGTACACCGATGAGGCGATATTCATCCGCTCCTATATGTACTATATTTTGTCTCAGCAGTTTGGAGCAGTGCCGTATATCTCGGAATATATCAACAACGCCAATCGCAACTATCCACGTACCCCGTTAGCAGACCTTTATGCAAGCCTTATCAGCGATTTAACTACTATCGCCAACTCCTCGGTGTTGGCAGAGGAGAACCATAGCGGTTACGCTTCCAAGCGGGCAGCGGCGGCTCTTCTTGCAAAAGTATATCTTGCCGCAGGTTGGGACTTAGGTACTACCCTCACCGATGCCGTAGCCGGTACCTATTCGGTGAACGATGAGAACGGATATTTCTCCAAAGCAGCAGAGTGGGCGGATAAGGCGATCAAAATGGGTGCAGTGCAAGACCTTACCACAATGACCTTTGAGCAAAAATGGAGTCCGAGCAACGAAGGAAACGGAGAGGAGATCTTCTCTGTGCAATACGAGTTGGCAGGCTACCCGGGTGCTGTGGCAGAAGGTGGGCACGGATTGCAAAACCATTATGGCTCCTATTTCGATAACCCTTCTAAGACAGGTGGTAAATACTCTGACTCTGAAGACGGACCCACTGCCAAAGCAAACCAAATGTGGGAAGCAGGAGACCAACGCTATGCTGCTACCTTTATGACCACGATGTATGGTTACGATGGCACGAACTACGACAAAGGGTATTTCGCTTACTACAACTTGGATGCGGCTGCGCAAGCAGAATTGCCGATATGGAAAGTTTACTTCCCCTACACAGCCACAGAAGCGGATGTTACTGCATTCCTTGCTGCAAACCAAGCCCGTTTTGCAATGACCAAAGCAGATGGTTCTGTCAATCAAGTTCTTACACCTAAAGCATACCTGCTCGGAGATAAAGTAACTGTATGGGAGTTCAATACGGACGGAACAGTGGCGAAAAAGACCACGAGTACCGCTACCTACGAAGATGCGTTATTCAACGAGTTGGACTATGCGCCTACAGTGAAAAAATGGGATGATCCCAATACACTTCAGGCAAATGGCAACACCAACTGCTATCGTGATATCGTTTTGCTCCACCTTTCGGATATCTTCTTGGTGGCTGCAGAGGCATATCTGATGGCAGGAGACGATGCAAAAGCAATTTCGTATGTAAATGCTGTCCGTACGCGTGCCGGATTAGGGGCTGCAAGTTTCGCTAACTACGAACCCGCTTATGCGGCAAAAACCTTGCGTCCTATTGACCTAATCTTGGACGAGCGTGCAAAAGAGTTGTATGCTGAGGGACACCGCTGGATGGACTTGCGCCGTACCAAACAATTGGTTCACTACAACGTAGAGTATAGTTACTATATCTCCGATGTAGCGCAGATGCAGAATACTGCCGGTGTAACCAAGTGGTATCGTCCTATCCCTCAGGCTGAAATCAACTCCAACGAGGGTATCACTGAAGCTGACCAAAATGCAGGTTACTAATTCATGGCGTAGAACAGAATCTACTAACGTTAAATAGCAAATCATTATGAAAAAGATACAATTTTGGACTTTGACATTGGCTGTAGTGGCAATGGTGAGTTGCAAGAACGAAGAGGTGCGCGTGTATGAGAATACCGCTGCTGCAGATATTGCAGGCACATATTCCGGTACATGGAGCATTGTGGATGACAAAGGAAATCTCTCGGAAGGAGCGGGAACGGTGGAATTTGCTCCCGTAGAGAATGAACCTTATGTGGTAACCATGACCTTTGCTTCAGAGGCGTTGTCGCTCAGTGCAGCCACTCGCGCGAATGTTACCCATGCAGGAGATGAGTTGGTGTTCTACAACAATAACGCACTTGCTCTTCTGCCGGATGATGCGGGAGAAGATGCGGCTGTTCCCGCTTTTCAAGGACGCGTAAAAACGGATGGAAGTACGACATTCAACTACTCTCTCAAAACAGGAAAAGGGAAGAAAGCAAAGGTGAATAAATACACTTTTGTTGGAACTCGATAAAATTATCAATCTTTATTTAACTTAATTAAAAAACAAAAATCATGAAAAAGTTATTCTTTTTTGCGGCTGCTTTGATGGTATCTTCTGCAGCCATGGCAGTTGACGTGATTACCGTTAACCAAGAGAACTATCCTACTGAGGCAGATGTGAAAGCAGGAACTGCTACTAAATTTGCTGTTGATAAAGATGTTGTTCTTGGAACTGCAGAGTCGATTGAGTTGAAGAATGCATTTGCTACTACCTACCAGCGTGTAGGTTTGAATGCCAATGCCTATGTGAGCTTAAGTCTAGGTGAACAGGAGATTATCAAGGCTGACCAATGGGGTATCCAAGGAAACGACAACCCGAAGGATGCAAATGGTAATAATGTCGGTCCGGATTACCAGGAGCCTAAGGCCGGTGCTGTTTATCAACTTGATGTAAAAGCAGACGGCTATGCTTATGTATTCCACAAAGCATCATCTAACAAAGTCTACACTGTTTTTGAGATGTGGAATGGTGCAGCAACAGCCATTGGCTATGAGTTCGCAATGATTACTTGCCCTGCAGGTAAAAAGAATGATGGTAAAAAAGTAGCTTGGTTAAAGGATGTCGAGGTTAGCACGCTGATTACGGACTCGTTAATCACCTATTCTCCCAATACTGATGAGGATAATTATGTAACTGGTGAATTGGAGTTCCCTGAGATTGCTTTCTTGAAAGAGTATAGTGACTATGGCAAAATTGCCGATTCTTCTTTAGTGCAAAAGAATGGTGCTTATGCGCAGAATGGTCTTGGTGTAATTCGTTTCCCGGTTGAGGCTAACACCAGTTACTATGTAAACGCTTGCGGTTCAAAGATGTCGCTGGCATGCGTTGCTCTCGCAACTGCTGAGGAGGCTGCTAAACTGAATGTAACCGTTTCCAACGGCACCAATGTAATCACCCTGCTCGAGCCGGTTGAGGCTCCTGCTGAAGGCATCTTCAATGCTACGGAGACCGTTAAGGCTACCAAGATTATTGAGAACGGTCAGGTAGTTATCATCCGCGGTGATGTTCGCTACAACGCTCTCGGTACCGTTATGAAGTAATCGCTAATCTCGTATGCCACAATCAGTGTGGTATAAAAAAAGAGACCTCGAGCATTCGGGGTCTCTTTTGTATTTGTTATTTTAATAGTTGAAAATATTTGAACAATATTTGAATATATTTGTTCCGTAAAAGTAATGACTATTTAACGTGAGTTCAATATAAGCGAACTATTTCAGCAGTCAAATAGTAATTTTGTTTTTGGTAATGAATTAATTAGGAATGCTTGCATCCCGAATTGTCGGGATTACACGAAAATCATACGTTAAAGAAAAAAATATTTGAATAATTTT
>JAXDTJ010000028.1:0-7871 GCA_034090015.1 Paludibacteraceae bacterium | reverse complement strand
ACAAAACGTTAGCAGTATGCTAATAAAGATTCTTCTCATTTGATTGGTAAGATAGACCGTTTCACTGTCCGACCGCTTCGCTGTTCGATCGCTTCGCTGTTCGATCGCTTCGCTGTTCGACCGTTTCACTGTCCGACCGTTTCACTATCCGACCGCTTCGCTGTTCGACCGCTTCGCTGTTCGACCGCTTCGCTGTTCGACCGCTTCGCTGTTCGACCGTTTCACTGTCCGACCGCTTCGCTGTTCGACCGCTTCGCTGTTCGACTGATTCAGTTCCGATGGTATCTCTGTCTTTCAGCCGCAGGCGGTCTTTCAGCGCGAAGCGCGGTCAAACATCAAACAGCGCGTAGCGCGGTCAAACAAAAATCATTTGTTCACTTGGAAGCGGGTATTGCCGTTTTCGATGAAGTCCACAATCTGCTTGGCAGCGGCGATACCGGCATTGATATTGGCTTCCGCTGTCTGTGCGCCCATCTTCTTCGGGGTAGCGAAATAGCGTCCCTCAAACAAGGTGCGGAACTTCATGTCGGCAGCGGGCATGATGTCGGTGATATACTTCAAGTCAGCGCGCTCTTGCATGAGTTGAATCAACTCGTCTTCGTGAATCACCTCTTTGCGTGCGGTGTTCACAAGGATACCGCCCTTCGGCATACGGTTCACAAGGTCGTGGTTGATACTCTGCTTGGTCTCCGGCGTAGCGGGGATATGCAGGCTCACGATATGGCAGGTGCTGTAGAGTTCCTCTGCGCTATGCAGCGGCGTTACGCCGGCTGCCGTCATCGCCTCGTCGGGGCAGAAGGCATCGTAGGCATACACCTCCATGCCGAAGCCCTGCGCAATACGCGCCACATTGCGACCCACATTGCCGAAGGCGTGGATACCCAGTTTCTTTCCCTTCAGCTCGCTGCCGCTGGTGCCGTTGTAGAAATTGCGCACGGCATACACCATCAAGCCTAATGCCAACTCGGCTACGGCGTTGGAGTTCTGCCCGGGGGTGTTCATCGCTACCACGCCGTGGCTGCTCGCGGCTGCCAAGTCGATGTTGTCGTAGCCTGCGCCTGCGCGCACTACAATCTTCAACTGCTTCGCAGCGTCCAGCACCTCTGCATCCACCACATCAGAGCGGATGATGAGTGCGTCAGCGTCTGCCACAGCGTCCAGCAACTGCTGCTTCTCGGTATATTTCTCCAGCAAGACAAGGCTGTACCCTGCTTGCTCCACCACCTCGCGAATGCCGTCTACTGCCACTTTCGCAAAGGGTTTCTCGGTTGCTACTAATACTTTCATACGATTAACAAGTGTTGTGTAAAATACGGTTGTTTTCTTCTCCTCCCGCTTGGGATTTTCATAGAATCGTTCCATCTTATAGTTTCGCCTCGTAAGCCTTGATGGTATCTACCAGCGCTTGCACGCCTTCTACATCCATCGCGTTGTAGCAACTTGCGCGGAAGCCGCCTACCAAGCGGTGTCCCTTGATACCTACCATGCCGCGCTCGCTGGCGAACTTGAAGAAGTCGTCCTTCAACTCCTCGTACTCGGGCTTGGGCACGAAGCAGATATTCATGCGCGAGCGGTCTTCTTTGTCGAGGATGGTGGGCACGAACATCTTCGAGTGGTCAAGGCAATCGTAGAGAAGGTCTGCCTTCTGCTGATTGCGCTGGTCTATCCACGCAACGCCGCCGTGTGCTTTGAGCCAGCGGAGGTTGAGCAGCGCGGTGTAGATAGGCAATACAGGAGGCGTGTTGAACATCGAGCCGCCATCGATATGCGTCTGATAGTTGAGCATCGTCGGGATATAGCGCGACACCTTGCCTAATGCCGACTCTTTCACAATCACGAACGTTACACCCGCGGGAGCGATGTTCTTCTGCGCACCGCCGTAAATCACATCATACTGACTTGCGTCAATCGGGCGGCTGAGGATGTCCGAAGACATATCGGCAATCAAAGGCACGTTACCTTTCTTGGCGTAAATCTCTTGCAACTTACGCTCCGAAATCTCCGTACCGAAGATGGTGTTGTTGGTGGTGATATGGAAGTAGTCGGCATCCTGCGGAATCTCATAGCCGCTCGGGATGGAGTTGGTGGACTCGCCCACTACCTCTACCTCGCCGAAGCCCTTTGCTTCTTTGATGGCTTTTTTCGACCATACACCCGTGTTCAGGTATGCCGCTTTCTTCTCGAGGAAGTTAAACGGAATCATGCAGAACTGCATGCTGGCGCCGCCGCCCAAGAAGAGCACGCGGTAGCCTTCGGGGATGTTGAGCAACTCTTTGAAGAGTGCCTCTGCTTCGTCCACTACGGGTTGGAAATACTTAGCACGGTGGCTGATTTCAAGGATAGAGAGTCCCTCTCCCTGAAAGTCCAACACGGCATCAGCCGTCTGCTTAATCACTTCTTGCGGCAGGATACTTGGTCCCGCATTAAAATTGTACTTTTTCATGGTATTTAATATTGTGTTTGTAAGTTCATGTTAATGGATGCAGGTATTCCCCGCTAAAATTGTTAGGTATTCAATATAGTAATGACTGTTTCTTATGCAAAGACAAATCCCATCGCTTGGTATTTCTCTTTTTCAGAAGGAGTGAGCAAATCTAAGTTGTCTGCCACAAAATCATTCTTTGCAGTCTCAATGAAGCGTTTCGTGGACATTCCTGCCCTTTGCACCAACAAACTAAAAAGTTCATTGCGTGCAGCCTGCGCCTCTCTGCTTGTCATTACATTATTGTTCATATCTACTAACTTTCTTTGTTTCCTCTTTTTAATGACCTTTTAATGGTCTTTAATGGAGAAATAAGATTAACGAAAACATAACGGAGAAAACTCAACGAAAAATTAATGGTTAATTACACGATAATTATATGTTAAAAGATAACGGCAATTAACGGAGGAAATTACCGCTTCGCCACCATCCCTTCTTTCCACTTGCTTTTCGTCGGCGGGAGCACCTCGCTGTCGGCTTGCGCCACGGCTTCTTTCACGGCTTTCTTCACCTTCCCGACTACCTCTTTGGCAGCGCTCACCGCGGTCTCCACGAGGTCGGCATGCTCCATCCAGCATACCGCATCCCCTTTCGCCACGCGCGCACCCTGCGGCTTATCCACCGCCACCAGTCGGCAGTGGTCGCTCGCCACCAGCGGCTCTATGCCGTGCGCCGTCTCCAGATAGCACACCACCTCGCCGCGGCGGAAGAAAGTACCGAAGGCGGGCGCTTGGCTCGCGCTGTTGAAGTCCAACTCCCACAGCACCTTGCCGTTCTGCGTCGCCTCCACGGGCTCGGCAGACGGGTGCAGTATCGCACGCTTGTCGGCGGCAGAGATGAAGGTAACCTGCTGCCCGCCCTTCGCAGCTTTCTCCATGCGCTCCAACAGGTCTTTGTTAAACTGCTCTTTCGCCTGCCCGCTCTTGTACTCGCGGTACTGCTTCTCGTGCATCGCAAACTCGAACAACTCCTCGTCGTCCTGCCCGCGGTCCCAGCCGTTCTTCTCCATCTCTTCGATGAAGCGCGGCAACTCATCGGGATAGAGCGCCTGCGGGTCGTCGGTGTAGAACTCGAAGCCTTTCTCCTTCGCCAACTCTACTATCTCCGGTGCCAACTCGCCGGGCAACTTACCCGACTTGCCTAATATCATGCCCCACATCGCGGGGTCCATGCGCGTGAAGGGTTTCTCGCCCATCGACTTCGAGAACAGGTTCATCAGCGCCGCGTTCTTCACATACTGCGAGAATGGCGTTACCAAGCACGGAGTGCCCAACATCGGCCATATCCGCTGCACTTCCTCGAACAACTCCACCAGCAACTCATCCTCCGACAGCGCTTTCTCGCCGCGTTTCACGAGGTTAGCGTTTATCGCTGCGTGCATACCTTTCAGGTCAGCCATCAGCGAGCCCATCATGCCGCCGGGCAACCCGCAGCCTACCAGCAGCGAGGTCATCTTCGAGTTACGCGGGTCTATCCAGTAGCCCAAGAACTCGTCGATGAACGACTGTGTCAGGCTCCGCGCCTCCATATAGGCTTTCATGTTGATATCTTTCACGAGGAATCCCGCGTCTTTCAGCATGGCTTGAATGGTAATCACATCCGGATGCACCATGCCCCAACTCAGCGGCTCCATCGCTACGTCCAGCACGTCGCCGCCTGCCTTCGCTACCTCCAACATCGACGCCACCGAGAAGCCCGGTCCCGTGTGCCCGTGGTATTGGATGATGATGTCGGGGTGCTTCTCTTTGATGGCTGCCACTATCGTCCCCAGCATCGCCGGACGCCCGATGCCCGCCATGTCCTTCAAGCAGATCTCCTGCGCACCGCCTTCTATCAGCTGCTCCGCAAGGTTGATATAGTACTCCGCCGTATGCACTTTCGAGTAGGTGATACACATCGTCGCCTGCGCGGTCATGCCTGCCTCTTTCGCCCATTTAATAGAAGGAATGATATTCCGCGGGTCGTTCAGTCCGCAGAAGATACGGGTGATGTCCACGCCCTGCGCGTGCTTCACTTTGTACATCAACTGCCTTACATCCGCAGGCACGGGGTTCATGCGCAGTGCGTTCAGTCCGCGGTCCAGCATGTGCGTCTTGATACCTGCCTCATTGAAGAACTTCGTGAAGGTGCGAACCGCCTGATTGGGGTTCTCTCCATACAGCAGGTTCACCTGCTCGCTCGCACCGCCGTTGGTCTCCACGCGGTCAAAGCAACCCATGTCGATAATCACGGGTGCAATCTTTGCTAACTGGTCTTTGCGCGGTACATACTTTCCGCTCGACTGCCACATGTCGCGATAGACAAGGCTAAACTGAATCTCCTTTTTCATATTGTAATAGTGTATAGTTCTAAATCCGCGGCAAAGTTACGCAAAAAAACGCATATACGCAAGAAAATCCCGAAATAAATTTACTACCCTATGCCATCCCATATTGTAGCAGTAAAAAGATTTGCGTATATCGGAAAAAAGCAGTAATTTTGCAGCCCGAATTTATAAAGAAAGCAACCATGCTAATCAAAGAGGTTTTAGATGCCATTCGTCCGCATGCCATTCGCGGAGCCGTGCGCGACACTCGCAACATAGAACACCTGCTTACCGACAGCCGACTGCTGTCTGACGGCATCGATAGGGAAAGCAAACAGCAGGCGGAGCGGACGCTCTTCTTCGCCATAGAGACTCGCAAAGACAGCGGCGCACGCTATATCCCCGAACTTATCCAAAAAGGCGTCAGGACTTTTGTGCTGGATACAAGATATGAAAGTAGTCAGTTGTCAGTGGTCAGTGATAAGTGTCTCTTTATCTACGTGCAAGATGTCGTCCGCGCCCTCCAAGACCTCGCCGCCTATAAGCGCTCCCTCTACCACTGCCCCGTGATAGGTATCACCGGCTCCAACGGCAAGACGGTGGTCAAAGAGTGGCTGTATCAACTGCTCAAAGACGACTACCGCATCACGCGCTCGCCTAAGTCCTACAACTCGCAGATAGGTGTGCCCCTCTCCGTATGGGAGATGGATGAGCGCACCACCCTCGGCATCTTCGAGGCAGGTATCTCCGAGCCCGGGGAGATGCGCCTCTTGGAGCGTATCATCCGCCCTACTATCGGCGTACTGACCTATATCGGCGCAGAGCACGGCGAGAACTTCGCTTCGCTCGAGGAGAAACGCGCGGAGAAGCTGCAACTCTTTGCCCATTGCCCCGTGGTGGTGGAAGACCCGACGCATCAGAATGTGCGCACCTGCGCCGCCGTCATGCGCGCGCTCGGATATGAGGAAGACGAGATAAACCGCCGTATCTTGGCGCAGACCCACGAGACGGTGATGCAAGTGAACCTCAGCGCGATGGTGGATAACGTCCGCTATTTCAAGGGCTTACTCCGTCCTACCACCCAACTCACCTGCATGGTCAAAGCCTTTGCCTACGGTGCAGGCAGCGTGGAGGTGAGTCGCGCCTTGCAGGATAGCGCGTTGGTGGATTACCTCGCCGTGGCGGTGGCAGACGAAGGATGCGAACTGCGTCGCGCAGGCATCACCCTGCCTATCATCATCATGGACCCCGAGGTAGCCGCACTCGACCTCATCCTCGAGAACAACCTGCAACCGAATATCTACTCCTTCCAATCGCTCGAGAACATCCTCGAAGCCGCATCTGCAAAAGGCTTGGAGGACTATCCCATCCATATAAAGATAGACTCCGGCATGCACCGCCTCGGCTTCTACATGGAGGAGATACCCGCCCTCATCGAGCGGCTCAGAGGGCAGCGCGCCGTCCGTGTGCAGTCCGTCTTCTCTCACCTCGCCGGCAGCGATGAACCGCAGTTCGATGACTTCACGCGCCAACAGATACAGTATTTCGACACCTGCGCCGAGACCCTCAAAGCAGGACTGCGCTACCCTATCCTCAAGCATATATGCAACTCCGCGGGCATCGAGCGGTTTGCGGATTATCAGTTTGATATGTGTCGCCTCGGCATCGGGCTCTACGGCATCTCGTTCGCCGGCGCTCACCTCCAAACGGTCTGCTCGCTCAAGACCACCATCCTCAGCCTCAAGACGGTGAAAGCCGGCGAGACCATCGGCTACGGACGGCATACCCTGCTCCACGAAGACCGGCAGATAGCCGTTATCCCCATCGGCTACGCCGACGGCTTCGACCGCCGCTTCAGCAACTACGGTGGCTCCGTCATCGTCCGCGGCATGCGATGCCCCGTTGTGGGCAATGTCTGCATGGACCAAGCCATGGTGGATGTTACCGGCGCAGATGCGCAGGTCGGCGATGAGGTCGAGATCTTCGGCGAACGCTTGTCGCTCAACGAGTTAGCCGCCCGATTAGACACCATCCCCTACGAAGTGCTTACCTCGGTGTCAAGGAGGGTGAAACGAGTGTATTAGAGGACTTCCTCCAACTCCCCCTACAAAGGGGGAGGGTAAGCAAATTACCTTCGACTATAGAAACTAATCCCTCTCGCTCCCTTTGTAGGGAGGTAGGGGTGAGTCCTATCCCCTTATAGCAGTCTATGCTCCTCTGCAATCATCTTACTATCGGCTACGGCGCGAAGGTTATTCAGCGCGACTTGAGTTTCTCCCTTGAAAGCGGGGAGATGGTCTGCATGCTGGGTAGAAACGGCTGCGGCAAGTCCACGCTCCTGCGCACGCTGGCAGGCTTGCAACCGGCGTTGGGCGGGGAGTTTCGGCTGGGGGAAGCGGGCAATCCATCGAAGACTGTGGCGCTTGTCCTCAGTTCTGATGAGGCGATAGAGCGGACTACGGTGCATGATGTGGTGGCGATGGGTCGATACCCCTATACCTCTCTACTCGGCAGACTCACCCCCTACGACGAGCAAGTGATAGAAGAGGCGTTGGCGGCAGTGGGGGTTGAAGAGCAAGGAACCAAGAACAAAGAACCAAGAGCCAAGACTTTCTTGGAATCTCCTTTTATGGCGCATTCCGATGGCGAGAAGCAACGTATCTTGATTGCCAAAGCCCTTGCGCAGCAGACACCTATTATATTATTAGACGAGCCGACTGCGCATCTGGACTTGCCCAATCGCATCCGTGTGCTCCAACTCCTCCGTTCCCTCGCCCACAACGAGGGCAAGACCATCCTCATCTCCACCCATGAACTTGACTTGGCAGTGAGGCTGAGTGATCGGATATTGCTGATGAGTCCGCAGCAAAGCATACAACTCGCCACACCACAAGAACTCATCGCCGCCGATGCCTTCACCCAAGCCTTCGGGCTTAACCCCTTTGATCTCTTCCGCTAATATCCTCCGTTAATTGCCGTTAATTAAAGAAGATTAGTGGCTACGTATAGTGTCCATTTAGGAACGCAATATTCCCCTCCCCCTGTTAGCCCTGTTTCGGTACCCTTCACAGGGCTAACAGGGGG
>JAXDTJ010000023.1:0-8453 GCA_034090015.1 Paludibacteraceae bacterium | reverse complement strand
ACCCGCCGCCTTACCCTGCATAGCTTGTGCAGCGGAAGTGATGGGCAGTTTCTCAATATCGTCGGTCGAAACGGAGGAGATAGCCGTGGTTACATCTTTACGCTTCTGTGTGCCATAACCGATTACGACCACCTCGTCCAGCACCTCTTGGTCTTCCTGCAACACCACTTGTATCGACGGCTTGCCTGCCACCGATACCGTTTGCGTCTTCATACCTACATAACTGATTTCCAATACCGACTTCTCGCTTGCTACTTCCAGCGTGAACTGACCGTCCATGTCGGTTACCGTTCCGTTGCCGGTGCCTCGTTCCAAAACGGAGGCGCCAATCACGGGTTCTTTCTGCGCGTCGGTTACCGTACCGCTGACGCGGACTTGTGCCGACAACGCCACAGAGCACATCACGCCCAACAGGCATGCTATTCGGCGAGACCATCGTCTTCTTTCCGTGCGTGTTTTCATAATAAATAGATTTGTGTTGATTTGCGCTGCAAAGGTACAACAATTTTCTGCCTCCTCCAAACCGATAGAGAGGCATAGGGGCGAAAAAGTGGACTATATAAATAATCAATCTGCTGTTAATCAGTTTATTGGTTCTAAAATCATCACTCTAAAAAGTGGTAATAAAGGGAGGGCGATAGTGCTGTTTTGGCGGTTCTAATTTGCATATTTCGCCAAAAAGCAGTACCTTTGTGCGCAGATAATAATCCGTATGATTGGATAAAAGATGAAGGACACAGGACGAAGGACTTATTACCCTCGTATCTGAGTTTTCATAGCAACGGATGCGGCTTGTTCGTTTGTTACTAAGATATTTGTTCTCCAAAAACATGAAGCGTATTCTTTTTGTTTGGCTTTTCTCCCTCGTGGCATTCTCGGCATCGTCCGACACCCTTGACTCGCTGCTCTCGGTGTACGACCATCTGATTACCACTCCGCAGCCCTATTTCCGTCTTCGCGAGGCGCGTATCGACTCGCTCCGCCGCCTACCTGCTTCTCCCTATACCCACCTCACTATCGGCGATGAGTATGCACCCTACCAGTGCGACTCCGCCCTTCTCCACTACCAACTCGCCGCGCAGCAGCCCGCAGAACCTGTCGCTACGGAGGCACGACTGCGGCTTATCTACCTCCTTGCCTCCATCGGCTACTATAGCGAAGGCTTTGAGGACACCAAGCACCTGAATCGCGACACCATCTTGCATTACGACCTGCTGACCGACTACTACGCTACGCTCAACCACCTCTACGGGGAAGCCGCGGTATATAGCAAACTGGAGCGGCACAGGCAGTCTTATTTCTACCACGCTGACCGCTATCTTGACTCGCTCTTGCACGCCTACGAAGCCTCCCGATGTGTAGGGATTCCCGACTACTACAAACTGCGTCTCATCCAAGCCCGCAACGCCAAGCAGTTTGCGCATGCACTTGCCTTGAGCGATAGCACCCTCGCCCATACCGTTCCCGACTCCCACCCCTATGCCATCTTCGCCTACGAGCGAGCTATCACCTATCGAGAGATAGGCGACAGTGTGCGTTTTCAGGAGTGGCTGCTGCGCTCTGCCATCGCCGATGTGGAGAGCGGTATCACTGACAACGGCTCATCGTGGATGCTCGCGGAGATTATGTACGAGAAGGGGCAACTGGAGCGCGCCCACCGCTATATCGAATACTCCCTTGCCAATGCCGGTTTCTTAAACGCGCGCCTGCGCTATGTGCAAATAAACCCGCTCGGTGTGATGATAAACAGCACCTATTCTCACCGCCAGTCAGTCCTCTCGCGTCGTATAACATACGCCCTCATCGCCGTAGGAGCCTTGCTGCTCGTGTTGGTGCTCGTGTGTATCTACACCATCCGCCAAAACAAGCGCCTGCATGTGCTGAGCAACAAACGCGCGGAGATGAACCGCAAACTCTCAACGCTCAACACGCAACTCTCCACCCTCAACGCCTCGCTCGAAGAGTCAAACCTCGTCAAGGAGCAATATATCTGCCGCTACTTGGAGGTCTATCGCGACTATATCAGCCGAATCACCAAGATGGCACGCAAGGCAGGCGAGAAAGACCCCGATGCCTTTATGAAACGCGAGATGGCGGAGTTCTACCGCCAGTTTGACCATACCTTCCTCACCCTCTACCGCAATTTCGTTACCGACTTCAATGCCCTGCTGGTGCCTGAAGAGCGTATCTATCCCAAGCCCGGCGAGGGGCTGACTACCGAGTTGCGTATCTTCGCCCTTATTCGCCTCGGCATTGACTCCAGCGCCAAGATTGCCGAATTGCTCTGCTATTCCCCCAACACCATCTATAACTATCGCGCCCGCGTGAAGAACGCCGCCCTCGGCGACCGTGACACCTTCGAGCAACGCGTGGCGAAACTGTAACCAATGTTCACACTATGAATTACGAGCGCGAATATCATACTTACCTCCGCTTAGAGCGTTCCTACTCGCCTAACACCATCGCCTCCTACGAGTTGGACTTGCAGAAGATGTTTGCCTACTTCGAGGCACACAGCATCGACCCTGTTCGTGCGCAACTTGCTGACCTGCAAGCCTTTCTGTACGATACCTTCCGCGACAATTCTAATGCCCGTACACAAGCGCGCCTTCTTGCGAGCGTGCGTTCTTACTATCGTTTTCTGCTCTACCACCACTATATCGATGCCGACCCCTCCGAACTGCTGGAGGGACCCAAGCGCGAGATGCACCTGCCCGTAGTGCTCACCGTGGAGGAGATAGACCAACTGATAGCCGCTATTGACCTCTCATCTAACGAGGGGCACCGCAACCGCGCCATCATCGAGATGCTCTACGGAAGCGGGCTGCGCGTGTCGGAGTTGGTGAACCTCAAACTGTCGAATATCTACCGCAAGGAAGGCTATATGCTCATTGAGGGCAAAGGGAGCAAGCAGCGGCTGGTGCCTATCTCGCCTGTGGCAGACGAGTGGTTTGGTTACTGGCTTAGCGACCGCGCTCGTTGGAACGTGAAGCCGGAGTTTGCCGACATCGCTTTTCTCAACCGCTACGGCAGGCAACTCACACGCGCCATGGTCTTTACCATCATCAAACGCCTCTGCGCTGCAGCAGGTATCACAAAGAACATCTCCCCCCACACCCTCCGCCACTCCTTTGCAACCCACCTCCTGCAGAATGGCGCCGACCTGCGTATCATACAGCAACTGCTCGGGCACGAAGACCTCGCCACCACCGAGATATATACCCACCTTGACATCCAAGACCTCCGTGATGCTATACTCCAATACCACCCCGCGAACAAGGGATAAATTGCTGTACAAGATTGTTTTTGGGGCAACAAATATTCTCAAATATTTGCCAAATATTTTTTCTACTCGTCTTTTTTCCGCAAAAAACAATCGGGACAGACTTGCGTCTGCCCCGATTTATTTTACTGACCACTAACCACTTATAGCCCCGATGGGTCGGGGCGTACCCGGACACTGACCACTACCTCACTCGCCTTGCTTGCATCATCTCGCGCTTGTCGTCGGCTTCTCGGAGCGATTGGCGCTTGTCGTAGGTGTGTTTACCTTGGCAGAGTGCGATTTCCATCTTTGCGAGTCCGCGGTCGTTGATGAAGAGGCGCAGGGGGATGATGGTCTTGCCTGTGTCCTTGGCGAGTTTCGCCAGTTTGCACAACTCCTTGCGTTGGAGCAGCAGTTTTCGGTCGCGCTTGGCTTCGTGGTTGGCATAACTGCCGAAACGGTACTCGGCGATGTGCATCTGCTTGACCCACAGTTCATTGCCTTCGAACTGGCAGTAGGTGTCGGCGAGGCTCGCCTTGGCCTCGCGAATGGACTTGATTTCCGTCCCGTAGAGCACGATGCCCGCGGTGTAGCGGTCGAGAATCAGGTAATCGAAACTCGCCCGTTTGTTTTTTATATTTACATCGCTCTTGAGACGCATAATATGGATAAAGGATGAAGGATAAAGGATGAAAGACTTATTTCTTTTGTCTATACAGCTAATTAGTCTTGGTTCTTGGTTCCTTGTTCTTGACTCTTTATTATCTTCATGTATTTCTTCTGGCGTTGTTGCCAGCGTTCGCGGGCGTACTGCTGCATGTCCACATACTCGTCGCTCTCGTCCACAATCTCCAGTCCGAAGATGGTCTCGATGATGTCCTCTAAGGTCAGGATACCTTGGAAACAGCCGTATTCGTCGATGATGAGCGCAATCTGCGATTTCTGCTTGAGCATGGCGTCGAAGATGTCGCTCAGCGCCATGTTCTCGTCAAACGAGGGCAGGGAGCGTTTGATAGAGCCGAGCGTTACTTGGAAATTGTCCTCCGCGAGGTCTTCAAGGGCGTCGTCGCGCAGGATGTAGCCCGTGATGTACTCGGGCGCGTTCTCGTTATAGACAGGTATGCGCGAGAAATGGTCGTATTCATCGGAGTCGTAGTACTCCTTGATGGTCATCTGCTCGGGTGCAGTCTTGGCTACCACGCGGGGCGTCATCACGTCCGCCGCTTTGATAGAGTCGAGGCGCATCATGTTGGTAATCATCTTGTTCTCATCCTTCTCTATCACGCCCTCTTCCTCGCCCACATTGACCATTGCGAGCACCTCTTCGCGGCTGACCGTTGCCTCGTCGTCCTCGTGTTTGAAGAGGCGCGTAATCAATTGAATGAGCAGGACGAAGGGGTACATCACGAAGATGAGCAGCCGTATGGTGTTCGCCGTGAAGCCCATGAGCGATTTCCAATAGGTGGTGCCGATGGTCTTCGGCACTATCTCCGCGAATACAAGGATAAGCAGGGTAACGATGATACTCACCAGCCCGAACCACTCGGAGCCAAATAAAATAGTCGCCTGCCGTCCGACGCCGGCAGAGCCTATGGTGTTCGCAATGGTGTTGAGGGAAAGTATGGCAGCGAGGGGTTTCTCGGTCTCGGTCTTGTATTGCTTCATCAGCGTGGCGGGGGCGTAGCCCTCATCTTCGCGCATGGTGATGTAACTCAGCGTGGTGGTCATCAGTACCGACTCCAGCGTCGAGCAAAGGAAAGACACCCCAATCGCCAACAATAAGAAAAGTAAAAGTAAGCCCATAATGTCAAAATAGCGCACAAAGGTACGACTATTTTTTGATATGTGCAAGAAAAAGCAGGTTTTTTGGTGAAATACTTGCATATATCGCGAAAAAGTAGTAACTTTGCGCCCCAAAAAGGCAAACTATGATAGACTATATCAAAGGCATACTTTCCGAACTGACACCCACGCTCGCGGTCGTAGAAGCCGCCGGCGTGGGTTATGCTATCAACATCACCTTGCCCGCCTATTCGCTGCTCGTTGGTAAGGAGCAGCAGGAGTGCCGACTCTACACTACCGAGATTATCCGCGAAGACACCCACGACCTCTTCGGCTTCCCCTCCAAAGGAGAGCGCGCGCTCTTCGACATGCTGATGACGGTCAGCGGCATAGGTGCGAACACCGCCCGCATGATTCTCTCCGCGTTCTCCGCCTCCGAGGTGCGGCAAATCATCGCCACGGGCAATGCAAAAGCCCTCTCTCAGGTGAAGGGACTGGGTCCGAAGACAGCGCAGCGCGTGATAGTGGATTTGAAAGACAAAGTGCTGAAAGTGGAGTTGGAGGACGGCGCGATGCCCGTTGCCGACATGGAGTTGCCCGATATGTCCTCGCCCGCTATGGAGGTGAAGGAAGAAGCCGTCGGCGCGCTCACCATGCTCGGGTTCCAAGCCGCCGCCAGCGGAAAGGTGGTGGATAAAATCCTCCGCGAAGACCCCACGCTGCCCGTGGAGAAGGTAATCAAACTCGCCCTAAAAATGCTATGATTTTAATTAAGAATTATGAATTATGAATTATGAGCGCACATGCTCTATATTGCATAATTTATAATCCGCAACGCCCTTATAATTCAAATGCGCACGATAGAAGAATACGATGCAGTTGTGGCGGAGTGCCGCCATATATACGAGTTGAAGATGAAGGACTATGGTCCGAGTTGGCGGATTATGCGTCCGCAGACGGTGAACGACCAACTCTTCATCAAAGCCAAGCGCGTCCGCGAGATAGAGCAGACGGGTGTGAACATGGTGGGCGAGAGCGTGGAAGGCGAGATGATGGCAATAGTCAACTACTCCGTCATCGGACTTATCCAACTCTTCGAGGGCTATGCCGACTCCGTGGATATGACCCGCGAGCGGGCTATCTCGCTCTACGACAAGTATATCGGCGATGCCAAAGCCCTCATGATTCGCAAGAACCACGACTACGGCGAGGCGTGGCGCGACATGTTCCCCTCCAGCCTCACCGATATCATCCTCACCAAAATCAACCGCAACAAGCAGATTGCCGCCAACGACAACCAGACGCTCTGCTCCGAAGGCGCCGACGGCAACTATTTCGATATGATTAACTACGCTATCTTTTATCTGATTAAGCAACATGAGACAGAGTAAACCCCTCCATATCCTCGGCAGCATCTGCCGCACCCTTCTCGGACTCACGTTTATCTTCTCGGGCTTTGTCAAAGCCATCGACCCGCTGGGTACTACCTATAAGATAGAAGACTATCTGAAAGCCTTCGGCGGTGTGTTCATGGACATGATGCCCCTTGCTATGACGGCGGCCATTGTGATGATTGCTTTTGAGTTCGCGCTGGGCGTGTGCCTGCTCTGCAATGTCCGCACGAACATCACCTCGTGGCTGGCGCTGCTGTTCATGCTGGTGATGACCCCGCTCACGCTCTATATCGCATTAGAGAACCCCGTAACCGACTGCGGTTGCTTCGGCGATGCCATCAAACTGAGCAATTGGGCGACCTTCTGGAAGAACATCGTGCTCCTCGCGCTGGTGATAACGCTCTTGCTGACCAAGCGTTATATCCATCGGACCTTCACGTGGTGGGCAGAACTGACGCTCCTCGTGTTGGCACTCGCTACTATGGCGGGCGTGATGGGCTACTCGCTTACCCACCTGCCTTTCATTGACTTCCGACCCTATAAGATAGGCAATAACCTCCCCGCGCTGATGGAGGTGCCAGACGATGCACCCCACGATGAGTATGCCGTTACGTTCATCTACGAGAAAGACGGCGTGCAGCAGGAGTTCACCCTCGACGACTACCCCAAAGGCGACTCCACATGGACGTTTGTCAATCAGAAATCCGTGCTGGTGCAAAAGGGCTTTGAGCCTGCCATCCACGACTTCGAGTTGCTCAATAGCGACTTTGAGGACCTCACTTTCGACATCTTGGAGAGCGAGGAGCCCGTTACGCTGGTGGTGATGTACGACCTCGACAAGACCGACCGCGCCCAACTGCCCAAGGTGCAGGCACTCTACGAACAATGCCGCGCCAATGACCTGCCGTTCTATATCCTCACCGGCTCCGATGAGCAGACCATTGAGGCGTTCTTCGCTGATAGTGATATATCGCCGGAAGAGAGCGTTCTCACCTGCGACGGCGTAACACTCAAGACCATCGTCCGTGCCAACCCAGGCGTGGTAGTGCTGCAAAACGGCACGGTGGTGGATAAATACAACCTTGCTAATTATGAATTATGAATTAAGAGGGCGTTTGCTCTGAGGGCTCTGAATAATCAGAATAATCAGAATATATCTGAATACTCCGATAATTATAAAATAGTAAATTGTCAAATTGTCAAATTAAAATAAGAATTATGCGTACAAAAATGGTTGCAGGCAACTGGAAGATGAACAAGACCCTGCAAGAAGGTGTAGCGTTGGCTACCGAACTGAAAGAACAAGTGAAGAATCCTGCATGTGCTGTTGTTATCGGCACTCCGTTTATCCACCTCGCTACCGTGGCTGAGTTGCTCAAAGACTCGCCTGTCAAGGTAGCAGCGGAGAACTGCGCCGACAAGGACAAAGGTGCCTACACGGGTGAGGTCAGCGCCGCTATGGTGAAGTCCACCGGCGCAGAATACTGCATCCTCGGGCACTCCGAGCGTCGTGCGTACTACCACGAGGACTATGCCATCCTCCGCGAGAAAGTGCAACTCGCCTTGGCAAACGGCTTGGAGGTTATCTTCTGCATCGGCGAGGTGAAAGAGGAACGCGAGGCAGGCAAGCAGAACGAGGTGGTGAAAGCACAACTCGAAGGCTCTGTCTTCAACCTCACTGCTGAGGAGTGGAGCCATATCACGCTGGCTTACGAACCCGTTTGGGCTATCGGCACCGGCTTGACCGCTACTCCCGCGCAGGCACAGGAGATTCACGCTTATATCCGCTCCCTCGTGGCAGAGAAATACGGCGCACAGGTGGCAGACGACACCACCATCCTCTATGGCGGCTCCTGCAACGAGAAGAATGCGGCAGAACTCTTTGCCAACCCCGACGTGGACGGCGGACTCATCGGCGGCGCTGCCCTCGTAGCAGAGAAGTTCCTCGCTATCATCAACGCAAGATAATCTTTAATTAAGAATTAAGAATTATGAATTATGAGTGCCCATGC
>JAXDTJ010000020.1:0-19736 GCA_034090015.1 Paludibacteraceae bacterium | reverse complement strand
CTGAGCCATGGTTTCTACAATTCCACTAAACATGTTTCTATTTGACAATTTGACAATTTACTATTTTACAATTATTTTCCGGACGGGGAGGAACCTATTTGGAAAAGAGGCTTCGGAGGTCGATTATCCACGCTGCACCTACATATATAAGCAGCAGGATGGTGCCCGCTCCCATTTTTGCCCAAGGGCAGGTAGGCAAAAAGTGTGCCACAAGCGCAAACAGCCCGAGCAGTAGCAAGGTAATCAACGTATATGTACCTATTTTCTTAAAATCATACGGGATAGTGAGGTACTTCCGCCCCACGAGATACGACAGCCACATGATGACGAAGTAGCACACTGCGCTGCTCGCCGCCGACGCCATGTAGCCCACGCGCGGCACGAAGATGACCTGCAAGACAAAGGTTATCACCACCCCGATGAGCGAGAAATAGGCGCCGTACTGCGTCTTGTCGGTCAGTTTGTACCAGAAACTAAGGTTGAAATACACCCCTTGGAAGATGTACGCCCACAGCACCACCGGCACTATCTTCAGTCCCTCCCAGTAGGTCGGCGCGATGATGTACTTGAGCAGGTCGAGGTAGAAAACCATACCGAGCAGGATGAGGTAAGAGAAGAGGATGTAGTATTTCATCGCATCGGCATACGCCTCCACCGACTGCTTGTCCTTGTGTTTGGCAAACACAAACGGCTCGTAGGCATAGCGGAACGCCTGCGTGAACATCATCATCACCATCGCTACCTTGAAGCACGCGCCGTAGATTCCGAGTTGCGCCTGCGCGTCGGCGGCGGTGTAGAGGAAGGGGAAGAGGATACGGTCGAGCGTCTGGTTCATGATGCCGCATACGCCGAGTACTAACAATGGCAACGAATAGCGAAGCATATCTTTCAGCAACGAAAACGAGAAGAGAGGCACACCGACTTTCATGGAGGTGCGGTCTCCAGGCCGCACCCTACTCCTCATCGGCTCCAAGATATACGGCAGCAAGCATAGCGTCTGGATGCCCGTCGCTAAGATATTCGCTACAAACACATAGCCCACACCGTAATCGGGGTTGTACCACGGTGCTACCCACGCCGCGTCCTGTATCTTCGGACACAGCACCAAGAAGAAGAGGTTGAGCAGGATATTCAGGAAAACGAACAGCAGTTTGAGTGCCGCGAACTGCAACGGGCGGCGCTTGTAGCGCAAGTACGCAAAGGGAATGCAGGCGAAAGCGTCCATCGCCACTACGACGCTCAGCAACGCGATGAACTCGCTATGGTCGGGATAGCCCAGCGCATCGGCGATAGGATGGCGGAAGACGCAGCAGAGTACGGCAAAGAGCAACGAGGTGGTGAAGAGCGACACCATCGCCGTAACATAGACCGTGTTTGGGTGCGCACCCTCTTTGTTCGCAAAGCGGAAGAAGCCCGTCTCCATGCCGTAGGTGAGGATGACCAGCAGCAACGCCGTCCATGCGTAGAGGTTCGTTACAATCCCATAGTCGGACTGCTGCGCCAAGACATAGGTGTAGAGCGGCACCAGCAGCCAGTTGAGAAACTTGCCGATGATAGACGAAAGCCCGTAGATAGCGGTCTCCTTCGCCAAGATTTTCATAGAGTTATTTGCCATCTTTTCCTGCTACGATTAGGACTATCTCGCCTTTGGGCGGTGTCTGTTTGAAATGCGCGGCGAGTTCTGCAAGGGTGCCGCGCTGCGTGTCCTCGTGCAGTTTGCTTATCTCGCGGCTGACGCTCGCACGACGGTCTCCGCCGAGGTGCTCTGCCAACTGCTCCAGCGTCTTCACCAAGCGGAATGGCGACTCGTAGATAATCATCGTGTGCTCCTGCTCCGCCAGCGTCTGCAAGCGCGTGAGTCGCCCTTTCTTCTGGGGCAAGAAGCCCTCGAAATAGAAACGGTCGTTGGGCAACCCGCTGTCCACGAGGGCGGGCACGAACGCTGTTGCCCCGGGCAGACACTGCACCTCCACACCGCGCTCCACGCATGCCCGCGACAGCATGAATCCCGGGTCGGAGATACAAGGCGTGCCCGCGTCGGAGATGAGGGCGATGTCCTGCGTCGCCGCCATGTCAGCAAACGCGCCGCAGGTCTCATGCTCGTTGAACTTATGGTGCGAGCGCAGGGGCGTGTGGATGTCGTAGTGCTTCAACAGGACGGAAGACGTGCGTGTGTCTTCCGCTAAGATAAGGCTCACCTCTTTGAGTACGCGCAGGGCGCGCAAGGTGATGTCCTCTAAGTTACCAACCGGCGTGGGAACAATATAGAGCATAGGTCTGTTTGGATAATGGATAAAGGATGAAGCGAACGCTGTGAGCGGTCCTTTATCCTATGAAAAGCGTCTGTGCAGTGCGGTCAGGAAGAGCGCGTATGTATTCGACTCTTTGTCCCAATCGAAACGCTTGTCGAGGTAAGCGATGGCTTCGTTGAAGGAATGGAGCGCGTTAATGTCCGCAAAGGTGCGTTGCATCAACTCCACATTCTGGCGGAAGAGTTCACGCTGGAAGAGGAAACGGTCGCCTAAGGCTATCGCCTGCTTGATGTCGTCCACCGGCTTGCCATAGAGATTTGCTTTTGGTGCAACACTTTCAGCCTCCACTTTCTCTTCTTCCGCAACACTTTCTGCCGGCACTTTCTCTTCGTCCGCAGGCAGCACCTCAACCGCCGGCAGTTCCTCCTCTTCGGGCTCTGCCGCAGTCTCCTGCTCGACAAAGACTTCCTCTTCGTCGGGCAATTCCTCCGCAGCAACAGTCTCCTCCGCAATCGGTTCTTCAGCCTCAGCAACAAGTTCCTCCGCAGGCGATTCCTCTGCTGCCTCGGTGGAGATTTCTTCGGGTATCTCCGCCCACTCGCCATCCGCAAAGGCTTTTTCCAATGCAGCGATACGCTCCTCATGCGCACTGATACAAGACTGCAGCATGCTGTTTTTTGCCGCCAGGGAAGCAATTATCGCCTCCTGCTCTTTCTCTTTGGTCTGCGCCATAGTCCACTGCGTCTGCAGCACAGACAGCGCACTCTCCAGAGCAGACAAACGCTGCTCCAGAGAGGCGGTATATTCGGTTAAGGATTGAAGGAAATCAGACATATCTTCTATTCAAGTTGTGAGGATTACTTTGTAGCGTCTTCCAGTTTGCGCATCATGGAGAACATGAAGATAGCAGCCACGAGACATACTGCGATGAATACGCTCCATACAGCCCACAGCGGCATGCTGCCCCACAGGTTGCCACCTATGCTGACCAGATAGTTACCTACCGCGGTGGCTACAAACCAGCCGCCCATCATCATACCTTTGTACTTCGGCGGTGCCACCTTCGTAACAAACGAGATACCCATCGGGCTAAGCAGCAACTCGGCAAAGGTGAGAACGAGGTAGGTACCAATCAAGAGGTTGGCGTCGCAGAAGGTCTTGTCGGCAATGCCCAGCGTAGCCTGCACATCAGGGCTGTTCAAGCCGATGGAGCCCACTGCCATAATCGCATATGCAGCCGCAGCCACCACCATACCGTATGCAATCTTGCGAGGCGCCGACGGCTCCTTGCCGCGGTTCGCCAATGCACCGAAGATAGCCATTGAGATAGGCGTCAAGGCAACTACATAGAAGGGGTTGAACTGTTGGAAGATAGGAGCGGACACCGCTACCTCCTCGGGACGGTTGAAGAACTTGTAAACGAGCACAGCCGCAGCCGCAGCCAACACACCGCCCCAGATACCTTTGCTCTTGCCGGATGCTTTCTTGTCGAACAAGCCGAAGAGTGCATAGACCATGATGGCAATCATCACAAGGTTGATGATATCGAATGCCATCACCTGCAAGCCCGTAGAGGTCGGGTTGACAAACTCGTTGGCGAAATAGGTGAGGGTGAGTCCGTTCTGGTGGAATGCCATCCAGAAGAAGATAACCACCGCGAAGACAAGGCAGAGCGCTACAATGCGTTTCTTGGTCTGCTCGGGAGTCAGTTCTTCCACTTTTGCGCCCGTAGCAGCCGCCTGCTTGGCGGAGTTCTCCACATGGCGGAACCAAGGACGGCAAGCGTAGTAGATAACGATGGAGAGCACGAGCGAAGCGCATGCTACCATGAAGGCAAAGTGGTAGGAGTCGTTCACGCTCACGCCGAGGCTCTTTTGCGCCCACTCCATGATTTTCACGGCAGCGGTAGGTGCGAACATCGCACCGATGTTGATTGCCATGTAGAAGAGGGAGAACGCGGAGTCGCGGCGGTCAGCATACTTCGGGTCGTCGTATAGGTTACCTACCATCACTTGCAAGTTGCCTTTGAAGAGTCCCGTGCCCACGCTAATCAGCACCAGCGCGGCAAACATCACCACCATCGGCAGTACGATAGTGCCGTTGTCCACACCGCCGAGCGGGAGTGCCAGCAGCACATAGCCCAAGAACATCACGGCGATACCAATGGTAACGCACTTACCGTAACCAATCTTATCGGCAAGGATACCGCCCACGAGCGGCAGGAAATACACTAATGCCAGAAATCCGGCATAAATCTGACCGGCTGCGGTAGCGTCCAGTCCAAAGTTAGCGCGCAGGAAGAGCGCAAAAACGGCCAACATCGTGTAGTAGCCGAATCGTTCGCCTGTGTTGGCTAATGCCAATGCAAACAAGCCTTTAGGTTGGTTTTCAAACATAACTATAATAATTTACGATTTACGAATTACGATTTACGATTAGCAGTTCTCGAGTAGCAAGTTCCAGCCGTGTGTGTCCTCTGCTCTGCCGAACTGTATGTCTTGCAGTGCGTGGTAGAGTTGGCAGCAGACGGGACCGGGGGTGATGCCGAAGTCGTATATCTTGCTCATGTCGGGGTCGATGATACGCGAGATAGGCGAGATAGCGGCGCCCGTGCCGCAGGAGGCTGCCTCCTGCATGAGGCGCAGTTCTTCCACGGGTATCTGTCGCGCCTCGTGGGGGATATGCAGGTCTTCGCAGAGGGTCATCAGGCTACGGTTGGTGATACTGGGCAAGATGCTGTCGCTCTTGGGCGTAACATACACACCGTTGCGCACCCCGAAGAAGTTGGCTCCGCCGCACTCGTCGATGTACTTATGCTCCTTCGAGTCGAGGAAGAGCACGCCTAATCCCTGTTCGTGGGCAGGCTCGGTGGCGCGGAAAGAGGAAGCGTAGTTGCCTCCCACCTTGTATTGCCCCGTGCCAAAGGGCGCCGCACGGTCCACACGGCGGTTGATGATGAACGGCGTAGTGCCGAAGCCGGCGGGGAAATAAGGTCCGATAGGGGTTGCTAAGCACATGAACTCAAACTCTTGCGCCGGCGCTACCCCCACCTTGGGTGTGGTGCCAATCATGATAGGACGCAAGTAGAGCGTAGCCCCTGTGCCGTAAGGCGGGATATAGTCTTGATTGGCTTCCACGCAGAGGGTTACCGCCTCGATGAATTTCTCCTCCGACAAGGGCGGCATGTACATGGAGCGCGCTGAGTCTTGCAAACGGCGTGCGTTCTCCAGAGGGCGGAAAATACGCACTTTGCCGTCCACGCCGCGGAAGGCTTTCAGCCCCTCGAAGGCTTGCTGCGCATACTGCAAGGCAGTAGCCGCCGCATGGATAGAGATGTAGAAATCGGAGGTAACCGTTACCTCGCCCCACTGTCCGTTTCTGAACGAGCAGCGCACCATCTTCGCACACTCGGTGTACGAGAAAGTCAGATGTTTCCAATCAATTGTTTTCATATCATTAAAAGCACTTCATGTTGTGTTGTCCATTCATTCTGTGCTTTTCATGGTTGCGCAATAGTGTATATTACAAAAATATTTGAGCAATATTTGAGAATATTTGTTGTAACAGAAAAAAGTTAAGGTAATGATATATGAGTTGACCCAAATCCTCTATCAAACGATAGCCCCGAAGGGGCGACATAAAACAGCGTAGGGGCTCGCCCCTACGTAAAAGGGAATCACCTACAATGCAAGCCCCGAAGGGGCGACATAACTCAATTTTGAGTTGCCGGGTCAACATGTATATCATTACCAAAGTTAAAGGATATTTTTGCGGGTATTATTGTTCGTTTTTGTTCCCTATCTTCATTATCGTCTCGGGACCGTATTCCATCAGTTTGTCTAAAATACTCATACCGTTACCAAAGCAGGATTCGAGGTCTTGCGCCTGCCAGTCGGTGGTGTGTTGCAAACTCACTGGGGACGTAGGCGTCTCGCCTGCGGTTTCCGCAACAAGTGGCAGTCTGTTCTCTATCAGGGTTTGTATCACTTCGTGCAGTCCTTCGTTGAGGTCGAGCAGGAACTTCGTCTCTTTCTCGTAGAAAGGTCGGAAGTAGTCCATGTAGTAGTCGAAATAGGGTGTGCGCTTATAGGCACTCACAAGGGCTATCCAATGTTGGTGCTGCCAATGCTTTTGGTAACTGATTTCTACATCCCGCGTGAGTTGCTTGCGTTCGCTGTGCTTCACCGGCACGGTGAGCGTGAGCGGTCCGTCGGGAGTAGTGATGGTGCAACGATTGCGGTAAGTCTGCTTAGGGAAACTCTCCATCACCTCTATCTGGCAACCAACCTCCTCACCAAGTGCGCTCCCGCAGGCGAGACGCCTACGTCCCCAGTGTTTGCACCAAAGCCGATACCATTCCTCGGGGGCAAGATATGCAGTAGGCAGGGTAATCATCTCCGTGCATTCATGCCTATTCTATTCCAGCGGATATGCCCTTTGAACCAAGGTTTGTCCTTCTCTATGCTGAGCCAAACGAAGAGCGGGCGCCCCACGATATGGTCTTCGGGGACGAAACCCCAGTAGCGGCTGTCGGCGGAGTTGTGGCGATTGTCGCCCATCATCCAATAGTAGTCCATGTCGAAGGTATAAGTCTCGCCTATCGCCATCGGTTTGTGCTCGTAAGCATCGGCGATACGCTTGTAGAGCCAGTAGTTCTCCTCGGTGATGGTGATGGTCTCTCCGCGGCGGGGAATGTAGATAGGACCGTAGTTGTCGCGTGTCCATGTGTTATGCCCCAGCGGATAGACATCTCCGCCCTGCTGCTCGGACTCAAGTGTTATTGCAAGCACATGGGGGTTCTTCTCCAACTCCGCCCGCATTGCCTGCGTGAGCGGGAAATGGTACACGCCCGGCTCCAGCAACTTGCGGTCGTCTTTTGAGATACCGACTTTCTCTAAATAACTATTGCTCAGGATATGCCCGTCGGTCTGCACGAAATAGTTCAACTGCACACCCTCGCGTTCCGGCTCGGCAATGCCGTTCACATATATCACATTATCTATTATTTGCAGCGAGTCTCCCGGGGTGCCTACGCAGCGTTTCACATAGTTCTCTCGCCTATCCACAGGGCGCGTTACGATGTCGCCGAAGATGTCCTTTCGCTGCTTTACGGTGCGCTCGCCGTAGTAGTGGCAGAGGGTGTAATAATCGGGGTTCTGCATCTTGGAGCAGACGGTGTCGCCCGCAGGGAAGTTGAAGACCACGATGTCGCCTGTCTCGGGCGTGTCCCAACCGGCAAGGCGTTTGTAGCCCCACTGCGGGTATTCGATGTAACTCTTCCCGCCGCCGAGCCAGTTGGGGAAGGTATGCTGCACAAGGGGCATGGAGAGCGGCGTGTTGGGTACGCGCGCACCGTAACTCATCTTGCTCACGCAGAGGAAATCGCCCACGCGCAGGCTCTTCTCCAACGAACTGGACGGAATCTGGTAGTTCTGGAATATGTATTGGTTGATGAAATACACCGCGATGAGCGCGAAGAGGATAGCGTCCACCCACGACATGAGGGTGTAGATGGTGCTGTTCGCATGCGGATTGGTCTTGCCCTCTGCGGCTTCTTCTTTGCTGACGGGTTTGTACTTATGCCACCAGTTCCAAGGGATGTACTTGGTGGTGAACATATCCATGATGACGGGCAGCAGCGCGAGCCAACCGAGACTTGCCCAGTCACCGTGCCCCTGACGCGGGTCGCCACAGGCTACCCAGATGATGAATGCGATATAGACAGCGCTCCACACGCCACACGCGACCCAACCTTTGGTGGTAACGGATTGTATTCTTTGCTTGAAAGACATAGTTTTATTTGACTATTTGACAATTTACTATTTTACAATTTACTATCTGACTATTTATACTTTACGATTTTACCATTATATTTTAACGTGAGTTCGATATAAACAAATACTTTTGGCAGTCAAAGACTAATTTGGTTTTTGGTAATGAATTAATGATGAATTATACGAAAATTATATGTTAAAGGAAAAATATTTGAACAATTTTTGGGAATTTTTGTTGAAATAAAAAAAACATCGCTGGTTCGATGAGTTATGCATCTTATTTCGAGTTCGCGTTATTTTACGATTTTACCATTCAGCACCGCATGGCAATTGTCAAATTGTAAATTGTCAAATTGTCAAATCAAGCACTTCTTCCATCGTGTGCCAGCCGGTTTTGCCTTTTAGCCATTCGGCGGCGAGGACGGCACCGAGGGCAAAGCCCTCGCGGGATTTGGCGCTATGGGTGATAGAGATGGTGTCCACGGGCGAGTCCCACGTAACGGTATGGATGCCCGGCACCTCGCCTTCGCGGATGGACTCTATGGGGATTGTTGTTGAGTGTTGAGTGTTGAGTGTTGAGTGCCCGGGTGCGCAGGCATCCTCGCCTGCTTTCGTGGAGGTTTTGGGGTAAGATACTCGTTGCGAATCGTAATTCGTAAATCGTAATTTGTAAATCCGCTCAATGTCCTCCGCCAGCGTCTTCGCCGTGCCGGAGGGGGCATCGAGTTTGTGGATATGGTGGGTCTCAGTGATGGACGGCTGATAGTCGGGGTAGTCAGCCAGCAAGCCTGCCAGCCGCTTGTTCAGCGCAAAAAAGATATTCACCCCTACGCTGAAGTTCGATGACCACAAGAGTGCACGCTTGTCTCTTTGGCAGCACTCGGCGGCATCGCATAACTCGTCTCGCAGGCGGCTCACGTTCCAGCCCGTGGTGCCGCACAACACGGGTACACCCGCCTGCCACGCGGCGCGGATATTCGCCTCGGCGGTAGCAGGCGTGGAGAACTCAATCGCCACATCGGCTTGCGAAAAAGCGGGAGAAAGGAAATCAGCGGTATTGTCTCGGTCGATGATGCAGACTATCTCGTGCCCGCGGCGGCGCGCCACCTGCTCGATGATATGTCCCATCTTGCCGTATCCTATGAGTGCAAGGTTCATAATTAGTGGGTAGTGGGTAGTGGTCAGTGGGTAGTTGGTTAAAACCAAAAACCGCGCAAAGTTACAAAGATTTTTTGATATATACAACAAATTGGCATTTTTTTGCATTTTTTAGGGTGTATAGACAAAGTAAGATATACAAAAAAAGACTGCCTAACCTGACTTGTTAGACAGCCTCTTGAATAAAGGGACGGGAAAAGAAAGTTAATCCAATACCGTCTGCAAAATGCTCACGCTACCTTTTCCTTGCTTCCCTCACTGATAGCAAAGTAGAAAAGACGCGGGTTAATCAAGAGCATTTGGCTTGAGAAGGAAATCTTCCATGCTCACAATCTCAACCCCTTCATCATCAATCCAACCACGTTGGAAATCATTACCAATAATAATAATCTTGCGGAAATGGTCCGGGATATTTACCAACGGACGTTGCTCTTTCTCTGTCTTTTCTCTGTCTTGAAGCACAAATGCAGATTGGATATACATTCTTTGAGGCGGATTATTCACCACAAAGTCCACCTCCAAATTCTTCCGTAATCGCTTGCCTTCCGGAGTCGTTTCCCAGACTTCTACCTGACCTACGTCCACGCTACACCCACGCTGACACAACTCGTTATAGATGACATTCTCCATAATATGCGTATCTTCCTGCTGGCGAAAGTTAATCAGCATATTACGGATTCCCAAGTCTTCAAAGTAGTACTTTGATGCAGAACCGATATATTTGCGTCCTTTAACATCGTACCGCTGCGCCTCGCTGATGATAAAAGCATCTTGCAAGTGCTCTAAATAGTTCTCTATAGTTGCCGGTGCAATGGTCAGTTTCTCCCCCGACATAAAGGTGTTGACGATGTTATTCGGATTGGTACATGAACCAATGCAGGAAGCCAACACTTGAATCAATTTGCGCATTCCCTCCGGATTGCGTAGGTGATTACGCTCAATCACATCTTTTAGATATGTTGTCTCAAACACAGATTGCAAATACTGTTTTTTCTCATCCTCCGTAGTCAAAAGTGCTACACGAGGCAGACCGCCATATCGATAATAGTCATATAGTGCTTTCCTATAGTCGCCCCCAACGCCCTCGAAGTACTCGGCAAAACTCAACGGATGAACACGTATCTCCCATCCGCGACCACGGAATTCGGTTACTACATCTTTGCTAAGGAACTTACTATTGCTGCCCGATACGTAGGTCTCAACATTCTGCTTGTGTGTCATACTAAGCAGCACACTCACAAAATCATCGACCAACTGAACTTCATCCAATATAACATAGTTCTTCTTCCCGTCTTTCACAATATGCCTGCTGATATAATCCAACAATCTATCCGGATTGAGAAGTTTCTTATTCTCCCGTTCATCCAATGCTAAACCAATGATATGGTCTTCCTGTACACCTTGCGAAAGAAGGTAGTTCCGAAAGATATTAAAAAGCAGATAAGACTTTCCACATCTACGAATGCCGGTAACAATCTTAATCATCCCGTTACCATCTGCACGAACCAGTTTCTGAAGGTATGATTTACGAGAAAATTCCATTTTTACGTTAAATTTTTGTGATATGCAACTAAAATTTGACGCAAAAGTACTGCTTTTTTTTGATATATGCAATTTTTTCTTTCAACAAAAATGCTATTTTATTTCATTTTTTCGTGATTTTGCACATTTTTTTGATATAAAACAGCAAAATAACGGTTCCGTAATTTGGAAGATACTGACATAGCGCATTCTCTGCTGGCTCACTGCAAACAAGATACATTCATAATTATACGATTATTAAGATTCCCCCTGCCGCGACCTTCTCGGGTCTTTTTCGCGGGTCGACCGCGGGTCTCTCGCGGGTCGGAAACCAGAGCAAACCACCCCGAAAATGTACTATTGTTAAGATTTGCCCACTAATCAGAAATGCAACGCCATGCCAACCCCGTTGCCTGAGAGTTGGAAGTTTAGACTTACTTGCGAATCTGCCTGCGGCGCAGCGATATGCTGCTGCTCGAGGTAGCAGGAGTTATAGACCTCGTGGGAGTTCTTGCGGCGGTGCTGCCCGACGGAGAGCATGGGGATTGATGCCACGGTGAGTGCGCCACCCGCCGCCATGAGGATGATACCCGCATACTCCATACCTATGCCGTAGTACGCCTGCGGTTGGTTTGCCATCGACTTACTCTGCAACACGATACCCGCGCCCCATACGGGTGCGCCCAGCACCAGTCCCGCCATGCCGGAGCCGAAGAAACGCCAACCCAACGACCAGAGATGGTCGGCTTTCTGATAACTCTGCCACGCCTCGGGGCAGTTGTGAGCAATGAAACGCAAGTAGGCATCCTCACTCAGTTTGGTCGTAACGCCGGCGGCATTCAGGAAATAGTTGCCATCCTGCTTCGTGATAGCTCCCGGGAGGATAGGGTGCGCCTCCAAGACGGGGTCGGTCTCGGGCTGCACGCAGGGATTGCTGAAGACCAGCACCTTGCCGTTTTCCAATAGTATGGTTACCACGTCCTCTTTCGGAATAGTGAAGAGACGGCTATCCTGCACATCATATAACCTGTAGGAGATTTCTTTCTCTCCCACCTCAATCACGGTGGCATTGATACGGTTCGCCCCCGTAGTGATAATCACATCCTGCGCCCGCAGCAGCGACAGGCTAAGCAGGCATCCGACCAGCAAAACAAATAAACGCTTCATATTTAATTAAGAATTATGAATTAAGAATTAAGAGGGCAATATGTACTATCATTAAGATGAGGCAGAAGAAAGTGCAGATATTGCGGGCGAGAATCCAACGGAATAGGAACCAGTCCATACCCGCTTCCACATACGCCTGCCAGTTGCCCATGGGTCCCATCCACCACTGCGGCGTGTCTTGACGCGGCAGGTTGTTCACGAAACGGTGGGTGGAATGGATGAGGAAGACAGACATCGGGAGCGTGAGCAGCGTGAGCAGATACCATGGGCTCCACCACTGCAAAGCAATGCCGAGCCCCAAGAGCAAGAAAGGCAGTATCGCGAAAACGGCAATGAAAAAGAGCATCCAAAAGTTACCACTTGGGCGGATGGTGGTGTCTCTCCGCTCGCGTAGCAGGCGGGCAAAGGTCATCTTGCCGAGCGTGGCATCGGCGTTGACCTCCATCACGGAGTGGACATAGACGATGTTGATAACCAAGCATCCGACCGCCACTCCCGCCGCCAACATTTGCCACGAGAAGAGTTGCCCCGTCATCGCCGCCTGCACGCCGAGCATGTTGAGCGGACCGAACAGCAAGCCAATGACCAGTTCCCCCAAGCCGTGGAAGCCCAGTTCCAAGGGTTTGCCGGAGTATTCCAAGCCGAAAAACAGCCCCAGCGCGGCGTAGAGCACGATGCCCATCGCCGCCTGCCAGCCGTGGAGCAACCACTGCGCCACCAGCGCCACCAAGCCCATGATGGTCGCGAAACCCAAGAAACAGCATATTGCTATGCCCAACTGGTGCAAGGTGGCATCGCCGGACAGCAGGTAGTGGCACTTCTCCATACGGGCACGGACACTGGTGCTGCATATCTCTGAGCGCACGCGCGAGTCGTGCTTGAAATCGAAATAATCGTCGGCGAGGTTCATGCCAAGGTGGGCTGCACACACGCCCAGCAACACCGGCAACGCCAGCCACCATACGAAACCCTCCTGCCCTATGCAGAGCACTATCGCCGTCAGGCAAGGCAGCGCCGACTGAGGCAGCGCAATCTTCCTGCTGTTATCTAACCAAAAACGCAAACGCATACGTATTGAACATGAATTATCGTTGACAAACGCAAAATTAAGTCTCTTTCTTTTGAACAAATATTCTCAAAAATTATCCAATATATTGTACTATTTTCTAACGTGTAATTGCCGTATAATGATTCGTTAATTCTTCCCACAGACGGCCGTCATCTACATTTGAAAATTTCGCCTGCAAAGATACAGATATTTTTTTGAATATGCAAGGGGGAAAGGCATTTTGATAGCAGATTACCTCTTTTGCATAACAAGTGTACTTTTCTGCTTGGCACACCATCGTCGTTTTGTACTTTGCTACTATCTTAGCAATCATATCCTTGGTAGCAGTATTCATCGCTGCATACAAAAACCGCCCCGAGTTTCCTCGGAGCGGCAAATGTAAGATTTAGTAATTTATAGCAGGAAACAACACCTGCTTATTCATCTTCGTGTTTACTCAGAGAGAGCCCACTTGTAGTCAGCACCGCTGTAGTCAAGGGTGATGGTGGTCTCTGCACCGAGCGTAACATTGTTGAGTTTCTGCCACTCATCCTCACCGGTCTCAGCATTTTTACCAAGGTGAAGGATTTCGTTGTCCCAAGTAGCAGCATCACCTTTGAGTTTGAAGCCGTGGTTCTCAGCATCTTTGAACTGATACTTGTAAGAACCATCTGCTTGCAACTCCATAGCAACACCTTCTTTCCATCCATTGAAATCTCCAATGATGTAGGGGTCGAAGCCTGCGGGGACCTTAGCAACTACGGTATAGTCGTGCTCAACGGCTTGAACGCAAGGGCTATTGTGGTTTTTGAAATACTCAGAAACCATTACAATAGGACCATTTGCAGGGTCATACCCACTCAAGTTAGCCTCGCCGGAGTAACCTGGCTCAATGTTTACAGTACCAGAAACAAGCGTCCAAGAAGCCTCATCACCCGTTTGGTAATCCCATGAGAATGTACCATCGGAAGTAAGTTGTACGGGTTTACCAGCGTTGTTCAGTGTGCCGTCCTCGTTCAGCAACGAAGGAACAGCCACTACATACCAACCCTCGAATCCGTTCAGTGCTTCCATCTTGAGGAGTTGAGCGGGGTCTTCTATCCATCCACCAGTCTCATTGGAGTTGTAAGAACCTACCCAAACGATATCGTTGCAAACAGTCTCTTTGAACTGAATAGCAACAACATACTTACCCTCCTCGATGTAGTCTGCCAGGTCCTCAGCAGTAGGAGCACTTACAGTCGGTTTGTCAGGAGTGTCCGGAGTGTCCGGGGTGTCCGGGGTGTTGTTCGGTTTGCAACCTACCATGGCGATGGTTGCTACGGCAAGAAATGCCATAAAAAACTTTTTCATAATGCTAATAAATTAGTTAGTTGGTTGTTAATAATTTGTTTATAAATAAAGACCTTGTGTCTTTGTTTTCGATTAATAGCCATCCCCTTGGGTGGTTGCATAGTTCTTGTTAGACGCTTTGTCGTCGTTGGGTATAGGATACCAGTTCCATTTCTCATCGGTAGAAGCGAAGTTGTTCTCACCGGAGTTCTTACCGGCACGCCCTTCCCAGTTGTATCGATTGTTGTCTGCTTGGGGACCTGCAAAACGGTTGAAGCGGACCAAATCAGAGCGGCGGTGTCCCTCGCAGTAGAACTCGCGGCAATACTCGTCGCAGAGTGTAGCCTCGTCTAAATCAGTCAACGGAGCCGCATTGGCACGCGAACGGATATCGTTATTAATAATAGCCAACGCGCCGTTTTTGTCGCCCAAGCGGAACAATGCCTCTGCCTTAATCATATAGGCTTCTGCTACGCGCAACCAAGGCAGGTCGGTATCGGGCCAGTTCGGGTCGGTGGTAACGGCTTTAGAGGGGCGGTCTGCTGTTGAGGGCACACCCGTGAATTTCAGTACTGCCCAGCAGTCGTAGAACTCAGCCGTCTGCGTACCCGTCAGTTTCCACGACTTCTTTGCCAACGAGTCGGTAGAATTCGCGTCCACATAAGAGCACATAATTGCACGGTCATCACCCAAGAGAGCCGGCATCTGATACTCGTCTGCTTTGATTGTCGGGGCTGTCTCTTCATCTACAAACTTGTAGATAAACTCAGGGCTAGAACGGAAACATTTCCATGTATCGGCAGAGCCGGCAGGTACCATATCTGCATCACGCACCATGTTCACTAAGAAACGGCTACCTCCCCATGATTGGCAGTACACGCCATCTTGGTATGCGAGCAACATAATCTCTTGCTGTGCACCGTTCTTGTGGTTATCGCCCATAAACAATTGCTGATAAGCGGAATACTTAATGCCCTCGGCAGAAGTAATGCTTTTCTTGTGGAGTTGGTAGGGACCGGACATGGCTTTATCGGCTGCGTCTTTGGCTTCCTCCCATGCTGGTTTGCCGGTATAGACCTCGGCATTGATATAGGTACGCGCGAGCAACATCCATGCCGCGTACTTATCAATACGATAGATAGAGAGGCGCTCTTCGGGCAGGATTTCAGTCAGTTCTTTGAGTTCACCTACGAGCCATTCGTACAATGCGGGACGCTCTACGAACTCCGGCAACTCGCTGGATTCGGTGGTGCTGAAAGGAGCCACCTTGAACATGTCCAAAAGATACCAATAGTTGAATGCGCGAATGAAGCGCACCTCGGCGCGTTGTTGCAGGGTTTTCTCGTCGGTTGCCCCCTCGGTATTGTACAAGAAGTGGTTGCAAATCTTGATGTCGATATTGAGGCGATAGTACAGACCTTTCACCAAGGCATTGTCGCCATTCCAGTTCATCACACGGATGTCAGCCAATCCGACATCGTTCCATATCCACCAACCTTCGTCGGTGCCGAACTCATTGAGTTCCCACATCATACGATAGAACGAGGAAGTACCTTCATCCAAGTCGTCGATATCGCAATCGCCGTCAGGACCTTTCTGTCCGGTTGTAGCCAAGGTAGCATAGCACTTCGAGAAGACAGCGTCTTGGTTGAACGCAGTAGCGGAGTTCTTGTCGATAGGCTCGGTATTCAAGTCTTGTACGCAAGCAGAGAGACCAAACATCAGTCCGCAAGCCACCGCTACATATTTCAAATTGTTTCTCATAACGATTAAGTTGTCAATTAGTTATACAATAGTTAGAATTGCAGGCTAAGACCGATTAGCGAGGTCATAGAGCGCGGATAGATATTGTTGTCTATACCACCAAATACCTCAGGGTCAAGACCGCTGTACTTGGAAATCACGCAGGGGTTCTGCACGGTAAGATAAGCACGACCGGAAATCTTCGGCTTCTGGAAGGAGTAACCCAGCGTGATGTTGTCAATACGCATGAAGGAAGCATTCTCCACGAAGTAGTCCAGACGATACCACTCCGAGAACTTACCCATACCGTTCTCGTTGGCAAATACCCGGTCGGATTTCATACCCACATTGTAGTAGGTGTCGTAGGCATTGCGGAGCAGGTTGTGGTAGCCGTTACGATAGAGGTTGCTTGCCTCGCAGTACTGCAAGTTGGTAGCCAACACATCGTTATAGACATAGTTTCCGATGTTTGCGCGCAGCGAGATACCCAAGTCGAATCCGAAGAACTGGAACTTAGTCTGGAAGCCCATGGTAACGGGCGCATTGGGGCTATGGTAGTAGTACTGGTCGTCCTCGGAAATCTTACCATCGCCGGAGCGGTCAACCACATAATAGAAGGTCTCGCATTTGTCGTTGGTTGCCTTTGCTGTTTCATAGACATAGAACGAGTTAGCCGCATAGCCTACCGCATGGCGCTGAATGGTGTTACCCGTACCGCAAGAGATACCGCCGGTGGGGATAGGAGTTTGGTCTTCGCCTGTGTTCAGTTTGGTAATTTTGTTCTCGTTGTAGGTAACATTGTAGCCCAAGTCCCACTTGAAGTTCTTGGTATCAACAGCCACCGCATTGATGGAGAACTCGACACCTTGGTTGGTGAGCGAACCGACATTGGAAATCACTTTGTTACGGAAGTTGGTGCCCACAGCCACAGGGATGGTGTTGAGCAGGTCATCCGTCTGGCGGAAATAGTAGTCGATAGCACCCGTCACGCGTCCGTTCAGGAAGCCATAGTCGATACCGGCGTTATAAGTGGTCGTTTTCTCCCAAGTCAGGTCTCTGTTGTAGGCATTCGGACGATAAGAGGTATATACGTACTTGCCTTCTGCGTCGGTTACAGGGTTACCGAAGTCATCAATCACATAGCAAGACTCGCCGCCGATGGGATAGTAAGCATGCTCCTGTGCAATGGTGTAGGTAGCCAAGTAGGGATAATCACCTTGGTTGATTTCCTGCTGACCGGTAATACCATAGCCGAGACGTAGTTTCAGGTCGCTCACCACATTGTTGTCTTTCAAGAAGGTCTCCTTAATCTTCCAGCCGAGTGCCACAGAGGGGAACACACCCCAACGATGGTCAGGCGCGAAACGCGAGGAACCGTCGCCACGGACTGTGGCAGTAAGCATCAACTGGTTCCAACCGATGTAGTTCAATCGTCCGAAGAATGATACCAAGTAACTCTCTGTCTTGGAAGACGAGTTCGATACAGGATAAGCCACACCACGCTTCTCGGGGTCGTTGTTCGTGTCGCGGATATAACCATTTCCGCTGGTTAGATAGTCGTTGTAGAAGTGTTGCCACTCATAACCCGCCATGATGTCAAAGTGCTGGTTCTCAGTGAAGTCCTTGTAGTATTGTACATAGCAGTTGAACTGCAAGTTGTACTTGTTCTTCTCGTCATAACCGTCCCAACCGTAATAGTGGTTTGCCGTACCGAAAGCACTATTCACATAGCGTTGCTTACCATAGGAGTAGTCTGCGCCAAAGTTAGCATGCAGGCGCAGGTCTTCGAATCCGTGAATCTGGTAGTCAGCCTCCAAGTTCCCGACAAACGAACCGGAGTTAGCGATAGACGACTGCTGGTTGAGCGAAGCCACAGGGTTTGCCGTAGATTGCTCATCGTTGGCGTACTGCCATGTGTCGTCGTTGTAGTTGGCTTTTACGGTCGGCTGATAGTATCCGCCGAAGAAATCGTTAATCACTTTGTCGGAAATCAATTCATCGCCAAAGGGGTTCTTTGCACCACCCATTACAGGCATGGTGGGGTCCATAGCGATAGCCGCACCTACGACATCGGCAGCATAACTGTTGCGGATGTACAAACCTTTTGCATTGAAGTTGATATTCAAGTGCTTATCGAAGAACGAAGGCGAAAGGCTGACGCTGGCAGTTACACGCTGCATCTGCGAGGTCTTGATGGTACCGTTGTTGAGCGTGTAGCCGATAGAAGCGCGATAAGGCATGTTTTTCGTACCGCCTGTAACGGAGAAGTTATGGTCGGTGGAGACAGCGGCGCGATACACTTGGTCTTGCCAATTGGTGTTGGCGTCGCCTATGCGTTGCAGTTTAGCAGCGTCCAATCCGATAGCGGTAGCATAGGAGCGCATCTCATCGCCGGTGAGGACCTCCATGCGGTCGGTCAGGTTGCTGACGGACACATTGCCCTCGTAGGAGAACTTGGGCTTGCTGCCTGCTTTACCTTTCTTCGTGGTGATGATGATGACACCATTGGACGCACGCGAACCGTAGATGGCGGTTGCCGAAGCGTCTTTGAGTACAGTGAAGGTCTCGATGTCGTTCGGGTTCACCATGGAGAGCGGGTTAGCTGCGCCCGGGATACCGTTGTTATCCATAGCCAAACCATCAATCACTATCAACGGGCTGTTGCTTGCGGAGAGGGACGAACCGCCACGGATACGAATCGTAGAACCTGCACCCGGAGTACCACCGTCGGAGGTTACTACCACGCCGGCAATCTTACCTTGCATCATCTCTTGTGCATTGGTATTCAGACCTTTGTTCATGTCGTCGGGTTTGATAGCCGTTACCGAACCGGTGGCGTCATTTTTCTTTACCACACCGTAGCCCACAACCACTACTTCGTCCAACAACTCAGTGTCTTCCGACAGCATTACGCGCATGCCGTTCTTCGCAGGCATGGTAACGGTCTTGTATCCCATGTAACTGATTTCGAGGTTTGCACCCTCTGCTACCATCAGCGTGAAGTTACCATCAAAATCGGTAATCGTACCATTAGTAGTGCCCACAGCGATGATGTTCGCGCCGATGACGGGCTCACCCGTAGCGGCTTCCAACACCGTTCCGCTAACGGTACTTTGTGCGTATGCGCTTAAGCCTGTCATCATCATGACAAGGCAAACTACAGAGCGCCAAAAATATGAATTTATCTTTTTCATGGTATGTTATTGCAATTTAAGTGTATCTGTTCCCAGTTTAAGCGTCTTATTCTTGATAGCAAACTCAGAGATTTCAAACGTTAGAGTATCATCTGCAGCCACTAATCCCGAGACAACCGCTTTCTTAGCCGATGTGACGGATGTGAATCCCCAATGGAAATCCACTGCGCTATATACACTATCGCGGGTAATCACACTATCGCGCGCGTATTCCTTATAGTTATAGATATACGAGCCGGTGTTGGCATTCGATTCACGTTTCAACGAGAAACGAATATCAAGGTTTGTCTTCGCACCAATGGTATCATATACATTCCAACGGATAGTGTCCACTTTCAGTACCTTAACAATAGAGTCTTTTCCGACAGCATTCTTCAATATCTCGCCGGTAACGGGGTCTTTCACTTTTTGGTAAACCGAATCATACTTGATCGAATCCATATGGATGGTATCTACCCAATATGTCCGTTTCAGAAGTGCCCAATCGGTATTGGGCAAATCGGTATAAATGGTCTTGAAAGCGTCTGCCACTTTGGCGGAAGAATAG
>JAXDTJ010000013.1:0-14061 GCA_034090015.1 Paludibacteraceae bacterium | reverse complement strand
CTTTGCTGAACGACTTATTCACTATCCGCGACTATATCAGTCTTTCAGCGCGAAGCGCGGTCAGACAGCGTCAGCGGTCTTTCAGTCGTAAGACGGTCTTTCAGCGCGTAGCGCGGTCGGACAGTCGTCAGACGGTCTTTTTATCTTTATCCTTAATCTGTTACTTTTTGCCCCAATACAGTGAAGACCGTACCATCGGCGCGGCGAATACGTAGTTCACCGTTTTGGAGGAACTTGCGGGACTGTGCGTCGTCGGCTTCCACTTCCTCCATCGCGTCCATAACGGGCATACCCTCATAGATGAGGTGAATAGGACGGTCGTAGGAGTTGAGCGCGTTCACCTCCATGCGGATGCCGTTGGCGGTATGCTGAATGTTCACATTGCCGCTGAAGAAAAACCAGAACGGCGGAATGAAATCGCCATCGCTATTCAGATATCCAAATTCCGACGGGAAGGCTCGAGAATTCAATATACCGGGGGATGCCTCTACAGTACCGTGCTGATAGGTATAATCTATCGGATAGTCTCCCTCTGGAAGGATATAGGTAGCATCCAACTCTTCAAGGAAGAAACCTATCTGCGCAAAAGGATACGGAGTCTCATTGCCTACTAATTGCAAGAATACCTCACCATACTCCGCATAAAACCTTGTGATAAACAAAGCGTCAGCGTCAGATGCGAAGGTGTAGTCTATCTCGCCCTCTTCAGCATCGTGCTGAAGACGTGTGCGCGTGTCGGCAACGAAGTGGAGGTTATACATCCTATCGTCCGAGCAGATGAAACTTGCGTCCATGAACACGGTGTCGTTGCGGACAAGCGAAGTGGCTTTTCCTTCGAGCAGATAGATGACTTCTGCTGCCACTTGGCTGCTATCCAACTTGAACATATAGGTATATAGGTCGTAGAAATCGGAGCGCTTGAACATACCATCCAGTGTCCATTCCCCTTCTAACGATTCAGAGTATGGACTGAGGGACACCAGATAGGCGTTGTCATTAGATATACCGCGAACTTGGAACGAACCATGTTCCAATGCATTGTAGAACTCCGCTTTGGAGATGGTTACGTCAATTGTGTCTTTGGGTTCAGGAACGGCATACCAAAAGGCGACCTTATAGAGGGTACCGTAATAATCTTTGATAGTGGCATCCACCAAGATGCTGTCTGCCGTCTGGCGCACAACGCACTCCGTATCGGCTATCTTTACAATCAGCGTATCCATCTTTCCCGAGGGACGACGGACGGCATGGTGGAGGTAGGTGTATTCGTCAACAATATCGTAATTGCGTGAAGAGAACTCGCCCTCTAATTTATCCGCGATAAACGCAACGGATACCAAGTACTCATCGTTCATGTTATACACCTGATAACTGCCACCGTTACTGTTAGGCACGATGTAGGCGCGGGTGTCAAAAGCCAAAGTGATGATGGTGTCGGTAGGGGCTACCAACTGACGCATAGTGATGTTGTAGCACATAGAATCGGTAGCAATCACATCAGCGCGGACAAAAGTAGAGTCGCCCACCTCTTCTACTACGACTTTACTATACAGGCTATAGGTATATTGATTCCCTTTGGTAGCATGCTTCGTGATGGATACTGCTGCATCCGGAGAAGTGAACGTGCCGCGGGTTGTCGTGGGAGAGATAATCTCCATCAGCACCGCGTAATCATCGTTGTAACCATCCACATAAAACGTATGCGAGGCATCAAATTGCATATCGTCAATGCTCAGATTGTTGATGACGATATCTACTGTATCTTTCGGCGTCAGCACATGGTGGGTCATACGCAGTTGGTAGAGCACCGTGTCGGTGGCAAGGAAACTGAACTGAGCGTTGTACTGCTTCCCCTGCATCGTTACAGTGTCTGCTGAAAGTTGAGAGGCAACACCGCGCTCATCAATCAACAGCGAGACGCGCTTCCCATCGGGGAAGAGCAGATACGTGCCCTCGGCTACCAAGTCTGCCAGCGAGTAGTTGCCGACAATAGCAGGGTTGTTTATTTGCACAGCGGCTTCTACTTTGTCTTGTAGTTTGCCCACTACTTGAAATGCCGTATCGCCGATGATATGCAGGTCGGTCTCGGGGAAGACGTAGGTAACGGTGTCGCGCGCCACTAACTGCAAGTCCTCGCCGTGTACGACATAGACATTGCCGTCAGAGCCATTGACAGTGGCATCCAAAGTGAGGTATCGAAGACCCGGGCGGAGAGGCTGGTAGGCAACAACGAGTTGAACAGCATTCATAAAGATTTGCGCTTTCACTTTGTTCTCTTCATCGAAGGATTGAATCATGTTGAAGAAGCCGCCTCCCATCGTGCTTTTGGTGAAAGTGCCGGTCATTTCTTCCGACACGTATTGGAAGTGCACTTTGTAGTTCAACCCGTTAACAGGATACGCGCTATTAAACTCAAACGCCCATTCGCCAAACTGCTCATAGTGGACGGGTTCGAGGGTCTCGGCTTCGATGCGAATGGTGTCGCCTGCTGCATAACTCAACAGCGGCATGGCAGCGAGTGCCAGCAAGATAGATAGTTTCTTCATAGGTTTAGAAAAAATTATGTCAGGGCAATGCGCGATTGCCCTGACTGATACATAATTAGGTTTACTTCTGCCAATTGTCTTTGAGAGAGGCGGTGCGGTTGAGCACAAGTTTATCCGCCGTGGTGTCGGGGTCTACAACGAAATAGCCTTGCTTGAGCAACTGGTAGTGGTTCACCTGCGCAATACCGTCCATGTATTCGGTAGCGTGCAACTCTTTGCGGAGCGCGCTCTCTACCTTTATTTGCTTGATTTCCAGACTGTTCGGATTGAGCAAGTCGCGGAAGTCGCCTTCCTCTGCCGATGGGTTCTCTACGGCGAACAGACGGTCGTACAGGCGTGCTTCTGCATCCACGCAGGATTGGCACTCCACCCAGTTGATGGTCGATTTAGTCTTGCGGTTACCGCCCTCGGTGCCCGATTTGGAGTTGGGGTCGAAGGTTGCAAAGACGGTGGTGATATTGCCCTCAGCGTCTTTCTCGCAGCCTGTGGCTTGGATGATGTAGGCGTTCTTTAGTCGCACCTCACGCCCGCCCGGGCTGAGGCGGAAGAAGTTCTTATCGCCCACCTCCTGGAAGTCGCCGCGCTCGATGTAGAGTTCGCGGTCGAAAATCATCTCGCGGGTGCCCAACTCGGGGTGTCCGTCGATGTTCTCCGCTACGATGGTCTCGGGCTGTGCCTCGCGGTTGGTGATGATGAGTTTGACGGGGTCGAAGATGGCGCATACGCGCGGTGCCGTCTCTTTCTGATTCTCGCGGAGGGTGTGCTCCAGCAAGCCCAAGTCAATCATTCCCTCCACCTTGGTGTAGCCTATCTTATTGATAAACTCACGGATAGCATCGGGTGTGTATCCGCGTCGGCGCAGACCGCATACGGTCGGCATGCGGGGGTCATCCCAGCCGCGGACAAGCCCTTCTTTCACGAGTTGGAGCATCTTGCGCTTCGACATAACGGTGTAGGTGATGTTCAGTCGGTTGAACTCGTACTGGTGTGGGCGGTAGTCAGTGTCGGCAAACTGGTCGATGAAATAGTCGTATAGCGGGCGGTGCACCACAAACTCCAGTGTGCAGATGGAGTGGGTTACGCCCTCAAAGTAGTCGCTCTGTCCGTGTGCAAAGTCGTACATCGGATAGACATTCCATTTACGCCCCGTGCGGTGGTGCGGATGGGTGGTGATGATGCGGTACATGATAGGGTCGCGGAAGTGCATGTTGGGGTTTGCCATATCAATCTTCGCGCGGAGCACCATCTTGCCATCGGGTATTTCCCCGTTCTGCATGGCTTGGAAGAGACGCAGGTTCTCCTCTATGGGTCGGTCGCGGAAGGGCGATGCCACACCCGGCTCGGTGGGTGTACCTTTCTGCTCGGCTATCTGCTCTGCTGTCTGCTCGTCCACATAGGCTTTGCCCTCTTTGATGAAGCGGATAGCGAGGTCGTAGAGTTGTTGGAAATAGTCGCTTGCGTAATAGACATTGCCCCACTTAAAGCCCAACCACTTGATATCCTGCATGATAGAGTCCACGTACTCTACATCTTCTTTCACGGGGTTGGTGTCGTCGAAGCGGAGGTTGCACACACCGTTGTACTTCTCTGCGATACCGAAGTCCATGCAGATGGCTTTGGCATGTCCGATATGCAGGTAGCCGTTGGGCTCGGGCGGAAAGCGCGTTTGTATTCTGCCGTTGTTCTTACCCTCTTGCAGGTCTTTCTCCACAATCTGCTCAATGAAATTCAAACTTTTCTCTTCCATAGATTATTTGACAATTTGACAATTTACGATATGACCATTTGCTATGCAGTCCCTTATCGGTACTACTTCGCCTATTTAGTTGATTCCGCGAACGACGCCGCGCGGTGAGGCTTTGATGAATTCCACAATCATGTCCCGTTCGGGCGTCTGCGGCAGGGTTTCCGTGATTTGTTGCAACGCCTGCGATACATTCAGTCCGGACATGTATAGAAGACGGTAGGTCTCTTGTATGGATGTAACCTGCTCTTTGGTGAAGCCTCGGCGTCCCAAACCAACAGAGTTGATACCGCAGTAGGAAACGGGGTCGCGCGCTGCGATGATGAAGGGCGGGATGTCTTTGTTGACGCGGGTGCCGCCCTGAATCATCACATGTGCGCCGATGTGCGAGAACTGGTGTACAAGGGTGCCGCCGCCGAGGATTGCCCAGTCGTCCACCTCTACCTCGCCAGCCAACTGGGTGGCGTTGGACATGATGATATGGTCGTGGAGGATACAGTCGTGTGCCACGTGGCTGTAAGCCATGATGAGGCAGTTGTTGCCCACAACGGTCTTCCCCTTGCTGGCAGTGCCACGATGCACAGTGGCGCACTCGCGGATGGTGGTGTTATCGCCGATGAAGACGTAGGTTTTCTCCCCTTTGAACTTGAGGTCTTGAGGGATAGCTCCCACTACTGCGGAGGGGAAGATATGGCAGTTCTTGCCGATGCGTGTGCCTTCGAGGATGGTGGCATTAGCGTCAATGATGGTGCCTGCACCGATTTCCACGTCTTTGTCAATGTACACGAATGGACCGACCTGTACGGAGGGGTCCACTTTGGCTTCAGGATGGATGAAATTCATGTTGTTATGTTCCATATTACTAATGAATTAGCCTTTTGGACTATTTCGGACTGTCGAACGACCCGCGGTCGACCCGCGACAGACCCGCGAAAAACGCACGGAAAGGAATGTTCCTGTTTTCTTATCCGAAAAGGTGTATTTTGTATTGTTTCTTGCCGATGTCAACTCAGTACCTTGTTGCGCAGTTGTCTGCAACATTGGGTATTGAAGGTATGCCCGGGTCGGAGGGCGATAATGCGTCCTTGGATACGGCATCCGAGCAGCGACATGTCACCGATGAGATCAAGCAGTTTATGGCGCGAGGGTTCGTTTTGGTAGTTGAGCGGCGAGAGGTAGCCGAGTTTGGTGGCGTCAAGACGGGGTTGCCCGAGTTTGTCGGTCATGTAGTCGAGTCCCTCTTGCGACATGGGTGTCTCGTAGATGACGAGCGCGTTCTGCAGGTCTCCGCCCTTGATGAGCCCCATGCGCAGGAGCGGCTCTATCTCGCGTACAAAGCAAAAAGTGCGTGCTGCGGCTATCTCGCGGGGGTAGTCGGTCAGGTCGCGCAACTCGGCATGTTGCTCACGGAGAAGACCGGTGGGGTAAGTGATGGTAACCTCTGCCTCGAAATGGTCGCAGGGGAGCAGTACCATCTTATTGCCGTGTTCAGACTGATACTCAATAGGTTCCGTTACGACGAACACCTGTTGCTCGGCATCCTGTTCTTGCAATCCCGCTTCTTGAATGGCTTTCACGAAGAGTTTGGCACTACCGTCGAGAATGGGCAACTCAGGTCCGTCCACCTCAATGAGGCAGTTGTCCACGCCCATGGCATAGAGGGCAGAGAGCGCATGCTCCACGGTGCTAATTTTCCATGCGCCGCGCTCCAAGACGGTGCCTCGCTCAGTGGCAGACACGTAGTCGGCGAGCGCTTGGTAAGTGGGTTTGCCGGGGAGGTCGGTACGGCAGAGTTGTACGCCCGTGTTCGCCTCCGCGGGGAGAAATGTGGCGGAGATATTCAAGCCTGTATGCAGACCTTTGCCCTCGAAATGAAAGGGCGATTGTATAGTATGCTGTTTCATAATTTCTTCTCTAATTCATTGATTTTCTTCATTATATCCGGCAGTTGCTTGAATCCTACGGAGGAGCGACGCCAGTTCATCGCGTCGATGGCGGGCGAGCCTTGGTACATTCCTTGCTTTCTCACGGAGCCTGCCACGCCTGCCTGCGCGCCGAAGACGCAGCGGTCGGCTATCTCAATGTGTCCCGCTACGCCAACTTGTCCGGCTAAGATACAGTGGTTGCCAATCTTGCTGCTGCCGGCGATACCCACTTGCGCACACATGAAGGTAGATTCACCCACTTCCACGTTGTGTGCCACCTGCACGAGGTTGTCCAATTTGGCATTCCGACGCACGATGGTAGACCCCATCATAGCACGGTCGATGGTGGTGTTCGCACCTATCTCCACGTCGTCTTCGATGATAACATTGCCTATCTGCGGCACTTTTTGATTCACGCCTTGCGCATCGGGTTCGAAGCCGAATCCGTCAGCACCGACGACCACTCCGGCATGCAGGATACAGTCTTTTCCTACCTTGCAGTTGGCGTAGATTTTCACACCTGCGTAGAGGATTGTGTTGTCTCCAATCTGCACATTATCACCGACATACGTCTGCGGGTATAGTTGCACACCCTTGCCCAATCGGACGTTCTTGCCGATGTAGGCGAAAGCGCCAACATAGGCGTCTGCGGGCACCTCCACGCCCTCGCTCACGAAGGCGGGTTGCTCGATGCCCTGCTTGCGCGGGTTCATCACCTCAGCAACCATCTTCAGCAGTTGTGCCATCGCTCCGCGAGCGTTCTCCACAGCGATGAGGGTGGCTTTGCCCTCGCGGCCGCCTGCCTTGATGTCGTCGCGCAGCAGGCTGTTGGTAATCAGCACAATTGATGCCCCCGTAGTGTCCAGATGGGGCAGGTACTTCTCCTCGCAAACGAAGGACAAGCGTCCTTCGGTCGCGTTCTCGATAGGTGCGACATCATGCACTGTGGCGTTTGCGTCGCCGTAAATCTTCCCGCCTAACACGGCGGCTATTTGTTGAGCAGAAAATTGCATATATAGATGAAAGATGAAGGATTAAGGATTAAAGATTGATTAGTTTTGATGAATAAAGAATTAAGGACTTTCTTTGGCTGAAGGACACTATTTGGATAAAGGATTTAGGACACAGGATTAAAGACAAAATAGTATTGACTCTGAGACTAAGCAGATGAAGGTAATCAGTCTTTTATCCTTCCTCCTTTATCTTTCATCTTCAGCAGACGAAGGTAATATGTCTTTTATCCTTTATCCTTCATCCTTTTTCCCTCAGGCGGTCCAACTGAAACACATACAGTTTCTGCGGTTTGCGCGTGAGGGCTTTCAGGTCGAGTATCTCGCTGGCTGCAGCGATGTCTCGCACCGATCCGTCTTGGTAAAGGATATCAATAGAGTCGTCTTTTTCCGAGTAGGTATTCGAGGTCGATATGTGCTCCACAAAGAAGTATTCCGTCTCTTTCTCATTGATATGCAGCAGGTTAGCATAGTGCTCGCGCAGCATGGCTTTCTCTTCGTCCGTGAGCGGAGCCGTCAGCAGTTTACCGCGGAAGAGTTGGCGGTTGATGAAGCAACGGCTCAACGTGGAGAGTACGATGTCGTCCACCGACATCCAAACCTTGATGGCGGACAACACATCCGTGTCGTCCAGCAGCGCGTACTGTTCCAACGAGAAGTCATCGGCGGTAACATGGTTGTAGAGGAAATAGTGAAGTGCCGGCGAGCAAAAGAGTTGTTTGCCCTGTTGCGCGAGTTCTTTCGCGCGCGTGAGTATCTTTATCAGATGTTGTTCGGCAGCCACAGAGGTCTTGTGCAGGTAAACCTGCCAGTACATTAGCCGCCGTGCTACGAGGAACTTTTCCACTGAGTAGATACCCTTCTGCTCAATCACCAATCGGTCGTCTACCACATTCAGCATTTTTAGCAGACGCTCGCTCGCGACGCGCCCCTCTTGCACGCCGGTGAAGAAGGAGTCGCGACAGAGATAATCCATCCTGTCCACGTCCAACTGGCTGGAAATCAACTGATGAAGGAAGTGCCGCGGGTACTCGTCCTTGAAGATGGCTATCGCCTCTGCGAGCGGTCCCATCTGCTCGCAGGAACCCGCCACATCCATCGCTAACTGCTGTTCGCGAGCTCCCAACTCACGATTGATACGCTCCATCATCATGAGCGAAATCTCCTCATGGGTGATGCCCTCCACGAGGGTGTGTTCCAGCACATGTGAGAACGGGCCGTGCCCCACGTCGTGCAGCAGAATGGCTATCAGCGCGCCTGTGGCTTCCTGCTCGCTGATGTCCACACCCTTACCGCGCAGCGAACTAATCGCCTCGCTCATCAGGTGCATTGCACCCAGCGAGTGGGAGAAGCGGCTGTGCATAGCACCCGGGTAAACCAAATAAGAGAGCCCTAATTGGCGAATGCGTATCAAGCGCTGCACCAACGGATGTTGCAACACATCGAATAGCAAATCATTCGGAATGCTTAGAAAACCGAAAACGGGGTCGTTGATGATCTTATGTTTATTCGCCATTTTGCTGTCCTGAAAAATCGGCACAAAGTTACACTTTTTTTCCCATATACGCAAAAGTTTTGTCCTTATTTTCACTTTTTGCTCATTATAATTTGCATATCTCGTGTTTTTATGCTATCTTTGCGCACTTTTGAAACACAAGTAACGTGGAGCAGATAAAGTATAGTATTTCTCAGCAGTAAAAGACTAATTGAGTTTTTGGTAACAATAGTTCGTTAAAAATTTGACTTAAATTAGTTAAAATATGATCGCTAAACGGCTGATTTTAGTCCGAATAGCATGAGTTCTTTGAAATAGTGTTCTTTTAGCCCTTGATTTTTGTGCGGGTTCGGTATTTCCCCGAACGCTGATAAAAATCTTTGAATCATCATAGCATTGTGCATCAGCAGCTTACTATCAGCAATAGACAGATTGAGATTTTGTTCTTTTGCAAACGCTTTTGCAACGTTGATAGCTGCAAGTGATAGATTAAAAGCAAAATCCATTGCCTGCTCGTTGCGTGCCTGACAATGATTAAGGCCTGTAAACTGCTTTGCATCTCTAAAAAGAAACTCAATTTGGAAACGTGAACGGTAGATATCAATTACATCTTGCGCACTCATTTCGCAGTTTGTTGAGAAAAAGATTTTCCTCGTTTGAGCCTTTTTGTCTGAGTCTTCAAAGTCAACAATAACTACTTTAACGTTTCTTTTGAGACTAACAGCATTGACCACAGTAGACCGCACAATCACTTCTTGATTATCCCACATAAGGGTCTGTTTTTGGAACACCTCATCTCGCATGTCATCAAGATTAACGATTCCGTCATATTGTTTGGGACGCCCTTTACCTCCAGTCCGTTCTCCAGCATAGAGGTATCTCAATCTAACGTCATCTCTAAAACGACTGACGAGGTTAAATCCCAATATATCAAGTCCTTGCACAAATGTTCCTTTGGAGAAAAAAGCATCGGCTACAATGGTATCGCTGAGCTCCAATAGTTGCTCACGATATGTATTAATCGCCAATAGATAGTGCTCAACCAAGGAGTCTTTCTCAATGTGTTTTACACATTCAGGCCGGTCTTCTTGAGAACGGGAACCTTTGATTGTTTGTACGGCTCGAATGGCAGTTGCGTCATGAGTATCAACATCCACGAGCGCGACACCGAGAATCTCAAGGCCGCGTTTCATCGATTGGGCGCAACCTGACCAAAAGTATGAGATACCTGGAGTATGCTTACCACTTTTGGATATGAAACTCGGGTCGATAGCGATAGCATAACGATGGCCCGACTGCTTTTGGACAAAGTTTTGATTGAATGAGATCCAATCAAATTTCTTTCGGAAGTTCTGTCGGAAACGTTGCTCGCACGATTTGCAGTATCGAGCTAACTGAAGAAAATTAATTCTTCCGTTGATGGTTAAAACTCCAATCGTGGCATCAACGAAAAACGACACGAAAGATGCTTTGATTGATTTCTGACTGCGAAGAGCAGTTTGACACAAGCCTTTGACTTGTTCGAGTGGATTAATGTTTACCTTGTAATTGAACACTACAAAGTTAGTAAAAATTATCCACTTGTGCAAGTCTTTGGGCAAAAAAAATCACTTAAAGAACACTTTTTTGAGCTGGTAGGTGAACTTCTACGAGCTGTTGAAATTTGTAATATAATGTAACATAATTATAAAAATTTAGTTAAAAAATAACGAAGTATTGATTTCTCCGATTGTAAAAGTTTCTCCGCAGATTAACTTTACGAATTCTTCTCGATAGTCCTCGTTATGGATTAAATTCGAAAGGCAAACAATCGCATCATTTAGGTTGTTGTTAGCGAGATTCAGGACTCCCTTGTTCCAGCACGAAGACAAGCACTCTTTTTTGTCTAAGATCTCATGCGCTTTATTGATATCTCCCGCAGTTATATTACTAAGCGCCGCCTTATCAAGTGGTGTGACTTCTGTAAACCAAAATAAAGCTTGCAAGATTTTATCTTCCGGCAGGTTCAACTTGGCTAATGCCGCATCCACGCTTTCAGCAGACCTTACTATAGGTCCCATTATACCAACCATGTCTGGCGGGAACTCAGTAGTTTTCCCGACTTTCATATAGGCTTTAAGTTTTGTCACATTCGCTATAATCTCTTTCTTTGAAGCATTAGCATACACTCCAAGAGTTCGGAAGGCATTGTTTGAGACTAATCTTAACATATCAAAGTAACAATAGTTCTTATGTGTTTTGTTTATTGTTGAGAATGATTCATAATTGCTCTGCATCCCTTTGTAAATATACGAAAAAAGCGCAGACTTTTGTAGTTTGCTTATATTCGGTCTCTAAGGATTAAACTCGACTACCTAAATTCCCAAATATATCTACGGAAAAGCCCACGCTTACGCATGAGCACTTTGGCTTTTCCTTGGGAATTTTAGTTTCTACAAAAGTGTCGAGTTTTTATAGAGACCAAGTATTAAGCTAAATGCTTTATCTAATATGTCTTGAACTGTTGCCCACTTGCGGGTCTGTTCGGGGATGTTTCTTATCTTAGCCCATAGGCAATAATGTTTTTACGAATTGTTCTTTATAGTTGTCAATAACTTCATTCCCTTAGGGGTGAGGTAATAGGCTTGACTTCTGCTGGAATTAGAATCCGGGTACAGTTTTGCTATATAACCGCCGGCAATAGCAGGCTTAATATAACTAACTCGAAAGTTTCCCCGATGCTTTAACCCCAACGAACTCATAATCTCATCGCGTGTTTTGGTATCACCACGAAGTGCTACTACGAGTCTTTTTACATGGTCGGTTACATGGTCGGTTACATGGTCGGTTCCTTGTGCTTCGTCTTTGTTTATCGGACGCCAAAGGATGGTTAAGAAATCCTCATCTTGAATAAACTCCGGCGTACGCAATCCGGCATCCTTGCATCGCTCGATAATATCCGTAGTGCCGGTACCCATCTGCTCAATATAGCCGGCTAAATATACGGGATTAGCCAGAACAGGATTCACAGGACGGGAACGATGGACTCCACTAAGGTTTTCTATGGTCATCCCGTGCGGAAGTCTGCCCGGATTCCATACCTCTAACCTATCACGGAACAACATCACTTGCACGCTACCATTGTCCGTATAATCACGGTGAACAACTGCATTCACAATTGCTTCCCTTACCGCCTGCGCGGGTAGTTCGGGAGTAACATTCACTTGCGCCGAATGAATACGCTCCCCTACACGCTGGTCAATACGAGACATAACAAAGGCAGCAGCCATATCTACTTGTTCAAATACGGTGCCGCCGTATATCTGCAAGGATGCCATCGGTTTCTCCACTTTGGTACCATAGAACTGAGCACACTTGATAGTCGCTGTGGCAAACCACTTTTGCGGGTCTTTGGCAAAAAGGAGTAAGGCAGCATTCTTTACCTTTCCATCTTCTGTGATTACATGGAGACTACTCAGAATTTGCAAAATATTGCTTTCGGAATAGGACAGAGGGAACTGTCTCACTTCACGCGCAACACCTACGAACCAACGGATTTTTTCCTTATCCAAGTCCTCAATGCTCGCGCTCAGATTGACGGAAGCGTCAAAGGGACCTTGTCGAAGCAACTGATGAGATACCATGTACTCCACCAAAGAGGCATAAACTCCACTTTGCAGTTCCTCATACGTATTGAATACATTACGGATAACATCGTGGTCTATCTTGCGTTTGAAAGCATCTTCTTTCTCTTCTCTTGAAGAAACAGATTTAATGAATGCTATCCGATAAGCATGGTTGGTAGTGGCTGTGTCGTACTCTCTTTCGGTTGGAGATATGCCTTCCTCGTCTTGATAACCATATTGCTTACCTATCAACAGAAGATAAATCTCAGACTTTGCTGCCTGCTCAAGATATGCTATTTGTGCAGATTTGTCTTGTGCCGGTAGTTCCTCAAACAAGAAAGGCTCGAAGTAAATAGACAAAAGCACATCCTGCCGAATATAGTCGGCAATCAGCTTGCGTTCGTTCTGAAATTCTCCTTGAACGCTGCTGATAAATATCTTTTGTCTCTCCATTCTAATTTGCTATGGTTGATTCTAAAGAGCGTGCAAAAATACTAAAAAAAAAATTGTATGTGCAAATTTTCAACCTATAAAAATTTAATTTTCTAAACTTTTACGCCTGTAGGGATAATTTGCGGGTAAGGGGGACTTGGGTCGCTGTTGGTTAGCAGGGAGGTGGCAGATGGGAGTAAAAAGCGTGTGTGTAAGGTGTTGGGTAGATGGCGGTAAACACTGAGAGAACACTGAGAGACGACTGAGAGACGAGAAGATGGTCAACCTCCAGTTTTTGGGGCTGACTTAACAAATAGCGGAAGTATAATTACAGCACCCCTCTGACGGAGATAGGGGTGGTGGATTGTTGGGGAAATTTGGCACAGCCGATGTAGATATAGTGGTACATAGATGGTATCTCGCTCGTCAATCACTAACTAATCACTAACTAATCACTAACTTTGAACAGCGGGGCGGTAGTTCTTTGAAGTGGGGGCTATATCTTCAGATTCAGGCTGAGGAAGTAGGAGCGGGGGATGGCAGGACCGTAGATATACGACGCATCGCGGTCCATGCCTTGGTCGATGTCGCGCTGGAAATGGTCGAGCAGGTTCTTCACGCCGAGCGCCACCTCCAAGGTGTAAGGCGTGTGGCGCGCCTTTGCGGTGGGGGTGGTCGGATGTGATTTCCCGACTTGTCGGGAGCCGCGCGCCTTGTCGGGATAGAGGTGTATCTCATACCCCACCTTCGCGTCCCACTCGAAGAAAATCGGGCTCAGCGTCTCGTAGTCTGCCTCCACATAGCCCGCGTAGTGCTGCAGCAACATCCGCCCCGTAATCTTCCCGTTGGTGGTCAGTTTCAGCCCGTGCACAGGCTCGATGTTCGCGAGGAAATAGCCGTAGTGGTCGGGCGTGCGGAACATACGCGTCTGCGGCGCCAACTCCTCCGACCATTGGAACGGCTCGATGTAGCGGCTGTGGTTGTAGGTGTAGCCCGCCTGCAGCGAGAACAGGTGCCCGTATGCCACCTTCCCCTCCACGTTCAGCCCCGCCACACGCGCACCGTTGGCATTCGTCCGCGTCAGCAGCAGGTTACCCTGCGCATCGTGCCCGTTCTCCACCAGCGCGAACACATTATCCAACTGCGTGAAGAAACCCTCCACGGTCAGGTTGCAGTCCCACTTGCCGAAGCGTTCATACCAATCCACGCTCGCACTCACAGAGTTAGAATACTCCGGTCGCAGCCCCTCCACCAGACTGATAAGCGACACCTCGCCGCCCACGGCTCCCACGTGCAAATCCTCC
>JAXDTJ010000008.1:0-18690 GCA_034090015.1 Paludibacteraceae bacterium | reverse complement strand
ATGCAAATACTATGTCAAAGAACAATGATTATTGTAAAAATTTATTTATAAATCAACCCATAGTGTCAACGATGTCCTGATACAAAAGTGTCAACGATGTCTTGATACATGGCAATTAAGAATTAAGAAGGCGTTGATAATTAAGAAACTAAGAATTATGAGCCACACGCTCTAAAATTCAATTCCAATGCCTCTTAATTCTTAATTTTTAATTCTTAATTTATTTAGAAGTGGCTACTGCCATCGAAGCAGTGGGTGCAGACTTTACATTTGGGTAAGCCGATGGCTTGTATCAGGTCTTCCAACTTGGTGTAGCGCAAGGAGTTCAGATGGAAGCGGTCGGCTATCGCCTGCACCAAGCGCGTGTATTCGGGTGAGTCGGTGATGGTATAGGCACGGATACGGTCGGAGTTGTTGGCTGCCTCCTCGCCTTCAAACTCCGCGATGAAGCGTCGGGTGATGAGTTCCATATCCGACTTCGAGGAGGTGAAGTTCAGGAAGGGACATCCGTAGAAGAGCGGCGGGCTGGCGATACGCATGTGCACCTCTCGCGCACCCGCCTCTTTCAGGCAGGCGGTGTTGTCTTTGAGTTGGGTGCCACGCACGATGGAGTCGTCGCAGAAAAGCACGCGCTTATCTTTGAGGATAGACTGGTTGTGAATGAGTTTCATCTTCGCCACGAGGTCGCGCATCTCCTGTCGGGAGGGTGTGAAAGAGCGGGGCCAAGTGGGGGTGTATTTAGAGATAGCCCGCTGGTAGGGCACTCCCTTTCCTGCCGCATAACCCACCGCCATGCCGATACCGGAGTCGGGTATTCCGCAGGCGCAGTCCACCTCCGTGGGGTCGGTCTTGCCCATCAGGTAGCCGCAGGCATTGCGCACCTGTTCGGCATTGCGTCCCTCGTAGTCGCTCGTCGGGAAACCGTAGTACACCCACAGGAAAGAGCAAATCTGCATCTCCTCGTTGGGTTGTCGCAGCACCTCCATGTTGTTGGCTGAGATACGCACTATCTCGCCCGCGCCGAGGAAATGCTCGGTGCGGAAACCGAGGTTGCAGAACGCTGTGGTCTCGCTCGCCACGGCATAAGCAGTCGCGCCGTCTGCGCCCTGTCGGCAGCCCACCACGATGGGGGTGCGTCCCATCTTGTCGCGGGCGGCGATGATACCATCTTCCGTCAGCAGGAGAATGCTGCACGAACCCTGTATCTGCCGATAGACATTCTCTATGCCGTCCACGAAGTCCTTGCCTTTCACGATAAGCAGACCTACCAACTCCGTGGGGTTGATACGCCCGCTGCTGAACTCGCTCAGGTGCATGTTCTCCTGCAAGAGGTGCTCCACCAGCTCCTCGGCGTTGTTGATTTTGCCGACCGTACTGACGGCGAAGCGCCCGAGATGGGAGTTGAAGAGCAAGGGTTGCGCATCGGTATCGGAGATGATGCCTATGCCAGCATTGCCGCAGAAACCTGCCAACTCGTCCTCAAACTTTGTCCGAAAGGGGGAGTTCTGAATGCTGTGGATGACGCGCTTGAATCCGTTCTGCGCGTCAAAAGTAGCCATTCCCGCACGCCTTGTGCCGAGATGGCTGTGATAATCCGTGCCGTAGAACACATCGGTTACGCACGACGCCGTGGATACTTCTCCAAAGAAACCAGCCATGATTGTGGATAAAGGATGAAGGATGAAGGATTAAAGACTAAATAGTTTTGTATTGATAAAGGATAAAGGACCGCTCGCTATTGCTCGCTGAAAGATGAAAGACCGCTTCGCTGAAAGACTTAATTACTTTCGACTATATGAAACAATTTCCCCCCATCTGCGGGGAGGGGGGGATGTTATCCTAAGTAGTTCGCAACGTTCTTCTCGATGCGGGCGGAGAGGTCTTCGTCTGCATGGTCAAGGATGAGTTTCTCGCCAACGATATGTTCGTAGAGTTCCACATAGCGATTGGTGATGCCCGCCACCACTTCGTCCGTCATCTCGGGCACCTGCTGTCCGTCCTTGCCTTGGAAGCCATTATCCATTAACCATTCGCGCACAAACTCCTTGCTGAGTTGCTTCTGGGGCTCGCCTGCCTCGAAACGCTCCTGATAGCCCTCGGCATAGAAATAGCGGCTGGAGTCGGGGGTGTGCACCTCGTCCATGAGCAGGATTTGCCCGTTGTGTTTGCCGAACTCGTACTTGGTATCCACAAGGATAAGCCCTTGCTTGGCAGCAATCTCCTGCCCGCGTTGGAAGAGCGCGAGGGCATACTTCTCCAGTTGTGCATACTCGTCAGCGGGCACTAAGCCGCGGGCGATGATTTCCTCGCGCGAGATATCCTCATCGTGGGTACCGATTTCTGCCTTGGTAGTGGGGGTGATGATGGGTGTGGGGAACTGCTCATTCTCACGCATGCCCTCCGGCAGTTGCACGCCGCAGATTTCGCGCACGCCGCTCTTGTATGCACGCCATGCGGAGCCGCAGAGGTATCCACGCACAATCATCTCAATAGGATAGCCCTCGCAGCGGATGCCCACCGTTACCATCGGGTCGGGCGTAGCTTGCTTCCAGTTGGGGACGATGTCGGTGGTCGCATCGAGGAACTTCGCAGCAATCTGATTGAGGATTTGCCCTTTGAAGGGGATGCCCTTGGGCAGAATCACATCGAATGCCGAGATACGGTCGGTAGCGACCATCACGAGACGGTCATCGCCGATGAAATACACATCACGTACTTTGCCGTGGTACACCCCTGTCTGATTGGGGAAAGAGAAGTTAGTAGCAGTTAATGCTTGCATGGCTAATTATGAATTATGAATTATGAATTATGAATTATGAGTGCATTGCCTATTATCGGTAAGCGAATATATAGTTCAAAAGTAGGTTATAGGTAGCATATACCTCTTATTATCCTACGTATATCCTACGTATATCCTACGTATATCTTACCTAATAGTCTGCTGTTCGTCGGCTTATTCACTCGACTTACTTGTACTCATCCCATGCCTTGATTTCCAGTTGGTCGATGTCGATGGTGCAGAAGGCGTTGATGAAGGCGGCTGCGAGTCGGGCATTGGTGAGCAGCGGCACATTGAGGTCGATAGCGCCTCGGCGCACATGGTAGCACACATCGTGCGCAGGGTCTGAGACGATGTCTTTGGGGACACTCACCACCAACTCGATGGCCTTGCTATGGAGCAGGTCGAGCGCTTGGGGATGACCTTCCTCGCCGGGCTGATAGACCGTGATATTCGGCACTCCCGCCTCGTTGAGAAACTGGCTGGTGCCGCGGGTAGCATAGATAGTGAAGCCTTTGCGCACAAGTTGCTTGACCGACTCCAACATCTGCACTTTCTGCTTGGCGTCGCCCACGGAGATGAGCACATTCTTCTTCGGGATACGCAAGCCCACGGAGAGCATAGACGTGAGCAAGGCAGTAGCGGCATCCTCACCCAAACAGCCTACCTCGCCCGTGGAAGCCATGTCCACACCGATGACGGGGTCGGCTTTCTGCAAGCGGTTGAAACTGAACTGTGAAGCCTTGACACCGACATAGTCGAAGTCGAAGAGCGACTTATTGGGTTTCTCCACCGGCAAGCCCAGCATGATACGGGTAGCAATATCGATGAAGTTGATTTTCAACACCTTGCTCACGAAGGGGAAGGAGCGCGACGCACGCAGGTTGCACTCGATGACCTTGATTTCGTTGTCGCGGGCAAGATACTGGATATTAAACGGACCGCTGATATTCAGTTCGCGGGCAATCTGTCCGCTGATTTTCTTGATTCGGCGCACGGTCTCGACATAGAGTTTCTGCGCAGGGAATTGGATGGTGGCGTCTCCAGAGTGTACCCCCGCGAACTCGATATGCTCGGAGATGGCATAAGCGATGATTTCGCCGTCTTTTGCCACGGCATCCATCTCCACCTCCTTGGTGTTGAGCATGAACTTCGAAATGACCACGGGGTGTTTCTTGCTGACCGTGGCAGCCAGTTTGAGGAAACGCTCCAGTTCGTTTTGGTTGGAGCAGACGTTCATCGCCGCGCCGGAGAGCACATACGAGGGGCGGACGAGGACGGGGAAGCCCACTTTCTCGATGAAGCGGTTGACATCGTCCATCGAGGTGAGGGCGCTCCACTCGGGTTGGTCCACGCCGATACGGTCGAGCATGGCGGAGAACTTATCGCGGTCTTCGGCGTTGTCGATAGACTGCGCGGTGGTGCCAAGGATAGGCATGTGTTGCGCGTCGAGTTTGAGGGCGAGGTTGTTCGGAATCTGCCCGCCAGTGGAGACAATCACGCCGTGGGGGTTCTCCAACTCGAGGATGTCCATCACGCGCTCGAAGGTCAACTCGTCGAAATAGAGGCGGTCGCACATGTCGTAGTCGGTGGAGACGGTCTCGGGGTTGTAGTTAATCATCACGGAGCGGTATCCGTTCTCGCGAATGGTCTTGAGCGCCTGCACACCGCACCAGTCGAACTCCACGGAGGAGCCGATACGGTATGCGCCGGAACCGAGCACGACAACGGAGCGCTTGTCGTGGAGGTACTCCACATCGTTGGCAACGCCCGAATAGGTGAGGTAGAGGTAGTTGGTCTGCGCGGGGAACTCGCCGGCAAGGGTGTCTATCTGCTTCACCACGGGGAGCACGCCCTTGCGCTTGCGGTAGTCGCGCGCCACGAGGACGGCTTGGTCCATATCCATCTGCTCGCCGAGGCGCAGGGCTTTGGCAATCTGGAAATCGGAGAAACCGCACACCTTCGCTTCGCGGAGCAGGTCGGTATCGAGCGCGTCCAGCGAGGACAGGGCCTGCAGGCGGGCATCTATTTGGCAGATATGTTGCAGTTTCTCGAGGAACCAGCGGTCAATCTTCGTCAGTTCGTGCAGACGGTCGATGGTGTAGCCGCAGCGGAGCGCCTGCGAGAGGAAGAAGATACGCTTGTCGGTCGGTGCGGAGAGTGCATGGTCAAGGTCATCCACCTGCAAGGCTTTGTTCTCGGTGAAGCCGTGCATGCCCTGCCCTATCATACGGAGACCTTTCTGGATGGCGTCTTCGAAGGTGCGCCCTATCGCCATCACCTCGCCAACGGATTTCATGGATGAGCCTAACTCACGGTCCACGCCGCGGAACTTACCCAAGTCCCAGCGCGGCAACTTACAAACGACATAGTCGAGCGCGGGCTCGAAGAAGGCGGAGGTGGTCTTGGTCACGCTGTTCTTGAGTTCAAACAAGCCGTAGCCGAGCGCCAATTTGGCTGCAACGAAAGCCAAGGGGTAGCCCGTTGCTTTCGACGCCAGCGCCGAGGAGCGCGACAGGCGGGCGTTCACCTCGATGACGCGGTAGTCCTCCGAGTTGGGGTCGAACGCATACTGCACGTTGCACTCGCCCACAATGCCGATATGGCGGATAATCTTGATGGAGAGGGCGCGGAGTTTGTGGTACTCTGAGTTGGTGAGCGTCTGCGAGGGGGCGATGACGATGGACTCGCCGGTGTGGATACCGAGGGGGTCGAAATTCTCCATATTGCAGACCGTGATACAGTTGTCGTAGCGGTCGCGCACCACCTCGTATTCGATTTCTTTCCAGCCTTTCAGGCTCTTCTCCACCAGCACTTGCGAGGAGAAGGAGAAGGCTTTCTCTGCCAGTTTATTCAGTTGCTCCTCGTTGTCGCAGAAACCCGAGCCGAGTCCGCCGAGGGCATACGCAGCACGGAGGATGACGGGGTAGCCCAAGCGTTGTGCGGCAGCCCGCGCCTCCTCGATAGTGAGGCATGCCTCGCTCTTGATGGTCTTCACATCAATCTCGTTCAGTCGCTCCACGAAGAGTTCACGGTCTTCGGTGTCAATGATAGCCTGCACGGGTGTGCCGAGCACCTGCACGCCGTATTTCTCCAGCGTGCCGTCTTTATAAAGCGACACACCGCAGTTGAGGGCAGTCTGTCCGCCAAAGGAGAGCAGAATGCCGTCGGGGCGCTCTTTCTCTATCACCTTGGTTACGAAGAACGGGGAGACGGGCAGGAAATAAATCTTATCTGCCACGCCCTCGCTGGTCTGCACCGTGGCGATATTAGGGTTGATAAGCACCGTGTAGATACCTTCCTCGCGCAGGGCTTTGAGCGCCTGCGAACCGGAGTAGTCAAATTCACCTGCCTCACCGATTTTGAGGGCACCGGAACCGAGAATAAGAACTTTCTTCATTGAGTTGAGAGTTGAGAGTTCATTTTCCATTCTTGAGTCTATTTTTTGCTGCATGTTCTATTTCGCGAATGGTTTTCATATAATCTTCTTCTGCTGAGGACAATGTCCTATTGATATATAGATTATATTGCTTTTCCGCATATTGTTTTGCCTGCTCGTATGACACCTTACCTTTACCCTCTAAAATAGGACGTTTGTTAACGCGAATCAAGTCATCCAAAAGAGCAAGATAGTCTTTCATGTACATACGGTTATGGAGTTTCGCTTGCATTTCCGCAAAATCAAAGAATCCGGACACGAGACTCTTCATTGCATCCAATTCGTTTTTCTCCATATAGTTTTTGGCTACCCTCACCTCTGCTTTTGTAGGTCTATACCCCTTAAAAGAACGTAGTCCCATGAAAGGTTGATTAGCATCTGCTCTTTCACAAATCAACTCCCCTGCGGTATGCTGATGAATGGCAAAATGAAACTTATTTTGGTAGGCAGCAAAAAAAGTACGAGTTTCCTCTGCATCTGCTTTATAATCGTAACTGGTTGCGTATAAATCCAATACTTGCCTATAGATAAGCCGTTCATCAGTACGAATATCTCTTATTCTATCTAAGAGTTCTTTCCAATAGTCTCCACCAGCTCTACCTTTAAGGCGCTCATCGTCCAACGCAAAACCTTTCACTATATATTCTTTAAGCACTTGCGTTGCCCATATTCTAAATTGCGTTGCTCGATAGGAGTTTACCCTATAACCTACAGATATGATGGCATCCAGATTGTAAGTATTGGTCAGATAATTTTTGCCATCCGTGGCAGTTATCCAATTTTTTTGGATAACTGATTCTTCCTTCAATTCTGCTGACTTAAATATTTCTTTTAGATGGTAACTGATGGTTCGCACATCAACGGCAAACAATTCCGCCATCCCCCTTTGGGAAAGCCAAAGAGTCTCATTCTCAAGACGTACATCCAATTGCGCTTGACCGTCAGAAGTCTCATATATTATAATTTCTCCTTGCTGTAAGTCTTCCATAGATTAAGGGCATACCATTTGTAATGAGTTCAAAAAGCTTTTTTGGAAATATCTCGTACGAGTTTGGAATTATATCAAACTTAACGTTAATTTCCTCTCATTTTACCATCAAGAAATTCATTTGTCAAATAGGAATATTTGAACAATCTTTGAGAATATTTGTTGATATAGACGTTCTTGATTCGTTTTTGATTTTATTTTCGGGTGTTTTTGTTGCAGTAAAGCAATTCCACAAATTTATCAAACAAGAACTCTGTGTCCACAGGTCCGGAGCAGGCTTCGGGGTGGAACTGGGCAGAGAACCACGGGTTGTGCTTGTGGCGGATACCCTCGTTGGAGCCGTCGTTCATGTTGATGAAATAAGGCTCCCAGTCGGCGGAGAGAGTCTTGGTATCTACGGCGTAGCCGTGGTTCTGCGAGGTGATGAAACAGCGCGTAGTGCCCACCTCCTGCACGGGTTGGTTGTGGCTGCGGTGTCCGTATTTCAGTTTGTAGATGGTTGCTCCCGCCGCCTTGCCGAGCAGTTGGTTACCCATACAGATACCCATGCAGGGACGCACCACGGGGTTCGCTAAGAACTTGCGGATATTCGCCACTGCCGCCTCGCAGGTGTCGGGGTCGCCCGGTCCGTTGGCGAGGAAGAGTCCGTCAAACGCCAAGTCGTTGAAGTCATAGTTCCACGGCACGCGGATGACCTCCACGCCCCGACGGATGAGGCAACGCAGGATGTTCTGCTTCACGCCGCAATCCACCAGCACCACCTTCTTCTCCGCGCCTTCGTTGTAGCGGATAATCTCTTTGCACGACACTTGGTCCACGAAGTTCACCCCCTCGTATTCGGCTTGCGGGATGTTGTCAGGCTCATCGTCGAAGAATATCTGCCCCATCATCACGCCATGCTCGCGCAGGGTCTTGGTCAGTTCGCGGGTGTCAATACCCGTGATGCCCGGCACCTGCTCACTCTTGAGCCAATCGGCGAGGCTCTCCACCGCGTTCCAGTGGGAGTAATTGGTGCTGTAGTCGCTCACGATGATGGCGCGAGCGTGTATCTTCTCGCTCTCCATGAAGGTAGCCAACCCGTTGGGTTCCGTGGTGAAAGGCGGCACGCCGTAGTTACCTACGAGCGGGAAAGTGAGCACCATGAGTTGCCCTGCATAAGAGGGGTCGGTTAGGCTCTCGGGGTAGCCCATCATGGCGGTGTTGAACACCACTTCACCCGCTACGGGTGCTTCATATCCGAACGAAGTGCCGTGAAACTCCGTGCCATCGGATAGGCGTAAGGTTACTTTTCGCATGGTTTATTTGACTATTTGACTATTTACTATTTGACTATTTGGTGCGCAGGCGAGTTATCTCACTATCGTAGCCTCGCGGTCGGGACCTACGGATACTATCTTGATAGGCGTTTGCAGTTCTTTCTCGAGGAACGCGATATAGTCTTTGAACGCCTGCGGGAAGTCTGCTTCGGAGCGACAACCGGTGAGGTCTTGGTGCCATCCGGGCAGCTCCACATACTGCGGCTCCACATCGCCTTCGAGGCTGAAAGGGAACTCCGTGGTCAGTTCGCCGTTGACCTTGTATGCCGTGCACGCCTTGATGGTCTCGAAAGAGTCGAGCACATCCGACTTCATCATGATGAGTTGGGTAACGCCGTTGAGCATGATGGTATAGCGCAACGCCACGAGGTCTATCCAGCCGCAGCGACGCTCGCGCCCCGTTACGGCACCGAACTCATGCCCGATGCGGCGTATCTCCGCCCCCGTCTCGTCAAAGAGTTCTGTCGGGAACGGACCGGCACCCACGCGCGTACAGTAGGCTTTGAAGATACCGAACACCTCGCCTATCTTGTTCGGCGCGATGCCCAAGCCCGTGCAGGCGCCCGCGCAGACGGTGTTGGAAGAGGTTACGAAAGGATACGAGCCGAAATCCACATCCAGCAGCGAGCCTTGCGCGCCCTCACAGAGGACGGCTTTGCCCTCTTGCAGACAATGGTTCACAAAATGCTCCGAGTCAATCACACGGAAGCGTTTCAGGTACTCCACCCCTTTCATCCACTCCGCCTCCAGAGCGTCCAGCCCCTCCAAGGAAACGGCTTCGCCGCCTTTCTGTAGTGCCAAGTCGTTGAGGCTCTGAATCATCTCTAAGTGTCGTTGCTTAGCAGCCGCATATTTCTCCTCGAAGCGGTCGAAGAGGTCGCCCACGCGCAGTCCGTTGCGGCTCACTTTGTCGGTGTAGGTCGGACCGATACCCTTGCCCGTGGTGCCAATCTTCGCTTTGCCTTTCGCAGCCTCGTTGGCTTTGTCGAGCAGGCGGTGGGTCGGCAGGATGAGGTGCGCCTTACGCGAAATGAAGAGACGCTCCGTCAGGTCATGCCCCGACTTCGCCAACTCCTCCGCCTCGGTCATGAACAGCAGCGGGTCGAGCACCACGCCGTTGCCGATGATATTCACCTTATCGCCTTGGAAGATACCCGAAGGGATGGAGCGGAGCACATATTTCTCGCCGTTGAACTCAAGGGTATGCCCTGCGTTCGGTCCGCCTTGGAAACGCGCCACCACGCTGTAGTTCGGGGTCAATACATCCACCACCTTGCCTTTGCCTTCGTCCCCCCATTGCAAACCCAAAATGACATCTACTTTCTTCATATGATTATATATGTTTATTACTTTGTGTTGGTCAGTTCCTGTTAATCACTTCGTGTTAATCAGTTCCTGTTAACATGCAATGCCCAACATGAAATGACTAACATGAAATGACTAACATGAAATTATATCCCTACTTGCTCAAAGATATAGTCCACGTTCTTCATGTAATAGTCGAGCGTGAAGCATTGGTCTATCTCTTCGGGAGTGAGGTGCTCGGTTACGGCGGGCGTTGCCTTGAGGTTGTCTATCATCTCGCCGCCTTCCATGAGCGTCTTCATCGCCACGGGTTGCACGAGGTCGTAAGCCTGCTCGCGCACAAAGCCTTTCTCTATCAGGGCGTTCATCACGCGTTGTGCGAAGATAGCGCCGTGGGTGAGTCCGATATTATGGAGCATGTTCTCGGGATAGACCACAAGGTTGTCGAGTATGCCCTCAAAGCGCGTCAGCATATAGTCAAGTAGCATGGTGGCGTCGGGCAATACGATACGCTCGGTAGAAGAGTGGCTGATGTCGCGTTCATGCCATAGGGCAATGTTCTCGCTCGCCGTGCACATATAACCGCGCATCACACGCGCGCAGCCGCAGATGTTCTCCGACGAGATAGGATTGCGTTTGTGGGGCATCGCCGATGAGCCTTTCTGCCCTTTACGGAATGCCTCTTCCACCTCGCGCACCTCCTGTCGCTGCATGTTGCGCACCTCTAACGCCATCTGCTCCAGCGTGCCAGCGATGACTGCCAGCGTAGCCAAGTAGAACGCATGGCGGTCGCGTCCAAGCACCTGCGTAGCGATATGCGCCGACTCGATGCCGAGGTGCTCGCAGACGTAGGTCTGGATGGCTGGCGGGATATTCGCGTAGTTACCCACCGCGCCCGACAGTTTGCCTGCCTCCACGCCGCGCGCCGCCATCTCAAAGCGCTCCACGTTGCGCTTCATTTCCTCGTACCACAACGCCCATTTCAGTCCGAAAGAGGTTACATCGGCGTGCATGCCGTGGGTACGCCCGATGACGGGGGTGTACTTGAACTCATTGGCGCGACGCTTCAGCACCTGCAAGAAGCGCTGCAGGTCTTCGCGCAGTATCTCGTTGGCTTGCTTGAGCAGGTAGCCGTTGGCGGTATCCACCACATCGGTGGAGGTCAGCCCGTAGTGCACCCACTTACGCTCTTCGCCCAGCGACTCACTCACTGTGCGGGTGAATGCCACCACGTCGTGGCGGGTGATCTCCTCTATCTCGTGGATACGCTCCACGTTGAACGTGGCTTTCTCGCGCAGCAACCGCACATCCTCCGCAGGGATAACCCCCAGCGTGGACCATGCTTCAGCGGCAAGAATCTCCACCTCAAGATACGCCTTAAACTTGTTCTCTTCTGTCCAAATCCCGCGCATAGCAGGACGCGAATAACGGTCTATCATTGTCTATTTATGTTTTTCGTTGCACGTTTAACATTGCATGTTGGGCATTTCATGTTTATCATTGCATATTAAACGCGAAGCGCAAACAGGAACTGACCAACACGGAGTTATACGCTTCCTCCACTTTCTCCAGCGCGTGCTCCACGCTGTCGGCGGTGGCGAGCAACACGCCGAAACGCCTGTGTCCGTGCACCTCGGGTTTGCCGAAGAGGCGCAACTGCACACCGGGCACGGAGAGTGCTTTCTCCAAGCCGCTGAACACCACCTTATCCGTATCCCCTTCCACCACGATGGCTTTCGATGCCGAAGGTCCAAAGAAACGCACCTCTGGAATGGGCAACCCGAGCACCGCGCGAGCGTGGAGCGCAAACTCCGACAGGTCTTGCGAAATCATCGTTACCATACCCGTATCGTGCGGACGCGGACTCACCTCAGAGAAGATTACCTCATCGCCCTTGACGAACATCTCCACGCCGAAGATACCGTATCCGCCCAGCGCGTCGGTGATTTTCTTCGCTATCTCCTGCGCTTTCTGCTTCGCCACGGGCGACATCGCCTGCGGTTGCCACGACTCGCGATAGTCACCATCCACCTGATGATGCCCCACCGGCTCAAGGAAAACAGTATGCGCTCCTTGTTCCGCCGCGCACCTCACTGTGAGCAGCGTTATCTCATAGTCAAAATCCACAAAGCCTTCTACAATCACCCTGCCAGCACCGGCGCGTCCGCCCATCTGACTCTCCTCCCACGCATGCTCAATGAGGTCTGCCTCATCTTTCTTTATCGTCGTCTGCCCGTGCCCTGAGGAAGACATGATAGGCTTCACCACGCAGGGGATACCTATCTCCTCCACGGCTTGCAGGAACTCCTCGTGGGTGTCCGCAAAGCGATAAGGCGCAGTGGGCAGACCCAACTCCTCGGCAGCCAAACGACGAATCGCTTCCCTGTTCATAGTAAGAAAAGCCGCGTTAGCCGTAGGGATAACGCGGTAGCCTTCCTGCTCCAATTCAACGAGCGTGCGGGTAGCAATAGCTTCTACTTCGGGGATGATAAGCGAGGGTTTCTCCTGTTCCACCACAGCGCGCAACGCCTCGCCATCCAACATATTGAACACATGCGCGCGATGCGCCACTTGCATAGCCGGTGCATTGGCGTACTTGTCGCACGCGATGACCTCTACGCCCAAACGTTGTAACTCGATAGTAATCTCTTTGCCCAACTCGCCGCTGCCCAGCAGGAGCGCGCGCGTAGCCACAGAGGTTAAAGGAGTTCCTAATTGCATAAGAATAAGAGAATTATGAATTTAGAATGATTTATCTTCCTGAATCCGAGTGCAAAGGTACTGCTTTTTTCTGACATACGCAAGGGAAATCAAAAAATAATTTGATGTCCGTTAAACGCATTATATTTGAACAGTTCGGGAATATCGCGGCGATAGCAGACGGTCAGTTGGGTGAAGGCATCCATGATGGTGGTGTCTTCTTTGACTGCGCTCTTGAACTCCAACACCACCAGCGGCAAGCCGTTGATATATACAATACCGTCGGGGATACGCTTCTCTTGTCCTTTGATTTCCAACTGATTGACAATACGGAAGATATTGTTCTCCGGCTGCTCGAAGTCAACCGGTTCAATGAAGAGGTCGGCTTGGGTAGTATCTTCCCGCTTGATAGTGAACCCCTCCGTGATAAGCCGATAGGTATGCGCATTGTGCTCATACCGCAAACCACCCACATTCGCCGTCATACGGGCGGGGCGCTCTCCACCTCAAGGGGTGTCATTATTCCGTCCACGGCATAACGACTGCGCAAGAACGCCCGAAAGTCATCGCGCAGCAGAACATCGCTCAGTTCCTTGTGAATCTGCTCGCCGTTGGTGTAGGTATAACCCTCTTGGGAAAACAACTCTATTATCGCCATCTCAAGGGCGTGTTCGTTGAAATGTGGCATAGTGTTAGTGGCTTAATGAATGGTAATAGGCGGTTCCTTTGTCTGTCAAGACATAGCCTCCTGTCTTCTTGGAGCCTCGATATTCTATCAAATTTAGTGGCTCAGAGGATAAGGATTTCAAGATTCTTACTGTTTTCGAGTAAGACATTGTTAGGATTTCCATTATTTCTTTTCGCTTTATATTTGGCGATTGAGCAATTAGGATCAATAAGGATTGCTCCTTCTCATTTATATTCTCATTTTTATCATTTATCGTATCGTTTATCGTATCATTTATCGTATCATCAATACCTTCAAATCCTTCTCGGCAGGGTATCTCGATTAAGAAATACGAACGGTCGTCATCCGTTTCGATACGCGCCATCGGTGAACCATTTTTGCGCAACTCGTCTTGAATGGTAGGAATGCCCGTGGCTCTCCCCTCCGACAGACGCAGTTCTTTGAGGAAATCCCCCAAACGACGATTGCGGTAACGGCGGGATGTTAACCGTTCTGCTTTTTGGATAGATTCCATACTGATAGAACGATCCGGTCCCGAATAACTGAGGATAGACACTTTATCCGGCTCGATGGTAATTTCCACCGGCTCACGTTCGCGATAGTCTCTGTGGTATAGTGCATTGACCACCGCCTCTTCGAATGCCTGATATGGGTAGTTGAAGTATTTGATAGATTCCGCTTTATCTTTCGGTTTGATCACCTGCTGCTTGATGACATTGGTTCGCAAGTAATCCAATGTCTTATGAATCTTTTTGGGGACAGTTCCCATAATAGGAGGTACTTCAATCATCTTATTAGGATTTTTTATACACCCATTCGGGAAGACAACAATGTCCACTTGAGTAACAGGGAAGAACTTGGCAGGTGTGTTGCAGAACATCATAGCCGCCACGTTTTTTACCATTCGCTTCTCGCTAGGTCCAACCAACAAGTCCATTTGGTTAAGTATCTCTCCAAATGGTTTTGCAGTAAACTCATTTACCAAGCGGCTACCTACCGTTTGCAGATAATCCAACACCAATGCAGGAGATATGTCCGTAATGGCAATGTCTTGATTGCCACGATCATCACAAATCTCTCAGTTCATCCATTATTTCGCCCCTTGCTTCTATGCTGCTGGTGCCACTACGCACATACCATTTGGCAGGAGAGGAGTTGGTCGCCGTAACCCGCTCGCGCACATTATACGGGCGATTTGCACCAGTGGGCACCCATATTGCCAATACGGATTTTCCATCCACCTCTTCTACATCCACACGCGGCATATAGTAGGGGTCTATCTTATTGTTGAATCCGACCATATCCCTCTGTATCTTATCCAAACTCTCTATCGGGATGCCTGTTACAGGGCGCTTGGCAAGTCCGTATTCATCTTCTTCGACACTGACCAAGATATAACCGCCGCCAATGTTGTCCAAGTCATTGGCGAAAGCGCAGATGGAGTGGTATATGCTGTCCGGATTCCATCCTCGTTTGAACTCAATCCGATTGGATTCTATCTTTTGCTTGCGTAGCAAATCTTCTATATTGATTGGTAGTGGCATAAGTGTTATGTTTTGAAGTTTAATTTCTCATAAGCAAACAGATACGATCTATGCTTTACTGGAACTAATTATTTGAAAGTTCTCACTATATCAATCATTTTATTTATTGAGGTTCTCAACTCACCTTTTGTATACTTTATATTCTCAGTATTTTCTGGATGATGTATGAGATTTCTAATATAGGATTGTAAAGTGATATCATATGGAGGCTGTGGAACTCCTGCTTTAACCCGACACCATTGTTTACTTTTATCACATCCTTTCGCAGACAACCAATTTTCAAAACATTGTTCACGCCCATTTTGTGGTTCTTCATTAACAGCAATTGATTGCAAATAACCATATAATTCATTATGATACTCTTCTGTCGCATCACCAAATGCCAAATAATTTACCTCATTTAATGATGGATATGATAAGCATCTTTCTTCAACTCCTTTTATTATAGTTTTTCCTTGTTCCTGAATAAGCAATCGTATATCCTCAAAATTCAATTGCTGAACTATATCTGAACTATGAGTAGTCAGAATTACCTGAGTATCACTATCCTTAATTAAAGATTTTAGTGCATTGACTAAAATCACTTGATGCTCCTTATGTTGAGAAGTCTCAGGTTCTTCAATTGCATAAATAATACTCGGATTATTACCTTCTTCCTTTCGTCTCTCCGCCTCGGCTCGAAAGAAATTTAATAAAATAAGCCTCTTTACTCCGCTACCTCTTTTGTTAATTGGAATATCCTCATCTCCTGAAATGGATAAATTCTTAAAGACATCTGCCCACTTCAAGTTTTCAGAGGAAGGAATATTAGGATGTAAACTATTTGCTATGTCAGGATTCATTTCTTGAATTTTTTGCAATGTTAAATCTGCAACTTCTTGTACTTTCTCCCTAACTTTGTCTGCAATCTCTTGCAATTTTGATTTTAAATCCTCATTACGAATAATTTGTTTAACAGCTTCTTTTAGCGGATCTTGGATTTCATCATCTCCATCACTATTTTTTCTATCAGCTTGAAATAACGAGTAACAAGGCAGATACGTCTGTAATTTAGTCCATATTGATTTTATATCTCCTTCTTTAGAGGACACATCTATCGATGTAACTATTTGTTGCAAATCATCTTTGTAATAATCCCAAATAGCAAGCCTCATTTCTGAATTCTTAGTTTTGTTACAATCAAGATGTAAGGAGTCAACTATTTTTTTCAAATCGGTATTTTTCTTTTGTAATAAATCCTTGCAGTTATTATTTGAAGGATGCAATGCTACGATATCAACTTTTATTGCTGTTGTTGATGCATTTTTAAAAGTCTTACAAATCTCTAATTCTCCATCGGCATTTAACAAGAATTCTCTCTTCAACTCTGTCTCATTAGTCTCGTCCAAAATTACTTTTGTGGGTAAACTGTTGAATATGACAGATATTTTTACATCTGTTTCACCTTTCTTTTTACGATTGACATTAATATCATTCTTATCCAATTTAATAAGCCCTTTCCCATCATAAAAAAACACATCTAATGCTTCCAATATAGTGGACTTTCCAATATCATTCTTGCCAACGAAGGTAGTTAGTTTATCAAATTCAATAGTCGTTTTGCTTTCGTACCCCCTAAAGTTTTCAATACTTAATGATTTAATTTTCATATTAGTTCTCCTATTTTTTAGTTATAACTTTCCTTTATATAAATCCATCTTTGTCAAAAGCAAAGATTGTAATTCTGTTAGTTTATTGTTTTCGTTTTCTTGAATAGACATATTGTTTAAAATGATTTTGGCTTTTGCAGAGAAACTCTCACAAACTTGTTCGTTAAAGAGAAATTCAAAATCTTCAATATCACCTTTCACTATGTAAGGAATTGAAGAGCCTCTACTCCCACCCATATATTGTGGTTCAAATAGTGTTTTCATTACATAATATAAGAAGTATATCAACTTATCATTATTTCCTTTTATAATACAGGCGTAAGTTCTTTGATATAAATCAAAACGCTTATCATAAAACGAGACTCTTCCCGTATAAGAACCATTACCTGCTATTAACATTACAGGACCTTCGGCTATATATTCATCAGAAAAGAAATACTCCGGCGAACAAGAGAAGAATCGGTATTTTCCATTAGGCAATGATTCATTAACATCTTTTTTCCCTGTAAATATATTGCAAAACTCTCCGATTGTTCCCATCCTCCAGCCGGTGGGTAGGTGGTCTTTGTCGATATTGTCCACGAACATTTTGCGGTAGAGGGCTTAGGCGATGGATTCAAGCGTGGAGATTATACTATTGTTTAAGCGAATACGATTAGCCAACATCGCATATTCGGCAACTATCTCACGCTGGCGGGCTATCGGGGGGATGGGCAATGTCATATTCAAAAAAGCATCTTTCGATAGACCTCCACGAACATCCCCATCCGTAAAGAAACATGCTTGCCGGTCAAAGTCTGTGCGTTGTAGCCACATCATTAAATACGAAGGCAGTAAAATATCTATATCAATGACCTCAAACACAAAATAAGCAGGAGAGACAATTATCGGTTCTTCCAATTCATACATTGCAATAGGTATCTTTTCATCACGCCCAACATGCATAAGATTAGATGCAAATTGTCCTTTATAAACAACCTTATAATTAGACAAATCCGTTCCTATCACATTAGCGACTGATGGCATAAAGAATTTCCCTATACTGATTCCCATCAATTCAGAAACTTTCAAGTCCTTGTTCCGAACATCCACCTCGCGAATGTAGTCGCCCAAGCGTTTCATTTCTACCTTAGGCATAGTTGCTCTTGTTGATGAGGTTTACAACTACTTTCACCATCACGTCTTTTTCTTCGGTGCGGCTCTCGGCAATCATCAGCGTAAGGGCAACCAAGGTATTGTCTGCAATGCGCTTGCTGCCATCGGGATTGTACAAGATTCCATTGTTGGCAAGATACCACAGAAAAAGCGTGGCGGCAATGCGTTTGTTGCCATCAGAGAAAGAATGGTTTTTGGTTACGAGGTAGAGTAACACTGCAGCCTTCTCCTCCACCGATGGATAGAGGTCTTTGCCGTCGAAAGTCTGATAAATCTGCCCGATGGAACTCTTGAAAGAGTCGTCCTTCTCGTTGGCAAAAAGCATGCTACCGCCAAATTTCTCTTTCAGGCTCCATATGGCGGTCATCGCGTTCTCATAGGTAGCGCGGAACTTCTGTTCGTTGGTAGTATCGGCAACCTCCAACTGCTGATAGTCGTATTTGTCCAAAGTGTCAAGCGCCAGCGTATAGTCCGAAACGACGCTAATCAGGTCTCCCGCCTCATTGCCCGATAGTTTTTCCTGCTGCTTGACCATGCGCTCCAGCACCCCGACTAATTGTTTCAGTTCGGTGTAGTGCTGCAATTGGATATTGCGGTTGACGGCATATCCCTTGAGCAGATAGTCTTTGAGGACACGATTTGCCCAGCGACGGAATGCAGTCGCATTTTTTGAGTTCACCCTATAACCGACAGAAAGAATCATATCTAAGTTGTAAAACGGCAATTCACGAGTAATCGTTCGTTTCCCTTCTTGACGAACCTGTGCAATTTTTGCACAAGTTGCCATTTCTTCCAGTTCTTCGGTTTTATAGATATTATGTATATGGCGCACAATAACCGTTCTATCCGTATCAAATAGTTCTGCTATTTGTTTTTGAGTTAGCCACATCGTTTCTTCCTGCAAACGAACCTCTAACTCTGTATGTCCATCAGGTGTCTTATATAGTACTATTTGATCATTAACGTCCATACGTGTATATAATTTTGGTAATGATATACGAGTTGACCCAAATTCTCTATCAAGCATAAGCCCCGAAGGGGCGACATAAAACAGCGTAGGGGCTCGCCCCTACGTAAACGGGAATCATCCACAATGCAAGCCCCAACGGGGCGACATAACTCTATTT